>JACZWL010000013.1 GCA_022572185.1 Pseudomonadota bacterium | reverse complement strand
CCGGTGAAGGAACCGACTTTTCGGATGCGATCCTAGCCCTGGAATTTCTAATTTATCCCGTTTTCAGTTCGATTACCTTGGCTTTCTTGCCGCTGATGATGCTCTCCAATTTCCTGGCCCAGGCGTTCAGTGCTTTGCGCTTTTCTTGGTCGTAGCTGTGACGGTCATAGACTGCCGTAACACCGGGCTCCACATGATTTAGTATCTTTCCAATCGTAAGTCGCGGCGTTCCCATGCTGGCCATCTGCGAAGCTGCAGTCCGTCGCAGATCGTGAGGCGTCCAATGCTCAAGACCGAAGAATGTTTCATTACGCCTGACCGCCTTGGTGACAGCTTCTTCATTGATATGGCTTTCCTTGCGTGGATGAGGAAACACAAACACCGAACCAGGAGATTCTTTCCTTGCAGCTTTCAATAGCCGACAAGCGAGCGGTGACAGCGGTACACGATGCGGCAGATTGTTTTTCGCGATCTCCTCCGGGATGGTCCACCAGGCGGCCCCTAAATCGATGTCCTCCCATCTGGCAGTAACCACTTCCCCGCGTCTTTGGGCAGTCACCAAGATCAGACGCAGACACTGTCGTTGTGCCAGCGTCATATCAAGATCGTCATTCTCAAGCATCTTCCACAGCTTCTTGGTCTCTGCAGCACTGAGAACCCGATCGCGCTGATTTTCCTTGGCCGGCGCCTCAATTGCCTCGCACGGATTATGCGGAACAAGATCCCGAGTAAGGCCAAAGCGAAACATCTTTCGAACCACCGACAGTGTTCGATTAGCAGAGATTGGTGACCCTCGATCCATGACTGTATCCAAAATCAGGATGATATCTCTGCGAGTAACGTCCGCCGCCTTCTTGCGCCCAATGAACGGCAAAACGTTCAATTTCAGCAACCGCCCGTCTTTCTTCCATGATCGTTTGCGAGGCTTGGCCCATTTCTCCATGTACTCATCGGCCAGATCATTCACAGTCGGCGCCTCACGGTTGGCTCGCTTGGTCTTGACCAATTCGGCCCCGGGATCCTTCCCTTCCTCCTCGAGCAACTCCCGTGCTTCAGCATGACGGGTTCGTGCCGTAGCCAGGCTCATTCTGGGATATACGCCCAGAGTCATCCGCCTTGCTCGACCCTCGAAACGGTACAAATAGATGAAGCTCTTACGGCCCGCAGGAGAGACGCGCACGCCAAAACCGGATGCAGAGGCATCCCACACCTCGAAACGCTCGTTACCGGGCTTCAGCAGCTTGACAGCGCGATCTGTGAGCTTTTTCTTGGCCATTTGCTACCCAGAGTCCATATGGGTAGCATTTTACTCCGACCGTCAGCGACTTTCAACGACCACTAACGACACCCTTAGCCTTGTTTTTCCTAGTAGATTCGGAAGGCTTACGGGCTGAAACCGTTGCGGCTTCTATGTCTGGCATTTGATTCGATATCACCCGTGAGCACAACCCTGTGCCGGGCAATGCGCAGCTCCAGCACACACGACGCATTGTTGCCGTGCCAGCGGCCCGATTCCTCAGGGTGCATGACCGCGAACTCGACGCCATCCCAATGCCAGGACTCGCCCACCTGACACCGCTCTTGCCGCAGATCGATACGCTCAAGCACTTCGCCGGTCAGCATCCTTTTTATGCCGATCTCTTCGCTCAGCGACCGCGCCCCTCCTGAATGATCCTGGTCAGCATGGCTGACCAGCAGCAAGTCCAGCGAAGCAATGCCCTCGCTCCTGAGAAAGGGCAGCAAGACGAGTTGACCGGTATCGGTACCACTGCGAAACGACGGACCGGTGTCAAAAACCGCTGCATGCCGGTGCGTCCGCAAGACAACGGCGAGACCCTGACCCACATCCAGCACGTGCATATCAACGCAGTCCTGCGGTGGTGGTGGCGGCCGGTGGAGAATCATTGCCAGCGCGGCAACCAGGGCCAGTTTGCGTCCCGGCCAGCCGGGCGGAGCCAGCGCCCAAAGCGAAGGCAATAAAGCCGCTATCGCGATGAGCCCTTCCAGCCGCGCGATGTGAAAGTTTGCGAGCGGCATTTCGGCCGCATGACGGATCAGCCAGAGCACGAGACTGACACTTCGATAGGCGATGTCGAGCGCAATGTCGCCCGCCGGTTGAAACGGTCCGTCGAGCATCAGGGCCAGCAGGCAGGCAGGAACCGTAAGAAAGTTGAAAACCGGTAACGCCAGCAAATTGACGAAAGGCGCGAGCATGGCGACCCGATCAAACAGCAGCGCCGTCAAGGGAAAAAGACCGAATAAAAGTGCTACCTGGGTCGAAGTCAAACGTCGTACGCCGTTCAACAACTTCGCAAGAGGACGATTGTTCACGGCATACACAGGGATCCGCGTTACACGCAAATGCCAGAACAGTATCGCCACAGCGGCGAAGGAAAGCTTGAAGCCCGGCGCCTGAATCGCGAGTGGATCTGTTACCAGAATTGTAAGGCCGCAAATGGCAAGCAGGCGCGCAGATGATAATTGGCGACGAAAAAGGCCTGCCAGCACAAAAATAATTGTCATCAAGACGGCTCGCCGGGCCGGCACTGCAAACCCGGAAATTTCGGCGTAAGCCAAGGCAGCAATTGCCGCAATAACTGCCGCACAATCCCTGATGTTGGCTCCGCGGCAAAAAAAAGAAAGCAGGAACCAGCAAAGGTAAAACACGCCACCGGCGGCAAGACCAATGTGAAGACCGGATATCGCCATCAGGTGGCTCGTTCCGGTGGCCGCATAGCGCTGCCATTGTTCCCGCGTGATGGTATGTCGCGCGCCAACGGCCACCGCCATCACGACGGCCGAGGCGTCGTCGTCGGGCAAGCGTGCGTCGATTCGTGTTGCAAATCGCTGCCGCAGGCGGGAAATCCGGTCAACAGCTCGATCGTCGCGCCGAACGTTATACGAACCGTTTACAACGTAGCCGGTCGCGCCAATGGCTTGCCGAAAGAGCCAGGCTTCGTAGTCGAAGCCGCCAGGATTCGAAAAGCCTCGCGGTCGCCGCAAACGCACCTCAAATTGCCAGGTCTCGCCGAGGGCCGGTTTGCTTGTCGCCTCGAACCAGCTCAGTCGAATCCTGCCGGGCAGGTCATCACGGCCGACGGGTTCTACCAGGAAGCTCAGTGACGCACCACGGTGTTTGGGAAAGTCAGCGACCCGCGCGTCTATCCTGATGGTTTTCCCTGCAAACGCCGGCGACAGCGTGGCATCGATGACGCCATGTGCGGCAAACGCGAGTAGCAGCAGCCCAAGCAGATAGGCGCCGGCAAAGCGTATTCCCGGGGCGAAAAAAGCGGCAAGCGATACTGGGACAAGGACAATTAACAGGAATTTATCGGGCAAATGACTGCATAACTGCAGCGTGTATGCGCCTGCCAATGCACATAAGCAAAGCATAAGCATGTTCCGCTTCCCTGCGATTTATCGTTATGATGCTGCTTTTCATTGGATCGGATTCAGTCACGAATGCCAAGGCGGTTTTTTAGGAAATTCGCGTTCAAACGCCACAAAATCAGCCAACAGTGGTATTTAAGCCCGTTTCGTCACCTGCTGCATCACCCGGCATACTGGGGCATACGGCGCAAAACCGTCGTACCAGGGTTTTCACTGGGACTTTTTATCGCCTTCCTGCCCTTTCCGGCACATACGCTGTCGGCCGTACTGTTGGCGCTTCTCCTGAGAGTCAACATACCGGCGACTATCATCGGCACATTGTTGATGAACCCGTTGACTATATATCCGATGTTTCGACTGGCGTACCGTGTCGGTTCGTTTCTGCTCGGGCTGGAGCCTCAACCTTTCGAGCTCGAGCTGTCAGTGGAATGGTTGACACATGGATTTCTGAACGTCTGGCGACCGCTGTTGCTCGGTTGCATCCTGTGTGGGGCGCTCGCTTCGCTGATCGGCTATGTCGGGCTCGATCTTTTGTGGCGCGCGTCGCTGGCCGATTACGTGGCTGCCCGTCGGCGCCGCAAAGACAAGGGTTAAGGAATCTTCCGATCCTTCCGGCAACATCAGTCGGCGGGTCTGAGGCAGCCACCTTCCAGCAACATGATCCTGTCCATGCGCCTGGCAATCGCGTGATCGTGCGTGGCGATGACGAGGCTCGTCTCGAGTTCGCGATTGAGTTCAAGCATCAGTTGCAGGACGTGCTCGCCATTGCCGGCGTCGAGGTTTCCGGTCGGTTCGTCGGCCAGGACGAGCTTCGGACGCGTTATCAGCGCCCTTGCAACCGCCGCCCGCTGGCGCTCGCCGCCAGACAACTCACCCGGTTTGTGGGTCAGTCTTTCGCCCAGGCCCACTCGCTCCAGTAACGCCCGTGCCTGATTCAACGCGTCTTCCTTGCGGACACGCCGGATCAGCAGCGGCATCGCGACATTTTCTGCGGCCGAAAATTCGGGCAGCAGGTGATGGAACTGATAGACAAACCCGATGTAGCGGTTTCTCAGATCTGCCTTGCCGCGCTCGCTCGTCTTGTGCATGCACTGTCCGTCGACCAGTACCTCGCCGGACGTGGGCGCGTCGAGGCCGCCCAGTATTTGTAACAAGGTCGTTTTGCCCGAACCCGAGGTGCCGATAATGGCCAGCCGTTCGGCCGCTCTTACCGTCAGATCGATGCCGCTGAGGACTTCCAGCGTCGCACCACCCTCGTCAAACCGCCGCACAATGGAACGGCACAGGAGTACCACTTCCCGGTCGTTCGTTTGTGGCATTTGCTCACTCATATCGCAGCGCCTCGGCCGGCATCGTGCGCGCACCGCGCCAGGCCGGGTAAACAGTCGAAGCAAGGGCGAGGATCAACGCGATGGCACCTATCCTGACGACATCCGACAGGCGCAGGTCCGCCGGCAAATCGCTGATGAAATACACGTCGGCCGCCAGAAACTTTATGCCGAATGCCGATTCCATGAACGAGACAATCGTTTCCAGGTTTACTGTGAACAACACACCCAGTGCCACGCCAGCCAGCGTACCTGCCACACCGATGATGCTCCCCTGTGTTATGAAAATTTTCAGTATGCTGGATGGACTTGCTCCTACCGTTCTCAAAATTGCGATGTCCGATTGTTTGTCCTTCACCACCATTACCAGCGTCGAAACAATATTGAACGCCGCAACAGCAACGACCAGCAGCAGGATAACGAACAGAATTGACTTCGTAATCTGAATTGAGCGGAAGAAGTTTACGTGGCGGCGGGTCCAGTCGCTGACAAGTACGCCGCCACCGGCATCGAGTGCGACCTCTCGAACGATTGCCGCTGCGGCATAAATGTCGTTTACGGCGATGTGAATGCCGCTGACATTGTTTCCTTTGCGATACAGTTTCTGTGCATCCGCGAGATGGATAAAAGCCAGGCGCCGATCGAATTCATACATGCCAACGCGATAGATGCCCGTTACCGTGAAACGCTTCGTTCTTGGAATGAGGCCGGCAGGCGTAACGATTCCCTGCGCGAGGGTAATCGATACTTTATCGCCAATATCCGCCTGCAGGGCATGCGCCAGTTCGGCGCCGAGCACGATACCGAAGCCCTGCTCCTCGAGGCTCGAGAGACTGCCTTTTGTGACGACCCCGGATACGCCGGACACCTCGTTCTCGAGGTCGGGCTCGATGCCGCGCAATTCGATGCCGCTGAGTTGCCGCCCATAAACAGCCAGGGCCTTGCCTTCGACATAGGGCGCAGCAGCCCTCACGCGGGGGTTGGCCTCGGCATCGGCGACTCGCTTTTTCCAGTCTGTCAAGCTGCCCTGTGGATCCTCTATGCTCGCGTGCGACGACATCAGCAGCAAGCGGTCCTGGAGTTCGCGTTCGAATCCGTTCACGACCGAAAGAACGATGATCAATACGGCCACGGCAATCGCGATGCCCAGCATCGAAATGGCCGATATCAGAGAGACAAAGCGATTACTGGTCCGCGCTCGCACATAGCGCGTGCCTATCCACATTTCATACCAGTGCATCATGCTACTCGTACCTGAGCGCCATCGCAGGATTGACGTGGGCAGCGCGGCGGGCCGGATAGAGCGTGGCAAAGGAAGTCAGGGCAAAGGCAGCGACGGCAATGACGGCAACGTCGAAAAATTCAATATCGGATGGAATATCTGTAACGTAATAAACGTCGCCAGGCATGATCTGGAAACCAAACAGTTGTTCCAGCCAGGGGACGATCGTCGGCACGTTCATTGCGAGGACAACGCCAAATATGACGCCCAGAAAAACACCGAGCCAGCCGATGACCGCGCCCTGAATAAAAAATACGCGAACCACGGCATTTGGCCCCATGCCAAGCGTCCGCAAGATTGCAATGTCGCTCGTCTTGTCGGTCACGACCATGACCAGGCTGGCGACAATGTTAAAGGCTGCCACGCCGATGATTAACGACAGAATCAAAGACATCATCATTTTTTCCAGGCGAATCGCCCGAAAGTAACTGGCATTCTCCACTGTCCAGTCGCTTGCGCTAAACGCCGGTCCGAGTCGATTCTGTATGGAGCGCGCAATAGCGGGTGCCGCCATCACATCGTCGGCACGAAACCGGACTGCAGAGACGCTGTTGCCCAGTGACATCATTCGCGCAGCATCGTCCGCGTGCACCAGGGCCAGCAAGGCATCATGATCCTGCAAGCCCGCCTCGAATACACCGCGAACAACGAAACGCTCCAGGATCGGTTCGAGACCGCCGTCTCCCGTCGGCTTTGGAATCAGCAGGATGACTCCGTCACCGATACGGATACCGAGTTCCATGGCCAATAAGCGGCCGAGGACAATATTTTTCTTGCCGGGCTTGAGTACGCCGAGATCGCCCTCGACAAAATTGATCGTCCCGCCCGACACTGCGCTTTCTAATTCGGGCAATACACCGCTGATGAGCACCGCGTGCAGGGTGCCGCCAGCGCGGATCATTCCTTCCATACCGATGTAGGGCGCCGCCGCAGCAATGCCGGGCTCGGCAAGTATCTCCTGCCGAAGCGTTCGCCAATCGTCGACGTTGTTGTCGCTGCCGCTCACCCGGCCGTGCGCCGTCATGCTCACGAGGCGATCCCGCAATTCGCCTTCAAAACCATTCATTACGGACAGGATGATGATGAGAGCCGCGACACCCAGGGCGATGCCGGCAAGCGAAATCGAGGTAATAAAGGAAACGAATCTGGTGCGGCCTTTGGCCCGGAGGTAGCGTAGGCCCAGGAAGAGTTCAACAGAATCGATCATCGCCCGCATTAAAACACATCAGGAGCCGCTGAACGCCCGCAATATCGGCTCCTGCCGGTAGCTATTACCGCTCTCGATCACCCGTCAGGACGGGCTTCCACCTGGATGAAGCGCAACTTGCAGCGGCCCGTCCTGACCGGCGATCAAAATTGTGACGTGGTTCGCATTTACGCGATCGGGCATTACAAAAGGCTGACAAGCTGTTGAATCAGCAGTTTTTTGACCCGCTGTCGAGTGCTATAGTCAGCGGGTAATTATCTGGAGACTCTGAGATGGCCAAGGTTCGCGCCACACCACTTCTTGCCCTCGGCTGTGTACTGGCAGGCAGTCTTTTTGCCGGCAGTCTTTTTGCCGAAACGCTGCAAATGGAAGGTACTGACCGGTCCGCCTTTGAGGGTTCCGGCCGGCCGACCCGCGGCATGACACAAGACCGCGTCGAAGCCACTTATGGCACTCCGCAGTCACGCCAGGCTGCCGTCGGCGATCCACCCATCTCGAGATGGGAATATCCGAAGTACGTCGTCTATTTCGAATACGACCGGGTCATCCATGCGGTACTGAAGCGCTAAGCGAGCGCTGCGCAAGCACACCTTTTTCTGCATTCCGCGTTGTAAAACTGCGCGGACGTAGTCATTTGTCTGTGAGATAATCGCGGGTCGTTTGCCCAGCCGAGCAGTTTCGTGGCTCGTAGTTCATCATTATTGTCATCGCTCATAACGATCCCGGACGTCGGCAGGTCGGTCGGATGGGGCCGCTTGATTGGCGCCAGTGCGGCGCTGGCCGCGCTGGAACTCGCAGAAAACTCGGCTCGACCCGTCCTGGTCCTCGCCACCGACCCCCGGCACGCCGATCAGCTCGAGGCGGAAATCCGCTTCTTCGCCGGCGGGAAACTGCCGGTATCGCACTTTGTCGAATGGGAGACGCTGCCCTACGACAGTTTCTCTCCGCACCAGGACATTATTTCTCAACGACTTCGGGTACTGTCTGATCTGCCCGGTCAGACAAATGGCATTGTTATCGCATCGGCGGCAAGTTTGTTGCAGAGATTGCCGCCAACCGATTACGTCGCGGCCCGATCGCTCTCGGTAAGCCTTGGGCAAGTCCTCGAACGGCAGATTTTCATCGATAAACTGACTGCGTCCGGTTATCTGCGGGTGCCTCAGGTTGACGAACACGGGGAGTTCGCGGTGCGTGGTTCCCTCCTCGATATTTTCCCGATGGGTTCGTCTGCGCCACTACGCATCGACTTTTTCGACGACGAGATCGAGAGCCTGCGGTTTTTCGATCCGGACAGTCAGTTGTCTCGTGAGCCGATGGATCACGTTCGGATATTGCCGGCAAGGGAGATTCCGCTCGACCAGACAAGTATCAGAAATTTCCGTAATCGCTATCGTGAAAGATTCGAGGGCCAGCCGTCACGTTCACGGGTGTACCGGGAAGTGTCTGACGGAATCGCACATGGTGGGATCGAGTATTACCTGCCGCTGTTCTATGCGTCGACCGCGAGTCTCCTCGATTACCTGCCCGGAAACTGCATTCTTTTTGTTCCATCCGACATTTCTCAAGTCCTCGACCAGGCGTGGCAGGAAATTCATGAGCGATACGAGCTCTGCAGCCTGGATCCGGAGCGGCCGGTGCTGCCCCCCGCAGAGGGTTTTTCTCAACCTCACGACATAAGCGAACAATTCAGCGCGTATAGCCGGGTCGAGTACTCCTCACAGTCACTCCGTGAAATTGACGGCGCGGTAAACCTGCCTGCCAGATTGCCGCCTGCCTTACGAATCGAGTCCCGTTTCGACGATGCAGCACATGCTGTTGTCGACTTTCTTCAGAAATTTGATGGCCGGGTATTGTTTACGGCTGACTCTGCCGGCCGGCGGGAGAGTATTTACGAGCTGTTGCGCGCGCGCGGTCTCGATATTCTCCGCGTCGAGGGCTGGCAGGCGTTTCTGGACGGTGGCCCGGATATTGGCGTCACGGTTTCTCCAATCGAAAACGGTGTGCTCTTGCCTGAGGCCGCAATCGCCATAATCAGCGAGCAACAGTTGTTCGGTGAGAGGCCGCGCCAACGCAGCCGCCGACGCCGGGCCGAACGCGATCCTGAAGTCATCATCCGGCAACTCAACGATCTCCAGCAGGGCTCTCCGGTCGTCCATGCGGAATATGGCGTCGGCCGGTATCTGGGCCTGACGACGCTGGAGACCGGCGGTGTATCCGGCGAATTCCTGAGCCTGGAATACGCGGGCGGCGACAAACTCTATGTACCCGTGCACTCGCTGGACCTGATCTCGCGCTATACGGGCGCAGCAGCCGAGAACGCGCCATTGCACAGGCTCGGCAGCGATCAGTGGGCCAGGGCCCGGCAGCGGGCGATCAGGAAGATCCGCGATGTTGCCGTGGAATTGCTCGACGTTTATGCAAGGCGGGCAGCGCGGCCGGGGCACCGCTTTCATTGGCCCGAGACAGATTACCAGACGTTCGTGGATGGCTTCCCTTTCGAGCCCACCGAGGACCAGACGCGCACGATAGATGAAGTGCTCGGCGACCTGGCATCCGACAAACCAATGGACCGCGTTGTCTGCGGCGACGTCGGATTCGGCAAGACCGAGATTGCGCTGCGCGCCTCGTTCGCGGTCGTACACGGTGGCAAACAGGTCGCCATTCTCGTGCCGACGACGCTGCTGGCGCAGCAGCACGGTCAAACGTTCAAAGACCGCTTTGCGGACTGGCCGGTACAGGTGGAAATACTGTCCCGCTTCCGTTCGCAAAAAGAAGCGAAGGATATCGTCGATGGAATGCGGCGAGGGACTGTCGATATCGTCATCGGCACGCATCGATTATTGCAACACACAAAAGACTTCTCCGACATCGGACTTGTCATAGTCGATGAGGAACACCGCTTCGGCGTGCGCCACAAAGAAGCGCTCAAGATGCTGCGAAGCGAAGTCGACGTGCTGACAATGACAGCGACCCCGATACCGAGGACGCTGAACATGGCTCTCGGCGGGCTGCGGGACATGTCATTGATTACGACGCCTCCTCCCGAAAGGCTTGCGGTCAAGACGTTTGTCAGTGAGTGGAACGACGTCGTGATCCGTGAAGCCTGCCTGCGCGAGATCAAGCGTGGTGGCCAGGTCTTTTTCATTCACAACCGCGTGGAGGACATCGCCTCGGTTGAGGAGCGGCTGGCGAAACTCGTTCCCGAAGCCAGTATCAGGATCGGCCATGGACAAATGCCCGAACGGGAACTCGAGCAGGTCATGCTCGACTTCTATCATCGTCGCTTCAATGTCCTTTTGTGTACGACGATTATCGAAAGCGGCATTGATGTACCAACCGCAAATACGATCATCATCAACCGCGCTGATCGTTTTGGTCTTGCCCAGCTGCACCAGTTACGCGGCCGCGTGGGTCGATCTCACCACCGCGCGTACGCTTATCTCGTGGCGCCGCCCAGGGCCGCGATGACAGCGGACGCGGTCAAACGACTGGAGGCAATTGATTCACTCAGTGATTTGGGAGCGGGGTTTGTGCTGGCGACACACGACCTCGAGATTCGCGGCGCGGGTGAACTTCTGGGCGATACACAAAGCGGTCAGATTCAGGAAATTGGTTTTTCCCTGTATACGGAACTGCTGGGCCGCGCTGTTCGATCTTTGCGGGCGGGTGAAGAGCCTGATCTCGAGGGGCCACTGAATGCCGGCGTCGACATAAACCTTCACATACCCGCGTTATTGCCGGAAGACTACATGCCCGATGTTCATCTGCGGCTCATTCTTTACAAGCGCATAGCCAGCGCGAGTTCCCGGGAACAATTGAAGGACTTGCAGATCGAACTCATTGATCGCTTTGGTCTCTTGCCGGAGGCAGCTAAGAACCTGATGCGAATCGCGGCCATCAAACAGGATGCTTCGATGCTCGGGATCGAGAAAATCGACGCATCGGAGTTCGGCGGCTACCTCCAGTTTGCCGGCCAGAGCGGGGTCGATCCTGTTTCGCTGGTGCAACTTGTGCAGGAAGACAGCCAGACCTATCGAATGCAGAGCGCGCATCGATTACGGTTTCGAAGGGAATTGAACGATGCGGCTCAGAGATTCAAATTCATCGAGGAACTGCTTACACTGCTGGCCTCGAAACCCGGCGCGGACGCCTGCCGGGCGCTGGCCAGCTAGTACTCCGCGAGCGAACAACGTGAGGTTTTTTGGCAAAAAGAGGACATTCATGCGTGTCGCCTTCTGTGTAGCAGTCATCGCACTCGCCACGTCGGTTTTGCCGGCATTTGCCCAGCAAGATGCTGAGCTCTTGCCCGGCGAAGAGACCGGGGAGACTGTCGAGCCTATTCGTCGTTACACGGTCGAGTTGATCATATTTTCTTACGGTAAAGGCGCCTCCGCCGGCACCGAGATCTGGGTACCGGACGAAGCGGCCAGCGAGTTGGCGCCCGATCCGACGGGCAACGATTCCTTTGAACCGGATTTGTTCGCATTCCCCGGGCCGGGCGAAGTGCTTGAAGAAATCGCAGCGCCTGCGATAGCGCGCCGCTACATGGACCTCGAGCTCGTGCTGCTCGATACCGATACCTTCACGATGAATGGGATTTACGACAAGCTGGTCGAGCTCGATGCTTACGAGCCGATAATGCGGGCAGGCTGGACCCAGCCCACCTATGAAAAAGACGTGACGGCCTCGATCGGGCTACGTACGCTCGGCGATCCACCGCCCGGGCTCGACGGCACTCTGATGCTGTATCTCGGCCGTTACCTGCATCTCGTGGTCGACTTGACCATGGACAGGGATCCTCCCCTTGCGTCACCACCTGAAGCAACGTCAGCAAGTGTTCTGACATTCGGCGATTCCCGCATTCAGAACGAGTATGAACTGATCGATCAGTACGGTGAATTGTTGCCGCCACCGATCCGCTACCGGATCTTCGAGGACCGCATCATGAAAAACGGCGACATACGGTACTTCGACCACCCGAAGTTTGGCGTGATTGCCAAGATTACGCGCGTGGAACAAACCGAAGAGGAGATCATTGACGATACCGAGGACCTGCTGCCCGGCAGTTTGTTGAGTCCCTAGCCCGAGGAAAAAACGGGGTCCGTCCCACTGCTGTCCCATAAACCGGGTACGACGACCAAGGACATGGATTGCCAGCCTTCAGTTTGAGACCGTGGCCCGCAGGGATGCGGGCCCCGAGCCTACATGGACGTACTTGCGGCGTGTCTCAGACTGAAGGCTGGCAATTCATGTCCGTAGTGATTCGCCCTATCGGAACCCCTCGCAACTACTGTGATCCAGTCAATGATGCAATCTTTTATGGGACAGCAGTGGGTCCGTCCCCCGATTAATGATGATTTTGCGAGCGGCTTGCGTCGGGTGTGTTCCACGAGCGAGTTTAAAGCCCGAGCGAGGGGGACATACGCGACGCAAGCCGTGAGCGGGCCCGATGACAAAAAACGGGGTCGTCCCCCAACTCAGTCGGACAAGACCTTGTCCAGAAAGTCGTCGGCGCTGGCGCCGCCCTGTCCCGCCTGCATAAGGCAGGTATTGAACCTGACCGTCACGAAACGCGACACACCCGATCGCGGATGATGTATGACGAGATCACGCACTGCCGTCGATATATTCGCCGCGAATTCCTGGACGCCCTCTTCCTCCGAAGCGTGGGACAACACAATCAACTTGTCGTCGTTCACCCTCGCAGCGACGTCACTGGCGCGCCTGAGACATCGCCGAATTGCCTGCCCGACGCGACGCAGGCAGGAATCCGCCGAGTGTCGGCCGAAAACGTCCCGGTAAGCGTCAAAATCGTCGACCGAAAAACAGACCAGCGCCAGAGTCGTCTTTTCTCTGGCCGCGACCGCCCAGTCGTGGGCCAGAATTTCACGAAACGCACTGGCGTTCAACAGGCCGGTGACAGGATCGTCCCTCGATAAGTCTCGGATGCGGCGTTTGGCCTTCAAGAGCGCCTGATGCATCTCGCCGTCGGCCGCCGCCCCGGCGGAACCGGCACCGCCACGCCAGTAGGCTGCGTAATATCGGCTACTTTTCCCGTCTCCCAGCGACATTGGCTCCAGCACGAGCAGATACTCGCGATTGCCGAGCTCGACGGGAATCGAGCTTGCCTGCCCGGATCGCACTGTCTCGCTGATCTCCAGCGCCAGCTCACGGCCGGCGAGCTGCTCGACAAGGTCGGCAAACGGCCGATGCATAGCGGTCTGCCCGCCGGCAATGCTGTCAAATGCGGGATTACACAGCACGACCGGCCAGTCCGCTCGATCGATGCGGGCAACAATGAGCGGCTCCGCAGATCCCGTGATCAGTTGCTCCAGTATTTTCCTATGCAGCGTTTTCATCGAATTCAGGAATTGACTTGTCCTGCCTGTTTGTCCGGACCGAAAGGGTTCAGAGTAGCCGAAGCACCGTCAAAAATACTGTGATCCCGTCCCAATGTATCGTCGAGCAGCTGGCCGGCACGGCCAAAGGCCGGGAAACCGCCTGGCGTTGATTACGCCGGCCGTATCGACGGCGATGACGCGATCGACGCCGGGAAGCTTCCGCGCCATCAGACTGGCACGGTAATCTATCCGCTGCGGAGGGATGCACAGATCGTCAACCGGTATCAGGCATTCAGTTCCAGAGGCGGGCGATCCTGCCAGTCAATGAAGCGTTTTGTCGCCGCCTGCCATTCCTCGCTGGCCAGCAACGACTCTCGAAGAACCTGTCCGGTGCCGTGCAATCTGGCCAGACGCACGAGCGACAAGGGATTCGAATACTCCGCAAGGGACGACACGGCTGCCTGGGCCGCCGTCCGGTCGTTACAGATCAAAATCATGTCGCAGCCGGCCTCCAGGGCCAGTTTGGCGCGTTTCGGCATCGTCCCGTAACTCTCGCTCGCCTTCATGCTCAGGTCGTCGCAGAATACAGCGCCACCAAATCCCAGGCGTGATCTCAATTCCGACTGAATCCAGTATTTGGAAAAGCCGGCCGGCAGCGGGTCAATCTCGGAATAAATGACATGCGACATCATGACGCCGGCCAGCAGTTCGTTGCCGACCAGTTTGTCGTACGGACGCATGTCGTCGAGTACATCACCATACTCACGCCGGTCAACCGCAAGCTTCTCGTGCGAATCGGCGGCAACGGCCCCGTGTCCCGGGAAGTGCTTGCCAATTGCCGCCATGCCGGCACTTCGCAGGCCGCGCGAAAATGCGCCGGCAAGATCGCCAACAGCCTCCGGATCCTTATGAAAAGCGCGATCCCCGATGACCTCGCTGACCCCCCAGTCCAGATCCAGGCATGGGGCGAAACTGAGATCGATGCCCATCGCCCGGAGTTCCGAACCGCTCACCCAGCCCGCCGTTTTTGCAAGAAGCAGTGCCTCACCGAGATCGCTATCGTACTCATGCCCGATTTTGCGCATTGGCGGAATGGCGGTGAAGCCGTCGTGGAAACGCTGCACTCTGCCGCCTTCGTGGTCCACGGCGATCAGGAGCGGCGGGCTGCGAAGCGCACGAATCTCACTGACGAGATCGTTGAGCTGTCCCGCGGACTCATAATTACGGCCAAACAGGATCACGCCACCGACCGCCGGCTCACGCAAGACAGTGCGGTCCGCCGGCGTTACGGCAAGCCCTTCGATGTCCAGCATGACGGGTCCCAGAGCCATATTCCGGCTAGCCTAGATGGCCGCTCCGTCAAGGTCCAAGCCTTGCGGATGACACCGCAGTATTTTTCGAGAATTATTCCCTAACTCATTATTGACTCTACTGTTTTTCAAGCAGAGCGATGGATTCGACATGCCCGGTGTGCGGGAACATATCGATGATTCCCGCAGCCTCCAGCCGGTATCCATGCGCGGAGACGAGCACGCCCAAATCTCTCGACAGCGTTCCCGCATGGCAAGAGATGTAGACGATTCTGGACGGGTTGATGCGCTGGATATGAGCAACGACTTCAGGCGCACCGCTCCTGGCCGGATCCAGCAGCAGGCCGGTCCAGTCATCGGCCAGCCAGCGCTCTTTGCCGTCAATACGACTCAGATCCGCACAGCGAAACGTGGCATTGGATATTCCGTTGCGCACGGCATTCGCCCTGGCACGAGCGACCAGGCCTTCATCCCCCTCGACACCTTCAACATGACCGCAAAATCGTGCCAGCGGCAGCGAGAAATTGCCGATGCCGCAGAAAAGATCGAGGATGCGGTCGTCCTTGTCCGGCTGCAGCAACTCCAGCGCCGCGGCGATCATGCGCCGGTTCACCAGCGCGTTGACCTGAATGAAATCAGTGGCTTCGAATTCAATGACGATATCAAATTCCGGCAGACTGTAACTGAGAGGCGATAATGGCCCTTCCGGCTGCAACGCTGATATCGAATCCAGGCCGCCGGGTTGCAGATAGATTCGGCAATCGCGTTCCGCAGCAAAGGTCCTCATGCGCTCAAGATCCGCTTCCGTCGGCGTATCCAGAACCCGAAACACGAGTGAAGTTGCGTTTTCTGCAACAGCCACTTCGATCTGCGGCAAACGGTGGCGAATGCTCAAACCGCCGATGAGCTCACTCAGGGGATCGATCAGCGCGTCGACCGGGCGGGCAAGCACCTCACAGCGATGCATGTCGGTGATGAACGGTGCATGGCGTTCCCGAAAACCGACGAGTACGCGCCCTTTGCCGGCCACGTCTTTCACGGCCAGTCGCGCACGGCGACGATAATTCCAGGGCGTATCGAAAATCGGCGGAAGCCAGCGCAGAGGCGCGACCTGCCCAATGCGCTCCAGGGCATCCTGCAGGGCCTGCTGTTTGATGCCCCGCTGCTCCGAGTCGTCGACATGTTGCAGCGAGCAACCGCCACAGACGCCAAAGACGTCGCAGCGGGGCTCCTTGCGTTTCGGCGACGCCGACAGCACTTCCAACAATTCCGCTTCGTCGTATTTGCGTCTTCTCTTGCGGCGCCGAAACCGCACTTCCTCGCCTTCAAGCGCCCCGGCCACGAATACTTTCTTGCCCGATATCGCGGCAATACCCTTGCCGTCGTGGGTCACGGAGTCAATACGTGCAGTTTCCGGTTCGCGCACGCGGGCCATTATTTCGTGTTTTGATCGGCCGGCCATGCAGCCGCAAAATCGTTCAGGTGCGGCAGGTCCATCGAAGCCAGGGTAGTCCGGACGAGCCGGTATTCCCGCTCTATGTCTTGCGCATCGAGATTGCCTCGCATGAACTCGAAACGCAGGTAAATCAGGTAAGTATTCAGGACATCTGTTTCACAATAATTGCGTATGTTGTCGATGCCGCCGTCGAGCCAGGTCTGCCATACCTTGTCCCCGCTCATCCCCAGCTTGCCGGGAAAGCCGAGCAGCACAGCCGCTTGATCGAGGCTGGCCCGGCCTCGCCCCTGAAATGCTGACAAGACTTCCATCAGGTCAATGTGCCGCCAATGATATCGATTGAGATAGTTGTTATAGCGAAAGCCCCTGTCGCCATCCCCGGTCTCCCAATACCGGGGCGCCTGAATGTTGTTCCTGAGCGCCCTGTAGTGCAGCACCGGCAGATCGAAGCCTGAGCCGTTCCAGGACACAAGGTCCGGCGAGTAACGCTCGATGCCATCATAAAATCGGCGCACCAGGTCAGCCTCGTCCGAGCTCGCGTCGCCCAGGCTCCAGATTTTGAAACTGTCTCCCGTTCTGAGTGCGACAGAAATCGCAACGACTTTGTGTTGATGTAATGGCAGGAAATCGCTGCCGGTCTTTTGCTGTCGCATGAAACTCATTGCCGTCGCCACAGCTTCGTCAGAAAGATCTTCGAGATTCCACATTCGTCGCCCGAACTCGACGTCCGGAATCGTTTCAATGTCGAAAGCAAAACAGTTCATCGTGTCTCACGAGCCTCTGCTGGTCCAGCAAGGTCATATTGACGGACCACTAGGTTTTTTCAACGACCGCGAAGGCTACTATCAGTCCGGCATCATCCGACAGGCTGACATGGCTCGCGGCAATGCCAAGACGCTCGCAGACCCCCTGGCCCCGTTCCGAGAAAATAACCAGCGGTCGGCCCCAATCATTATTGACAATGCCGACGTCGCGTAGCCACATACCGTGCCGGAAACCAGTGCCCATCGCCTTGACCGTCGCCTCTTTGGCCGCAAAACGCATGGCGAGAAAACGCACCGGCCACTTGTTGAGTTCGAAAAGCTTACGTTCTTCGTCCATTAACAGGCGATCGACAAAATGATTGCCGAACCGATCATAGGTTGCCTGTATGCGGGAAAGCTCGACGATGTCGGTGCCGACACCGAAAATCATGAAGCTCTGGCCTCGTTCATCAATTGTTTCATTCTGCCGACGGCTACGCTGATGCCGTCAAAAACCGATTGCGCGATGATCGCGTGGCCGATGTTGAGTTCGACGATTTCGGGGATACTGGCGACCGCCGAGACGTTTTCATAATGCAGGCCGTGGCCTGCATGGACGATCAAGCCGCTTTGCTGTGCATGCGACGCGGCTGATATCACACGCTCGAGCTCGTCCTGTTGCTCCACACCGCCCGTGTCGGCGTAAGTTCCCGTATGCAGCTCCACCACCACCGCCCCGGCCCGTACCGCTGCCTCCAGCTGCCGCGCGTCCGGGTCGATAAAAAGTGACACACGAATGCCCTGATCGGCAAGGCGGGCACATGCATCGGCGACTTTATCCAGCTGACCGGCCACGTCGAGGCCGCCCTCGGTGGTCAGTTCCTCCCTCTTTTCGGGCACAAGACAGCAATCGCCCGGTGCCACTTCCATTGCTACGACCAGCATTTCCTCAGTAATCGCCATCTCGAGGTTCATGCGGCTCTGCATGGCTTCCTTCAATGCATAAAGGTCCCGTTCCTGAATGTGCCGACGGTCTTCCCTCAGGTGCAGCGTGATGCTGTCGGCACCGGATGTCTCGGCGATCAGCGCGACACTTACCGGATCCGGATAAGTGGTGCCGCGCGCCTGCCGGAGCGTCGCAACGTGGTCTATGTTGACACCCAGATGTAGTGCGTTTCCCTTGTTCAAGTCTAGTGTTCTCGCTAAAAACGTTTTGCAATTCTACGGCGAACGCATAGCGCTTGCCCGCCGTAATTCCAAAAGCACTTTACGGCTCTTGAGTTCTTTCCCGCCCAGGTGAAAGGAAATGACTTCACGCAGGAGCCGGCCTGCGCAACTCAGTACCTCGGGCAGGTCGAAATCCTCGTTTCTGACGGCCGTAAGCTCCTGACCGGAGAACACCATCGGCCCCTTACGGTCGCCGACGGGCACTGGGCCTTGCTCGACACGGTATTCATACATCGTATCGGAGCGAAGCGGCTTGCGCATCTCCGTATCATGTTCGAGATTCAGCGCATAACCAAGCAAGCGAAGTAATTTCATTTCGAAATGACGTAGCGGGATGGCGACGTCGGCCGATGCTGCGAGGTTTTCGATGGTGTTCATGTAGGCAGTAAAGATTTCCGGTTGAGGATCGTGCCGGTGCAAAAGCTTGAGCAAAAGCTCATTGATGTAATACCCCGACATGAGGGCATCGCCATGCAATGATATCGGCGCGCCGTTCATCTCTGCGCCGGTCAATGTGCCGAGCTCGGAGCGGATTACCCAGGACAGCCGCAGGGGCAGGAATGGCCGGAGAATGCCACGCAGGCGGGATTTCGCGGAGCGGCTGCCGCGTGCGACCAGTGCCAGGCGCCCGTATTCGGGACTGATGATGTCCAGGATGCGGCTGGCATCTCTAAACGGCCGGTGATGCAGGAGAAAGGCCGGTTCGCCTTGTACGCGTTTGCTAGCCTGCATACCTTACCGGTGATCGCGGATAGTGGTTGTCCATATTGTTTTCAGCGATTATCTCCACGAATCTGCAAAAAAATCCTGAACGTTGAATCATTCCCGGCAAGCCGGCTGCCGCCCTGGTGAAAACTACAGGCCCGGCCATATCGCTACTCGTAGCCCAGTCGCAGGAGCTCCCTCTCGCTGTCTGCCCAGTTATCCTTGACCTTGACCCAGAGTTCCAGATGAACCGGCATGCCCAGTCGCTCCTTGAGCTCGAGCCGGGCCGAGCGCCCTACTTTCTTGAGAACATTGCCTCCCTTGCCAACCACGATTCCTTTCTGGCTGTCACGTTCGACCCATATAATCGCGTTGATGGCGACGCCCCCTGGCTCCTTTTCGAGTCGTTCGATCTCTACGGTAAGACCATACGGGACTTCCTGGCGCAGCAACAGGGTCAGTTTTTCGCGAATAAGCTCAGCTATCTGAAACGACTCACTGCGATCCGTAAGCATATCCTCAGGATATAAGGCGGGCGATTCGGGCAGGTAGCCCGGAATCAGCTCAACCAGTCTGTCGAGGTTGTCGTTCAGTTTCGCCGATATCGGTAACACTTCGTCGAAAGTATGGCGCTCGGACATTGCTGACAAAACCGACAACAGCTCTTCCTTCGGGTGCACTTTGTCGATTTTGTTTAGCAATGCGATTACGGGAACCGGGGATTCTTTCAGTCTTTCAAGAACATCCTGATCCTCGACCGTCCACCGGTTTGCTTCGCTGACAAATAAGATGAGATCGGCATCGGCAAGCGCGCTGGCCGCCGTGCGGTTCATCAGACGGTTTATCGTCTTGGCTGCACCGCGATGCAGCCCCGGTGTATCGACAAAAATAATCTGATTGTCGTTCCTCGTATATACCGCAAGAATTCGGTGCCGCGTCGTTTGCGGCTTCGGCGTAACGATGCTGACTTTGCTGCCGACGATCGCGTTGATCAGGGTCGATTTGCCGACGTTGGGACGCCCGACGACGGCAACGAACCCACAGCGACTGATTCGTTCCGGCACCGACTAATCCGCCTTTTCAAGTAACGCCAGCATATGTTGGGCTGATTCCTGCTCCGCATCCCTTCGCGTCGTGCCCTTCCCGGTCGTGTTCACATCGAGTTCCGCGACAGTGCAACGAACACTGAAGGTCTGTTTATGGGCTTTGCCGTCTATCTTTTCAACCCGGTAGTCCGGCAACGCAATTCTTCTCGACTGCACAAGCTCCTGAAGACGCGTCTTCGGATCCCTGAGCTCGGCGGAATCGGGAATCTCGACAAGGCGCCCTGCAAACGCATTGTGGATGATCCGTCGCGCTTCATCGAAACCCGAATCCAGGTAAACCGCTGCGAAGATCGCTTCCAATGCATCCGCCAGAATTGACGCGCGTCTGTGGCCGCCGCTTTTCTTCTCGCCAGGGCCAAGAATCAGGTGCTCACTAAAGCCGAGACCGGTTGATAATTCTGCAAGCGTTGTGTCTTTGACAAGCGAGGATCGCAATCGACTGAGAACGCCTTCCGGCGCATCGGGACGCTGCAAATAGACGGCCTCTGAAATGACGAAATCGAGCACCGCGTCGCCCAGATATTCCAGCCGTTCATTATTGATGCCGGGGGCGCTGCGATGAGTAAGCGCCTGTTCCAGGAGCTGTCTATTTTGAAATTCGTAATCCAGCGACTTCTTTAGCCAGGTCGCTGTCTTATCCAAAGGGATCGCTCATTTCTTTGGCTCGTTATACCGGATCTTCGGCCGGCTTTTTATCCGGCACGTCTGTACCGGAAGGAGATGCCACGCTTCTCCCCTAGCGGCGCACCAATACTTTCTTGTCGAAATGTACGGAAAAAGAAACATTGCCGAGAAACGGCGCCACGTGATCGTAAACCGCCTCGATCCGGAACCCGCCGCTTTCGCTGGTTACTTTGATGTCTCTTGCAGTGATAACGCTAACGCTCTCAACATCGAATCGCCGCCTTATCGACTTCTGAATTGCCGCGCGCGACGGGCTCTGACTGTCAAACTCCTTGAATACGCCATCAAGAACGCCCGCAACTTTGATGTAATTAAGATAGACCGGCGAAAGGCGCATTGCTGCGAACCCGAACAGCCCGATAAAGACGGCCAGAATCAGAAAACCCACCGTCGTGATGCCGCCCTGGCGCGACTGAGTCCGTCTCATCGGCGTTGGACGTCGAAAACGGCGTATTTGACAGCAATTATCCGAGCTAAACATACACTTACTCCACTGTACTCCGGACAAGGCTAGCGCAATTCTAACCGCGAAATCAGTGACTGACACCTCATTATTCTATCTTTGTGCCGATCCGCGCCCACTCCGGCCACTCAATCCCGTCCATGTGCATCCAGATACGCACGGCTTCGCCAACCAGGTGGGTCTCCGGAATAGCACCGATGAAGCGGCTGTCGCGGCTGTTATCGCGATTATCCCCCATCATGAAATAGTGGCCATCCGGAACCGTATACCTGCCATCGCGCGTTACATTGCGCGGATTGGTGACAAGAATCGCGTGCTTCCGGTCACCGAGCTGTTCGATATATCGAGCGCCCGCTGACGTCACCGGATCGTCTGCGTCCTTCGTGACTTCGATGAGCGCGCCATTGACGGTCAGGCGGTGCCCCTCGTAGACTAATTCGTCGCCAGGTAGTCCGATCACGCGCTTGATGTAGTTAATGCTGGGTTCGGACGGCAGGCGAAATACGACGACGTCGCCTCTTTCCGGTTCGCCGGTTTCGATGATTTTCTTGTCGATCACCGGGAGACGAAGACCGAAAGAATATTTCTTGACGAAAATATAATCGCCCTGCAACAGAGTCGGCATCATCGACCCGGAAGGAATCCGAAACGGCTCGAAAATAAATGATCTTATTACAAGAACGAACAACAGCACCGGAAAGAACGAGCGCGAATAATCTATTACAGTGCTGAGCGCGGCATTCGTTTGCCCGCCAGAATCGGAGGTGCGTTTTCGCAGGTAAAATTTGTCGTACGCGACAACTGCGCCGGTAAACGCCGTCAACAATGTCAAGATCAACGCAAGATTAATACTCAAGATTTATTCTCACTTTTCTACACGTAATACCGCAAGAAATGCCTCTTGCGGAATTTCGACGGATCCGATCTGTTTCATTCGCTTTTTCCCCGCTTTCTGTTTCTCCAACAACTTGCGCTTCCGGGTGATATCACCCCCGTAGCATTTTGCCGTGACGTTTTTCCGCAATGCCTTGACGGTGCTTCGCGCGATTATCTGCCTGCCGATAGCCGCCTGAATCGCGACATCGAACATCTGCCGGGGAATCAGCTCGCGCATTTTTTCCACGAGCTCACGTCCTCTGGTTTGTGCGTTTTCCCGGTGCACAATAATCGATAACGCGTCAACGCGCTCCTGATTTATCAAAATATCGAGTCGCACGAGTGACGCGGGTTCGAAACGCTCAAAGTGGTAGTCGAATGACGCGTATCCACGACTGACGGACTTCAGGCGGTCGAAAAAGTCGAGCACGACCTCCGCGAGCGGTATTTCATATTCCAGCGAGACCTGACTGCCGAGATATTTGAGGTGTTTCTGCACGCCCCGCCTCTGGATGCACAACTTGATAACCGAACCCACATGCTGCTCCGTCACGAGGATATTCGCCGTAATGATAGGTTCACGCAGTTCGACGATCTCATTGGCCGGGGGAAGCATTGATGGATTGTCGACTTGCAGTATCTCGCCTCCGGCCGTTACGACCTCAAATATCACGGTCGGGGCGGTCGTAATGAGTTCGAGTCCATATTCGCGCTCCAGCCGCTCCTGCACGATTTCCATGTGCAACATGCCGAGGAAACCGCAGCGGAAACCAAATCCCAGTGCTGTAGAGGTCTCAGGCTCAAAATGCAACGCCGCATCATTCAAGCGAAGCTTCTGCAGCGCCTCGCGAAAATTTTCATAGTCATCCGACTTGATCGGAAACAGTCCGGCAAATACGCGGGGCTGCACTTGCTGGAATCCGGATAGCGGCTCGTCACAGGGTTTATTCGTCGATGTCAGGGTGTCGCCTACCGGTGCGCCATAGATGTCTTTGATGCCGGCGATGACGAACCCGACTTCGCCTGTTGCCAGCGCCGGGCGGTCTTCCATCTTTGGTGTGAAGCTGCCAACTCGATTTACACGGTAGGAACGATCAGTCGACATGACGGTAATTTTGCTGCCTTTTGACAAGCTGCCGTTGACGACCCGGACGAGTGACACGACACCGACATAATTGTCGAACCAGGAATCGATGATCAACGCCTGCAAAGGCCACTCGGGATTGCCGGACGGCGGCGGTATTTTCGCAATGATGTGTTCGAGTAATTCCGGTACGCCCTCGCCTGTCTTGGCGCTGACCCTGACGGCATCCTGTGCGTCGATACCAATGATGTCCTCGATTTCCCGCACGACCTTTTCGGGTTCGGCAACGGGAAGATCGATCTTGTTCAGGACAGGCAGCACCTCAAGACCCTGGTCGATCGCAGTCATGCAGTTTGCGACGCTTTGCGCCTCGACGCCCTGTGCGGCATCGACCACGAGCAGCGCACCCTCACAGGCAGCCAGAGAGCGGGAAACCTCGTAGGAAAAGTCGACGTGACCTGGCGTATCGATGAAATTCAGCTGGTAGTCCTCGCCGTCCGCAGCACTGTACGTCAGCGACACGCTTTGCGCCTTGATCGTGATACCTCGTTCCCGTTCCAGATCCATCGAATCGAGAACCTGCTCCGACATTTCTCTCGCCTGCAGCCCACCGCACAGCTGGATAAAGCGATCTGCCAGCGTCGATTTGCCATGGTCGATATGGGCAATGATTGAGAAATTTCGTATGTGATTCATGGAATCGGGTCAGGCCCTGCAAGCGGCGAAGTATATACGCTTGATATCGCCGTGGGAGCGGTTGCACAGGTCACCCCTCGATCCCGTCAAGGACACTGGCGAGCGCATCCCTGTCGAGATAATGCTGACAGATGAAACGGCCATCGAACTCAACGACCGGCACGCGCGTGCCATACTCTTCCTGCCAGTCCTGCCGCGTGTCGATATTCAGGACCTCAAGCTCAGCCCTGCCCCTCACGAGCGGCAAGATTTCCTCGATGAGTTCTTCACACATATGGCAGCCGGGACGGCTGTAGATCTGAATATCAGGCATTACGTTCAGACACCGTTGGCACGAGGTTTTTAAGACAGTCGTCCTGATTGAGAAAATGCCGGCCAAAAAGCGCGCCCGCGACCAGACCACAAATCGCGAGAGTTACCGCAAGAACGTCGTTCAATGTTCTGCTCATCATCCACGCAATGCCGAGCGCGATGATGACACCAGCCAACGGCATTCCGTAAGCAAGAACTGCGGCGCGCAGCAGATGAGAGGGCGCTAATGTCAGTCTAACGTCGTCGCCAGGTTTCAGGTCCATGCCGGGCGTTACGCTTACGTCGATCAGTCGTGAGCGGCTGGCGCCCGTGAGTAATCCGGCGCCACAACCTTTTCCCGCAGCGCAGCGCGCGCAGACCAGAGCGGCATCCACCATCACGGTCGCATGTCCCGGCGCGACAGAAACAATCCTGCCAACAGGTGAGTCCATATCCTCTATATCAGTAACAGGAAAGCAGCCGCCAGGCAAAGTCCTGCGGGCTATCGTTGGCGCATCGAGCTGGCAATGCGTTGAACGGTTACTGCGGGTACTTCACCGATTGCCGTAATCTGATAATTGGCCAGTTGCATGCTATAGGCGTTGGACCCCCCAATATTGGATCGCCGGGCCAGCTTCCCTTTGTGTACCTGGCCGATGAATACCGACACGGTGGCGAGACCATCGCTGTAAAGAATGTGCGTCACCGGTGCATCTGCGCCCGGCAGTTGCTCGGTCTTCGTTGAAACGACGCGGAACCCGGGAGGAAGACCGTCACAAGCCCAATCGATTTTGACCTCAACCTCCACCCGCTTTACGGTCTCCGCATACCAGGTGAAATTTTCCAGGCTCACCGATGGCGAGAAAGCCTCCACCGAAATTTTGGCATCCAGGTTTATATCTGCAAACTTGATTTGCTCGAGAATAGTGCCATCGCCATCGATCAGCTCTGTCCGCAGGGGAAACGCCGTACTACGATCCAGCCATAATCGATGACCGAAACGGAATTCATCGTGAGGCCGGATTGCCAGCAGCACAGCCTTACGGCCAGCGACCCGATCCTCGCGGACGATCGACAGGTCGTATTCGCTTCCAAACCTGATGTCCCTGCCGGGTAGCGTCGAAAACAGGGTGCTCTGATTATCCCAACTCTCGACCAGCACCGACTTCGAGTCCGGCAGAATGCAATGCACCTCGTCGCCCTTGCGAATGATCTCCAGGCTACTGCCCTCCTGGAGAGTCAATTTTTCGCTGACAACACCGTCCTCTACGCTGCGTACAACTTTCAGCGTTTCTGCTTCACCGCGTCTTGTTCGAATTACTGTGCCTTCGTAACTCATGTTCTGCACCGCATTCGACATGCGGCCAAGCCACTCATTCGGCCCGTCAGCGGCAAGCGCGATTGCCGAATGCGATGAAAGCAAGACCCCGATCGTCAGCAGCGATGAAAACGCAGAAGTTCTTGTCGTGTTATTCATCTGCATGATGTGCAAGCCTGGCAACGAGAGGTCCATCAATATAGCCTCGTTGGACCACTAGTCCTGACTCTCTTCGTCAGACCCTCTGTCATCACTCTCCACCGGCTTATCCTGTGCTTCGATTTCCACAAAGGAACCATCCCACAGCTGCCAGGTAACGAGACGAGGATTATGGTGGAGATACAACTGCTTCAGCAGTGCATTGTCCGGCCGGCCGGCCGCGGTTTGACTATCAGGTACCGTGCGGCCCGCAAAATTAGTGTCAATAATTCCGCTGTCATCCGGCGAATACACCTGTTGCACGGCGAATAAAGCCAGCACCGCGACCGATGCAGCAATTGCCGCACCGATTGCCGGCCGTGTGAACTTCGATCGCGAAACCTCGGTTCTTGCCGGGTGCTGAATCGGCTCCTCGCCGAGCGCTGCTGCAATGCGGTCGCGTAAGTCGCTTATGCCGGGCACATCATGATCCCGGCGCATCAGGCGGCCGATAGCGAGATATTCTGCGACCTGCTGGCGCAGCGAAACGTCCTGACTCAGTCGCCGCAACAGCAACTCGCTTTCATTTTCCGGCAGCTCACCGTCAACGAAGGCGGAAATCTGCATTTTCAGAGCGTCGTTCATAAATCACCTGAATGGTATCTGTGTCCGGATACCAGATTAATCAACCAAAGTCCCGATCTTCTTGCCGATTGCGTCCCGCGCACGAAATATGCGGGACCGAACCGTACCGACCGGACAATCCATCGTCTGTGCGATTTCTTCGTAACTCATGCCATCGAGTTCACGTAGCACAATCGCCGTGCGTAAGTCGTCTGGCAACGCCTCTATGGCCCGTGCGATCGTTTCATGCAGCTGACGACCCATCAGCACGCCCTCGGGCGTGTCCGTCTCCCTGAGCTTCGCATGTAACTCGAACTGCTCCGGATCCTGCAGGTCCAGTTCGACGTCCATCGGACGTCTGCGCTGGGCTGCCAGATAATTCTTTGCAGTATTCACGGCGATCCGATAAAGCCAGGTATAGAATGCGCTCTCGCCACGGAACCTGCCCAATGCCCGGTAGGCCTTGAGGAAGGCCTCCTGGGTAATGTCCAAAGCCTGGTCCGGATCTCGCACATAACGCATCACCAGATTGATAATCCTGTGCTGGTATTTCAGCACAAGAAGGTCGAAAGCACCTTTATCACCCTTCTGGACACGCCGGACCAGCTGAGCATCAGTCGATTTAGTCGCCATACGGGCAGGCCCCACTCAATGAGTTGGTGAGGTCAACCGACTCCCGAATAGACTGGCGCAAGCTTAGAAAGTTCTCCGAATACGGCATGTTTCAAGCATTTTCTGCAGAAATGTGACCTGGTTTTGCGGATGCGATGGTATCAGCTTAGGCACTCCGGCCAAAGGTCCCGGGTCCCTGGCGCCACAAGATCTGCAGGTGGCGCCATTGCTTGTTACTGGCGGGATCGCCGCGCAGAAGCTCGCTGCAAATCAGCCCGTCCGGTAGTCTGAGCCGCAGCCAGGCAAGTTTCGGCAATACGACACTACCAGATAGTATCCGTACCGGCTCTTCCCTGCCTTGTCGGTCGACCACCGTGGCCGCAGCTTTGCCGATGCGAATCTCTTTTACGCGTCCTGCGCCGCGCGCGAGCCTGCTGATTTCCCTTGACTGGCTCACGAGCCAGAGTATTGCCAGACCCAGCCTGGCCCACGGAGCTATTGGCAGGTGGATTAGCAGCGCAAAACCGGTCAGGAGCGCCGCGCAGGCGGCAAGCATGACGACCTGCCGCAACAGCGGATCAGGTTTGAGTGCGGCGACGAATCTTTTCGATGGCATCGGCTAGATCTGGGTCATCATGACTTTGGCTCCCCAACAAATAGCCGATCAATTCCGGATCCGGTAGCACCAAAAGCTCGCGAAACGCGGCTTTTTCGGATTTCGATGCCCGTCCGTAACCGGCTTGCAGGTAATTCCCCAGGAGCTCATCGAGTTCGCGCATGCCTCGCCTGCACTGCCACCGTAATCTGGCGTCAGTCGAAGACATTATGGATTTGCCGCTGCGCTTCACGACTCGCTGAGCCCATCAATAAAACCTTGTCGGACCACTGTGGCAGTGTGAATTCACCCGGCCTCAGTAGCGGCGTTCTGCCAGCATCTTTTTGGTCTCGGCGATCGCCTGGGCCGGATTCAGACCTTTTGGACAGGTCTGCGTGCAATTCATGATCGTATGGCAGCGATAGAGCCGGAACGGATCTTCGAGATAATCGAGACGCTCGCCTGTCGCATCGTCCCGGCTATCGACCAGCCATCGATATGCTGCCAGCAAGACCGCAGGACCAAGGTAACGATCGCTGTTCCACCAGTAACTCGGACAACCGGCCGAACAACAGGCGCACAGAATGCACGCCGCCGGTTCGTTGATCAGCTCCTGGTCCTCTTTGCTCTGCAACCTCTCGCGATCCGGAGGCGCGGGGGTTCGTGACTGCAGCCAGGGCTTGATCGATGCGTATTGTGCATAGAAGTTGGTCAGGTCCGGCACGAGATCCTTGACAACCGGCATGTGCGGCAGCGGATAGACTTTGACGTCCCCTTTTATGCTGTCCGCCGCGACCGTGCACGCAAGCGTGTTGCCTCCGTCGATATTCATGGCACAAGAACCGCAAATACCTTCCCTGCAGGAACGGCGAAACGTCAGCGTCGGATCGATTTCGTTCTTGATCTTGATCAGTGCATCGAGCACCATCGGCCCGCAGTGATCCATATCGACATCATAGGTGTCGACACGTGGATTCTCGCCGGCGTCCGGATCGTAACGATAGACGGCGTAGCGCCGGATATTGGTGGACTCACCCGACGCCGGAAAATGCTTTCCTTTCTTAATCCGGGAATTGGCAGGTAATAGAAACTCTGCCACAGGTCACTCCTTCCTCATCAATAGACTCGCACTTTCGGCGGTATCGCATCAATTTCGTCTGTCAGCGTTTCTTCGTGAACGGGCCGGTAGTCGAACGATACCTTGCCGTCGCTATCGACCCAGGCAAGCGTGTGTTTCATCCAGTTTACGTCGTCGCGATCCGGATAGTCCTCCCGGGCGTGTGCACCCCTGCTTTCCGTGCGGTTCGCAGCCGACTCGATTGTCGCAGTCGCGTTCAAGAGCAGGTTTTCAAGTTCCAGGGTCTCTATGAGATCGGTGTTCCAGATCATCGAACGGTCCGAAACGTGTACATTCCGGAATGCTGCATAGGTGGCTTTCAGAAGTGCTACGCCTTCACGCAGTGAATTCCCGGTTCTGAACACGGCTGCGTGGCCCTGCATCACTTTCTGCATTTCCAGGCGAATGTCTGCTGTGAGTCGCGAGCCATTCGCATTGCGTAGCCGGTCAACCCGCTCGACGCTCAGCTGCCCGGCATCCGCCGCCAGTGGCTGGTGTCGCTGGCCCGTGGTCATCGTCTCGGCACAATGCAGCGCGGCCGCCCTGCCGAAAACAACCAGGTCGAGCAGTGAATTCGACCCCAGACGGTTGGCGCCGTGTACGGACACACAGGCGGCTTCGCCGACGGCCATCAGTCCCGGCACGACGGTTTCGGCGTCGTCATCTTTGCTTGTCACGACCTGGCCTTTGTAATTGGCCGGTATTCCGCCCATGTTGTAGTGGACAGTGGGCAAGACGGGAATCGGCGCCTTGCTGATATCAACACCGGCAAATATCCGGGCAGTTTCGGCAATGCCGGGCAGGCGCTCCTCGATGACCTGCGGTCCGAGATGCTCAAGGTGAAGATAAATATGATCCTTCTCCACACCAACGCCGCGGCCCTCACGAATTTCGACCGTCATTGCGCGGCTCACGACATCACGGGAGGCGAGATCCTTCGCGTTCGGCGCATATCGCTCCATGAAACGCTCCCCGTCCGAATTGGTCAGATAGCCACCTTCGCCGCGGGAACCTTCAGTGATCAGCATGCCCGCACCATAGATTCCAGTCGGGTGAAACTGCACAAATTCCATATCCTGCAGCGGTAATCCCGCACGAAGCACCATCGCATTGCCATCACCGGTGCAGGTATGAGCGGACGTGCATGAGAAATACGAGCGACCATATCCACCTGTGGCCAGTATGACCCGGTGCGAGCGAAAACGATGCAAACGCCCTTCTGCAAGGTCCAGCGCCACGACACCGCGGCAAACGCCGTCTTCCATGATCAGGTCAATGGCGAAGTATTCGATATAAAAGCCGGCATCGTGCTTCAGCGATTGCTGATACAGGGTATGCAACATCGCGTGGCCGGTCCGATCCGCCGCTGCGCAGGTGCGTTGTGCCGTGCCTTCGCCGAAATGCGTTGTCATGCCGCCAAACGGACGCTGATAAATGCGTCCGTCTTCGGTCCGTGAAAACGGCACGCCATAATGTTCCAGCTCGATCACGGCATCCATCGCTTCCTTGCACATGTATTCGATTGCGTCCTGGTCACCCAGCCAGTCGGCACCTTTTATCGTGTCGTACATGTGCCAGCGCCAGTCGTCTTCTCCCATATTGCCGAGTGCGGCACTGATGCCACCCTGGGCCGCCACCGTATGACTGCGTGTGGGGAAGACCTTGGTGATACACGCGGTTGCAAAACCGGCCTCGGCCAAACCAATGGTCGCCCGCAAGCCGGCGCCGCCCGCCCCGATCACAACGACGTCGTAACTATGATCGATAAACTCGACATCGCTCATGGGGCACCGAAGCCGATTTTTAGTACGGCGAACACGCCCGCTGCCGCCAGCAGTATGTGCGTGAAATTGCTCATGACCAGGGAGAAGACCTTGATAGCCGGCCCGTGCACGTAGTCTTCAATGACCACCTGCACGCCCAGCTTGGAGTGATAAGCGAGCGTTGCAGTCGTCAAAAGCAGCAGAATGCTGTTGAACGGCCTGCCGGCCCATGCGGAGACAACATCGAATTGCAGGTTGTCGAGCAAAAGGATCGATATCAGAAACCACGTGCTCAGAAAACCCAGGGCAACGGCCGTCATCCGCTGCGCCCACCAGTGACTGCTTCCCTCTTTCGCAGATCCGAGTCCCAGAACACGACCAAGCGGAGAACGCAGACTCATTCCATTTTTCCCTGGAACCTACAGTGCCAGCCAAAGCCCAAGCGTCAGGACACTCGTCGCCAAAACGACCGACCAGGCCGATGCGTTTGCCTGACGTATTTCAAATCCCTTACCGACGTCCCAGAAGAGATGTCGAACGCCGTTACACAAGTGAAAGAAAAACGCGAAACTAAAGCCCGCCAACAACAGGCGGCCGACAATTGACTGCATTAATGCGGTAATTTGCTCGTAAGCTGCTGCACCCGTCGACAAGGCGACCAGCCAGATCGTCAAGACAATGAGCCCGACCGACAGCGCCACACCGGTGACCCGGTGCAGGATAGAAAGCGTCATCGTTATCGGCCAGCGATAAATTGATACGTGTGGCGACAAAGGTCGGCCGGATTTATTCATATTATTCTTTCGAGGATTCTAAAAGTCGACGCACCGGCCAGCTTTTTCCCAATCGCCGTAACGGGTCGGGTCAGGGCCGTCTCTGCCGCCGATTTCCTTCACCGGTTTGCTGCCTTCCCGCTGTGTTTCCGCGTTATTATTCGCGCTGTCGGTCTTGCCGGCATCGGTCTTTTCAAGTGATTCGCTGGTAGTGTCGGACATGCGGGAAGTATGCCAGACTGTGTAGGCTTGTGCAGGTCGGAATTAAACGGATTGAAGTATGTCAGCTGAGGTTTACAAATTGATCCGCATCGCCGGGAGCGACGCCGGCGAATTTCTTCAGGGGCAACTGACCCAGGACATGGAGCGTCTGGCCCAGACGGGAAGTCTCCCTGCTGCATGGTGCAACCCGAAAGGCCGCGTAATCTCCCTGCTGCGGATCCTGATGACCGACGATGGCTACGGCCTCGTGCTGCCAGCCTCGGCAGCGGCTGCTGTTTGCGAGCGGCTGACCATCTATCGCCTGCGCGCAGATGTCAGCCTCGAAGTTGCCGACGCCGACTGGACCTGCCTGATATTGAATACAGGCGAGGATCTGGAGCAACTCGAGAAGCTCGATTTGCGGCCCGGACAGGAAATCAATGCCTGCCGCATCGCTCATGGACTCATTGCCGTCAATATCGGTATCGAGGAGCAATGCGTCGAACTGATGGGCTTTGGAGCGGATCTGGAGAAAGCCGGATTCCAGGCAACATCGCCGGCCCCGCCAGACTTCCTTCGTGGTGCAAAGATTCGCGCCGGCATTCCGGAAATCCTTGGCGATCAAGCCGAAAAGTATACGCCGCATATGCTGAACCTCGATCTGCTCGGCGCGGTCAGTTTCGACAAAGGTTGTTACACCGGACAGGAAGTCGTCGCAAGGACCAAGTTTCTCGGCAGCAGCAAGCGTCGACTGATGCGCTACCGGACGGGTGGAACAGTTGCGGTCGGTGACAAATTGACCGATGGAGAAAAAGACGCCGGTCGGGTGCTCAACGTCAGTGGCGAAGATTTACTGGCCGTAACGCCCGTGGAAATGCGTGACAAGGAACTTTTTGTCAACGGTGTGGCAGTGACGCCGGTGGCTATGCCGTACGCGCTACCAGATTCCTGAGTTGCCCGCATGTCGGGTCATCGCCCGTCTGGACGGGCGAATCAACAAAGCCATAAGGCGCCCCGGGGCACCGTTTATTAATTGAAAGTCTCGGGCCGCATATGCGGGAACAGAAGCACATCCCGAATGGATGGTGAATCCGTGAATAACATGACAAGCCGGTCTATGCCCAGCCCAAGGCCGGCCGTGGGCGGCATACCGTATTCGAGTGCCCGAATATAGTCTGCGTCGTAGGACATCGCCTCGTCGTCACCGGCCGACCGACTCGCCGCCTGCGCCTTGAATCGCTCCGCCTGATCCTCCGAATCATTCAGTTCCGAGAAGCCGTTCGCGATTTCACGACCAGCAATAAAAAGTTCGAAGCGGTCTGTGATGAATGGATCGTCGTCATTGCATCTCGACAGCGGCGACACTTCCGTCGGATACGCGGTAATGAATATCGGCTCAAGCAGCTTCGCTTCGCAGGTTTTTTCGAATATCTCGATCTGCAGTTTGCCACTGCCATAACTCTGTTTCACATCGATGCCAAGTTTGTCAGCGATACCTTTCAGGTAACTGAAGTCACGCAACGCATCTTTGTCTATCTCCGGGTTATATTTGATGATCGCCTCTTCCACGGTCATGCGCGCAAATGGTTTCGAAAAATCGTATTCCTCGCCCTGATATCGCAGTTTTGATTCACCGAGCAGAGATTCCGACATGCCGCGCAGCAAGGCCTCGATCATCTCGATCAGGTCCTGGTAGTCGGCATAGGCTCGATAGAGTTCGAGCATCGTGAACTCGGGATTGTGCTGCGTCGACATTCCCTCGTTGCGGAAGCTCCTGTTGATTTCATAGACCCGTTCAAACCCACCGACGACGAGGCGCTTCAAAAACAGCTCCGGCGCGATTCTCATATAGAGTTGCATGTCGAGCGCCTTGTGGTGCGTCGTAAATGGTCTTGCGATAGCACCGCCCGGCGCCGTCTGCATCATCGGTGTTTCGACTTCCAGAAAATCCTGCGCATCGAGGAACGCACGGATGTAGGCGATCAGCTCCGAACGCAACCGGAACAGGCGGCGGCTGTCCTCGCTCATAATCAGATCGACATAACGCTGCCGGTATCGTATTTCCCGGTCCGCCAGGCCATGGAATTTCTCCGGCAATGGCCGTAACGACTTTGTAAGCAGCCGCACATCGTCGGCCATTACGGTCAGTTCCCCGGTCTTGGTCTTGAACAGGGTTCCCGAGACGCCGATGATGTCGCCGACATCCCATTTCTTGAAATCCTGGTAAAGGCCATCGGCGAGCCGGTCGCGCTCGAGTCGGATCTGGATCTGCCCGGTCCGGTCCTGGACTTTGATGAAGCTGGCCTTGCCCATCACACGCTTGACCATCATGCGGCCTGAGACCTTCACTTCGATGACCTGCGCGCGCAGGCCAGGGTCCTCATGTTCGCCATAGGCCTGGTGCAACTCTTCGGCAAGTGCGTTTCGCCGGAAGTCATTCGGGAAAGCGTTGCCGGCCTTGCGTAATTCTGAAAGTTTGCGTCGACGCTCGGCAATCAGCGCACTTTCTTCCGGATTGTTTTTTTTCTTATCGTTCACAATGACCTTGTTGAACCACTAGAGCCCCTGCTTCAGGCTGGCCTCGATGAATTGATCCAGTCCGCCATCAAGGACGGCCTGGGTGTTGCCGGTCTCAATCCCGGTTCGCAGATCCTTGATCCTGCTCTGGTCCAGAACGTATGACCTTATCTGATTTCCCCATCCAACATCTGCTTTGCCTTCCTCTACTTTCGACGCTTCTGCACGACGTCTGTGCAGTTCGAGCTCATAAAGTTTTGCTTTCAGCTGTTTCATTGCCGTTGCTTTGTTCTTGTGTTGCGAGCGGTCGTTCTGACATTGCACGACGGTATGCGTCGGCATGTGCGTGATCCGCACTGCGGATTCTGTGCGATTGACGTGCTGACCGCCAGCGCCACTTGCACGATAGACGTCGATCCGCAGATCCGAAGGATTGATTTCGATATCGATATCGTCGTCTACTTCGGGCGATACGAAAACGCTGGCGAACGAGGTGTGGCGGCGATTGCCGGAATCGAAAGGAGATTTTCTGACCAGGCGGTGCACGCCGGTTTCGGTTCGCAACCAGCCGTACGCATACTCGCCCGCGACCCGTACGGTCGCGCTTTTAATGCCGGCGACTTCGCCGGCGGACGCTTCGATGACCTCCGTTTGATAACCATGTGAATCCGCCCAGCGCAGGTACATACGCAGAAGCATTTCCGCCCAGTCCTGGGCTTCGGTACCGCCGGCACCTGACTGAATATCGACAAACGCGTTGCTGTCGTCCATCTCGCCGCTGAACATGCGGCGAAACTCGAGCCCGGCGATGCGCTGCTCGAGGCCCTCGAGATCAGCAGCGATTTCCCGGACCGTCGAATCATCGTCCTCCTCGATGGCCAGGCTCAAAAGCTCATCGGCATCGTTAAGCCCGCTTGGAAGCTCATCGAGCGCATCGACCACTTTCTCGAGTTGGGCCCGCTCTATCCCCAGCGACTGCGCGCGTTCGGGTTTGTTCCAGATATCCGGGTCTTCGAGTTCCCGGCGCACTTCCGCCAGGCGCTCGGCCTTGCCTTCATAGTCAAAGATACCCCCTTAACGCTGTCGTGCGTTCCGACAGGTCGGTGATCTTCAGTTTTATCTGGCCAGTTTCCATTTTGCTTCCATTCAACGATCAGGCCGACTATTTCATCAGCATGCTGCGCAAAACGCGGCATCTTAACACGGGACTATTTGTTCCACGATCAACTGCGCTGTCTCGACGCCACGGAACTCGTTTACGTCGAGGCGATAAGCCAGGTTGACGAGGCCTCGGAGTGGCAAGCCCGCCTGGTTGAATGCGATCGCGTCGATCACGGTCCCGCCATCGGCGGGCTGGACGCGCATTTTCAGGTGATTCTCGCCAACGACCCGCTGATCGACGACGGAGAATTCGCCACTCCACATCGGTTCCGGAAACCCGGCGCCCCATGGTCCGGATTCACGCAGCAGGCCCGCGAATTGCAAATTCATGGAACCCGGCGGCAGCGTGCCGTCGGTCAGCAACGCACCGCTGAAATCGGCCGTTGGATAAAGCCGCTTTATTTGTTGGGATGCACAATCGGAAAACTCGGTAAAATGCTCCTGCGGGAGATTCAGGCCCGCCGCCATCGCATGCCCACCAAATTTGGATATCAGGCCGGGACGCGTCGTCGCAACGGACTCAAGCAAATCCCGTATATGCACGCCCGGGACCGAACGCGCAGATCCTTTTAGCTCGCCCCCGTCATCGCGCGCAAATGCAATGACCGGGCGATGACAGCGCTCGCGCACGCGGGATGCGATCAGGCCGACGATTCCCTGGTGCCACGACTCGTCATAGAGACACACACAGGCGGGAAGGCGTCGATCATCCATGGCATCGACATAGGCGAAGGCCTGGTCACGCATTTTCGTTTCAATGTGCCGTCGTTCACTGTTGATGCGGTCCAGGGTCGCGGCATACCTGTCAGCCAATGCGGAGTCGTCAGTGAGCAGACATTCGATACCGATCGACATGTCTTCGAGTCGCCCTGCGGCATTCAGCCTTGGGCCGACAACGAAGCCCAGATCCGAGCTTACGGTGCGCCCAATCGCGCGGCCCGACTGCTTCAACAGTGCCTGTATGCCTGGCACCGCTTTGCCGGCCCGTATCCGTTCCAGTCCCTGCCTGACCAGGATGCGATTGTTGTGATCGAGCGCAACGACATCAGCGACGGTACCCAATGCCACGAGATCGAGATAGGTCGCCGGTTTCCTTGCCGCGCCTTCGACACCTTCTGACTCGAGAGTCCGCCCGAGCGCCGCCATCAGATAAAACGCGACACCCACGCCGGCCAGGTGCCGGCTGGGAAAACCGCTGTCAGAAAGATTCGGATTGACCATTGCTGCCGCGTCGGGCAATTCAGTGCCGGGCAGGTGGTGATCGGTAATCAGCACCGGGATGCCAAGGCGTTCAGCCTCGGCAACACCGGCGATGCTGGAGACGCCGTTATCTACTGTGATCAGCAAGGCCGGCGACCGCCCGGCAGCTACACGCACTATTTCCGGTGTCAGCCCGTAACCGAACTCGAATCGATTCGGCACCAGATAATCGACATTCGCAAATCCGAAATCCCGAAGGCAACGGAGAACGAGTGCCGTACTGGTCGCACCATCGGCATCGAAATCACCGATTACGGTGACATGCCTGTCGCGAAACTGACGGAGCAGATCGACGGCATCGGCAACCCCGTTCAATGCGCTGATCGGCGCGAGCTTGTTCAGGCTGTGGTCCAGTTCCTCCGGGGCGGAGATACCGCGCGCAGCATAGACGCGTGCGAGCACGGGATCGAAATCGTGAAGCGCATCGAGCACAGACTGTTCTGGCACGCGTCTTGTCTGCAGTGGCCGGTATGGAATCATTGTTGATGTTTTACAACAGCTCCGATAAGCGGCGCCACACGCGAAAAGCGTCGAATCGACCAACTTCGGCTGTCAATCCGTCGCGAAACAACAAGACCAGCTTATTCAGCCGACCGGTTCTCAACAATTCCCGAAGCTCATCGAAATACGCTGCAAGCGCATCACCGTCCTTGTCAGATGCCGGGGTCACGACAACGAGATCTTTGACTGCAACGTCGAGACATCTCGTGAAATTCCCCGGCCACGGCTCCATGACCCCTGTGCGACTTTCCCAGTAGCCCTTGAACAGCGGGTCATCGCCAAACAACGGCGGCATCTGTTGCGCCTTTTGCTGCGGCGCCTTGCCACCGCCCCAGAACCAGACCGAATTGACCGGCATCAAGCCCTGCGCTTCACGCCGCAGATTGATCTCGTGCTCGTGGAGGCACATCTGCATTTCGCTGGACAGCCTGTGATAGGCGGCCGCGGACTCGCCGGACGGCATGTATTCGTCCGGCTCCTGGCCGTCAATGGCCGCTGCCGATACCGATGCAGTTGCCATCGCCTCGTCGCCCCGCAGATAACCGTATTTGCCGACGCGCACAAACGCGAAGGTCGTATCATCGCCCAGCGACTTCTGCAGGAAGTCGAAAATGGCCGGCAAATCCGACCCGGGCCACTGCGCTCCTGTGAGCGCGTACAGGCAAAGATGATCCAGCCTCGCTTCCAGGTAGACCGGGTCGGCGGCAGCGACCCATACGTTCGGCCGATCGCCGGTCTGGCCCCATAGTCTGAGCGCCGCCAGTCCCTCCTCGACCGGTGACAAGCCGGCCGCCGACAGCACCCTCGCGAATATCTCCCGGGGTGACTCGGAAACCCGCAGCGGCGAGCGGGAAAGCCAGCGACGGTCTGTGTCACTGCTGATGCGCCCGCCCATTGCCGGCGGTAGCACGACGATTGCCTTTCTGTTTTTCTCTTTATCCTTCAAGCACTTAAAACCTTTTCATCGCCGGCATAACAAGTTTCTTTCCGTCGCGCAGCACATCTTTGTATGATGATGCGGCGGCCAGGAAACATGCCGCGGTCCGGGGCATGGTAACGAATCTGCCGGGACGGACAAGCAACGAACTGTATCGGACAGCTCCTTGAAATTTACCAGACATCAGATTTCCAAGGTCACGATTCGCCACGTCGAACCGGGGGCGATCCAGGTCGGCGACAAACTCGTGCGCGATAACATCGCGCTCACGGCCGATGAAATCATGCACGACTGGCAGGCGTCAGTCATCGAGGAGTTGACCGAGGACGATTTCGAGCCGCTGCTCGCATCGGAACCGGAGCTGATCTTGCTCGGCACGGGCCCGTTGTCCGTTTTTCCGCCTCGCGAACTCGTCTTTTCCCTGGCCCGGCGCGGTATCGGTCTCGAGACGATGGACACGGCCGCCGCATGCCGCACCTTCAATATTCTTATCAGCGAGGGCCGCCGGGTCGCGGCGGTGCTGATCGTCAAGCAGTAAACGGCGACGCGTACCCCAACAAGGGGTCTGTCCCGGGGTCTGTCCCGGGGTCTGTCCCGGGGTCTGTCCCGGGGTCTGTCCCGAGATTGGGGTCGAACCGCCAGGAGTTCTTAGCGGTTCGACCCCAATCAGTCGAGCATCGAATCGCCGAAAATACCGTGGCTCTCCATCATGCTGCGCAGGTTTCCCAGGGCATCGAGCTGAATCTGGCGAACCCGCTCCCGGGTCACCCCGATCTCTCTGCCAATCTCCTCCAGCGTCAGGCGACGATAGCCGTGCAAGCCGAATCGCCATTCAACGACGGCCCGTTGTTTGTTGCTCAGCTTGAATACCCATGTATCGAGGATCGCATTGACCCGTTCCTGCTGGGCACATTGTGCGGGTTCGGCATCGTGTCTCGCCGGCAACGAATCGAGTGCTGCGCGCTCATCATCGGCACTGCTCGAGCGGATCGTGACGCGCTCGTGTAATGCCAGCAGCCTTTCGACATCGGCTATGTCTTTGCCCAGGTAGTCGGCAATGTTTGCCGCCGTTGGATGGCTGTCCCGGACCTGTCGCAGGCGCCGTGATGCACGAACACAGGCATTGATCTCCTTGATCACGTGGATAGGCAATCGAACCGTGCGTGACTGGTTCATGATCGCGCGCTCGATGGTCTGGCGAATCCACCATGTGCCATAAGTCGAAAAGCGAAAACCGCGTTCTGGATCGAACTTCTTGACGGCGTGAATCAGCCCGAGATTGCCTTCTTCAATGAGGTCCAGAAGCGGCAGCCCACGATTGATATAGCGGCGTGCAATTTTCACGACCAGGCGAAGATTGCTTTCAATCATGCGATGCCGGGCGGTCTCGTCACCTTTTCCGATCCGGCGCGCGAATTTGACCTCCTCTGAGCGCGTCAGGAGCGGCGACACGCCGATCTCGTTCAGGTAAATGCAGGTGGGATCGATGCTGCGATTCGCGTAGCGGGATGCATGCGGGCGATTCTCAGGAGCCGAGTCCGGTCCAGGCCCCCGCTGACGTCCGGTCGATGCACTGGAAAATCGCAGCTCGCCCACAAGTCCAAACCTCGCCATTTCGGGAGCAGACCACGAGGACGTTATTTGACGGTCAAGTCGAATTATCTCGCCGGCAGATACTGTCGCGGGTTAACCGGCTTGCCATTGCGCCTGATTTCAAAATGCAGTCGCGGCTTGCCTCCCGGCCCCTCACCCATCGTCGCTATTCGTTGACCTTTTTTTATGGCCTGGCCCTCTTTGACCAGTAGCGACGCATTATGCCCGTACGCACTCAGGTAGGTGTCGTTGTGCTTCAGGATAATAAGCTCTCCGTAACCAATTAGTCCACTGCCCGCATACACGACGGACCCGGTTGCCGCGGCCTTGATGGGCTGACCGATCGACCCGTCGACCAGAATGCCGGTGCCGCTGCCCGGCCGGTCGCCAAATTCGACCATGACCTTGCCCGTGGCGGGCCAGCCCCAGGGTGGTGCCGCTTGTGTCGGGACCGGCGGCAAGGGCCGCTTGCCGGCCGGTTTGGAAGTCGATGTGGAGGATGAGCGGCGCCCCCCGGCAGGCGGCGTCAGGCGAATGACCTGACCCGGGTAAATCAGCGTGCCGTCACCGAGATTGTTCCAGCGCGCCAGGTCGCGGGGATCTTCGCCGTATCGCCAGGCGATCGTGAAAAGCGTCTCGTCGGAGCGAACGATATGCTGGTCACGGGGCGTGTGATCCCAGCGGGTCTTCGGCCCGCAGGCAGCGATGAGAAGCAATCCACCCATCGCCACGATGATTCTCAGGGAGTAACAGGGACCTACGGTCATAGCCGCGTTATTCCATTTGAAAGATGATGCCGCCGATTACTATTGCCAGTAGGACAAGCAACCAGCCGATACGCTCAACATATTTTGGCAGCGCATCGGCCATTCGCTGTCCACCGGCGACGATCAGCCCGGCAACAAGGAAAAATCGCGCGCCGCGACCGATCAGCGATGCAATAACGAAGCCGGGGAAATCGAGTACAGCGGCGCCGGCAGAGATCGTGAAGATCTTATAGGGGATCGGTGAAAATCCTGCGACAAAAACGGCCCAGACTCCCCACTCGTCGAACCACTGCCGGCCGTTGAGGTACGCCGGCCAGTATCCCATCTCATGCAGCCAGGGCTCGATCGCCTCCAGCAAATAGTAGCCGATCGCGTAACCGGCGATTCCACCTGCCAGCGACGTTACGGTCGTCACGGAAGCAAACCGCCAGGCACGCGCCCTTTGCGCGAGACACATCGGGGCCAGCATGACGTCCGGCGGAATCGGGAAGAACGAGGATTCGGCGAAGCTCAAAACGGCCAGATATCGCTCCGCGTGCCGGTGGCCTGCCCATGACAGCACGCGGTCATACAGGGGAGCAAACAGGCGCAAGATCAGCAGATCCGAAGTTGCAACGCTGGTTCAGGAAACTGGGTCATGGAATTTGCTTCGCCTATTTTCCATGAACAAGCGGAACGAAACTCACCAGACCCAGCGACAGCTGCTCATAGTGCTCATTCTTCCTGGTCACTTTGAACAGCTCCTGCCGGCCTGCTGGGCCGACCGGGATGACCATCCGGCCGCCATCGCTAAGCTGCTGCAGGAGTTTTTCCGGTAGCTCCGGCGCTGCTGCCGCAACGATGATCCCGTCATAAGGGCCGTATTTTGGCCAGCCCTCCCAGCCATCGGCCAGGCGATAGTGGACATTGTAGATATCCAGTTGTCGCAAGCGTTGCTTGGTCTTTTTCAGCAGTTCGGGTATGCGCTCCACGGTGTAGATCTCCTTGACGAGTGGCGCCAGCATTGCCGTCTGGTAACCACAGCCCGTGCCTATCTCGAGTACGCGATCGCCCTCGAATCCCTGCAGCAATGCCTCGGTCATCTTGGCAACGACATACGGCTGACTGATTGTCTGTCCCAGGCCGATCGGCAGCGCCGTGTCTTCATAGGCCCGGCTCGCCAACGCCTCATCGACGAACAGGTGACGCGGAACATTGCGGATCTGCTCAAGAACCTCGGTCGACCGTATGCCGGAGTCCTGAAGGCGCCGTACCAGCCGGTCACGCGTACGCGCCGATGTCATTCCAATGCCACGAATGTCCGGATTTTGATCGATCATTTGCTGAGCCAGTCACCGATCTGCGGCATTACCTCGTGCCAGGTCAGGTCTACCTTGAGCGGCGTGACGGATACGGCTCCTTGTTCGATGGCTGCGAAATCCGTGCCCGGCCCCGCGTCCTGACCCGGCCCGGCCGGGCCAATCCAGTAAATCGTCCTGTCCCGGGGATCTTTGGTCTTGATCAACGGTTCAGAACGGTGCCTGAAACCAAGCCGTGTCGCCTGAACACCCGTCAGCTCTTCGTAGGGCCGGTCAGGCACATTGACGTTCAGTATCACATCGTTGGGCAGAGGATCCTCCTGCAGTCGTTGCACCAGGTCGCGGGCAACCGTCGCCGCGGAGTCGAACTGGCCGCGCCGGTGCCCCACGAGTGACACGGCAATTGCCGGAAAACCAAGAAAGCGGCCCTCCATCGCGGCCGCGACCGTGCCGGAGTAAATAACATCGTCACCGAGGTTCGCGCCGTGATTGACGCCCGAGACGACGATATCGGGCTCGAAATCCAGAAAGCCGGACAAGGCGAGGTGAACGCAATCAGACGGTGTGCCGTTGACGAAATACCGACCGTCCCTCACCTCGTGGATTCGAAGTGGTGCATCCAGCGTCAGGGAATTGCTGGCACCACTGTAATTTCGATCGGGAGCGACGACGACAACTTCCGCTATCTCGGCAAGCGCGTCTGCGAGCAATGTAATACCGGTAGCCAGATAGCCATCATCGTTGCTGACCAGAATCTTCACAATACGTCCATGCCTGACTGATTTCTCCGTCCTGAATACGAGTCCGATTCTTACAAGCGGGCCCGTTTGTTGGTTATGCAAGCCGCGCTCACTATACTCAAAGTTCCCTGCCCGCCATAGCGGTGCGTTACAGAGACCGACCTTGCCAAATAAGGACGATGACAGCCAGTCACCGCCAGCGCCTCTGCACGACGACGATGTCGGCCTCTTTCGACGCCTGATGTCGGATGCCAGGCCATTGAATCAGGATGCCGTTCTGCCGTTACCGAGTCGCCCCACGCCCAGGGCCAGATTCAGGAGACGCGATGAACGGGAGGTATTGCGCGAAAGTCTGGAGGCGGATGTCGAGTCCATGAAACCCGACAGCCGGGAGAACCTCTCGTATCGAAGCTCGTCGGTAGGTCGCCGCAGCTTTCGCAAGTTGACCCGGGGCGGCTTCAGCGTGCAATCCCAGATCGATCTGCACGGACTGACGGCGGCCGAGGCAAAAACAGTGCTCGCCGAATTCGTCGACAGGAGTGTCGATCGCGGTCACCTTTGTGTACGCGTCATCCATGGTAAAGGACTGGGATCCGGCGAACGAGGTCCGGTCTTGAAACGCAAGGTCGACACCTGGCTCAGGCAATGGAACACCGTCCTGGCGTTCGTCTCCGCCCGCCAGGTCGATGGCGGTACGGGCGCAGTCTATGTCCTGCTTAGAAAAAGTTAGTTGGCGATATTCTTAGGGGTCGTTCTTTAGGGGTCGAACCGCTAAGCGTCCTTAGCGGTTCGACCCCAATGTAATTTTGATGGGGTCGTATCTATTTTTTTCTGTCTTTTCCCAGAAAAAAATAGATACGACCCCATCAAAAAATGACGCCTATTAAATTCCTACGATTCGTAGTTAACGATTTCCCTCAGCACGGCTGTCGCGAACCCGCCGCGCGTGAGGAAAAACCGCAGCCATATTGTGTCGCCATCCCGTTCCCAGGTAAAACTCCGGACTGCCAGGCGCAGCGCCCGTCTGGCCTGCTGAACCCGTTTATTGACAAGACCGCGCATGAATTCCGGAAAGCGATTAACAACCGTTTCTTCGCGTTCCGCGACCTTAGCGCCGGTTTGCAAATCACCGGCACCCCACAGCGCACCGCTGGGGTGAATGTCGAGTTCATCGCTGCGGCGCTCGAGTTCGCTATCAATACCGGCGACAGAAAAAAAACTGCCGCTGCCATCGAGACTGGCGCAGTCACCGGGTAGCAGGGTGTTCCATGTGCCGTTCCTTACCCTTTCCTGGAGGATTTGATTAAAGAGAAATGACCGTGCGGCAGACAAAGCGATGCTTCGTTTGCCGCGTGAAAGTCGCTGGCCTGCAAAAAGATCGCGCGCCAGAGCAAGATTGCCGCCGTCGTGACCGAAGCGCTGTTCGCCGAAATAATTCGGCACGCCCCCATCCCGTACTTCCATCAGTCGTTCGCGCAGGCCATCACCTGTCTCGGTGAGATTTCTAAGCGCGATGCGAAAATCATTGCCCGAATGCGCGCCACGACGAAGTTTGCGCCGATGACGGTCCACCTGCAGGACGCGAACGCCTTCGAGATCGAGTTTCAGCCAGTCCGCTCTGTGACCGGCAGGCCGTCGTACGCTGAACCATTGCGTTGTAACTGCGTGGCGGTCCTTTAAGCCGGCGAAGCCCACATCGGATACAGCAATAGCGGCGAATCTGGCAAGACCGCTGGCAACCCAACTCGTGTTTGCGCCCTCTTTTTCAATTTGCAGGTAATCGTGCTCGCCGTCTCCGGACAGCCCGAAACCGAGTCGCTCGCTTAGCTGAAAGTCGGCGTTTTCCTTTTTGATCCGGCAGGCAAGGACCGGCTCGCCGATGGCGCGTTGCCAGTTCGGCAGCGCATACTCAGTCACTCTGACTTCGGCGTGCCAGAGGCAGGTACCACCTGGTAGAAAGTTTCATTGCGGCCAATCATCCCGAGGTCCGTACGTGCCCTTTCTTCCGCCGCCTCATGGCCGTGCTTCAGATTGAGCATTTCCGCCTCGAGGTCCGAATTCCTGTCTTTGAGGACCTGATTCTGTTGACGCTGCAGCGATACGGCTAGCCGCAGCTCCCGGGTCTTGCCATAGCCGTCATCGGACAGCCACAGCTTTGCCTGCATCATAAGCCCGAGAATGGCCAAAATTGACAGTATCCAGCTCCTGCTTCGCAAGATTTGTCCCCAAAATCCCAATCAATCAAGGTACTTTGACCGAAAATGCCTGCCGTCCGGCATATCGGGCCGCGCTACCCAGTTCCTCTTCGATGCGCAACAGCTGGTTGTACTTGCTGATCCGGTCCGATCGTGACAGCGACCCGGTCTTGATCTGTGTCGCCCGGGTCCCGACCGAGATGTCTGCGATCGTACTGTCAGATGTTTCCCCGGAGCGGTGAGAGATGACTGCTGTGTAGTCTGCCTCGACCGCCATAGTAATTGCATCAAAAGTCTCCGATAAGGTACCGATTTGGTTAGGTTTTATCAATACCGAATTGGCGATTTTTTGCTCGATTCCGCGGCTCAGAATTTTCGTGTTAGTGACAAAAATATCATCGCCGACGAGCTGCACGCGCTCGCCAAGCCTCTCGGTGAGCAGGCGCCAGCCGTCCCAGTCTCCCTCGTCCATGCCGTCTTCCAAAAAAATAATCGGGTAGGCATCGACGAGTTCGGCCAGGAATTCGCAGAATCCGGCCGCGTCGAAGTCGCGCCCCTCGGAAGCCAGCCGGTAACGGCCGTCCACGAAAAACTCCGAACTGGCAACATCGAGGCCCAGCAGGATGTCTTTTCCCATGCTGAAACCTGCTCGCTCTGTTGCCTCGATGATCGTGTCGAGCGCGGCCCGGTTCGACGGCAGGTCCGGCGCAAATCCGCCTTCATCGCCAACAGCGGTATTCAGCTTCATTCCCAGCAAAACATCCTTGAGCGAGTGAAAAATCTCCGCACCGTACCTGAGCGCCTCGGCAAAGCTGGGCGCACCGACCGGCAAAATCATGAATTCCTGGATGTCGATGCTGTTGTTGGCGTGCGCCCCGCCGTTGATGATGTTCATTGTCGGTACCGGCATCGTCGTGCTGTTGCCGAGATGCCGAAACAGGGAAATACCTTTTGACTGCGCTTCGGCCTTCGCGACCGCCAGTGAGACGCCAAGCAACGCATTCGCACCCAGGTTTTTCTTGTTGTCGCTGCCATCGAGCTCGATCATCTTCTCATCGACGGCACGCTGATCGCTGAATGTCCCGGCGAGCAAGGCATCCCGAATAACGCCGTTGATATTGGCGACCGCTTTTTGCACGCCTTTGCCGAGGTATCTGGCCTTGTCACCGTCACGAAGCTCGACCGCCTCACGTGTGCCGGTCGAGGCGCCCGACGGTACGCCGGCGCGCCCCAGACTGCCGTCGTCGAGACGCACATCTGCTTCGACCGTCGGGTTACCGCGGGAATCGAGAATTTCCCGTGCTCGAATATCTGCAATCTTGATCATGTTTTCTCCGATGAAATATCCACATTTATGGGATGAATCTCATAGGGGCATCGTAGCAGGCCCGATTGCTCGGGCTGGTATATGTGGTATCGCGGCTGCATCGCTCTCGCGCATCCTGCGCTCCGCGATATAAGTACATCCATGTACAAAAAGCCGCTCCTACGACGCAGCTACGCGGCGCCCGGATCCCTTGTCGTTATCAATGAAATCAGGAAATCAACCGCCGAGCCCGTACTCCGCTTCCTGGAAGTCGGCCTTCTTGACCTCGTCGTCTATGGCCTTGAGCGTCTCCAGCAGTGCTGCCATTTTATCGAGTGGCCAGGCGTTCGGTCCGTCGCTTAACGCTTTGTCGGGATCCGGATGTGTCTCCATGAAAAGGCCAGCCACACCGGCGGCGATCGCCGACCTCGCGAGTACCGGAATGAATTCCCGCTCCCCGCCCGAAGCGCTGCCTTTGCCGCCGGGCAACTGCACGGAGTGCGTTGCATCGAAGACAACCGGGCACCCGGTTGTGCGAAGTATCGCGAGACTGCGCATGTCCGAGACCAGGTTGTTGTAGCCGAAGGAAAAACCGCGTTCACAGACCATGATGTCTTCATTGCCCGTGGATTTCGCCTTGGCAACCACATTGTGCATTTCCCAGGGCGAAAGAAACTGGCCCTTCTTGATATTGACGGGCTTCCCCTGGCTGGCAGCTTTCAAGATGAAATTGGTTTGCCGGCACAGGAACGCGGGCGTCTGCAGCACGTCCACGACCGATGCAACCTCTGCCATCGGCGTATCTTCATGGACATCCGTCAGCACGGGGACGTCAAGCTGTTTCCTGACTTCGCCCAAAATGCGCAGCCCTTCTTCCAGGCCGGGACCGCGGTAGCCGTCCTTCGAGCTTCGATTGGCCTTGTCGAACGATGACTTGTAGATGAACGGAATCCCCAGTTCGGCGCAGATTGCCTTCAAATGCCCGGCCGTGTCGACCGCCATCGACTCACTTTCGACGACACAGGTTCCCGCAATCAAAAAAAACGGTTTGTCGATACCGGCTTCGAAACCGCATAGCTTCATCCCTGGGCAACCTTCGGCATCTCACCGTTGTGGTAAAACCTTGCGGCGATAATGAATCCGGTGAACAACGGATGGCCATCGCGCGGGTTGGATGTGAACTCGGGGTGAAACTGGCTGGCGATGAACCAGGGGAGATCGGGTACTTCGATCATCTCGACCAGGTTATCGACTGACAGGCCGGTAAACCTGATACCTGTTTTCTCGAGAACGTCGCGGTAGTTGTTGTTTACCTCATAACGATGCCGGTGCCGCTCGTAAATCGTTGTTTTGCCGTATATCGCTGCTACAAGCGATCCCTCAACAAGATTTATTCTTTGTGCGCCGAGACGCATCGTACCTCCGAGTTCTGAATCTTCACTGCGTTCTTCGAGTTCGCCGGCCTCGGTTTCCCACTCGGTGACAAGCGCTACTACCGGATATGGCGTGCCGCGTTCGAACTCCGTGCTGTGCGCGCCTTCGAGACCCGCGAGGTTGCGTGCCGCTTCGATAATGGCCACCTGCATACCGAGGCAGATGCCAAGATAAGGCACCTTATTCTCCCGCGCATAGCGAACCGCCTCGATCTTGCCCTCGATGCCACGATCACCGAAGCCGCCGGGTACGACGATGCCGTCCATCCCGCGCAAGCAGTCGACCCCTTTGTCCTCGATGTGTTGTGACTCGAAATAATGAATATTGACGCGCGTGCGAGTGTGTATGCCGCCGTGCAACAGCGCTTCACTCAGCGAGATATAAGCATCCCGTAGATCGACGTACTTGCCGACCATCGCAACATTGACTTCACTTTCCGGGTTTTGTTTTGCCTTGACGACATAGTCCCAAGCACTGAGATCGGCCGGCGGCAGATCGAGGTGTAACTGCTTCGTTACAATGTCGTCCAGACCCTGGTCCTTCAACATCGCTGGTATTTTGTAGAGGTCGTCGACGTCATAGGCCGAGATCACGGCAGCTTCCGGTACATTGGTGAAAAGCGCAATCTTTTTGCGGTGTTCGGAAGGCAGCACCTTTTCCGAACGGCAAACGAGAATATCGGGTTGAATTCCAATGGAACGGAGTTCCTTCACCGAGTGCTGCGTAGGCTTGGTCTTGATTTCGGACGAGGTTGCGATATACGGCACGAGCGTCAAATGCACATAGACGACGTGATCGTGTCCGAGTTCGATACCCATCTGACGAATCGCCTCCAGGAATGGCAGGGACTCGATGTCGCCCACCGTTCCGCCGATTTCAACGAGGCAGATATCGGCATCGCCGGCGCCCTTCTTCACGCTCTTCTTGATTTCGTCGGTGATGTGCGGGATCACCTGCACCGTGGCGCCGAGATAATCGCCACGCCGCTCTTTGGCAATGACGGTCTCGTATATCCGGCCGGTGGTGAAATTACTGTTGCGTCCGGTTGTAGTGCGAACGAAACGTTCATAGTGACCGAGATCGAGGTCAGCCTCGGTACCGTCTTCGGTCACAAAAACCTCACCATGCTGAAAGGGGCTCATCGTGCCCGGGTCGACGTTAATGTACGGATCCAGCTTGATCATGCTGATCGACAAACCCCGGGACTCCAGAATCGCGCCGAGACAAGCAGAGGTAATGCCCTTTCCCAGGGAGGACACCACGCCGCCGGTGATGAATACATACGCTGTCATTTACGGGCCCTTATAAAGTAAGGCGGCGGGAAATAACAAAGGGTCAGAATAAAAACACGAAACCGGCGCCAAAATCGGCCAATTTGCGCTTTTCTTCCAACCCTTGAGATGTCCCGTCGATGGATGAAAGACGGTGTTAAAAGTTAACAGATCGCTGCGTCTTTAACAATGAATACGGAAACTGCAGTAAAGGCTATTGTTGAATTAATGCAGCGCAGGACGGTTGCGCCAGTGCACGCCGTAACCGTTCGCTTTGCTTACGTCCGCAGCCACCCAGAGGTCGCCGACGGCAACCAGATCATCGCCCGAATACAGTAGAGGAATACACTGGCGCATCCACGGTACGACACCGTCCTCCTGCAGCAGTTTTTTGAGTTTATGGGTGCGCTTTCGACCGGCCGGACAGAATTCCTCTCCTCCCTGGCGATACCTGAGTGAAAGTCCACCCTTGACGGCCCCACGGTCGATGCCACCATCGACACCGGCTTCCAGACGCATCTGACCGTTACCGGTGCCCAGATCCAGCCAGCAACCGTCCGCCATCAGTTCCATCACAGCAGGTTTTTCTTCGGGCGTCGTCTCGGCGAGCAGGTAGAGCTTGTCACGGTACCGCCTGATCTCGGCGCCGGGCCACCCCACCAGTGGTTGTGCGTCTTCCCGCGCCGGGATCAATTCATGGGTAATCTGGTGAAGACGCGTTGCCGGCGGCGCCGGCAGACCGCACTTTCTGGCAGCATGGCGCAACACATTGCGTTGCCGCTTCTCTGACAAGGCTTTCAGTCCGTTAATGTCCAGCCGGTCCGGCTTGTCCCCTGTCGAAACAGTGGCAAGATCCAGTTGCGCCAGGTCGTTCAGCAGTTCGCTGGCCTCGCCTGCCAGTTCGGCGCTTCGTCCGAGGCGCACCGAGACACCGGGCCATCGTCGCGCGAGCGCGGGTATGATTTCCTGTCGCAGGAAATTCCTGTCGAAACGCGTATCGAGATTCGAGGGATCGTCAATCCAGCGGAGTTTATGTTTTTCGGCATAAGCCTCTATCGAAGCAGCGCTGACACCAAGCAGCGGTCTTACAAGCATCCCTCGGGCAAAGCTCTGTATGACACCGATTCCTGCCAGCCCGGCGAGGCCACTGCCTCTCATCAGATTCAGCAGCAGAGTCTCCGCCTGATCGTCCTCGTGGTGTGCGCTGAGAAGCCAGTCTCCATCTTCGACCAACGGTCGAAAAGCATCGTAACGGGCCTGCCTCGCTGCAGCCTCGGGACCGAGTCCCGATTTGTCGTCGATCTCGACGGTCTCGCTGACAAATGGCAGGTCGAGATCTGCTGCCACAGTCCGGCAATGCGCTTCCCATGCGGGTGCCTCGTCATGCAAACCGTGATTGATGTGAATCGCCAGAATCGGCGTCCGATGCTCGTCAGTACATGCAGCCAGCGAATGCAGGAGCACGGTTGAATCCATACCACCGCTGAATGCAACCAGAAACCGGCGCGGCTTGTCGATGCCCTCTGCGAGCTTTGCGAGGCGCGACAACAGGACTTTGGAATTAAACGTCATGGTAGAAATCAATCGAGCGCCGCACAGGAGCCCGTCCTGACGGGCACATCAACATCAATGGCTTACAGCCATCGAGAATGTAAGCGCTCCGAGAACCGCAATTTTCGGAGCGCGTGGTCAAATAAGTCATGGATGACTTTTTCAACATCCCGCCAGCGTGATTCTTGCTATTCCTTGTATTGACCAAATCCCGCGATGCGACGCTGGCGCTCTTCGAGTAGCTGATCAATATCGAGCCGATCGAGTTGTTCGAGGTGGTGCAGAAGTGCATTGCGAACAACCTCGGCAGCAGCAGCCGGGTCGCGATGGGCCCCGCCAAGCGGCTCCGGTAATATCTCGTCAACAAATCCGAAATCTTCGAGGCTGCCAGCGGTTATTCGCATTGCTTCAGCGGCCTCTTCGGCTTTCTCGGCACTTTTCCAGAGAATTGACGCACACCCTTCCGGTGAAATGACCGAATAGACGGCATACTGCAACATCAAGAGGCGATCGCCGACACCAATCGCCAATGCGCCACCTGATCCGCCTTCGCCGATTACAACGCTGATAATCGGCGTGCGTAAACCCGCCATCAAATACAGACTGTGAGCAATCGCTTCGCTTTGTCCACGTTCTTCGGCGCCGATACCAGGGTCCGCGCCGGGCGTATCAATCAACGTCACGATGGGCATTGAAAATTTCTCTGCCATTTTCATCATGCGTTGCGCCTTGCGATACCCCTCCGGTTTCGGCATTCCGTAATTTCGACGAACACGTTCTTTGGTATCGCGGCCTTTCTGATGTCCGATAAACATCACGGACCGGCCGTCCAGCCTGCCAACACCGCTGACGATCGCAGGATCATCTGCATACATGCGGTCGCCATGCAGCTCCTGAAAATCCGGCGCAAAGTACCCGAGATAGTCGTTCGTATATGGACGCATCGGGTGGCGGGCAATCTGTGCGATCTGCCAGGCACCAAGTTTTGAGAAGATGCTTTTGGTCAGCGCCGCGCTTTTACCCTTGAGCCTCGCGACCTCTTCGTTGATGCTGATTTCCGAATCATCACCGACAAATCGAAGCTCCTCGATCTTGGCCTCGAGTTCTGCGATAGGCTGTTCGAAATCCAGGAACTTGAGATCCATACGCCCTAACCCCAGTGATCCAACAAGGCTATATTGATGGGTCCAGCGAGTCGTGAAGCGCTTGACCACCAGGCGCGCCTCGCAGGTAATGGCGCGTCCCTGCCAACAGGCGCAACACCGCGGACGACCGCTTCACGGCTCGCCCGAAGGGGGCTCCGCACCGAGAGCCATAGCGTGCTGTGGCTCGAGGGAAGAGCCCGTCAGGCGCAACGAGAGCAGGCCACGAAGCGGACAGCCAACGGAAATTACGAAGTGGCACCATAGGGAAGTATCGTCATTCGTATCCAGTTAAAATCGTTGCCAATGATCTCGGGCGGTTTCGTGCAATGCGCGGACGTTTGTTATCAGCACGGGAAAAGTGACTCTACAACATTTCCCGGCCGGGTGCGTAGAGCAACCTGACACTATTCTGGCCGAGCAATTCCGCCAGCTTGTCTCGCAATTCGCGGCTCGGCCTGACGGTCCATTCCGGTCCGAGATTCAGTCGGGCCGCCGCGTTGGTACCGACGTACTGTACCGCAACATCGCAATTGCCTTCCCGGTACGGCAGTAATACATCATGCAGTCGGGTCAGGAGGTGCTCGCCCTGTCCGTTGGGGACCAGGCTCAGAATCATGCTTTTTGCCTGCTCTTCGATGGCGCGATCGATATGCAAAACGTTTTTAGCGCTCAGACGCCAGGCCGTCAGGAAATCGTCATAGCGCAAGGTGCCGCTGACTACGATGATTTCATCTTTGATCAACAAATGTCGATACTGCTGAAAGGTCTCCGTGAAAAAACTTACTTCGAGACGGCCCGAGTCGTCGTCCAGAACGACGGTGACGCGATTGCCTCTTTTTCGGATGTCCATAATGAGGCCGGCAACCGTCAATTCGCGGCCGGTCTGCGCATAATTTCGCTCGCCGTTGCTGGTCTGCGGTGCCGGTTCCGAACAGATGTCCCCTAGCCTGCCGTCGGCCAGAAACAGTGCGTCCTTGCGTACCGCATCGAATGGATGGCCGGTCAGGTAAAGTCCGAGTGCTTCCTTTTCATTACCGAGAAGCTCACGATCATTCCATTCGACAACTTCAGCATTTCGTGATGATTCCGTCGCATGCTCTGGTTTGTCGATACCAAACATGTCGTTTTGACCAGCCGCACGGGCATGCGCCTCCTGGACGGCACACTTCAATGCTTCCGGTAAAGATCGCATCATGCTGCGGCGCGTCTCGCCGAAGCTGTCCATCGCTCCGGATTTAATCATCGCCTCGATCGCCCTGCGGTTGAGTTTTTCCGGGTTGACCCGGCGGCAAAATTCACCAAGATTTTCGAAATCGCCGTTTTCGTTTCGCTCGGCGATAATCGATTCGACAACACTGCGGCCAACACCCTTTAGCGCGCCCAGGCCATAAAGGATCGACCGCTCTCCGGCCACGTTGAACTGATAGTTGGATTCGTTGATATCCGGTGCCTTCAACTCGAGCCCGATATGCCGGCAGTCATCCTTAATCATCACCAGGCGATCGGTGTTGTCCAGATCGGCGCTCATCACAGCCGCTGTGAATGCCGCCGGATAATGTGCTTTGAGATAAGCCGTTTGATACGCCAACAATGCGTACGCAGCCGAATGTGACTTGTTGAAACCGTAAGCGGCAAACTTTTCCATCAAATCGAATATTCGTGTCGCCGTGAAGTCCGCGACACCGCGCTTCACCGCACCATTCACAAAGACTTCGCGCTGCTTGGCCATTTCCTCGGGCTTTTTCTTGCCCATCGCACGGCGCAGCAGGTCGGCCCCGCCGAGCGTATAGCCGGCGAGCACCTGTGCGATCTGCATCACCTGTTCCTGATAAAGGATGACACCATAAGTTTCCTTGAGAACCGACGTCAGGTCCGGATGCAGATAGTCGATGTTCGTCTTGTTTGCGTCGTTTTTTCGCGAAATAAAATCGTCAACCATGCCCGATTGCAGCGGCCCGGGACGGAACAATGCGACCAGCGCGACGAGATCGTCGAAGTGATCGGGTTGCATGCGGTGTACGAGGTCACGCATACCCCGTGACTCAAGCTGAAAGATGGCCGTCGTACTGCTCGTCCTCAGCATCTCGAAGGTCTTTGCGTCGGTTAATGGAATGTTCGCGATATTCAGTTGCAGGTCGGGGTGCTCCGCATTGATGATCTGCACAGCCCAATCAATGATGGTCAGCGTTTTCAGGCCCAGAAAATCGAACTTGACGAGCCCGGCAGCTTCCACGTCATCCTTGTCCAACTGGGTGACGACGTTCTTGCCGCCCTCTTCGCAATACAGAGGTGTGAAGTCTGTCAGCCTGTTCGGCGCAATAACGACGCCGCCCGCGTGCTTACCCGCATTCCTGACCAGTCCTTCGAGCGATTTCGCCAGATCGATGATCGAGCGGACTTCTTCATCGTCTTTGTACATCGCGGCAAGCTCATCTTCCTGCTCCAGGGCTTTGTCGAGCGTGATGCCCAGCTCGAAGGGCACCTGCTTTGCAATGCGATCGACAAAACCATAGGGCTGACCCAGGACGCGACCCACATCACGAATCACGGCTCTTGCGGCCATTGTTCCGTAGGTAATGATCTGGGACACACGATCCCTGCCGTATTTCTCCGCGACATAATCGATAACGCGGTCGCGTCCTTCCATGCAGAAATCGATATCGAAGTCCGGCATCGAAACGCGCTCGGGATTAAGAAATCTTTCGAACAGGAGGCCATGTTCCAGCGGGTCGAGGTCGGTGATGCCCAACACCCAGGCGACCAGCGACCCCGCGCCCGAACCACGCCCGGGGCCCACCGGAATCCGCTGTTCTTTTGACCAGCGAATGAAGTCCGCAACGATCAGAAAGTAACCGGCAAATCCCATGTCGCAGATTACCGTGAGCTCGGCGGCCAGCCTCTCTCTGTACGAAGTCGCGGCGTTTTCCTGGTCCCCGACTTCTGTTTCGCGCTTTTGAAATATCCGGGCCAGCGCCACGTCCAGTCCCGCTTCCGACTCCGACCTGAGATTTTCCTCCGTCGTCTGACCGGCCGGAACGGGAAACACCGGCAAATAGGTCTGGCCCAGCTTGAGATCAAGGTTGCAGCGCTTCGCGATCTCCGCTGTATTCAAGAGCGCCTCCGGCACATCGTCAAACAGCGTGGTCATCTCGTCACAGTTTTTCAGATACTGGTTTTCGCTGTAGAGCTTCGGTCTGTCGGTATCGCTCAGCATGCGTCCGTACTGAATACACACTCTTGCCTCGTGCGCCTCAAAATCCTCACGCTCCAGGAAACGGACATCATTGCTCGCGACGACCGGCACGCTCATGCTGCTGGCAAGCCCGAGCGCACTTTGTACATACTCTTCCTCTCCGCTTCGTCCCGTACGCACGAGTTCCAGGTAAAAGCGGTCGCCAAATACATCGAGCCAACTTGCCAATCGCTTTTCGGCGACATCGTAGTGGTTGCTGACCAATGCCCGGCCCACGTCACCATGCACCGCGCCGGACAAGGCAATAAGCCCTGCGCAGCTTTCCCTCGTCAGCCACTCGCGTTCTGCCATGGCAACGCCGCGATGCTGACCCTCGAGAAAGGTCTTCGTTACGAGAGCCGTGAGGTTGCGATACCCCTTCTGGTCCTGACAGAGCAATAGCAGGGCCGACGGCCGGTCGACATCGTCATGATCAGCAAGCTTCAGGTCTACGCCGATAATCGGCTTGATTCCCTGTTTAAGTGCCTGCTGGTAAAACTTCACCATGCCAAAAAGGTTGCCGTGATCGGTCAGCGCAACCGCCGGCATGCCCAAGTCCGCGCATTGCCGCATCAGCACGGGGATCCTGACGGTACCGTCGATGATCGAGTACTCGGTGTGCAAATGCAGATGAATGAAGGCTTGAGTCATGGTGTGTCGTTACGGTCGCCGCTCATCGAGCCGCTGTCAATATCGTTTTTCCTGGCTGCTGGCATGTCCTGCCACTCGCGCTGTACCAACGGCATGACCGGCGGCGTCACCGTCAATTCCAGACCCATTAATCACCTTGCTGGAGCACTTGCGTCATCGAGGAAAATGGACGAAAACTCCGGCGATGTTGCTGACATGGTCCGAACCGGTCGATGCGTTCACGATGATCGGCCGTAGCGTAACCTTTATGCCGGGCAAAACCATAATGCGGGTAGATGCCCGCCAGTTCGACCATGATCTCGTCGCGACAGACCTTGGCGACGATGGAGGCAGCGCTGATCGCATCAATTATCGCATCACCGCCGACGATCGCCTCGCCCTCGATCCGGCCGGCGCCAAATGTGAGCTTCGGGAGACGATTGCCGTCGACCTGTATGTAATGTGGTCGAATTCGCAGGCCGAGTATGGCGCGCCGCATCGCCAGAAACGTAGCCTCGAGGATGTTCAGGCGGTCGATCTCGGCTGCATCCGCCCAGGCAACCGACCAGGCCAGCGAATGCCGCCGTATCTCGCCGGCCAGCTGGGATCTGCGGCTGGGACTGAGTTTCTTGGAATCCCGGAGCCCGTCGATCGGCGATCGCTGGTCGAGGATCACTGCACCGGCTACGACCGGTCCCGCGAGTGGCCCCCGGCCTGCCTCATCGACACCCGCGACCGGCCGGTTGAGGTCACAAAACAAGGCCTGTTGCATCATGTGGCACCGGCAAGATCAAGTATTGCTTTGGCTGCCCGTTGCTGGGCGCCACGAGTCAGCTCCGCACGCAGTGCCACAAACCTGCTCTCGATGACTGCCCGGCGTTCAGGGTCATCCAGCAATTCGGCAATCGCCGCCGAGAGCGCCTCCGGCGTCGCGTCGTCCTGCAGGAACTCCGGCACCATCGGCTCATCGGTCAGCAGATTGGGCATCGCGAAATACTTCACTTTGACGAGCTTGAACAAGCGGTGCATTAGATATGTCAGCGGTGACAACTTGTACGCTGCAACCATCGGTCTGCCATACAACGCGGTCTGCAACGAAGCTGTGCCGGAAGCGAGCAGGACGACATCGGCTGCGACAATCGCGGCCTCCGCATTGCCATCAATCAGTTTGATGTGGTCTCCCATACCGGCTGCGTCGATTTGGACCTTGAAGGCCTCTCGCAGCGTGGGGCTAACCATCGGTGCAACGAACTGCAGGTCGGGATACCGGTCGATCAGCAGCCCGCAGGCCTTCGCAAACACCGGCCCGAGCCTGGCGATTTCATTGCGGCGGCTTCCTGGCATCACGGCAATGACTCTCGGCGCCGTCAGACCCAACTGTCTTCTCATTGCCGCGCTGTCGATGTCGGTGTCGACGCTGTCAGCCAGTGGGTGTCCGATAAATTCGGCCGCAACATCATGTGCTTTGTAAAAATCCTCTTCGAACGGAAATATGCACAGGACCAGGTCTACCGCTTTCGCGACTTTGCGCACGCGACCCTGCCGCCATGCCCAGACCGTCGGACTTACGAAGTGCACGGTGGTAATTCCCCGGCTCCGCAGCGCTTTCTCCAGTCCCAGATTAAAATCCGGCGCATCAATACCGACGAATATGTCCGGGGGGTCCTCCGCCCAGCGTTTGACGAGTGATCGGCGCAGGCGAAGCAGGCGCGGCAGCACTTTAACAGGCTCAACCAGACCCATCACCGCCAGCGTGTCGGCATCCTCCCAGACATCGCAGCCGGCCTCGCGCATCGCCGGCCCTGCAACGCCCTCGACCCGAACCCCGGGATTCCGTGCCTTGAGCGCCCGGATAAGTCCGGCACCCAACTGGTCGCCGGATACCTCACCAACGACCATGCCGATCCGCAATTCTTGCATGTCGCCTGTCAGCCCGAAAATTGCACAAGAGTCCGGAATCGTGGGCGCGACATCGTCATGCCTGACGCCGCTCCGGACTGAGAGGCATAACGGGCTATGGCTGCACGGAAGAGGTCGCCCGGGTCACAAAGGGTCGCCATTGAGATTTCGATAGTCGTGTTCATTTCACGGAGCTGTCAGCAATTTCTGGGTGTCTTGTGCAATATTCGGGCTCGCCTATCGCACCACGCCACGCTCGGACGTTGTCAGGGAATCGAGAAAGATCCGCAGCTCCGGCTGATCGTTAACCAGGCTGTCAATCTCGGCAATGGCTTCGGCGAGTTTCAGGCCGTTGCGATAGACAATCCGATACGCGTTCTTGATGTTGCGAATCTGATCCTTGCTGAAGTCGCGCCGTTTCAGCCCTTCGCTGTTGATGCCAGCCGGCGCACCGGGAAGGCCAAAGACCATCACGTAAGCCGGCACGTCCTGGTTCACACCCGTATACATGCCGAGAAAACTGTGTGCACCAACGTGGCAGAACTGGTGCGCACCAGCGAACCCGGCGAAGATTGCCCAGTCATCGACATGCACATGTCCGGCAAGGGTCGTGTTGTTCGCCATGATGGTCTTGTTTCCGACCTGGCAGTCGTGCGCGATGTGGACGTAGGCCATGATCCAGTTATCGTCACCGAGTACCGTTACTCCCTTATCCTGAACAGTCCCTCTGCTTATCGAGCAGTATTCACGGATGGTATTTCTGTCGCCGATCTCGAGGCGGGTATCTTCGTTCCGATACTTCTTGTCCTGCGGATCATCGCCGACTGATGCAAACTGGTAAATGCGATTGTTCTCGCCGATTCGGGTCGGTCCGTTAATCACAACATGGCTGCCGACTATTGTGCCGGCACCGATTTCAACATGATCACCTATGATTGTATAAGGTCCGACCTCAACGCCATCGGAAATCACCGCGGAGTCGGCAACAATCGCAGTTGGATGGATCACGCGGGCTTGTCCCCCGGCGCGCACATGATGACCGCAGACACTGCCTGCTTGCCGTCCACGCTCGCGGAACAATCGAAGCGCCACATACTGCGGCGTTTTCGCGCAACGCGTACCTCTATTTTCAATTGGTCACCGGGCGACACCGGGCGGCGAAATCTGGCCTCATCAACGGCTACCAGATAAAAGAGTTGCCCGGATCCGATAGCTTCCGCAGACAAGTAATAAAGTATGCCGCCAGCCTGCGCCATCGCTTCAATGATCAATACGCCCGGCATGATCGGCCAGTCGGGAAAATGTCCCTGGAAAAAAGGTTCATTTGCCGTTACGTTCTTGATTGCGGTGACTGACACTCCCGGCCGACAGTCGGTTACCCTGTCAAGCAACAGAAACGGATAGCGGTGTGGCAGCAGCTTCTGGATCTGCACGATATCCAGAGTACGCGATTCATCCGTCATTCTTGCTAACCTTCGCTTCGAGTTCTGCCACCCGTTTCTCGAGTGCTGCACTTCGGCGGAACCTTGCAACCATTCGCTTCCAGACCTGGTCTTTTTCCGCCCCGAATGTCGCCGAGTACACGCCAGGCTCACGAATGTCTTTCGTGATCAGCGCCTGGGCCATAATGACTGTGTCGTCACATACTGTCACATGCCCTGTCACACCTGCCAGGCCTGCGATCATGCATCGCTTGCCGACTGTCGCACTGCCGGCGATCGCGGTCATCCCGGCAATGGCCGTATGCGCGCCGATGCGGGCGTTGTGGCCGATCTGAATCAGCTTATCCAGTCTGACACCGTCTTCGATGATCGTATCATCGATCGCGCCGCGGTCTACGGCCGTGTTTGTGCCAATTTCGACGTCGTTGCCGATAACAACGCCTCCGAGCTGGGGAATTTTTGTCCAGCCGGAGTACGCCCGGGCATGGCCGAATCCATCGGATCCGATAACAGCGCCGGGGTGAATGATCGTTCGTTCACCAATCCGGACATCTTCAACCAGCGTCGCGTTGACAAGCACCTGTGAGTCCCTGCCGAGCGAACAGCGCTTACCAAGAACGCATCCAGCCGCGATGTAAACGCCCTCGGCAATCGAACAGTGTTCGCCAATGACGACATTGGCGGATATATGTGCGCTGTCCGAAATACTCGCGCTATCTGCAATGATTGCGGACGAATGAATGCCCGCTGCATGGCCTGCGGGCGGGTGCAACACACCGGCGATGAGCGCATAAGTCGCGTACGGGTCGTCGGAGATCAGGGCGGCAACCCGACAATCGCCGGCGTCGGCCTCTGTCAGGACGACGGCAGCCGCCTTGGTGGCAAGCAGCTCGTTTCGATAAGCCGGACTGGCAAGAAAACCGACGGATTCCGGTGAAGCGTTCGTCAGCGTCGCAACGCGGTCCACGCGGATCTCCGGGTCGCCTACTAACTCACAACCGAATTCAGTCGCCAGTTCTCCGAGGCTAGCCGGCATATTTCACCGTGATATGTCAGGGCAGGGTCGGGCTGCCGTTAGCGCGCCCCCGTAGCGTTAAAGTTTGCTTCCATCGCGCGCAGAACGAGTTCGGTAATATTTACCGTGGAACTTGCATACAAGACGCCGTCACCGACGATAAGATCGAAACCGGTCGTCTCCGCATAATCCTGCACTTCCTTCAAAAGGGATCGTTGCAGCTTGCCGAGTTCCTCATTGCGACGAAGATTCAGGTCCTCTCTGAACTCATTTTGCAGACGAGTAACTTCGCGCTGCAAATCACGAAGTTCTTTTTCGGCGTTGCGGCGTTCCGTTTCACCCATCACCTCGAAATCACGTCTTACTTTTTCGTTAAGCTCTTCCAGTTCCGTCTGCTTGGCAACAATTGTCCTTTGACGTGGTGCAAACTCCTCCTGTAGTGCATCCATCGCCACTTTTGCCTGTGGCGCACGTTCCATCAAAACCGGAATACTGACCACACCAATTTTCAACTCCTGAGCGGCGACAGTCCCACCAAATATAGACATAACTGCAACAGCCAGTGTTGCCTGAAGCAATCGTTGCTTTAGCAAATTCATAAAAAATCCTATCCTTAAAACGCCTGACCAATGGAGAACTGAAAACCTTCTACCACGTCTCCGTAGAATCTGTCGTTGCCTTTGAACTCGTTGAGCGGCACCGCATAACTGAATCGAAAAAGTCCCATGGGCGCCAGCCACTGAACCGCCACACCGACGGATGTCTTCAACTCATTGAAATCCGGTTTATAAGAAATCGGAGCACCCAGTTTATCGGTGAATTCGACCTCACCGGAATTAAATACGTTACCGATATCATAGAAAATACTGGCTCGCGTGCTGCCGCTCAATTTAGCCGGAAGGGGGATTATAAGCTCTACTTGACCGGCGACCAACACATTGCCGCCATAGGGGTTCCCGAAGCTGTCGCGCGGGCCCAGCCAGGACTCTTTGTAGCCGCGAACCGACTGCGGCCCGCCGCTGAAGAACTGCTTATACGGCGGCAGCGCGGTCGTATCGCCCAGCGCCTCGCCAAAACCCAGTTCGCTATTCAGGCGTATGGTCCATCTACCGAAAAGCGGAATGTATTTCGTAAAATTGTGGCGCACCGTATAGTACTCGACCCCACTGCCGGGCAGCGCGTACGAGAAAAATAACTGCTGGCGGGAACCCCGGTCTGCGAAGAGGCTCCTGTTGCGGCTGTCATAGCTCCAACCGGCTATCAGTTCGTACGTGTCAAATTCGGTCCCGGTGAAAACAACGCCGGGACTGACTTCATCGGTGAACTGGTTACCGTTATTCAGGACCCAGTCCTGGGCCTGTTGCGAACTCCTGCTGGACGCAAGTAGTTCGGCACGATTGAAGCTTATTCCAAGACTCAACGATTGGTATTCGGTGATCGGATAGCCGTACTCGATCGTCGCACCAATGTTTGTTGTCGAAAAGTCGGATGACGCCGAGGTGAATTGCGTGATATCTCGAAAATTGACTGACACGGTTCTTCGAACGCCGTTTCGCGTCGTGTAAGGATCTGTATGTGACAGGCTGTAGAGCGTCGAAAAGCTTCCCGTACTCACCTGAAGTGCAACACGATTTCCCGAGCCGAGAAAATTGGTGTGCACGATGCTGCCGTTCAAAATCAGCCCTTGCGATTCGGAAAAACCAAGTCCGCCACTGAACTGGCCGGGCATGCGATATTCGATATCGAATTCGATGTCGACCAGGTCCGGACTACCGGGCACGGGGACGTTTTCTACTTCTACCTTTTCGATGTATGGCAAACGCTGTAATCGTATCCTTGACCGATCGACCAGGCGATTCGACAGATAGGCGCCCTCAGTCTGTCGCATCTCGCGACGCAAGACCTCGTCGTCGACCTGATCGATATTCTTGAAAATAATTCGTCGAACGTAGACACGACTCCCCGGATCAACGAAGAAGGTTACCGATGCTTCTTTTTTCTCGTGGTCGAGTTCCGGCACCGGTTCGATCTCAGCATTCGAATACCCTTGTTCGCCGAGACGGAACTCCATCAGCTCCATTGACTGAGTGAGTAGCTGCAGGTTGAACGTCGAACCCGGTTTCGCGAGAATGAGACCGCTGAGCTGCTCTTCCGGTATCACCATCTTGCCGACAACTTTCGTGTCGGAAATCTTGTACTGCTCTCCCTCGTGCAGGTTAATCGTGACATAAATGTCTTTCTTGTTCGGGGAAATCGCGACCTGCGTTGATTCGATTCGAAAGTCCGCGTAACCACGGTCCATATAGAAGGAGCGAAGGGTCTCAAGATCGCCGCCCAGGGACTCCTTGGCATAGCGATCGTCCTGTCGGATCCACGACAACCAGTTCGCCGTGTCCAGTTCAAAGTCTTCGCGGATTGTCTTTTCGTCGAAACTGCGATTACCGATGATATTGACCTGACGTATCTTCGCCCGCTCTCCCTCCTTGACCTCGATGCTGACCCGGACCGTGTTATTCGGCCGATCCATCACATCGGTATTGACGACCACAGCGTATTTGCCGCGGTCGTAGTACTGTTCCTTCAGGAATTGCTGAACTTCGTCCAGGACCGAACGGTCAAAGGTCCGGCCACGTGCCAGACCCACCCCACGCAGCGATTCCATGAGATCTTCGGTCTTGATGTCCTTGTTGCCCTCAATCGTGAAGTCTTCGATAGATGGACGTTCCTTAACCGCTATGATCAGTGTGTCTCCGTCACGTCGCATCTCGATGTCGTCAAACAGCTGCTGCGAATAAAGCGCCCGCATTGCCTCCTGAATCCTGATGTCGTCGACCGTATCGCCGACATTAATTGGCAGATAGTTGAAAACCGTGCCCTCGGAAATACGTTGCAGGCCTTCGACACGCATGTCACGCACGACAAAATCAACGGCCAGGGCTGCGACCGGCAAGGTCAGACAGGCAACGGCGATGACTGCCGGCAGCCGCTGCCAGAATCGAACTCCCTGTCTCTTGTTTTGCCAGTGCCTCATATGCCTTGCTTCTTGAAAACCGCCGTAAGTCAACTGGAGAACATTCGCGCAATGTCGTTATAAAAAGCGAAACTCATCAACAACAGGATCGCGAGAATACCGGCCTGCTGCCCCAGCATCTGCGCCCGGTCGGACATCGGACTGCCTTTGATCCACTCTACCGACTGGTAGACGATCTGCCCGCCGTCCAGAATCGGAATCGGCAACAGGTTCAATACGCCCAGGCTGATACTGATCAGGGCAAGTACGGTCAACACATATGAAAACCCTGCCCGCGCAGAATCGCCGACATACTTCGCAATGCTGATCGGCCCGCTGATGTTCTTGATCGAAACCTGGCCGGTCACCATGTGCCACAACATGCGAACCGTAAAGGCCGTCTCACGTCCAGTGCGTGAAAATGATTCGCCGATTGCCGCGAGCGCTCCGAATTGTCGCAGAAATCGCGGGCTGACACCGATTCGGCCGACGACGCCGTCAGCGGTTGCCACGGCAGCGATATCGACGTAAAGGGTCTCTTGCCGGCCGTCCCTTACGATCCTGATCGGTACGGTCCTGTCCGGCAGCTCGACGATGACAGCCGCCAAATCACCGAATGTCACCGTGCTCTCGCCGTTGACGCTGATGATCCTGTCCCCGGGACGTATTCCGGCCCGGTCCGCTGCAGCACCTGCTTCAACCCACTCGGCAATTGCCAGCGGTTGTCCCGGCATGAACCCGAGCCCGGTCAACAGCTCTCCCGGCTCCGTGAGGCGTGTGCGATCGTCGCCCACATGGATTGTCACCCTGCGCTCATCGCCTTCGTTGTCTTGCACGACGAGTGGAACCTGTCCCGTTGCGACCATCTCGTCCAGGATCGACAACAATGCAGTACCCCAGTTATCGACAGCTTGATCGCCGACCGCCACCAGCAGCTCTTCAGGCAGTAATCCGGCCTCGGCGGCGTAGGAATCAGGCTCGACCGGTCCGATGACAGGACGCAAAGTGGGCAGGCCCTGCATGGACAATACCCAGTAAGCGATCAGGGCAAAAAGAAAATTGAATGCCGGCCCTGCGAGCAGAACCGCGATCCGCGCCGGAATGGGCCGATGATTGAATGCCCGTCCCTGGTCGGCTGGATCGACGGGCCCTTCTCTCTCGTCCAGAAACTTGACATAACCCCCGAGCGGGATCGCTGAAATACAGTATTCGGTGCGATCCTCTCCGGCGATCCAGGTCCATAGCGGCTTGCCGAAGCCGATCGAGAACCTGAGTACCTTCATCCCGCAGCAGCGTCCCACAATGTAGTGGCCAAACTCGTGCACGGCGACCAGTACGCTGATCGCGACAATGAATGCGATTAAGTTGATCAGTGCAGCGCTCATAGACGAACCATTCTCCGTGCCCTTCGATGTGATCGGACATCTTGTGTCGCTACAAGCTGTCGACCGGCTGTATGAGGCGCAGTTCCCGCCAGGGCCGAATGACCCGTGCAGCTTAGATCCCGGTAAATGAACGGGAACTGAATTCCGGCAGCCATTATCTCAACCCCACCCAGCCGATGCCGAGCGCAAACAACGGTGCTGCGGCTGTCACGCTATCGATTCGGTCGAGTACGCCGCCGTGCCCCGGAAAAAGCCGGCCGCTGTCTTTTACACCGGCATTCCTTTTAAACATGCTCACCGTAAGGTCACCAACGATCGAGATTATGGCGACGGCGAGGCAAAACGGCAGCAATACAACGATATCGATCTCCAGCCAGCGTGCCCGGACCAACGCCAGTACGGCAACCGCCAACAAGCCACCGAACACGCCTTCCCATGTTTTTCCCGGACTGATCTTCGGCGCCAGTTTAACTTTGCCAAAGCGCTTACCCGTGAAATAGGCGCCGATATCTGCTACCCACACAATAATAAGGACGAACAACAACAGTGCCGGTTGCAGCGAGTACAGTGACATGATTGCAAGGTATGCCGGAATCAGGACGAGCACACCGCATATCCAGCCTGCCAACTTCGGTATCGGCGTCGGAAACACAAACACCCAAAACAGCGCAATCAGCCACCAGGCGAGCGCAATTTTCAAAACGACTCCGACAGCGAATTCATTGGCCAGACCGACAGAGGCAGCAGCCAGGAGCGCCGCTATCAGGCCGACGTAGGCAAGCCGCACCGCGGCTTTTTCGGGTTGCAGAAAACCTGACCATTCCCAGGCGCCGGCGAGAATCAGTGCAGCAAACACAAGCTGTGTGATCACGGGCGGCAACACGAACAGCACGACGAGGAGCGCGCCCAGGGCGATAACCGCCGTCAATACGCGTAGCTTGAGCATCTCAAACCGCCTCTACCTGTTCGCCCGTATGGCCATAACGCCGCTGTCTCAAGCCGTAAAACGACAATGCTTTGTCAAATTCCCGCTCACAGAAGTCCGGCCAGAGGCAATCGCAGAAATAAAGTTCTGAGTACGCGAGATTCCACAGCAGGAAATTACTGATTCGCTGCTCGCCACCCGTGCGAATCAACAGATCGGGATCCGGAACGCCAACCAGCGCCAGCTCCCTGGCAAACCTTTCATCGTCAATGTCTTTAACGGTCAACTCCTTGCCTGCCACCTTGCCCGCCAGCTGCCTCGCCGCATTGACGATATCCCACCGTCCGCCGTATGCCACGGCGATTATCAGATTCAGGCCGCTGTTTTCCTTGGTTTTTTCTTCAGCCGCCCCGATCTTCCTCAGCAATCTTGGTCTGAGCTGCTGCCGCGCACCAACAAACCGAAGCCTTACATTATTACGATGCAGATCATCCACTTCTCGTTGCAGCGCTTCGAGAAACAGGCTCATCAAGCGGCTGACTTCATCCTGTGGCCTTTGCCAATTTTCACTGCTGAAGGCGAACAATGTCAGGAACGATACGCCCCGCTTCGCGGCGACTTCCACGGTTTCGCGAACTGCTTTGACGCCGGCACGGTGCCCCGCGTGGCGAGGTAGCGACCGCGCCTTCGCCCAGCGGCCATTGCCGTCCATTATTACCGCGATATGGCGCGGCACATCCATGCCCGCTGCGGTGTTGGCTACCGACTCTGAATCCTCCATTCGCGATGCGCGTGCCAGTTCAGATCTCCATCACGTCGTTTTCTTTATCGGTCAGGACCTTGTCTATATCTTCAATATGCCGGTCCGTGATTGCCTGAATCTCGTCATGCGCACGATGTTCATCGTCCGCGCCAATCAACTTTTCCTTCAGGAGTTCCTTGATATCGCTGAGCGCGTCTCTGCGGATATTGCGTACGGCGACCCGGCCCCCTTCTGCCTCATGGCGTACCAGGCGAATCATGTTCTTGCGACGTTCTTCGGTGAGCGGCGGCAAGGGCACGCGAATCACCGCCCCCGCTGACGCGGGATTCAAGCCCAGGTCTGAATTCAATATTGCTTTTTCGATGGCCTGCACCATGGTCTTTTCCCAGGGGGAAACGGTGAGCGTACGCGCGTCTTCGACATTGATGTTCGCGACCTGGTTTAGCGGTACTGCACTACCGTAATACTCGACCGTAATGTGCTCGAGCAGACTGGTGTGCGCACGACCGGTGCGCAGCTTGGTCAACTCCTGGCGAAGCGCTGCAACACTCTTGTCCATGCGGGTGCCGGCGTCTTTTTTGATGTCATCTAGCACGGTGCTCGCCCTCTCCTGTCTCAGGTCTCATGGCCTTGTCAGGCCGTGACCAGTGTTCCAACGTCCTCATCGGTCATCGCCTGCACGAGTGCGTCTGCGTCGTTCAGGTTAAAAATCCGCAATGGTAAATTGTTGTCCCGGCACATGACGACAGCCGTCGCATCCATGATCTTGAGTTTATCGACCAGGACTTTGTCGAATGAGACGGTGTCGTATTTCAACGCATTGGCATTCAGGTTCGGATCCGAGTCATAAACACCGCTGACCATCGTTGCTTTCAGCAGCACGTCGGCGCCGATTTCAATTGCGCGAAGACTGGCCGCCGTGTCTGTCGTAAAAAATGGATTACCGGTGCCTGCGGCGAGAATCACGACGCGTCCTTTCTCCAGATGCCGCACGGCGCGCCGTCGGATGTAATCCTCACAGACTTCATGAACCTGCAGCGCTGACATGACGCGTGCATATACGTCCAAAGACTCCAACGCATCCTGGATCGCCAGCGCATTCATGACGGTCGCAAGCATGCCCATGTAGTCGCCCGTTACCCGGTCCATGCCTGCCCTGGCCAGACCGGCACCACGGAATATGTTGCCGCCGCCGATAACGATGGCGAGCTCGACACCGAGTTTCCGGACTTCTGCAATCTCGGCGGCAATGCGTTGTATGACGCGGGGCTCGATGCCGTATTCCAGCTCGCCCATCAGCGCCTCGCCACTCAACTTGAGTAGTACGCGACGATAAAGTACGCCCGGCTGAACCTGGGCTTCGCTCATGCTGGCTGCCTTTGCAAGTGAATAATTGGCGATCGCGCTGCCTTCGGGGTAGCCGCTGATTTTACCCGATTCATCCAACCTGATCCGTGTTAGCTAGAATTTTCAATTGTTTAGCCGCTTTGTTTAATCTGGGACATCACCTCTTCGGCGAAGTTTTCCTGCTTTTTCTCGATGCCCTCACCGACCTCGTAACGTACGAACGCTTCTACTTGCGCGCCGGCGGCTTCGAGTAGTTTGCCGACAGACACGTCCGGGTCCTTGACGAACGGCTGACCCAATAATGTAATTTCTTTCAAGAACTTAGCCATTCTCCCGCTGACCATTTTCTCGATGATCTCGGGCGGCTTGCCGGATTGCTGCGCCTGTTCAACGATGATCCTGCGCTCCCTCTCGAGCGTTTCGGCGGGCACGCCTGCCTCGTCTATGCAGACCGGGTTTGTGGCAGCGACATGCATGGCGATGTTCCGGGCCAATTCGCCATCGCCGCCCGACAGGGACACCACTGCGCCGATTCTGGCCCCATGGGTATAACTCCCGAGTTGATCCGCGGCATCGACACGTGCGAAACGGCGCACCGAGATGTTCTCGCCGACCTTGTTGACCAGCTCCGTCCTGGCTGTTTCGATCATTTTGCCGTCGGCGCGAGACTCTGCCAGCAGCGCCTTGACGTCTTCCGCATGGCCGGCGAGCGCCGTCGCCGCAACCGAATCCACGAAAGCGACGAAATTCTCGTCCTTGGCAACGAAGTCGGTTTCCGAGTTGATTTCGGCGATGACAGCCTTGTTGCCGTCGGTAGCCACGACGATGCGGCCGTCGGCCGCGATGCGACTGGATTTCTTGTCGGCCTTTGCCTGGCCCGATTTGCGGAGAAGCTCGATGGCTTCGTCTATGTCACCGCCGGTCTCGACCAGGGCTTTCTTGCACTCCATCATGCCGGCACCGGTGCGCTCACGGAGTTCTTTAACCATTGATGCAGGGATAGACATCATTTTTTCCTTTGCGTGAGTTTACCCGACGAAATTTGCAATTGCGCAGCACCTGACACTCAAGATCTGCGAACCGGTGTCCGCTCAGGCTGACTTGTCTGTATTGTCAGTCGGCTTCTTTTTGCTGGTCTTCTTGGCAGCGCTTTTCGTGGCCGCTTTGTCAGCGGTAGTTTTCTTGGTCGCCGCTTTCCTGGTCGCGGCCTTTTTCGTCGTTTTCTTTGCGGTAGCCTTCTTTGTCACCGTTTTCTTTGCGGCGGTTTTCTTCATCGCCGGTTTTTTCTTGAGCGTTGCTTCCTCGGTTTTACTATCAGCCTTTGCCTCTTCCGGCCTTTCTTCAGGTGCTGCGTCGGCTTTCGTCTCCTGCGCCTCTTGCTCTTGCTCTCGCTCCGGCTCCGGCTCTATCTCCGCCTTCCCCGCGGCCTTTTCTTCAGCTGCTGCGTCGGCTTTCGTCTCCTGCACCTTTTGCTCCGGCTCCGGCTCTATCTCTGCCTTCCCCTCGCCCTTTCGTTCGGCTTCCGTCGTGTCAGGACCCGCTGCATCCACGCTCGGTTCTCCAGAGCTCAAATCTTCCGCTGGTGCTGCCGTTACGGGCTCCGGGATCTTGGCGGGCTCTGCCTTTTCTTTCCCTTCGCCGGAAACGGTAATGGCAGCCCTCTTACCGAGCGTTTTTCTGACCGTTACTTTCCTGCCGGCTTTTTTCTTTCGGCCGGTCGCTTTCTTTGGTTTGCCTTCTTCATCCAGTTCGACAAATTCATCTTCGCCCAAAGCGATCTCAGGGAGAGAAGCCTTGCCGTCGAGCACAGCGTCGGCAATCAATGTCGCGTAGAGGGTGATCGCCCGCATCGCATCGTCGTTACCGGGAATCACGTACTCGATGTCGTCCGGCGAACAATTTGTGTCGACGATAGCGACGACCGGAATATCCAGTTTTCGGGCTTCGCGGACCGCAATGTCTTCGTGATCGACATCGACAACAAACAAGACGTCGGGAAGTGCCCCCATTTTCTTGATGCCGCCCAGGCTTCGCTCGAGTTTGTCGCGATTGCGAGTCAGCCCCAGCACTTCTTTTTTGTTCAGGTGATCGAAGCCGCCCTCTTCTTCCATTTGTTCGAGATCGGTAAGCCGCTTCACGGACTGCTGGATCGTTTTGTAATTCGTCAGCATGCCGCCGAGCCAGCGGTGGCTGACAAAGGGCATATCACAGCGATCAGCCTGCGCACGAATCGCCTCTCGCGCCGAACGCTTGGTGCCGACAAAGAGTACGTTGCCGCCGTCAGCAACGATTGCCTTGATAAAAGCATACGCTTCCTGCGCCATCGGCAGGCTCTTTTCAAGATTGATGATGTGGATTTTGTTACGTTCGCCGAAGATGTAGGGTGCCATCTTCGGGTTCCAGTAACGGGTCTGATGACCAAAGTGCACGCCAGCCTCAAGCATCTGGCGCATGGTTACGTCTGCCATTTCAATTCTCCGGGTTAGGCCTCCGTACACCCCATCTCGCAACCCCTTTTCCCGGGGCACCCAGCGTGATGTGACGGTGTACGTGTGGATTTATTGCCTCAAGGGCGCGCGCTTTATACCATAATGGCTGCCGGCCAACAATACGGCTGTAGGGGTCGAACCGCCAAGAGCTCTGGGCGGTTCGACCCCTTCACGAGCAAGATCACGGCCTGCGCGAAATTCGGAACGGAGTTCAACGAGGCATGAGCGAGTACCGAAGTCACTACACGATATTTTGATGAATGTAACGATTAAGACGCCGTCCGAGCAGGACAAGATGCGCGTGGCGGGCAGG
>JACZWL010000051.1 GCA_022572185.1 Pseudomonadota bacterium | reverse complement strand
GAGTATCGTAGTCCGCCCTTTTCACGAACATCCGAAGACGCAGGGCGATTAGCTCAGGGGACGAAAGGAAATGAGTGCTGTTCGCAGTTTGCTGCCCGGGATTACAAGAATCGGGGCCGTGACCTGAAACGAAGGCACAGGATTCAAACAGGGCGATTAGCTCAGGGGTAGAGCGCCACGTTGACATCGTGGAGGTCGGCGGTTCGAAACCACCATCGCCCACCACCCACCAAGAGCTGTGCTGATTGGAATGGAAAATACGGCCAGGCATGTGGGGGCAGGTGATCCGGTCGTCGGCATAAACCGTTTTTCGCGAAGTTTCTTGGAAATCAGGCATTTCCGGGCTTGTGTCTTTAGGATTGCGGCTATAAAATTCGCGTCCCGCGGTGGCTGTATTACGAGATCGCGGTATGCTATTGGCAGGAGGATTGGAATATCGCAGGCCCAAAGCGCGTCAGGCGCAATGAGGAAATCGAGGCCCTTGAGGTTCGGGTAATTGATGCCACCGGTGAACAGGCGGGCGTCATGCCTCTCGAAGCGGCGATTGAAATTGCGAAGGATGACGGGCTGGATCTTGTAGAAGTCTCGCCAATGGCGGAGCCACCGGTTTGCCGGGTAATGGACTTTGGCAAGTATTTGTTCGAACAGAACAAGAAAGCACAGTCTGCCAGGCGCAAGCAAAAGCAGGTGCACGTAAAGGAAATCAAGTTTCGTCCAGGGACGGAGGAAGGTGACTACCAGATCAAGCTGCGAAAACTCGTTGCTTTCCTGGAGATTGGAGATAAAACTAAAGTCACATTGAGATTTAGAGGCCGCGAGATGGCGCATCAGGAATTGGGCGCAAATCTCCTGGCCCGGGTCAGGGAAGATCTCGATGACATTGCCATAGTTGAGCAGATGCCGCAGATGGAAGGCCGGCAAATGATTATGGTGATGGCACCGAAGAAAAAGTGAGTAACGACAGCTGGGAGTCTGCGCGGTAGAAATATCCGTAGCGAGAAAGTGCCAAAGCGAGAACAGTTTTTCGATCTTTTGAGGCGCATAGTGGGATTACGTAACGAAAAAGATCGGAAAAATGGACCGCTGTGGTGCTTTCGCAGTAGGATTATTTTCTGCCGCGCAACTTCCTATACCCTGCTTTAGTGCAGGGTGATGTCACTACCCGCCTGCAACGGCGATGAGTCGAAACGGCTTGATCGTACGCTGCAAGGCTAATAGATGGAGACGAAATGCCCAAGATGAAGACCAACCGGGGCGCTGCCAAGCGCTTCCGCCGGACGGCTAAGGGCGGCTATAAGCGTGCCCAGTCCCACCTCAGTCATATCCTCACCAAGAAAAGTTCGAAGCGCAAACGAAAGCTGGGCAAGACCCTGCAGATTGCTGACAACGATGTGAAGCAGGTGCGTCGCTTGCTTCCATACAGCTGAGCGGAGATTGAGAAATGGCAAGAGTGAAAAGAGGCGTAGTCGCCAAGGCGCGTCACAAGAAAGTTCTCGACAAAGCCAAGGGATACTACGGTGCTCGAAGCAAAGTCTACCGGGTCGCCAAGCAGGCGGTCATCAAGGCCGGGCAATATGCATATCGTGACCGGCGCCAGCGCAAGCGGCAGTTCCGGGCGCTGTGGATTACACGCATAAATGCGGCTGCACGCATGCACGGGTTGTCCTACAGCCGTCTGATCAATGGCCTGCACCGCGCGGAAATCGATATTGACCGCAAAGTGCTGGCAGACATCGCCGTACACGACCCTGAAGCATTCGGTGCGATCGCAGCTCAGGCGAAGGCCAGCCTGGCCGACAGTCAGCCCGAATAATTCAGGGTCGGGCGCTGGCGACATGCCTAGACCCCGGTGACATCCATGCAGGCAATGAGTGAGCTGGTTCGACTGGCGCAATCTGAAATCGATTCCGCCGCCGATCTGAACGCGTTGGACGCGGTCAGGGTTAGCTACCTTGGCAAAAAGGGTGCGCTGACAGTTCGTCTGAAGGAGCTCAGCCAGCTTCCTGCGGACGAGCGGCCGGCCGCCGGGCAGGAAATCAATCGTGCCAAGCAGGAAATCCAGCAATGCATCGGTGCCAAGCGGGAGGCACTCGAGAGCGAGGCACTTGCCAGAAAGCTAGTCGATGACGCTGTTGATGTCACGCTTCCCGGTCGTGGTTATGGCCTTGGCGGGAGGCATCCAGTGTCGCGGGCCATGTCCCGAATCGAAAAAATATTTTGCAATGCAGGCTTCGGTGTTCGCTACGGGCCGGAAATCGAAGACGATTTTCACAATTTTACGGCGCTGAATATTCCCGAGAATCACCCGGCCCGTGCCGAACACGACACGTTTTATTTTCCGGGCGGCATGCTGTTGAGAACGCACACGTCGCCGGTACAGATTCGCTCGATGGTGGAGGAGGGTGCGCCGATCCGGATCATCGTACCCGGACGTGTCTATCGCTGCGACTCGGATCAGACCCATACCCCCATGTTTCATCAGGTGGAAGGACTGGTCGTGGATCGCAACATCAGTTTTGCGAACTTGAAAGCGGTCCTGCACCAGTTCGTCGAAAGTTTCTTCGAACGTGACGCCGAGTTACGGTTCAGGCCATCCTACTTTCCGTTCACCGAGCCGTCTGCCGAGGTTGACGTCCTCTGGGGGAAAGGGAAATGGCTGGAGATTCTCGGTTGCGGCATGGTGCATCCGAACGTGCTCAGCAACGCGGGCGTCGATCCCGAGGAATTTACCGGCTACGCTTTTGGCATGGGGGTCGAGAGACTGGCGATGCTTCGCTACGGCGTCAATGATCTTCGAACCTTCTTCGATAATGATCTGCGTTTCCTGCGGCAATTTCATTGAATCGGAATCCTGAGCTATGAAGTTTGCAGAGAATTGGTTGCGCGAATGGGTTGATCCGAAACTGGATGCGGCGGAGTTGGGACACCAGCTGACGATGGCCGGTCACGAAGTCAACAGCGTCGAGTCGGAGGGGAAGAAACTGATTGGCGTCGTTATTGCGGAAGTTATCGCAGTTAATCCGCATCCGAATGCTGACAGGTTGACCGTCTGCCAGGTAACAACCGGAGAGGGTGAGCCGGTAGAGGTGGTCTGCGGCGCGCCTAACGTCGTCGCGGGCATGAAGAGCCCACTGGCGGCTCCAGGTGTCCGGCTACCTGATGGTACAAAGCTTAGTCGCTCGAAAATTCGTGGTGTCGAATCCAACGGTATGTTGTGTTCGGCAATAGAACTGGGACTCGGTGATGAGGCCGATGGCATCATCGCGTTGCCCGACGACGCGCCGATCGGGCTCGACCTGTCGGAATACCTCGAGCTGCCCGACAATATTTTCGACCTTGACCTGACCCCGAACAGGGGTGACTGCTTCTGTGTTCTCGGTATCGCGAGAGACGTCGCCGCGATAACCGGTGCCACTGTGACCATGCCTGAGCTGCCGCAGGTATCGGCGACCATCGAAGATTCGCATCCCGTCGAGGTCGAGGATCCGTCCGCCTGCCCGCGATTTGCCGGGCGCATTATTCGCAATATAGACCCTGATGCAAGATCGCCGATCTGGATGACGGAGCGGCTCCGGAGAAGCGGGCTCCGGGCTATTCACCCGGTGGTTGACGTCACCAACTACGTCATGCTGGAGCTTGGACAACCACTGCACGCCTATGATCTGGCGCTGTTAAAGGGTGCCATCAGGCCCCGACTCGCCAGGAAAGGCGAAACAGTGATGCTGCTCGACGAGAGGGAGGTGGATCTCGCCGAGGATACGCTCCTGATTACCGATGATTCGGGGCCGATCGGCCTTGCCGGCATCATGGGCGGCCTGAGCACGGCAGTTTCTGAGGCGACCAAGGACGTCTTCTTCGAGGCTGCTTTCTGGCCGCCGTCGGTGGTGGCCGGACGGGCGAGATCGTACGGACTGCATACTGACGCATCACTCCGATTCGAGCGCGGTGTCGATCCCGCCGGGCAGGCCCGTGCTGTCGAACGGGCGACCGAATTGCTGATTGGCATCTCGGGTGGCGATGCCGGGCCGCTGATGGATTTGATAGACGATGAGCACCTGCCGGCGGCACGCCCGATTTCACTTCGAAAGTCCCGATTGAAAAAAGTACTTGGGGCGGAAATAAAGGACGATAGGGTTGTCGAAATCTTGACAGATCTCGGGCTCGATGTTCAGCAGAACGCTGATGGTTGGGCGGCAGTTCCGCCGAGTTTTAGATTCGATCTTCTTATCGAGGACGACCTTATTGAGGAAGTTGCCCGCATTTATGGCTACGATCTGATACCCGAAACAACGGCCACAGCAGAATTGCCTCTCGGTCCCGTTATCGAAACGGAAATCGATCTGGAACAGGTTATGGCAACCCTGATTGCACGCGACTATCAGGAAATAATTACCTACAGTTTTATCGGCGCAGAAACGAACAATCGATTCACGGGAAAAGATTCCGAACTCGTTTTGAGTAACCCAATCTCGTCCGAAATGTCTGTGATGCGCGGATCATTGTGGCCGGGAATGGTTGCAGTCGCTGCTGCGAACGTCGCGCGCCAACAAGAACGTGTTCGCTTTTTCGAAATCGGAAAATCATTTCACGGCAGCTTGGGAAAGCCTGTGGAAGTGGTGCGCGTAGCAGGTCTTGCCGTCGGTTCGGCGGTCCCGGAGCAGTGGGGACGGCGCGCGCAGGGTGTTGATTTCTTTGACATCAAGTCCGATCTGGAAGCGTTGCTCGCGATGGTCGGCACGGAGACGAGAATCGATTACGAGGCGGCCAGTCATCCGGCTTTGCAGTCGGGCCAGGTCGCTAACATCGTTCGTGATGGTCAGACAATCGGTGTCCTTGGAAAACTGCACCCCGCGATTGCGCAGACAATGGACTTGAATAAAGACGTTTTTCTTTTTGAATTGGATGCAGCACTGGCGTTTGCTTCGAATGTTCCGAAGTCATTTGCCGTGTCAAAATTTCCTGCAATCAGACGCGATATTGCAGTCGTCGTTGACGACAAAGTTGCCGCGGCCGATCTCGTAAGAGTTGCGGCATCGTCGGCTCCGGATCTTATCCAAAGTGTAACAATTTTCGACGTTTATCAGGGTCCAGGGATAGAAGTCGGGCGAAAAAGCGTAGCTTTAGGCTTGATTTTACAGGAAACATCCCGCACCCTTACTGACGAAGATGCGGATGCAGCGATGGACGCAGCAGTACGCAATCTGGAGCGGGAATTCGCAGCTGAGCTAAGAGACTAGTATCGATGGCACTTACAAAAGCAGATATGGCGGAATCCCTGTTCAACGAACTTGGATTGAACAAAAGAGAAGCCCGCGAGCTGGTTGATTTGTACTTTGAAGAGCTGCGTGCGTCTCTCGCGGTAGGGGAGCAGATCAAGCTTTCCGGGTTTGGAAATTTTGATCTTCGGGATAAAAACGAACGTCCAGGCAGAAACCCGAAAACCGGGGAAGAAATTCCGATTAGCGCACGGCGTGTCGTGACTTTCAGGCCAGGACAAAAACTAAAAGCCCGAGTAGAGGCCTATGCTGGAACCGGGGAATAACGACGAATTACCTCCAATACCAGGCAAACGTTACTTCACGATAGGTGAGGTCAGCGATCTGTGCGCCGTGAAGCCGCACGTCTTGCGTTACTGGGAACAGGAGTTTCCTCAGCTGAAGCCGGTCAAACGGCGCGGCAATCGCCGCTATTATCAGCGACAGGATGTGCTGATTATTCGTCAGATTCGAAGCCTGTTGTATGAGGACGGATTCACCATCGGTGGTGCCAGGCAGCGCCTCATGGGCGATGACGCAAAGTCGGATGTCAGCCAAAGCCAGCAAATTATTAAGCAGTTACGTCTGGAACTTGAACAAGTTCTTAAGATCCTCAGGCGTTAAGAAAATCTCTTTCCCATCAGCCTCGCGGTCAGTATCATTGCCGCCCTCGAATGCTTTCGGATGCCGGTCGGGGCGTAGCGCAGCCTGGTAGCGCACCACAATGGGGTTGTGGGGGTCGGAGGTTCGAATCCTCTCGCCCCGACCATTGATTCGGAAAAAATAAGCCTCCCCCTATCTTGTGAGGGAGGCTTATTTTTTCCGAATCAATGGGTCAGAGTGGAACCGAATTCGGGTTCGCCCCTTAGGGGCGAGTGCAGGGATGCACGAGTTCCATCTCCCCGTGAGAGGCAGGATGCCGAGCTTAGAACTGATTTGGAACTATCTTGTTGAATCAAGCCCGCTGCTGGCTGGGACCCAGCTTCTTGTCCTCGATCCCGAGCAGAATCGGTTCGGCAAGCTCGCGATAAATATTTACTTTTGCGTTATACGCTGTTCTTGAAAGTCCATGTTTGTCTGTTATCTGCAACCTGCGGATGCTGAACTCCCCGTTCTCTAGCCGTTCGCCCGTCAGATAGCACTTGATCGCCGTTACTTTTTCTCCGGACAGTTCCAGCCCGCTCAGCTTGGCCAGATTGCCCTGGGCACGTTGCAGGAAAGTCACAGCATCGAGATCAAGCTGTGCTTCTTCTTCGCCATTTTCCTGTCCGGGCAGTTGCGCCACGAACTCGCCGACGAGAATCTGCCCGGGCATTGCAGCCTCAATCATTCTTGCCAGTTCGATCGTTACCTCACCGACAATAAAGTCATGAATGGTCGGATTGAGTCCTTCGGCCTGATGAAATTCATAGCAACTGCCGACGTGGAAACAGGCGCGCAGCCGGGGCACGGCCCTGGACACTGCCTTGCTACGCGCAATGGCGTTATCAGCCAGCACGATGTGCATGAAATGGTAAAGATTGACGTTGGCTTCGAGGCCGTGATCGCGATTCCAGATGTAGAATCCGTCACCACTGGAAGACCGGGCAAAATTGATCCCAACGTCCTGCTCGAGCATTTTCGCGTGCGCCGAATTTAGCGAATAAGACAGGCTGTTCAACTGTGTCATCTGCTCAAACGGCGTCAGGAGGCTGAAGCCCACGATGTCGAACAGCGTTACGGCACGGCTGGCAACGTAGTTAATGCCATAGCGCCGGATCATCTTCTCAATAATCTGGGTTTCGACGGGGTGCCCCGTCAGCGGCTGACGCAGCGTGATGAATACCGGCTCGATATCCAGCAGCTTGGCCACCTTGTGAATCTGGGCTATCGTTAGTTGGCGGTCGCCGGAGATCAGTTCGGTAATGAAGTGTGCCGAGACACGCGGCGGAAGCCGGGGGTCGTCGGTTGGAGCGGCCGTGTATTCGGCGATGGCGTAATGGGGTACTACCAGTATCAGGATACCGTCTTCCAATGGTGCCCAACTCAGAATGCTGTTTTGCCCAAGTGCCCAGTGGTCGTTCAGACAGCGCTCGAGGTGCACCAGGTTGCTTCGCTGGCGCAGACCCATGTCATTTGGCAAGCCGGCCAATTGATCCAGGTATGGCGAATAACTGACCATTCGCCGGATGCCGGATTGCGAAAGTTCGTCAAGGTCCATTCAGTGTTAACCCAGGCCGGGACCGCCCCAATTTGAGTGCCTACCGATAATTCGGGTGGTCGCTGATCGCTGGCTGCCCACCACGGTACCGGTGCTGTAAAACGAAATTAATCAACTCTGTGCAGCAGTGCAAGTATGATTAGAAACCTGCGATATGTATATAAATTCCCTAACATTGACTAATGGTGAAAAACTGGATGCTTTACATAATAATCCTGCTCTCGGCTGAGTTTACACCAGGCCGGGGCGATACGGTCGGGATCGTGTCTCATGCACGATATTATTTGTCGGAGTTTGTTGGAGGTTGTGTGATTGCTCGCTGAAACGCCGAGAGTTGACGCCGTTCGTGTTTTGCATGAACGCCTGCAGGAGTGGCTGATCCGCACCCCAGTTTTGCGCTGCCGGTCGCTCGAGGATCATTTGGGTGAGGCGTTCGAGATACACGCGAAGCTCGAGTTCTTGCAGCGAACCGGGACATTCAAACCACGAGGTGCCCTTTCGGTCATGCTCGGCCTCGATGCACAACAGAAAGAGGCCGGCGTTACGGCGGTAAGTGCCGGAAATCACGCGATAGCGACAGCGTTTGCGGCGCGAGCTATCGGTACGAGCGCCAAGGTCGTGATGATGATGAACGCCAATCCGCTCAGGGTAGAACGATGTCGTGATTTTGGCGCCGAAGTGGTGCTTGCCGATGATGTTCATAGTGCCTTTGAGGTTGCCGAGGAGATTCAAAACAAGGAGGGACGATTCTTCGTACACCCTTTCGAGGGTTCGGATGTTGTTCTCGGTACGGCAACTGTGGGTCTGGAAATCTGCGAACAGGTTCCTGATCTGGACGTGGTGATCGTGCCGATAGGCGGCGGCGGATTATGCGCCGGCATCTCGAGCGCGGTGAAGCAACTGAAGCCGCGCTGCGAGGTAATCGGCGTTGAACCTGTTGGCGCTGATTCGATGCATCGTAGTTTTGCGAGCGGCAAGCCTGAGTCGATCGAAAAAGTGGCAACGATAGCCGATAGTCTGGGTGCGCCTTTCGCGTTACCGATCTCCTATGAGTTGTGCAAGGAAAATGTCGATGAACTTGTTCTTGTTAGTGACGACGAGCTTAAAGACACAATGGGCCTGCTGTTCAGAGAGCTGAAAATCGCCGTCGAACCCGCCTGTGTGGCCAGCACGGCAGCGCTGATAGGCCCGTTATCCGGTCGCTTTGCCGGCAAGAAAGTAGTGACCGTGATGTGTGGCAGTAATATCGACTGGCAGACTTTCGCGCGACACGCGAATCTGGAGATCTGAATGCTTGTTGACGAACTCAAATCGATTGTGGGTACTTCCGGCTGGACCAGTGATCCGGATGAGCTGCTGCCGCATCTCACCGAATGGCGTGACGTTTTCCATGGTGAAACGCTGCTCATGGTGTCGCCCGGCAGCACGGAGCAGGTATCGGCGGTTATCAGGGCCTGTGCCGCAGGCAACACGGCGGTCGTTCCGCAAGGGGGCAACACGGGCCTCTGTGGCGGCGCGATCCCCGACCAGACCGGCCAGCAGGTGCTCCTGTCGCTGTCGCGAATGAATGCCATTCGATGCGTCTCGCCGAACGATTTCTCGATGATTGTCGAAGCCGGCTGCATTCTTGCAGACGTGCAGGCAGCGGCGCGACAAGCCGCACGATTTTTCCCCTTGAGTCTGGCCGCCGAGGGGACTTGTCAGATTGGCGGTAACCTGTCGACGAATGCCGGCGGTATCAACGTACTGAGATACGGCAACGCGCGAGACCAGGTGCTGGGGCTTGAAGTCGTCCTTGCCGATGGCACCATCTGGAACGGCCTGAGGGGTCTTCGCAAGGACACGGCCGGCTACGACATCAAACATCTGTTCATTGGCTCCGAGGGAACACTGGGAGTCATCACTGCGGCAAATCTCCGGCTATACCCCGAAGTAAGAGAGTCACAGACGGCGATGATCGCCGTAAACAGTCCGCAGCATGCAGTAGATCTGCTTGTGGAACTCCGTGGTTCACTGGCGGATCAGCTGCAGGCGTTCGAATTGATTCCAAGTCGTGCGATCCGCTACCTGCGACGGCACATGTCGGCACTACGGATGCCGTTTACAGACGATTATCCCTGGTACGTGTTGCTCGAATCGTCACTCGGTGACGACGCGCAGACTCTGGAAAGCGCGCTGGCGGCTGCATTGGAAAAGCGATTGGGCGTCGATGCCGTTGTTGCCAAGAACGTGTCGGAGCAAGAAGGCCTATGGCGAATTCGTCATTCGATTTCCGAGGTTCAGAAATTCGAGGGCGTAAGCCTGAAGCATGACGTGTCCGTGCCGCTCGGAAAAATCGGCGCTTTCATCGAAGCGGCAGAGGCGGCGGTCTTGAAGCTCATGCCGGATGCAAGGATCGTTGCATTCGGGCACATCGGTGACGGCAATGTGCACTTCAATATCAGTCAGCCGAAATCCTGGGAGGGAGACAGGTTTCGCGAAAAGGCAGCCAGCCTGAGCAATGTCGTTTATGAGATTGTCAGCTCATTGCAAGGCAGCATCAGCGCGGAACACGGCATCGGGCAACTTAAACGTGAGCTCCTGAAGCAATATCGCGGCGAAGAGGAGATCGCCGTCATGAAATCCATCAAGGCGGCCCTCGATCCCGGCAACATTCTGAATCCGGGAAAAGTGCTTTGATTTCAGACTATTGCGCGCAGAACCCGTATCCCGGGCAATGCAATATGACGACCAGTTCCCATAGTCGGGGGCGCCATCACGGTAAACTTGCATGCTTATGAACGCCAACTTCGACAAACTCGAGCGGTCTTACCCGGAGGAGCTTTCCGAGTTCGCGGAGCAGCTTCAGGAACAGATTGCCGATGAGAGCCTGCTGGACGATATTCATTCAGCGGTCCAGGCGCTATTGTCGGGCAACGGCAATATCGAAGCGGACATCCGCCGCATACTCCAGGAGCAGCGCCGGGCGGGCAATCTTCGTGACGAAACTTTCGAGTTGGCTCAGCGCATGCTCGACCGCGCTACGCACGAAGATCCTGCGCCAGCGCCCATGGTGTCAGAATTCGATGCCCAAAATGATGATCCGTTCAGAGATACAACCGTAATTGCGACGTCAACGTCGGACGCAGAGTCGGCCGATGATCGATGTCAGGTTGGCTCGGTTCTACGAGACAGGTTTCTTCTGCAGGAGCGGATCGCGGGCGGCAGCATGGGCGTCGTGTACAAGGCACTGGATCGGCGCCTTGCGGAAGTCGATGGCGTCGATCCCTGGGTAGCGATCAAAGTTCTTACACCGCAGCTGGCGAGAAACGCGCAAGCATTGCGCGCCTTGCAGCAGGAAGCGGCCAAAGGTCGATGCCTGTTGCATCCGAACATCGTGCGATTCCTGGACCTCGATCGTGACGAAGATCTCTATTTTATTGTCATGGAATGGTTGGACGGCAAGTCTCTGGGCAGCATTCTCGATGACAGCGGCAGCAAGAAGATCGACAAGGAGACGGCACTCGATGTCGTCAAGCAGGTTGCCAAGGCACTGGACTATGCACATCGTCTGGGCGTCGTTCATGCCGATGTGAAGCCGGGCAACATCCTGGTCTCGCCGGACGGCGAAATAAAGTTGTTCGATTTCGGTGCTGCCCGGGTCCGGCAGAAACGCTTGGAGGGGCAGGCGAATTCCGATGCGGATGAGCCTGGCGCCGTAGCACCGGCATACTCAAGCATGCAGGTGCTGACCGGGGAAGAGCCGGTTGCCGCCGACGATGTCTTCTCGCTCGGATGCCTTATGTACCGTCTTGTCGCCGGTTATCGCGTCTTCGGTCCGAGAAACGCCGCAGAGGCTGCAGACACAGGCATGGAGCCGCAACGGCCGCAGGGGTTGAATGATACGGAATGGCATGCCTTGCGTAAGGCGCTATCGTACTCTCGCGTGTCACGTTTCGCGTCTCCGAAGGAATTCATCGAGGCGCTTGCTGCGCCGGTTGCCCCGAAATCGATTCAGGTGTCGGCGGAGCTCGACGAACCGTACGATGAACGGCGGCGGGTTTGGCCGTACGTTGTCACCGCGGTGCTGCTGATTGTTGGCGTGCTGGGGCTTTACCAGTCCGGATTACTGGACAGCTTGCTGGCGCGTTCCGAACCTGTCGCTACGGTTGCCGCAGATCAGAACACGATTGCAGAACAAGCGCCGCAAGCCGAGCCACCTGCCGGGGAAGAGCCCGTCATGGAGGCTCCGGCCCTTGTTCTTGACGAGGGACCGCGCGTCTCCGAGTTCGCTGGCGAAAATGTGCAAGCAGAAGAGATTGCCGAGCAAGCAGAGTTGCTCTACTTTTCTACTCTGCGGTCCGCCACCGTTGAGATACCGCTCGCTTTGCCGGGTACGGTGCGAACGGAAGTTGATCTCACCCTCAGGGAAAACGGGGAGCCGGCGATCATCGATCTCGTGCGCGAATACAATATTGGCGAAACGCTGGTTGTGAAAATCGAAGAGGTTGGCTTCACCGGTAACCGCTCGCCGTGGGAATCCGGTCAGTACCAGATATCGGAGCACAGTATGGCGCGATTCCTGCCTGGACAGGATCGGGTCCGATTCACGCTGTCGATGATGCCGGATTCGATACGCGAGCCCGACCGACAGGTGTCACTGTTGGTTCGGGATTTCGATAATGCCGAGTCCGAGTTTGCACTGATCAATCTGAGCCTCGAGGACGATGATCAGCGACGATTTGAGTCCGGCCTGGCGCCCAACACTGTCGCATTTGCGGTAGGCCGGGTGTTGGTGCGGGAGCGCGATCCGGCCGTCCAGATCGATGTTGTTCGCTTTAATCCTGATCAAACAGCATTGACCGTTGAGTACATCCTGCGCGAAGTCACCGCCACAGAGGGCGAGGACTATTTTGCTCCTGGCACAAACAGCATTCAGTTTGGGCCCGGGCAGCGTTCGGCCAGAATTCTTATTCCGCTGGTACAGGATTCGAGACCCGAATCCGACGAAACCTTCGTGCTCGAGATGCTGGTCCCGCCACCGGAGACGGCCAAGGCGAACATTTTCGGTCGAATCGCGGTTATCATCAGAGACGATGATTCGACCCTGGAATAACGATCAGGGTGTGCTGACAGTTATCCGGACGCGGCGAGATCGGATAACTATCAATAGACCCTGAACATCCAGAGCGATTTCCATGACCGAAAAAGAACTGCGCCGGTATTCGCGCGTTGTTGTTGACGGCGTTGAGCAGGCGCCGAGCCGGGCAATGTTGCGTGCCGTTGGTTTTACCGAGAAAGATTTCTCAAAGCCGCAAATTGGCATCGCGTCGACCTGGAGCATGGTGACGCCATGCAATATGCATATCGATCAACTGGCCAGGCAGGCTGCCGCAGGCGCGGACGCAGCCGGTGGCAAGGGCGTCATATTTAACACGATCACTGTGTCTGACGGCATTTCCATGGGCACGCCGGGCATGCGCTACTCACTTGTTTCCAGGGAGATCATCGCCGACTCGATCGAGGCCGTTGTCGCGGCACAGGGATTTGACGGCCTGGTCACGATCGGCGGCTGCGACAAGAACATGCCGGGTTGCGTCATGGCGATGGCGCGGCTGAACAGGCCGTCGGTATTCGTATATGGCGGGACGATCAAACCCGGCGCGAAGCGGCGGGACATCATCTCCGTGTTCGAAGCGGTAGGTGCTTTGTCGAGCGGCGCGATCGACGAGGCAACTTTGCTTGAAGTGGAGCAAACGGCCATTCCAGGCCCGGGCGCATGCGGCGGCATGTACACGGCGAACACGATGGCATCCGCGATCGAGGCACTGGGTCTGAGTCTGGCAAACAGCTCGGCACAGGAGGCCGTTTCGCAAAACAAGATTGACGACTGTCAGCGTGCCGGAGAGGCAATCATGAATTTGCTCGAAAAGGATATCAAACCGCGCGATATCCTGACGCGTGAAGCATTCGAGAACGCGATTACAGTGGTCATTGCGTTGGGCGGTTCGACCAACGCTGTCTTGCATTTGCTGGCAATTGCAAAGGAGGCAGATATCGATCTCACGCTCGACGATTTCGGTCACATAGGCGCGACTGTTCCGGTGCTTGCCGACGTAAAGCCGAGTGGCCGATACCTGATGTCGGAGCTAATCGACATCGGCGGCATTCAACCGCTTATGAAACGCTTGCTCGACCGGGGCTTGCTGCATGGCGGCTGCATGACTGTAACAGGCCGCACTGTGGCGGAAAATCTTGCCGATGTTGCGGACTATCCCGATGGCCAGGATATAGTTCGCGGCTTCGATAATCCGATCAAGGCGGAGAGCCATCTGGTCATCATGTATGGTGACCTTGCACCCGATGGCGCGGTGGCGAAGATCACGGGTAAGGAAGGCATGCGATTCGAGGGTCGCGCTCGCGTATTTCATTCGGAGGAACTCGCCCTGCAAGCGATCCTGAATGACGAAATAAAGGCCGGCGACGTGATCGTCATTCGCTATGAAGGACCGAAAGGGGGCCCCGGTATGCGCGAGATGCTGAGCCCGACCAGCGCGATTATGGGCAAAGGTCTCGGCGCCGACGTGGCGTTGATGACGGACGGCCGTTTTTCCGGCGGCAGCCACGGTTTCGTTGTAGGCCACGTTTCTCCGGAGGCGGCCGTGGGTGGGCCGATCGCGCTCATCGAGGATGGCGACGTGATTACAATCGATGCCGAAGAGTGTCGTATCGACATTTCGGTCGATGACGAAGAGCTGGCCAGGCGCAGGGCGAACTGGGTGCGGCCCAGGTCCGGTGTGACGACCGGCGCACTGGCGAAGTACCGCGCAGAGGTGTCATCGGCGTCACAGGGCGCCGTTACCGCGGCACCTCCCTGGGACGAATAGTCTTGCTCGAACTTGACGGCGCGGTCCGGGTCCGATTTACTCCGCGGATGAATGTGAATTGCATCCGCGTAATGTGCCGGGACGCCGTGAATTTCGGCGTTCATAAATGCATAAAACAAATGGCGCGCCAGAGGTGCGTGGGTGCGACCGGCAGTAGCACCGGCTGACTATAAACCGGCTATTGTCCATAGACCCGCAAGGAATTTCCAAGCGGGTTTTTTTTGTCAAGCAAATGACCAAGACATGATTGACATGATGACAGACCAGACGGTTAAGACAAACAGCATGAATGAGGCCGAATTCGCAGAGAGCGGGTCCCTCGGTGCCCCCGGCAATATAGCGAGTTCGGAATGGCTTGTTATGAAGTTCGGCGGAACGAGTGTATCGACTGCGGATAAATGGCAAACCATCGCCGATCGGATTCGAAACCGTCTCGACGCCGGTTTCCGCCTCGTCGTTGTGCATTCGGCGTTGCAGGGTGTTTCGAATGCGCTGGAGGAAATTCTTGCGGCTGCGATCAGCGGAGAAACCTCAGAACACTTCGCCGCGTTGAAGCAGCAGCATTATGACCTGGCCAATGCGTTGGGGCTGGACGGACCGTCACTGTTTGATGGCGCTTTGGCCGAACTGGAACAGCTGGTGGCCGGCGTGCGGCTGGTGCATGAAGCCAGCGTTCGCGTTCGCGTTCGCGTCATCGCGCTTGGGGAAATCATGGCGACGAGATTGGGTGCTTCGTACCTGGACAGCCTCGGCATCGAGGTGCACTGGCAGGATGCCCGGGACATCCTGACCAGCGAAACGCGTGCGAATCGGTCAGTCACGCAAAGCTATCTGTCGGCCACCTGTGGCTACGAGGCGGATCCCGTACTGGCCAGCGAGTTGGCGGGTCACGGCAAAGTGATCCTCACGCAGGGATTCATCGCCAGGAATGTACAGAGGGAAACTGTATTGCTGGGACGTGGCGGATCCGATACCTCGGCAGCCTATTTTGCTGCAAGGTTGCAGGCGCGGCGTCTCGAAATCTGGACGGATGTCCCGGGCATGTTTACCGCGGATCCCAAGCTGGTGCCTTCGGCGCGGCTTCTGGTCGCCCTGCATTTCGACGAGGCGCAGGAGCTTGCTTCGACCGGCAGCCACGTGCTGCATCCCCGCTGCCTTCCGCCCTTGCGGCGATACGGTATTCCCCTTTTTATACGCTGCACCGCGGCCCCGCACATATCCGGAACGGTCATTTCCTCGGTGACGAGTGAGACGGAACCCCAGGTAAAAGGCATCGCTTCGCGAGAAGGGCTAACCCTCGTGTCGATGGACGGTATTGGCATGTGGCATGAGGTCGGTTTCCTTGCAGATGCGTTCTCGTGTTTCAAGAGTCACGGCGTATCTGTGGATCTGGTTTCGACCTCGGAGACAAACGTTACGGTCTCGATCGAAACCGGCGATGGAATGTTGGCGGAGGACACGGAGCAGGCGCTGGTAACGGATCTCGAGGCACTTTGCCGCGTAAAGCTTATTCGAAACTGTGCGGCAGTCAGTCTGGTTGGCCGAAAAATTCGCACCATCCTGCCGCGAATCGCGCCTGCGCTCGAAGTGTTCGGGGAGGAAAAAATCCATCTCGTTTCGCAGGCTGCAAATGACCTGAATTTCAGTTTCGTCATCGAACAGGAGCAGGCGCCGAAGCTGGTGAGCAAACTTCATGCGTCAATTATCCGTAAGTCCGGCGGCAGCCCGGCCTTCGGTTCGAGCTGGGAAGAATTGTTTCGGGGAGAACCGGCAAAGCTCGTGCGCGAGCCACCCTGGTGGCTGCAAAAACGGGACAGTTTGCTGGAATTGGCCGACAAACATTTCAACGCTTATGTTTACGACGCGGACAGTGTCAGGAGTGCAGCTCGCTGCTTGTTGAACATGGGTTCGCTTGACCGCGTTCTGTATGCGGTCAAAGCAAATTTCAATGCTGAATTACTCAATATACTGGCTGAGACCGGAGTCGATTTCGAGTGCGTTTCCCCGGGGGAAGTTGAGCGTTTGTTCGAGGTCATCCCTGGTTTCGATAAAAACAGGATTTTGTTTACACCAAACTTCGCCCCGCGTTCAGAGTACGAATGGGCGATCGAGAAGGGATTGCAGGTAACGCTGGATAATCTGCATCCGCTGAAAGCATGGCCGGAGCTCTTTCGAGGGAAAAAACTATTCATTCGAATCGATCCGGGACAGGGGCGCGGCCACCACGAACATGTGAAAACTGCGGGCGTCCACTCGAAATTCGGAATCCCGCGGTTCGAAATCGATGAGCTGGCAGAGCTCTTGATCCAGGCTGAGGCCGAAGTAATTGGCATACACGCGCACAGCGGCAGCGGCATACTCGATGCGGAGAATTGGCGAATGGTCGCAGCCGAACTCGTCAAGGTCGCCGGGCGGTTTCCCGCCGTCGAATATCTGGATCTGGGAGGCGGTCTGGGCATCGCCGAAAAACCCGGCGATAAGTCGCTTGATCTTGAGAAGCTGGATGAAACGCTTGCGGCAATCAAGGCGGCATATCCGAAATATCGCCTGTGGCTCGAACCGGGCCGGTTTCTTGTCGCACAGGCCGGAGTGTTGTTAACGCGCGTTACGCAGGTCAAGGGAAAAGGGGACATGCGTTACGTCGGTGTAGGCACGGGTATGAATTCGCTGATTCGACCAGCACTTTACGGCGCCTATCATGAAATTGTGAATCTCACGCGGACGGATCAGCCCGCCACAGAATCCGTAACTGTCGTTGGCCCCATTTGCGAGACAGGTGATCGCCTCGGCAGCGACCGTTTATTGCCGCCATCCGAGGAAAACGACGTCATCCTGATCGCGAATACGGGTGCCTATGGCTTTGTTATGAGTTCGAATTACAACCTGCGCAAGATTGAAACGGAGGTGGTCATTTAGTGCCGGCGTGGTTCGCATGCATGCAAGAATTGGCGCCGGAAATTAGTCACTGACAGATATTCTTGTCGCGCGTTAGTACGTGCTTCTACGATTCGTGCCGTTGGCTGAGTTGCGGCTTTTTGGAAAATTTGTCACGGATGGTTTCTTCTGCGACAAAAAGTTTTTGCTGTTACGCCTTGACGCTGCCGACTTTTTGCCACTAGACTGCGCAGAACTCATCGAGACCGGCTGAGGGAAAGGCCCTTTGAAGCCGGGGCAACCTTCGGGACTAACCCTCCTGAAAAGGTGCCAACTCCTGCGGTGTAGAAGTTCTACATCCGAGAGATGAGTGTCCGTGCAACACAGGGCACGACACTTCCCTTGCGGTTTTCGCAGGATTCCGATGAAAGCGTGGCGACCAGGTCGTCAAACTGGAATCAAAGCGGAGACCGAATAATGAGTTTTTCCAAACACCCTGCCACGATCGCGGTTCGTGCGTCGCTGGAATCTGACAGCCAATACGGCGCTGTAGTACCGCCACTGCACCTCTCATCTAATTACACCTTTGCCGGTTTCGCTGAAAAACGGCAATACGACTATTGCAGAAGCGGCAATCCAACCCGTGATGCGTTGGCCGAAGCACTGGCTGCGCTGGAAGGCGGTGCCGGTGCGGTGATTACGTCGTCTGGCATGGCTGCGCTGACGTTGCTGGCGCAACTGTTGCAGCCGGGTGAGTTGCTGATTGCACCGCATGACTGCTATGGCGGTACCTACCGTTTATTCGAGAGTCTGTCCGCAAAAGGACACTTCGAGGTGTTGTTTGTCGATCAGTCTGATGCTGCAACATTACGCCAGGCATTCGCCCGCAAGCCGCAACTGATTCTCGTCGAGACGCCGTCGAATCCCTTGCTGCGAATCGTGGATATCGAATCGGTGGTGGATGCGGCGCGCGCTTGTGGCGCCCTGGTTGCGGTCGACAACACCTTTCTTTCTCCGGCGTTGCAGCAGCCGATTAGCCTCGGCGCAGACATCGTTGTTCATTCCACCACCAAGTACCTCAATGGCCACAGTGATGTCATCGGCGGCGCCGTTGTCGCCGCAACTGACGAAGTTGCTGAAACACTCGGCTGGTGGGCGAATTGCCTTGGAATTACGGGCGCGCCATTCGACAGCTACCTGACTTTGCGTGGCGTCCGAACATTATTCGCGCGCATGGAGCAGCACGAAAAGAACGCCAACTTGCTGGCCCGGGTACTCAGCGAACATGAGCTCGTGAGCCGCGTTTACTATCCCGGCTTATCCGGCCATGTGGGCCATGAAATTGCCTGTCGGCAGCAGAGTGGATTCGGCGGCATGCTGAGTTTTGAGATCCTTGGCGGCGAAGCAGCGGTGCGTGCATTTCTCGAGAACCTGAGCCACTTTTCGCTCGCCGAATCACTCGGCGGCGTCGAAAGCCTGGTGTGTCACCCGGCGACCATGACTCATGCCCCTGTTAGCGCTGACGCGCTTGCTGCTGCGGGCATCGGGCAGAACCTGATTCGCTTGTCAGTCGGTCTT
>JACZWL010000050.1 GCA_022572185.1 Pseudomonadota bacterium | reverse complement strand
AGAAAACTTGCTGCAGCCGATATACAAGATCGTCCTGCTGATCGTGATGAACATCGTACGGAAATCCAGCGGCGATGCGTTCCTGCCAACGCAGGACCAGTTGGCGAGAATGGCCAATGTGGCATCGCCCGATTCCATCTGGCAAGCGTTGTTGATTCTACGATGCTCACGTTGGCTCACCGCGTGTCAGAAAATGTGGTGCAAAGGCGGCGCGATATGACCCAACGCTAATGTGGTAAATGCAACACCACTGCCCGTTGCAGATACGCTTTTTCTGGACTCCCTCTACGTTGAGTGTCCGAAGAAATGTACCGGTCACGCTCATGCGCGTGTGCGAAAAGTCGCTGGCGAAGTTCTTTCGCAATTGCCACAGGATTGACATTACTGTGTTCGTCACCAAGACTAGGTAACCAGTAAGCGCCGGTAACGGTGAACCAAGCGGGGATAATCGTGAGTGATCTAGGCGACCTAATTGAACAACTAAAGCAAAAACGTGATGAACTGAGAGTGCAGGCAAATCTTGCTTCCAGGGAAATTCAGGATGAGTGGCAGGAACTGGATGACAAAATGGAGGACTTCCTGGCCAAAGCGAAACTCGGTGAGACAGGCGAGGGCATTGGTAGTGCGCTCGGCCAGCTGGGACATGAGCTGAAGCAGGGCTACGATCGGGTTCGGAACGCCATAAAGGACGCCTGATCTGTTGCAAAAAAAATGGGCCTGATCAGGCGCATCTCTTTAGGCGCTATGCAGGCTGACTATTCTGCAGGCCCTGGTTCAACCGAAATCGCCACAGCTTCGGTGACGGTTGTCACGACCAGGTCGCCGACTTCTGCTCTTCGGAGATTTTCCGGATCGCGCGCCGAGAACTCTTCAACGGTGCCGTCGGGTGCTTCCAACTTGAATGTGTTGGCTTCCAGATTGATGGCCACAACGGTGTAGACCACGATTTCTGTGTCAACGGCTGCGACGCCTGGCATCTCGCCTTTTTCGGTACGCTCCAGGGTGGTGAGACCGAGCGCGCCGGCTTGCATGCCGTCATTCGCAATGACTTCGATGGAAATGCTGGAAACGTATTGCGCTACAACGATATCGCCGACGGCAACCTGATCCAGGTTGCGGGCTTCATCGCTCGCGGTGAAAGAAATCGTGTCGCCGTCCGCCCGGAGTAGTGTGACCTCTCGGGTCTCGTAATTGATGGCTTCCACCCGTGCTGTGACGGTCTGTGACTGGCTGGCATGGAAGGACGGTTTTTCCGTCGCCGCTTGCTCGCCACCTGCCATTGCGATCGTGCCCGCCAATAACAGGGCCAGGACGGACGTGTATTTAATGACATTCATTGAAGAGTCTCATGGTAATAAGTCGGCCGGATTCTATAGAACAGGTCGATCGGACGCAATGAGTTTGCGTGCGGGATCATCGATTGCTTCCCGGACCAAGGTAACGGGCCCCGTGTGGGGCCCGCCTTGCTTGTAGTAAAATAGCAGCACTTGAGCTATCGGCTACTGGCCGAATCCGTCGAGACCTTCCCGCAATCGGGTTGCCCAGAATCGTATCAGCCGCCTGGCTTCTGCGGAATTTGTCACAGAGTTCGATCGTGTGAAAGTGCCGCCTATTGTCTCGGCAGCGCGTCGATCAACAGAACGTGCGAGGATTGTGCCGGTCTCGGAGTCCCGCAACTCCAGCACCAGCGTTGCTTCCCCGACAGAACTCAGATAGATATAGGAACGACCGCCTATTGGATCCGGGGGGACGTAGGAAGTAACGTCGAGCAGTCCACCCCGTATCATCAGGACATCAGGGCCGGGCCCATCGACGAGCTCATATTTTTCGATTTTTTCAAACTCCTCCTTGAATACTTTGCCAACAAGTTCCTCGAATTGTGCCCGGGACTTGTCGTCGATGAAATACGGCCCGCCCTGACTTCGGGCTATTGTTGATCGGCCCCTGTCCTTGACCTGTCTGTACTCGATCCCGGCACCAACCAGCCAGATTTTCGTGTAGCCGGAAATGTCGAAATCCGGTCTTGCCCATGCCACATCGGCCTGGCTGTTGTCGACCTTGTGCAGGCCATCGAACGAAAGCTCTGCGTCCGGACCGGTCTGGATGGTTGGCGGGGCAGTTGTGCAAGCGACTAAAACGACTGCAAAAACAAGCGGCGTCGTCAGCCGCAAGACTGAACTCGTTTTTTTCATGCTTGGCGTCCTCATGATTTCGGGAGATAGTTCTTCTTGATTCTGGCACCGTGACTCGACGATGCGAACGGAGGAGCTTAGCACGTGCCGTTGCCGGATTGCGACCGGCTTCAATGCGATAGAGCCGCTTGTCGATTACCGGCCGCGCATGGGTAACCGGGACGCAGCTCATGTTGGACCCGGACGACCCCTGGCCAGGCGGTTTGACGATCGGCGATACTTGGCCAAGGATTGATTAGTAGCAGGCTATGATCAATGATCGGCCTTTTCTGCGTGCTTCGCTTCCTTACGATCGTTTCATGCACAATCAATCATCATTCTGCTTGTTGCTTTGACGACTTGAAATAAGTGCGCTGACCAGACCTGCGACGAGAATCGCGACGTAAAGCTGGCCGAAGACAGCCTGCATGTAAGCAAGCGCTCTGGCCGTTGCAGAAACCGGCAAGATGTCCCCGTACCCCAGGGTCGTCATCGTCACAAAACTGAAATAAAGCCATTCGCTATCCCACCCGCGGCCCTGCAGCGGCGTAAACCCGCCAAATGATTCCGGTGAAATCATTTCCAAGATAGTGTAAGCGACCGCCCAAATTACGCCGAGTAGCAGGTAAACACAGACAGCTCCGACCAGCCTGTTGGGACTAATGTCCGTTTCCATAGCGACCTGTTTCAAGGTGAAGGAGATGGCAACCAGAAGAAAACCGAATAAAGCCGCGAAAGAGGCATAGAGATAAACGGGCGAGGCAAGGTTAACTGCCAATACATTGAACACGATTCCGGTGATCACAAAAGCAATGCCGACGGCAAATGGTCGTCCGGAGCCACGCAGACTCCAAATGCCTATGAACACAAGACAGGAGAATGCCAGCGCCCTGACTATCGGTTTGGACAATATGCCCAGATCATCTGCGGCGGGCACTATGATCAGAAACACGAAAAGCGCCAGCAATAACCAGAAAAAATTATTCTTAATCACGATCTGCCTCAGCAGTTTCTATAGTGCCAGGATCGGGTGGCGCCCAACCAATAGCCATCTTTTAGGATTCAGGACTTGCGTACGCGTCAAATCGATTCGCCGTCGAAGCGGACAGTAGAATATGCAATCATTATATGCAATTTCCTGAGATCGGGGTGTCGTTTCAATAATGATTCACAGGGCTGTCTCAATCGCGGTGTTGGCGTGTTACCTCGCCAACCCCAGTGCTGCTGAGGAGGTCGAAGCAAGCGAGGATAGTGCGGTCGATTTCGATGAGGAACTCGAAGCGGGCAAGGACTGTGCGGTTGACTTCAATGATGAACTTGAAACGGGCGAAGACTGTGCGGTCGATTTTGGTGAGGAACTCGATGAGGTGGAAATCGACGTCGAGGGAAGCATTGGCGATGTAGAAGAACGCCGCGGCATCGGCGTAAATGGGGATCTAAGGGTCGGCTACGCAGCTGCAGGTGAGGATTTCCAGGATGTCACATTAGGCGAGACAGGCACTCTGCGAGCACGCTGGCGCATAAGGTCAACCTGGGGAATCGCCGACAATCTTCGCGGAGTCATTCGCCTGGCCGGCATTTGTTCGACCGAAAGTTGTGATCCTGACTTCGTCCTTCAGCCAGATACTCCAACCTTGACCAGCCTGGATGATGGCCAAATCACAATTGATTCCTTGTTTTTGCACTGGTTCCAAAGCGATCGATTCGATGTCGCTGTTGGTCGCATGGAGACAAAGTTTGTCGCCCGGGGCGGTGTATATTCGAAGTCTCTGGATCGAAACAACAGTAATAATCTGCGCATCAACTGGACCGACGGCATTCACAGTACGTTCAAAGCAAGGAACGGATGGGAGTCTCACATGATATTGCAGTACAACTCGGAAGACGGTCCGGGTAGTGTGAGCCGGGTTCCGCTCGACTTCAGCAGCAGTAAGTCGCGTGTCTCGTATTTCTTCGGTTTCGAGAATTTGCAGTCGAAGCGATTACTCATACAACGAGCATTCGACATCACTTACATGCCCGCGTCGCTGCTTGTCGATGGACAAGCTGCCGGACCGGTTGAAGATTACTGGGGAATCGTCGTGCGGTCAGCCAATCGATGGCCGCTGCGTTCCGAGGCCTGGAGAATTCGACTGTCGAGTGAGGTAGGTTATGCGCCGAATACGCCAACAAAAACTGCGTCAGGCATCATCGGTACTGGCAATGCGGATGGTCTCGCCTGGAACATCACGGCGAGTGTCATGGACTTCGTACCGAACCACAGCATTGGTATCAATTTCGCGATGACCGAAGCGGGATGGCTTTTGTCGCCGCAGTATCGGGACAACGAACGACTATTCGAGATTCGCTATGTGTGGCGGCCGACAGGCCGCCTGAGCGTGGACGTTCGTGGTCGCTGGCGCGACGAACTGCGCCAACGAATTATAGAAGACCCTGGCCGGGACCGATTCGACTTCTACGCCAGATTCACCTGGTCTTTCGCACTTAAAGAATAATAGACGCTGATCAACCAATATTTTCCTGATGTGACAATTCACTTACTTCATGAGCACTTCCGAAAGCGGCGTACCAATGGCGCCAGAAGGCGGCTTCATATTGAGAAACGCCGCCAGAGTCGAAGCGATATCATACGGCGTAACAGGACGATTCACCTTCGCGGCCGGCAAGCCGGCCCCGGCGAATATGACCGGCACGAAGGTGTCGTAACGCCATGGCGAACCATGAGTCGACGCAACAACCAATCCGTCGAAGTCGTTGATGAAAACGTCTGGTTCGAATACCAGGTAAATATCACCGGAACGCTTCGGATGAAAGTTCCGCAGAATCGTGCGCATCAACAGGGTGTCGGGCAGACTGGCCGTGCGCAGCGCTGCACTGGAAACCGCGTCGGCTACGCCCTTGAACTTCTTTATCTCGGCAGCGACGGCTTCCTCTACCGCTGCCTGGTCCAGGCCTTTGTCGCGGATCAGGTCCCGATTGAGATAGATATAAGGATGAAAGTAGGCTTCGATCAGTTCTTCGCCGATACCGAATTGTTTCTTCAGCGCCGCGATGGCTGGCATTCGGTCAAGAGCCTTGGTGTCGAAGTAATGCGCCTTGTCGATGCCCAGTCCGTGCAGATACCCGGGCGCTTCCGGCTGGCCGTGATCGGCAGACAGCACGATCAAGGTATTGGCCAGCCCGACTTTTTTATCGACGTAGGCGAACAGGTCCGCCAGCGTACGGTCCAGTCGAGCAAGGTTGTCTTCGATCTCCAGGCTGGAGGCACCAAACAGGTGACCAACGTAATCGTTGGATGAAAAACTGATGGCGAGATAATCCGGCACCTCATCCTGACCCAGCTGCTCCTTGTCCAGCAGCGTCTTGGCAAAATCCAGGGTCAGTTCGTCGCCGGCCGGACTCAGTGTCAGCTTTGTGGTGAAGTATTTATCATCTGCTTCGCCATAGGCATGCGGGAAGACCCGTCCGAAACCTGCCAGGTCGGTCTCATACTCGCGGTCATCGGCGTCCCCAAACAAATACTTCGATGATGGGTGCATCAACCTCCATGATGTACCCGCATAGGACGATGCTGGTCTGCGCGCATTCCACGCATTCACCCAGTCGGGATATTGTTCGTAGTAATAATTGCTGGTGACAAACTCGCCACTGGCCTTGGAAAACCAGAATGCCTTGCCCGCATGTCCAGCCAGCGATACTGCACCGCGATCCTTTACCGATACGCCAAAGATTTTCGATCGCCCGGCAAAATGGATAGCCATCTCGTCGCTTAGGGTAGACGTCAGGATGTTATTGGGCGACCGGCCATCTACTTTGGCGGCCTTCTGCGTCGGATCGATCTCGGTCTTCTGGTCTACATCGGCACCGACGGTTAGCAGGTGGTAGCGGGAATCCTCGATGTTATACACAAGGCGACTCAATTCACGGTCGAACCAGACATTCGCCACCATGCCGTGTACAGCTGGCACAGTGCCAGTGGCCAGAGACACGTGGCCCACAATGGTCTCGGTGTTGGCGTGCTGGTAATGGGCGTTGGTGTAGTGGATACCGTCTTCCATCAGGAAACGAAAGCCACCGTCGCCCAGCACATTCTTGAAACGGCTCGGCAGATCGCCACGCAGGGCATCGACGGTAATCTGCAGGACCAGTTTCGGTTGTTCACCGGCCCACGCAGGCGTTCCAGCTGCCGGCAGGGCTGCCAGCGCAGACACAAGAACGGCCGGGGCGAGTGCGGATTTGTATATTGCTGTGTCTATGAACTGCGGATCTCTGACATTGACGAATACCGGTCATTCTGATGCGAGCCCACGGCTTCTCAACCGCGACGACCGTAGCTCCAGGCCCGGCCACTCAGCGACGTAATCGATATCGTTGATTCGACTTCTGATTCTTGTCCTGCGACTCAAATACTTTGAATTCAAAATTACTTTGTACTTACAACTACTTTATATTCACGATGAACAGCAAATGCTGATAATTGCGGGATAAAAAGCGTGCGATGATTACCATATTTCTTTACACTGCGCCCGCGATTTTGGAATAATTCTGACACGGGGAAAAAAATGAAAATTTACTATCTGCTACTCACCGGTGCTCTGCTTGTTCTCACAGCCTGCGAGGCGCCCGAAAGCGACTCGGGCGCCCGGTCTGCGAGCGAAGCATCCTCGGCGATAGCAAAGCACGGCGAGGAATTTGGCGGCAAGATCGCGAGATCCTATGAAGAGTCCGAAGAATGGTGGGCACCGCCCGTGGTTCCGGCAGAGGACGCGCCGAATATCATTATCTTTCTGTTGGATGACGTGGGATTTGCCCAGGTGGGAAGTTTTGGTGGCCTGATTGACACGCCTAACATCGATCGCCTGGCCGACAATGGCCTGCGCTACAACAATTTCCATACGACGGCTTTGTGTTCGCCGTCGCGAGCGACGCTGATGGCCGGTCGCAACCCGCATTCGATCGGTATGGGCAGTCATGCGCTGACGGCGATGGGCTTCCCCGGATACAACGCGATCATGCCCGAGTCAGCCAAGTCGTTTGCCAACTATCTCGGAGAGCATGGCTATATCAACTATGCACTCGGCAAGTGGGATCACACGCCCCTTTACGAAGTCTCCCAGGTCGGACCGTTCGATCGCTGGCCCAGCGGCGAAGGTTTTGACCATGCCTACACATTCATGGCGGCCGACGTGCACCAGTTCGTGCCGGTGATGTGGAACGACCACACGCCGGAGCCCTATCGGAAGTCTGTGCATCTCGATCACGATCTTGCCGACAGGGCGATTCTCTGGATAACGGGCCACAAGTCCATCAAGCCCGATTTGCCGTTCATGATGCTCTGGGCCTCGGGCTCGATGCACTCACCACATCATGCGCCGGACGAGTACCTGGAGAAGTACCGCGGCAAGTTCGATATGGGCTGGGACAAGGCTCGCGAGATGATTCTTGAAAACCAGAAGAAGTTGGGGATCATTCCGGCGAGTACCTTACTCACCGATCGCATTGACGAGATCCCGGCCTGGGACTCGCTGAGCGAGGAAGAGCGAAGACTGTATGCACGGCAGATGGAAACCTTCGCCGCGCAGATGGAACATGTCGATCATCAGATTGGCCGGGTACTGGAGGAGCTCGAGCGTATTGGCGAGCTGGACAACACATTGATTTTCGTTACTTCCGACAATGGCGCCAGTGGTGAAGGTGGCCTGGCCGGCACATTCAATGAGACTTACGTATTGAATGGGATGCAGACCCCATTCGACGCGAATATGCGTCATTTTGATGACTGGGGCAGAGAGAACACCTATCCGCATTATCACGCCGGCTGGGCGATGGCAGGCAACACCCCGTTTCGCTATTTCAAGCAAAGCGAACACCGTGGTGGTCAGACTGACGCACTGGTCGTTCACTGGCCGAACGGCATCAAAGCAAAGGGCGAGATCCGGAGTCAGTACCATCACATCAGCGATATCGCGCCGACCATCATGGATGCTGCGAGCGTCGAGATGCCGGAAACCTATAACAGCGTGAAGCAACAGCCACTCGATGGTATTTCGATGATGTATTCGTTCGATGATGCCGATGCAGCAAACAGAAAAGAGCGGCAGTACTACGAAATGTTCGGTAACCGCGCGATCTGGGTGGATGGCTGGAAGGCGGTAACGCTGCATGCCAAGCGCATGCCCTGGGACGTCAACGTGGTCCTGCCGTTCGATCAGGACGTGTGGGAGTTGTACCAGGTATCGGAGGACTTCTCGGAAGCCACAGACGTGGCAGATCAATATCCGGCCAAGCTCGAGGAGCTGATACAGATATTTGACGACGAGGCGTGGAAGTACAACGTCTATCCGCTCTACGATGACATGATCAGGCGGCTTGGCGCGCAGCAGGATCGCTTGTTCGGCGACCAGAAAGAGTTCATCTACTATGCGCCGGGCGCCGTTCGTATCGCCGAGAAATCATCGGCCCCTGTGAAGAATCGTTCGCACACGATTGAGACCACCATCGATCTCAAAGGCGACGAGGAAGGCGTGATCGCCGCTGTCGGCGGCATGACCGGGGGCTACACAATGTTCATTCAAGGCAATCGTTTGTTCTTCGACTATAATTTCCTGGACGGCGTCTATTACACGATGTCGTCACGGAGCCTGCCGGAAGGACCGACCGACCTGAAGTACAACTTCATTAAGACCGGGGAGTTTGCCGGTACGGGCGAGCTCTATGTCAATGGCGAGAAAGTCGATGAAATCGAGATGCCGCAAATGCATATCGCCACTTACTCACTGGCCGAGACGTTCGATATCGGACGCGACACGGGAACGCAGGTGTCCAAACTTTATAAAGGTCCGTTCATCTTCAATGGTGAGCTGGATAAAGTCGTCATTACGCTGACTGATTAATCAGGCATGTGTACTTATGACGCCGAAAACATTCGCCCAGTATGAGCAAAAAAACAGATAAGGAAAAGATAATGAAACACGCTTACAAATCGATCTTGGTTCCAGCATTAGTTCTGGGACTTCTTGTTGCTTCGCTACCAGCGAATGCACAGATTCCACCGCCAAAGGATCCCTCGGACATGCTTTCCGGTTCCTACACCGGCACCAGCTACTCGCCCTATGCCGGACGCAGTTTTCCAACCTTTCCGCTATGGGGCGACACTCACTTGCACACCGGTAATTCGTTCGACGCCGGAGCCTTCGGTGCCCGGCTGACGCCCGAGGATGCATACCGATTCGCACGCGGGGACGAAATCGTCTCCTCCACCGGAATACCGATAAAACTGTCGCGACCGCTCGACTGGCTGGTCGTCTCAGACCATTCCGACAATGTGGGCTTTTTCGCGGATCTCTTTGCTGGCAAGCCCAGCATTCTGTCTGATCCAACGGGCAGAGACTGGTATGACCGGATCAAGGCGGGTGACGGGCCTGCTGTGGCTTATGAGATGATCGGCCTGTTCGCCAATGGCAATTTTCCGGATTCCCTGATGTACTGGCCGGACACTCCGGAGTTCAAGTCGGTCTGGCAGCGGAATATCGAGGCCGCGGAGGAGTACAACGATCCCGGGCAGTTTACGGCGTTCATCGGTTATGAATGGACCTCTCTGGTGACCGGCAACAATATGCATCGTGTCGTGATTTATCGCGACGATGCAGATAAGGCCTCTCAGATGGTGCCGTACACGACGTATCCACCCTTTGGCAGCCCGAACCCTCGTGACTTGTGGAAATGGCTTGAGTCTTACGAGGAAAAAACCGGTGGCGACGTTCTTGCGCTTGCGCATAACGGCAATCTCTCCAATGGCATCATGTTCCCGGTTCGCGCGCAATACGACGGTAAGCGGCTCAATAAAGAGTACGTGACCGAGCGCGCCAAGTGGGAGCCCCTCTACGAAGCGACACAAATCAAAGGCGACGGAGAAGCACATCCGTACCTGTCGCCGGATGATGAGTTTGCGGATTACGAAACCTGGGATATCGGCAACCTCGATACAGTGCCCACGGTAAAAACGGACGACATGCTGGCGGGTGAATATGCCCGCGAGGCGCTGAAGAATGGTCTGGTGCTGGAGGCGCGCTTGGGCACGAACCCCTACAAGTTCGGCATGGTGGGTTCGACGGACAGCCATACTGGTCTGGCCACCGCACAAGAGGACAATTTTTTCGGCAAGCATAGCGGCGCCGAACCGAAACCGGAGCGCATGGAACATCCGTTCCTGGCGAACGAGAAAGGCACGATCATGGGCTGGGGCATGGTTGCGTCCGGCCTGGCCGCTGTATACGCACAGGACAACACACGCGAGGCCCTGTTCGATGCGATGGCGCGTAAAGAAGTTTATGCAACCACCGGCAGTCGCATGATGGTCAGGTTCTTTGGCGGCTGGGATTACACGGATGCCGATATGGCGAGCCGCAATCCAGCATTTGCCGGCTACCAGAAGGGCGTGCCGATGGGCGGCGATCTCCGCCAACATTCTGGCGGCAAGTCACCGACATTCATGGTCTACGCACTCAAGGATGCATTCGGCGGCAATCTGGATCGAATCCAGATTATCAAAGGCTGGCTCGACAGCCGGGGCAATACTCACGAGAAAGTCTACGATGTTGTCTGGTCGGGCGATCGTGCTCCCGGCGCCAATGGAAAACTGCCGCCTGTCGGGAATACCGTCAATGCTGCGACGGCCAACTTCACGAATACGATAGGCGCGTCCGAACTTGGAACCGTATGGACCGATCCCGATTTCGATGCGGCGCAGAGTGCTTTTTACTATGCGCGCGTATTGGAGATACCGACACCACGCTGGTCGACGATCGAGGCTTTCCGTTTCGGCATTTCGATTCCGGAAGGGGCACCGGTGTCTACACAGGAGCGGGCGTACACGTCGCCAATCTGGTACACGCCATAGCCAGCACTGTTCCGGATACAGGGACAAGGCAACTCGCGGGACGGCATCACCGTGTTTGACTCTATTCGCACGGTGATGCGCGAGCCCCTGCTGCATTTTTTGCTCGCGGGCGCCGGCCTGTTCCTGCTATTCAATTACGTCTCGGAACCGAAGATGACCGGTGATGATCAGATCATCGTTACATCCGGACAAATCGAGCATCTGGTCACGCTGTTTGTGAAAACCCGAGTGCGGCCGCCCAGCGACGCAGAACTCCGGGGGCTAATCGATAACTACATTCTTGAAGAGGTGCTCTATCGTGAGGCGACAGCCATCGGACTCGACCAGGACGACACGATAATCCGGCGGCGGCTCAAGCAGAAAATGGAATTTCTGGTGGACGATTTTTCGGCCACAGAGCCAACAGACGAGGAGCTGCAGCAATTCCTTGATGCTGATCCTGATCGATTTCAAATCGACGCACGCATTTCCTTTGAACATGTGTATTTAATTGATGCATCTCTGGAGGCTGCTAACGCCACGTTGGCAGCACTGCAGAAAGATGAAGCAGTGAAAACGGACAATGCGCTCGCATCGGGTTTGCTGCCAGGCCACTTTGAAGATGCCTCAGAAACCTCGATCACGTCTCAATTCGGCGGGAGCTTCAAAGACGATCTTTTTGCACTCGAGCCAGGGCAATGGACTGGCCCGGTTGAGTCCCCTTTTGGTCTGCACCTGATTCGAATCGATCAGATCGTCGAAGCCCGGGTGCCGGCGCTTGCCGAGATTCGCAGCGTAGTAAAACGCGACTGGCTCGCGGACCGGCGCAACAAGGCCCGACAGGTTCTTTTCGATGAGTTGCGGGCAAAGTACACGATAACGATCGAAGAATATGAGGCGCCGGATCTTTGAAACTGCTCTGCCGGTCCGCCGCTCCGTTTTTCCTGACCTGTTTGCTGGCAGCTTCTGCCAATGCGCATGAATCGCGCCCAGGCTACCTGCAATTGACAATGACGGATGCGGAAACCGTCAAATTACTGCTCAAGGTTCCTGCGCGCGGCAACAGTCGCCTGGGGCTTTATCCAAATCTGCCCGACAATTGCGTGGCCGTCGGCTCTCCGGCGACGTACATCATCGACAACGCTTATACCGAAAGAGCGACCTTCAAATGCGACGGCGGCTTGTTCGGTGGGCAAGTTCGAATAGATGGTCTGTCGAGCACTCTCACAGACGTCCTCGCGCGCGTCGAGCGACCGGATGGAAGCACTCAGATTGCTCGCCTGACACCATCGAGGCCGGCATTCGTTGTCGAAGCAACACCGCGCGCGCTCGCTGTGGCAGGTACCTACCTGGTGCTCGGTGTCAATCATATATTGCTGGGTATCGATCACCTGTTGTTCGTGCTCGCGCTGCTCATCCTCGTTGCAGATACGCGAAAATTAATCTGGACGATTACGGCCTTTACCGCCGCGCATAGTTTGACGCTGGCTGCAGCCACGCTTGGCTTTGTTCGTTTTCCGCAGGCGCCCGTCGAAGCGGTCATTGCCCTTTCTATCGTGTTCGTCGCCAGTGAAATCATACATGTCAGTCAGGGGCGACCCGGGTTGACTCAACGCAGGCCCTGGATTGTGGCGTTCATATTCGGCTTGTTGCACGGTTTCGGGTTTGCGGGGGCCCTCAACGAAATCGGACTCCCTGAGCAATCGATCCCGCTCGCATTATTGCTATTCAATGTCGGCGTCGAGCTTGGACAGCTCGGATTCATCGCTGCCGTTCTGCTGTTGTCCTCAATTCTGAGGAAATACATTGTCAGCTGGCCCGGCTGGGCGAACCTGGCGCCCGCCTACCTGATTGGTACGGTGGCCGTCTACTGGACCATCGAACGCACAGCAGGCTTCTGGAACTGAATGTCGTTGCAAAGAAAATTGAAGAGCAAACCAATAACCGGGTCGTGCGTAACAGTGTCGTATTGGAAAAATCCGCCTTTCCCTCTGCTGCCTTCTTCATAGTCTACCCAGAGTCTTTTTTGATGAGGCCGCTGGCCTTCTGGATCGAGCCACTCGGCAGCTCAGTTGGTAGAGCGATTGGCTGTCAATCAATTGATCGCTGGTTCGAGTTCGGATCGAGGCGCCAAATGCAAAAAATGGCTAATAGCAATATCAGCCATTTTTCTTTGAGCCGACGGGTAATGGAATGTACGTATGAACTCCAGTTCCCGGCTGTGTTCAAATAGGTGCTGAGTTCCCTATTTGTATTTACGCAGGAAGGGCAAGCCATGCTGGACAGACGCTTCGGAATCGCAACACTCACATGCTGTTTCTTGATTGGGTCGCCGGTCGCCATTGTCGTCGCGGACGAGGTGCTGGAAGAGGACACCCTCGAGGAAGGCGGTGAGAAATGTATCGATACCAGGAGAATCCAACGAACCGACATTATCGATAATCAGAATATCCTCTTCTATATGAGGGGTGGTCAGATTTATCGGAATCACCTCCCACATCGCTGCTCCTCGCTGCGACGCGGGACGACTTTCAGTTACCGCTCCACGATCTCACGACTTTGCGATATCGATATCATTACTATTCTGTACAACCAGGGATCCGGCCTCTCACGGGGCGCATCTTGCGGTCTTGGGAAGTTTCATCCGATCACTGAGGATGAAGTGCAGGCGCTCAAGGGCGATCCGGAAATCGAACAAGAGCCCGTGCCGCCGGCGGAGCCGGAGGAAATCGAGTAGTCGGCTGCATACAGCGACATGCCCGGTGTCATCCAAGTATAGAGAAAGGGGTCTACAGAAAGGAGTCAGATCCAGTTGTTGATAATGTTAATTGGATCTGACTCCTGTTTTCACGGATGTTCATATTGACCTGTCAACTGAATATTTCATTCCGCATTCCCAAGCCGTTTACCGGTGTTCTCGTCAGCAGTTGATCGAGCCAGTCGATAATCAGGTCCATCTGTTCAACGTCTTTTTTCACTCTGTGGTAGGGCATTTCATAAATGCCCAGGCCGAGATCGGCGGCGTGCAGGTAATTCTGGCTGTCGCGCAGTACCGCAATGATTGGAGTCTCAAGGTTCGTCAGGATCCGCAGGAGCATGGTGAGGCTGTGGGTGTTTTGTCGCGTGCGGTTTGCGACAACGGCGACTGGCCGGTCAAACTGCGTGAGGAGCAAGAGTTCGGCGATGAAATTGGTTGCATAACGGATATCCATCGCCGAAGGCAGGACAGGAATCAAAATGCAGTCGGCATCGGAGGTCAACTCGTTAATCTCGTGTCGGCCGAGGGCCGCCGGGGTGTCGATGATGACTGTGCTGGTCTCGTTCGGAATACGTAGCTGCCAGGTGCGAGTGGCATGTATTGATAACTTGTGGTTGGCGATACCATGGATCTCGCAGCTGTTCCGCGGACGCTTCTCCAGCCAGCGCACCGTGTAGCCATTGGGATCGTTATCGATCAGCGCGGGCGGGGGTCCGCGAAGCGCATAGTAGCTCGCCAGGTTGGTTGCCAGTGTGGTCTTACCGCAACCGCCCTTGGGGTTCAGAATGACAATCTTGTTCAGGTCGTCTCGATATGGATCAATGATCATCTTCCCGTCGGAGCGTGCCCTTCTCTGTGGCGACAAATTGTGCGGATGGTCGGCGGTAACGATTTCTTGCCGCCCGCAAGATCATATTCTTTCAACGGTGCGTACATCCAGAGCGATGCGATCGTAAACTAAAAAGAGGTCGGATCCAATAACTTTTAAAAGTAAAAGTGTCAAAAAAGGGTCGGATCCAATAACTTTAAAAGGTAAAGGTGTCCAAAAAGCGGTCGGAACCAATAACTTTAAAAAGTAGAGGCGTGCAAAAAGGGGTTGTCAAAAAAGGGATCGGATCCAACAACTTTGTCAACAATTGGATCCGACCTCGTTACTATTTCCAGGTTTTTTATTTTCCAGTACGCAATTCAGAATAGCGTCGGCCGTGCATTGGCGTGCGGGACTTTTGCGGGGGTAAGTCCTGGATCGTTATGAACAGTGCTGCAATATTGTCCATGGAGGCTCCTGATTAACCAATAAAAACAATCAGTTAACGTCCAATTTATCGCGGGTATTGCTATCAGTTTGCGGGGAGAATGTTTTACTCAGAGGGTTCCTGCGCGTCTGCCAATAGTGCGGATACGCTCGACGTAACTGCCGCTGCGTTTCTCGAGTTCGAAAACCATGATGATGAGATCCCGCGATTCGCGCTCGTCCAACAGCGACGGTAAGTCACATATCCGCCGGACGGTATCTTCGTGAAAGGAATACATCAGGGCGCGTAGTGCATTTGTCATGTCATCTGTGGCCTGGGCACTGTTCAGCATGAAACGCATGACGAGCTTTGACCCTAACGCGTCAAGTTGCGCAATGCCGCCGCTAGTGCGCCCGAAACGCTGCGCATACGCCGGGGATTCAATTGCCGGTGTATCTTTTCAAAACGCTTCTCCGACACCGAAATAGAATTCTGTGCCGTCCTTGCCGACGGCGATGTCGGCAGACAGGCTGACCCGGTGTTTCTTTGACAGTACGAAACGCGTTCCTATGCCCGCCGCGGGCAGGAAGTTCCCGCCAAAGTCGCCAAAATTCTCGGCGACCTCGCCAAACCCGGCAAAACCCGTGAAGATCCAGCGATCATTGAATTGCCAGCGGTATTCGCTTTGCAACGCGTACATCATTTGATCCCGGTAGCGACCGGACGGATACCCGCGCAGGTCAGTGCTGCCGCCGAACGTGCTGAGCAGGAAAAACGGCGCGTCGCCACTGGTTGTCCTCACAGTGGCACGCAACGCGAGCACATCCTGCTCTCGCATGGGTCGGTAGTGATTAACGCTGACCTTGAAGGTCTCGGCATCGAAGTCGCCGCCAGCGGACTCGCGGTAGAGCATTGCACGCCCGCTGACGAGCCAGCCGTTGCGCGGGAATTGCTCGTGGTCCCTGGTGTCGAATTCGATCGGGATCGCGTATGCGCCGATGTCCAGCTTCAGGCTGGGATCGAAGAACGGCGTGTCCGGCAGACTGAATCGGAGTCTGGTCTCGACATCGCCACCCAGGTAACCGAGGCCAACATACAGCTTGTTCCACACTCGCCAGCTCGCACTGGCAAAATACATTGGCACTTCCTGCAGGATGTCGACGCTGATGCCGGCTTCGCCATCATCATTGCCGATACCGTAGAACCGGTAGCGGACGTCCATGTAGCCCGCACCTGCTTTGACGCGCAGCCTGTCGTCGAGCAGGTGCAGGTTGGCGCCCCCACCGTAGGCGTAGCTGCCGTTCTCGGCGATCATAGCGAACCCGCCAAGCACGGAGGGCGCCGCTGCCGAGTCCTCTTTACGGGATTCCAGGAAATAACCGCCGGCCAGCGTCAGCTTCCAACCCATCTGCGGCGAGCGGCCGGGAATCGGCGCAATGACGAGATCTTGGGGCCAGCGTTTTGCCAGTTTTTTCAGCGGATTACCGACGAAGTCGGCATCTTTGAGGTCGAGGCCGCCGTCCCCTACCTGTCCGGCCACCTCGGCGCCCGGGAGCTCGAAATCCCGGTCGGGATCGACCTCATCGTTCCCAGTCTCGGCGAAGGCGTGCCCGAAGGCAAACAGTGCTGCGACGGTAAACACCCAACGTACGGATTTCAAAAGATCGACCTCAAAAGCGGTAAGCAAACGACGCAATGATACTAGCCATATCGTCGAAAGTGGCAATTACTCATTCACTATGGGTTCAGAGCTAAAGTTGATCCGGCCGTTCTTCCGCTACCGTTGCCGCTATCTCGGCCAGCTCTGCATAATTCGTTTTCCGAAGAATCAGGCCGTGCGAAGAGCGCTGGCCAATGCCCGTCTACCACTGCACAATAGTTGCTGTGCCAAATCAATGTGTCGCATCTTTCATGCTGGTCATTACCGCGCTCGCAATGGGCGGCTGTGCCGCTACGCGGCCGGCACCTGTAGTCAAAGCAGAAGATTCGCCGTCAAGTGAAGAACTTGTAGCGGTACCGATCGACGATGCGCTCGTCGCCGAGCAAGCGAACGACCCGGCCGAAGTAGATCCCGAGCTGCATTTATCGACTACTGAATGCGGGCCTGAAGAAGAACCGAGTGAACATGCCGAGGAGCCTGTTTGCGTCGAGACAGAAGCAGCGGATGAGGCATTGCTCGACCGCACACAGCGTACGGTTCACGGGCTCGTTGACAATACGACGCGCTGGTTCGATGGATTCTTCGGACAGGCACAGTTGGCCGAAGGGGAACACGTCAGTCGAGGCAGGTTGACCGTCAGCGGCCTTTGGGACCAGCGGGACGGCTTCGATACCCGTTTCAATCTGCGCGCCAGGTTCGCTCTACCTGCGTTACAGGATCGTGCGCGGGTAGTCCTGGGACGCGGTGATACCGATGACCTCGTCGACGGAACCACGAATGAGGGGGTGGAAGGCCTGCCTGGCGGCTTCGAAGATAATCGGGACGACGACTGGCTGATAGGTCTTGGCTACAACCGGTCAGGAGATATGTTGCGTGGCTTGGATTTCGGTGCCGGTATTCGCTTAGCGACTCCGCCTGACCCATACGTCAACGTTACCTACCGCTGGTACAAGACCTGGAACGAGTCATGGTTGCTTCGCTTTCGCCCGAGAGTCTTCTGGCAGAATCAGCGCGGCACGGGAATCACGCTCGATTCGGATCTGGACTATGCCGTCAGCCCGACCCTGATGTTGCGCTGGGCAAATAATTTCGGTGTCGAAGACATAGTCGAAGGACTGGGCTGGCGCAGCGACGTTATCGTGTACCAGGGTTTGTCGAATAACAAAGCTTTCTCTTATGGTGTATTTGCACAGGGAGAGACAGCAGCCGAAGTGGAGCTGCAGAACTTGGGCTTCGAGCTGCGCTTCCGTCGGCGCGTCGCACGCGACTGGTTATTCATCCAGCTGTCGACTGGTTTGTCCTGGCCGAGAGAGTTCCTCGATGAAATAAGGGAAAGCAACTTTGGTGTAGGCATCTCGTTTGAGATGCAGTTTGGCCGCTGGTAAAGACGGAGAATTCAATGTGAAGATTGCAATGCCGAATTCTGAACCGAATTGGCGGCAGATCGTTCTCCCCTCTATATCATTAATTGCCCTTCTCGGTGTCTGTGGTACCGGCTACGCGAGCGAACATCTCCAGCCTTTCGCAACAGAGGGCTGCAGCTTATTCCCCGACGGCACAACGGAGAATGAGACGCTCTGGCGCCTCTGCTGTGTCATCCACGACCTTGCTTACTGGAGAGGGGGAACTTACGACGAACGGCTCGAAGCGGACCGGGCCCTGCAACGCTGCGTCGAAGAACGGGGCGAGTCCGAAATCGCCAGACTCATGTATTCTGGTGTCCGGGCCGGCGGAACACCGTATTCACCGACGCCGTTTCGCTGGGGGTTCGGCTGGCCCTATCCCCGGGGCTACAAAGCGCTTACCGAAGAGGAAAGAGAGCTGGTGGAGAACCTGGCGCCGGAGCAGGATTCGCTACAGGACCTGTAAATGAGACAAGGGACGGCCCCGGACTGGGGCCGCTTTTTCCGAACTGCTTTGTCGCGAACTGCTCTCCGTAAACTTGTTAACTCGCCTGCTCAAGGCTTCAGAACCTGAACAGGAAGCCCAGCATTGGGCCAGAAAGCGTAATATCCGTCGTTTCGACTTCGCCACTGATGTTCTCTTCGAACTCGATATCCAGATGCCGGTAACCGAGGTTCAGCGCGAAAGTCTTGTTAAATCGATAGCCGACGCTGGCCAGCAGATTCACAGTGCCCTCGGAATCGCCAAAGCTCAGATCACCGCGCAGCGTCAGATCCCAGTTGTCGTCAAAGCGGTGCAGGAAACGGGCACC
>JACZWL010000049.1 GCA_022572185.1 Pseudomonadota bacterium | reverse complement strand
GAGGGAAATCCGCTACTCGGCATAATTGCCTATTGGTTTGCCTGGTATGGCTTCTATCCGGAGACAAGGGTTTTCCGCGCCAGCGATTGAGAATGAATAATGGCTGATCCAGGCTGGTATTCCGTCCTTCCGCCGGTTATTGCAATCGTCCTCGCCATCTGGAGCAAGCAGGTCATCCTGTCGCTCTTCGCCGGTATCTGGATGGGGCATACGCTGTTGAATCAATTCAATCCCCTGACAGGCATTACCAGGGCGCTGGACGGCGTGATCGATGTCTTTACGGATCCGGGAGATGCCCGGGTCATTGTTTTCACTCTGCTGATCGGCTCCCTGATAGCCACGATAGAGCGATCCGGCGGTGTCAGGGGATTTGTGCACTATCTGGAAACGAGGCGCTGGGTTCACAACGGCTTTCGTGCTCAGCTTCTGGCCTGGGTGACCGGCATGGTTATTTTCGTCGAGTCCACGATCACGCTCCTGGTTGCCGGTTCCGTCAGCCGGCCTCTCTTCGACCGTTACAAGGTATCGCGGGAAAAACTTGCTTATCTGATCGATGCAACCTCGGCGCCCGTCTGTGTGATGATCCCCTTGAACGCGTGGGGCGCTGTTATCGTCAGCCTCGTTGCTTCGACGGGAGTAGAGAATCCACTGGAAATATTTATCGCGTCTGTTGCTTATAACTTTTATTCCATCGCGGCCATCCTGCTGGCCGGCGTTGTTATTTTTAAGAACATCAATCTCGGCCCGATGAAAAAGGCGGAGGAAAGAACGCAGGGCGGCGACATTTTGTGGCCAGGCGCCATACCGCTCGTCGATGTATCGGCAGAGCAGCAGGACGTTGATGAATCCGAGGCGGATATTCCATCGGCATGGCTGATGGCGTTGCCGATTCTGGCGATGATATTCATGATGCCGATCGGGCTCTATATCACCGGCGATGGCGACATCATCAAGGGTTCGGGCTCGGTGTCGGTCTTATGGTCCGTGAGTTTCGCTATTCTCGTTGCATGGGTGATGACACTGATTAAAGGAGACTGCTCGGTCAGCCAGTTAATGCAGGACTTTATGAAAGGCGCCGGTGCCTTACTCCCTATCGCAGCAATATTGCTGCTGGCACTCGCTCTCGGAGATGTGGCCCGGACTCTCGGCACCGGTATTTATGTGGCGAACCTGGTCGGTGAAAATATTCCAGTGGTCTTTCTGGCGCCGTTGGTTTTTCTGGTCTCGGCCTTCATCGCTTTTTCTGTCGGTTCGAGCTGGGGCACATTCGCAATCATGATCCCGATCGCAGTCCCCATGGCGACGACGCTCGGCCTGCCTGTACCGCTGTTGCTGGGTGCGGCCGTATCCGGCGCGATTTTCGGTGATCACGCCTCGCCGATCAGTGACACGACCGTCGTGGCCTCCATGGCGTCGGCCACTGACCACATCGACCATGTTCGCACCCAGTTGCCTTACGCCTTGCTCGCTGCCGGCATCGCGGCGCTTGGCTTCCTGATTGCCGGTCTGATTTTGTAATTTGTGCGAAGTCCGAGCGATGATTTGATAAATTTCTCTTTGAACGCGCGGCGGCGTCGTTGCTGTGGTGCAGTTTCTCAACTGCCTCCCCTCGGCGTGTAGAGCTTCGCCTCTTCCTCGCTGATCTCTTCTACTTTCAAATGGTATTTCGCAAGGCCTGAGCTGATTCTGAATCGATAGGTTCCGCCTTCATTGAAAAGTTTGACGCCATTCGCCGCCCTTTTCAGGCGCAGGACCACACCCTTGTGCATTCTCGTCTTGCCATCGAGCAGCATGAGTTCAAATCCGATCGCGGTGCTGTAGTCACCAGTGACCCGCCAGTCGAGAATCCACGGCCCCTGCACCTCGAACTCCCTCGTAGTCGTGTTGCGGCTACCGTGAAACTCGGCAACCAGTTCCTTGCTATGCGCGTTTGCAGCAATGAAGCAGAAAGCGAGGACCGCCGCCAACGACGATAGACGTATTTTCATGATCTGAAATTCCCGATTTGAAGAAACACAAAGCTAACGCAATTCCCATGACAACGAAACCAGGCTCTCACAGCAATCCTGTTCGACAGACGCTAGAAAAACCAGCGATTCATTTCACGATCGACATCAACGTAAATCGCAATGATCCCGAGGGTGTTGATGAAGCCGTGCGTGAACATGGCATACCACAGGTTAAACCCGTGACGGATATAGACCGCGCCAAGCACGAACCCGATCATGCCGGTCGCAATCATGCCGGTGAGGCCCTGGTATAGATGGGCAACCCCAAACGGGACTGCCCCCACCAGCACGGCAACCCAGGTGGCTGCAACACCGGACCCGAGCAACCAACGGACCCGGCCGACGATAAAGCCGCGGAAGGTAAGTTCCTCAAGAAATCCTCCGACTATCCAACCCAGTCCCATCAGCAACAGGAAGTTCACAAAGTTCCCGCGCACGCCGTCGAATGCACTGATGTCCACGGCATCCCCCGTCAGGCGCTCCAGCCCGGGCTCTATAATGATGGTGAAGACCATTTGAATGATCAGCCCGTACACCAGGGTCGTGGCAAGCAATTTGGGCCAGGATTCCGGAGACCGGAAGCCCATGTCCCGGAAACTGCCGTGCTTCCGCGCGATCACGGAAACAGCAATCGCAATGACAAAAGCGCCAATAACACCCGCAGCCGGGACACCCACGGTCAGGCCCAAGGCGAGCAGGACGAGGACCGTCAGGCTCAGTCTGCCGTGCCAAAGCCGGCTGTAGTGTATTGCCTGGTCTGAGGACATCGCTCCAATACTGCCTCATTTCTCATGGTAAATTGATGAAAATCACGATCTCACGCCCAGGCGATTAGTACGATGAACACTGACTCCAGGTTGATGGACATGCTGACCGGTTACGCTGCTGCACATCAGCATCCGGTCAACATCGCAGTGCATTTGATCGGCATCCCAACAATCATGTTGGGCGTGTTCATCCCGATGACCTGGGTTGCCGTCGATATCGCAGGTGTCGCAGTAAACCTCGCACAAATCGTTTTGTTTGCCATGTTTCTTTTCTATTTAACGCTCGACAGGATTTTCGCAGTCGTTTTCCTTGTCTTCGCGATAGCCATAGCCGAGTTAGCAGCGTTTCTTGGCAGCTACCCGCAGCCCACTGCAATGATCATTGCTGCGGTGGCATTTTTCGGCGGCTACGCCGCCCAGTTCGTCGGCCACGCCGTTGAAAAGTCCATGCCCGTTCTTCTGAAACATCCGATACAGGCACACCTTGCGGCTCCCTTCTTCACTATCGTCGAAGTGTTCAAGCTTCTGGGCCTTCGCGAGGCCTTGTTTGCCGAAGTCCAGAAACGGATCGCTGAGCTTCGCGAAGAGCAGACTGCCGCTGGCTAGATTGCTGCCATCAAAAGAATCGCCGCTGATTTCCGCCCGTGACAGACCTTGCCAAACTTTTGCTTGAGCATCTCAGCAATCCCGAGAGTTCCTGGAGCATGGGCAGCTATGGTGCCGTGGCCGAGTTCTTTCAGGATGCTGGCGAAGTGATTGAATCGGACAGTTCAGATGTTCTGACCCGCCTCACTCCGCGTGGCGGTATCCGCATTGAGCTGCAAGAGAATATCGGCATCTGCGCGTATGAGAATACGAGCAGCCACGGTACTGCACGACAACATATTGCATTGTGTCTGCCGGAGGAGTCGTCAAGGATGTCGGGTAATCAAGTCCTGACTGAATTGGAACCAGATGGGGAGGCACTTGATGAGGCCCATCGCGATGCGATTCTGTTTGATCTTGGCGTCTCTTCATTAGGCAGCGGGTGTTATCAACTCGATTTCTGTGTTCGAACGAGCGATTTGGACCTGGTTGAATTCCTGCGTGAACATTGCGGGTCGAGCATCTTCGAGCATGGCTCACCGGTATTTCCCAGGTTACTCGAGTCTCAGCCGCAGCGTGTAGTAATCACTCGCCTGGGAAGAATCGAGGTCTACCAGGCGATCGGCGGCGAACACACCGATGACAAAACGCCGGAGGGCCCGCATACGCATTTATTACCCGAATTATTGGGGCTGAATCTAACGCACTCAGCCGATGTGCCGATCAAGGAGGGCTGGGTGCCCTGCGCGTTTCTTTACCCGAAGAGTCCGGTGTTATCGGAAGCCGGTGAGGCTCACCGCGATTCGTGACTTTGTTATTTGGTACTCAGGTCGCGTTGGGTACCGATTAATGAGTCGCGAGTAATCAGTGCGGCAAGATCATCTTCTGACCAGTTATCCGTACCGGCCGGCCGTTGCGGCAGGACCATGTAACGCAACTCCGCCGTGGAGTCATGCACGCGAACATCGACATCGTCTGACAGATCTACACCGAACTCGGAGAGCACCGCTCTTGGTTCTCGCACGACACGGGATCGATAGTTCCTGGACTTGTACCAGGCAGGTGACATGCCCAGGAGTGCGCGCGGATAACAGGAGCATAGGGTGCAGACGATGACATTGTGTACCTGATCGGTGTTCTCCATCACCGTAAATTCGTATGGCTCGAGATCGAATCCGAGTTCCTTAATTGAGTCTTTGCCGTTTATCAGCAGGCGTTTCTTATATTCGGGATCTGTCCAGGCGCGGGCAACTATTTTTCCGCCGTTCTCCGGGGAAGCGCCCTGCATTTCGGCGATGACGGCCAGCTCCTCTTCGGCGGTGTAATGTCCGCCTTCGATCAGGAGCTCCCGCAGGGCCAGTCCTACCAGTGCAGCATCGCTGGTCGGCTCCGGGTGATCGGGCTGAAACGTACGTCCATGATCATGATCGTCGTGGCCGGTCATTGTGCCAGCTCCAGCCAGTGCTCGAAGATCTCGATCTCGAGTTTGTCGCCGTCGGTTCCCTCGTACGGTGCCCACAAATCAGTCTGCGGAATACGTACACGGTAGATCCGCTGAAAGGGCTTGCCGTCGCCGCGGATACATAGCTCGGGATTGGCGTGCATGCCGCAAACCCGCTCGACGACGCCAACATGCCCTTTGGCATAGGACGGTACGCGGTGATGTACCGGTGGCGTGCGGTCTGCGATTTGCACGCGCTGCCCAACCGAAAAACGCGGCTCGCTCATCGCAGGCCCTCCGCTTCCTGGCGGGCGCGAATTGCCTCTATTTTGCCGTTGAGTTCCTGTTCGGTGATCGCTCCTTTGGAGAGAAGCGTATAAGCCAGCGATTTTGCCCAGCGCTCGTAATAGCTCAGGCGATCATAGTCGTCTGCCGAGAGTTGCTCGATGCCATCGCGCAGTTCTGCGAAGTCGCTGATCAGGCCCTTTTCGAGTGCAAGGCGTACCATGGCATCGATCTGCCATTCCCAGTGAGCAATATCATGCTCGCTCAGATCGATTGGGCCGGCCATCTGGCCGCCGATGTCATGGGGTCCCCAGGATGCGTTCATTGTGTAATCAAGTGCAGAAATCAAAGCGCCTGGTCAAGTGCTGCCCTCACCTGATCCGACCAGAGCTCGGCAACGGTCTGTCCCGGCGGTAATTCCGTCGAGCCTCGTCGATAGGATACCGTACCGTTACCATCCACGACCATCAGTCCGGGAATAAATCTGATGCCGTAGTCTGCCGCTATTGCGTCGCCCTCCCGGATCGCCACGACCGGAAAACCCAGCGCATCGACGTACGCGTCCTTGTCGCCGTCTTTATCCTTGGCGTTTACCGCAACAATCAGGATGCGTTCGGACCCATAGTGTTCATGGATTTTCTTCAAATAGGGCATAAACGCCTTGCAGTATGGGCACCAGGTCGCCCAGAAAATAAGCACCGTCGGTCTGCCCTCGGCTACCTCGGGAAACGACACGGTTTCGCCCTCTAAATTCAGTGCCTGCCACTTCGGTGCAACGTCTCCCTGTTCCGCTGCCAAAGCAGGCATTGACCAGATCATCGCCGCTAAGATAATCGAAACTATTGTTACTCTCACGAATCTCTGCTCTGCAAGTCGATCGACCCCGCAACGTTAGAAGAAACATCGAGAGATTGGTTCCCGGCATTCAATTCCGATTGCACAGGTCAAGTTTGCTACGGATTATTAACGCGCGGACGGCGCTATCTTGCGGCAATTTGTCGTTGCTTCACTCCGAATCCGGTGACTTCTGCGAGCTGATCGCCCAGATACTCCGCGATTCTGCGCATGCCTGATACTCCCGCCTCGGCCTCTGCAGTCGGGTTGTAATTGGTATTCGTATTGATGTCGTAAGTATAAAGCTCACCGTTCTTATCGAGGATAAACTCGATACCGGCGATGTGGGTGCCATTATCAGCGAGGAAGTTTTGGTATCGTTCGAGAATCGGATGATCGAAGTCCTTGACGATCTGAAACTTCGAAGTCGGCGTTGCAGGGCAGTATGCGTCATCCGTCTGACATTCGTCGGCAGGGCAAAGCAGGAAACCATCGGAAGTATCGGCACGTAGCGCGTACAGGAACTCACCGCCGATAAACTCACATCGTGTGATGAAAGGCTCCGGAGACTCGATGTACTCCTGAATGAGTGTGATGCCGTCGATCGGGGCCTCGAATTCCGGTCCATCGATGTAATCCCGCAACGCGATAGTGTCCTGGAACAGTCTGACACCAAGGCCCTTTCCGCCCCGATTGTGCTTGGTGATGAATGGCCCATCGAAGCTGCGTGCTGCTGCCAGTATCTCATCCCGGCCGATGGCGGCGACGGTACGCGGAGTCCGAATACCATGTGCCTGGAGCGCCGTGTATTGGGCGACTTTGCTGACCTCGAGTTGCAGTGCGCGGCTCGAGTTAATAACCCGCCGCCCATGTCCTTCCAGCCAGGATAATACAGCCGCCGTGTACTCGGCAGCGAATCGATGATTTCTGGTATGAGACGAGGCGCTCATGCGATTGTAAAAAACGCCGGGTGGTGGCGACACGGACAGATCCAGTCGACCCTCATTCAGGTACCACTCCTCGAATGGCAGACCCAGCTTCTGAAGCTGAATCCTTAGCGGTTCAGTCCACTCGTCGTTTTCGTGAATTACGTAGATTTTCGGCATCGGCACATGCTACTGATGCTGCTGCCGGGGCGGCAATATCCGGCCAAGACCGATGTGTTCTATGTTTATAACCCGGTGTTCTGTCCCCTTTTTCGGCATACCCCCACGCCCCGCAAATATGGGGCCATTTGCAGGACGACCATGATATACACTGCATCGGCAATCGTTGTGACATCAGGGCGGAACCGAAGCGCCAGGTCAACAGTTCAAAGAGCAGAATTTCCCATCATTCAGGGGCTCGTAATACTTCATACCGAATACAAAGCAATGGAAGATAAATCATATTTTCTCGTCATAGTATGTCTCGCGTTCCTGGCAGGCTGTGCGGGTGCAAACCATGGCAATGCAGAATATCGCGTGGATTCGCGAGAAGAACTTCAGAAATTGTCATGTCCTGCCGACAAAACAGCTGCGTGCGTAGAGCGGATCGGCCAACCTACCAGGTGTTTCTGCAGCTCCAGAGACGACCTGGAGGCTCTGCTCGAGCCTGAGTGAATTAACGGTAGCGGTGTACACCGGCGCCTTTCTTATTCTGCTTGGAAGAACGGGACTTTTCGCGGACAATATGGCCATTTTTAGCCTCGGTCGAGGCTGCTGATTTAACGAGAGGGAAGCCCCGTGCATAAATTCACAGCCGTTTCAGCGGCATTGTTGCTTGCAGCCTGTGGTCGGGAACAGGCGCCGGTTGATGCCACAGACGCCGCCAATGACCCCGCTACAACGCCTGAATTCCAGATCCATGTCGATCGTTTCGCCGATATCGAGGTCCTGCGCTACGAGGTGCCAGGTTTCGATGAACTGTCTTTGCAGGAAAAGAAGCTGGTGTATTACCTGTCCCAGGCCGCTTTGTCGGGCCGCGACATCATCTTCGACCAGAACTACGAGCACAATCTTCGCATTCGTAAGTTATTGTCCGCCGTCGTTGGCACCTACAGTGGCGATCGCAATGGAGAGGATTTTGCCGGGTTACTCGAGTATGCGAAGCGCGTGTGGTATGCGAATGGCATTCACCACCATTACTCGATGGATAAGATGCGGCCGGATTTCACGCCCGACGAACTTGCCGCGATGGTCGATCAGAGTGATTCGTCTGAGCTGCCGCTCGACGAAGGACAGACGGTCGAAGAGCTGCTAACGCTTTTGCAAGCCCCCATCTTCGATCCGGACACGGCCGCGAAGAAGGTCAGTCTCGATCCGGAAGTCGACCAGGTCGTTAATTCAGCTACGAATTATTACCGCGGCGTTACAGCAGCCGAGGTGGCCTCATTCTATGCCGCAAAAGAAGACGCCGATGCGGAGCGACCTGTTTCATGGGGCCTGAACTCGCAGCTCGTCAAGATCGACGGCAAGCTGGTCGAAAGGACCTGGAAAGTCGGTGGCATGTATGGCCCGGCGATCGAACAGATTGTCTATTGGCTCGAAAAAGCAGCCAGGGTTGCCGAAAATGATTTGCAAAAGGCCTGGATCGAAAAACTTGTCAAGCATTATAAGAGCGGTGATCTTAAGGACTACGACGATTACAACATCGCCTGGGTTGCCGACACAGATTCACGGATTGATGCCGTCAACGGCTTCACCGAGGTCTACGGCGATCCACTCGCTTATCGCGGCTCCTGGGAGTCGGTCGTGTCCATTCGTGATCTCGTCGCGACGCGCCGCATCTCAACGATCGGCGACAACGCGCAATGGTTTGAAGACAATTCACCAATAAGAGACGAACACAAGAAGAAAAGCGTCGTCGGCATCTCGGCCAAGGTAATCACCGTCGTCATGGAGGGTGGCGATGCGGCGCATACATCGCTGATCGGCATCAATTTGCCGAACGCCAACTGGATTCGCAAGGAACATGGCTCCAAGTCTGTAACGCTTGGCAACATCATGGCGGCGTTCGAGGTCTCGTCAGTAGCCAGCGGACTGCACGACGAATTCACCCATACCGATGAAGAGAAGGCCCGCAACGCCGCATACGGCGCCCTCGCCTCTTTGCTGGACGTCGATATGCATGAGGTTATCGGACACGCATCCGGCCAGATCAATCCCGGCGTCGGCACGCCAAAGGAGACCCTGAAGAGCTACGCCTCCACACTCGAAGAAGCACGCGCGGATCTTGTCTCACTTTATTTCATCATGGATCCCAAGCTCATTGAGCTCGGTCTGATGCCGTCACTGGATGTCGGCAAGGTGGTGTATGACATCGCTATTCGCAATGGCCTCCTGATGCAGCTGCGTCGTATCAAGCCGGGTGACGACATCGAAGAAGCTCACATGCGTAATCGCCAGGTCATCGCTGGCTGGGCTTATGAACAAGGACGTGAGAACAATGTCATCGAAAAGGTCGAAGATGACGGCAAAACTTATTTCGTGATTCGTGACTACGATAGGTTACGTGGCCTGTTCGGTGAACTCCTGCAAGAGATTCAGCGCATCAAGTCCGAGGGAGACTATGAAGCAGGCAAGGCGCTCGTCGAAACCTACGGTGTGAAAGTTGACCAGGCCATTCACGAGGAAGTCCTGGCGCGCGTCGAGCCGTTGAATATCGCCCCCTACAAAGGATTTATTCAGCCACGCGTGGTAGCAGTGGAGGAAAGCGGCGAGATCGTCAACGTAAGAATTGAGCATCCGGCGGATTTCGTAGCCCACATGCTGGAGTTCGAGAAGAAATACAGTTTTCTGCCAATCAGCAATTGAACATATGGGCATATGGGCTCGGACCAACGCGAGCCATTCAGCAAATTTACGGCTTACGGAGATCCGACCTGTTCATTGTTCTTTACATAATTCATCACACACAAACCGTAGCGTCGCCTTGCCTCAAACAACCAGTGTCGCCAACGACGCCGATCACAAGCGAATTTAGGCAAGCATGCTTGTTGATGGCATCGATGTGTGATGTCCCAAACAAAACCAGGACAGATAACGCGATTTTCTCGGCACATGTTTTTCTTGCCTAAGCACCCAAAAACGCACATGAAATGCACGATTCAGGCCCACGAATCGGCGTCGATCAACCAACAATATTCGGCAAATTAATGGCTTACGGAGATCCGACCCGTCCTTTGGATAACGTAGCTTTTCTGCAACAAGTCAAGGCGGGGTGGTTCTTTTTGCGGCGACTACGTACTAGCGGAGATATCAATATTCGTGAAATTTCAGTACCATAAGCCCAACAAAAATAAGAGCTGGCGTTCGGTCCCGGCCTTTGACGTTTGTTGTGGTCGCAACGACAGTTCTTACATCCAGATGTCTTGGTGGAGATCAGAAAATGCGAACCCCCATCAGCAATTCCGCATTCGCAATGCTTGGTTTTCGCATTTGGTCGGACCCGACTATCCCGAACGTATCGCTGGATTCGTCTGCCCGAAAATGGCTCCCTGGCGCACTCAAAAATCACAATAAACTACGACAATAGAAGCATAGAAACCCTCGAAAAAAGGGAGAAACGTTATGCGTAATTACATACAAGCTGGCCGAGTGGCTCAATTCATATCCTCCTTCTCTTTTGTCACGGTACTGGCTGTAAGTGGCCTGACCTACGCACAGGAAGCGGCAGATGATGCGGCGTTAGAAGAAATCATTATTACCGGCACGCACATCAGGGGATCTACCACGACCGGTGCATTACCAATTTCCGTGCTCGACCGCGACGATTTCGAAGCGCTGGGCGCTCCCACTACAACCGACATCGTCAATGATGCGGATTAGAATTCCACAATGCGGACCGCACGATGACAATCCGCCAATAACCGGACGATGTCCTAGGGGAACTCCAATGAGACAACAAAAGATAGTGGCCGTAACCTTCTGCGCCTGCGCGCTCCTCACTGGCAATGTATTTGCCGATACCGTCGAAGAAATCATCGTCACCGCGACGAAGCGGGCTGAATCAATTCAGAAGGTGCCGATCGCCGTTACGGCGTTGAGCGGTATTGAACTCGAACGTGCCGGGGTTACTGACATTCAGGAACTGACCCGGCTGGTGCCGAGCTTTTTCCTGAGCACGACGTCATCGGAAGTGGGTGGTACCACTGCTCGAATTCGAGGCATCGGGACCCAGGGCAATAACCCGGGGTTGGAATCCGCCGTTGGCATGTATGTCGACGGTATCTACCGCAATCGGAGCACCGTCGGCTTTACCGATCTCGGCGAAGTCGAACGGATCGAAGTTTTGCGTGGGCCGCAGGGAACCCTGTTCGGCCGCAATGCGTCCGCAGGCGCACTCAGCATCATGACCCGCGGACCTAACCTGGAGGAAAAGGAAGGTTATTTCCGTCTGTCGGGAGGCGACTATTCCCTGATCGATGTCCGCGCTGGCGTCAGCGCTCCATTCAGTAGCACCGCCGCGGGCCGCGTCGATATGACCTACAAGCAACGCGACGGTTTCTTCGAGAAAGATGCGCTGACCGGACAAGATTACAACACGCGTGACCGTTACGCGGTGCGGGGCCAATTGCTGTTCACACCGTCCGATGAGGTGGATATTCGCATCATCGGGGACTTTGGCAGTCGTGACGAGACCTGCTGCGCCGGTGTGTACATCGTCAAGGGCGCACGCACGGACCCGGCCATCGAGGCGATCGACCCGACGCAGACGCTGACGTCCGATGCGTCCAACCCATTTGGCAGACAGACTTACACGACGCCGTCAACTAACCTCGACGCGATAGTCGACGAGTGGGGTCTGTCCGCGGAAATAGTGTGGAATCAGGAAAACTTTTCGCTGACGTCAATCACGGGTTATCGTGACTGGGATGGGAGAAATGGTAGCAACCTCGACTACTCGGGCGGACATATCCTGTACCGCGACCCCGACAACCTGGCCAATGTATTCGAGACGCTCACCCAGGAAATCCGCCTGAATGGCGAAGCCGGACGAATGGACTGGCTGCTTGGCTTGTTCTACAGCGATGAGTCGCTCCAGGCGAGCCTGCAAACCAAAGTCGGCGCGGACTACAGTGACTTCACGAACCGCGTGCTCGGAGTCTTCGTAGATCAGGCGCAGGGGTTCCCGTTCGGTACCGCAACGGGGCTCGGGATACCGCCGCCGTTCAGCGCATTGGGAGCGGATACCGCGTCAGGCGATGGCTCGGGTGATGTCTGGAATACAGACACGCAGAGTCTCGCTGTCTTTACGCACAATACCTTTGCGATGACCGACGCGACTGCGCTAACCGTCGGTCTGAGATTCACGGATGAGGAAAAAGACCTGATGGGACAGGTCGTTACTACCGGGACTGCGTGTACCGGCATGCTCGCGTTTGCCGGCTTCGACCCGGCCAACCCTTCGGGTCCGATAATACCCGCACTCGGACCCTTGACGAACGGCGCCTTGGCGCTGCAGTGCCTCGGCGGTGTGCTGAACTCGACGCTAGACGGTTCGTACAGCGATACCCGCAAAGAAAGCCAGGTTAGCGGCACGTTGCAGCTCAGCCACCAGTTCACCGATAACATCATGGGCTACGCGAGCTACGCCAGCGGCTACAAGTCGGGCGGCTATAATCTCGATCGCTCGGGTCTCGATCCTGATACCGTACTCGATGGCGCAACGAGCGGACCCGATGTCGCCACCAATTTCGGCATCAGGACAGACGTCAATGCACTCGAATTCGAAGAAGAGACCGTGGATGCCTTCGAACTCGGCCTCAAGTCCACACTGGCCGAGGGCCGCGTAACTTTGAACGTCGCCGCTTACTTTCAGGACTTCGAGAATTTCCAGTTGAACACATTCAATGGGCTGACATTTTTCGTCGTTACGCTGGATGCAGTTGAATCCAAGGGCATTGAAATGGATATCGGCGCGGCGATCTCCGACAGCTTCAGAGCGAACTTCGGTGTTTCGTACGTTGATGCCAAGTATGACGACAATGTACAAAGATCGGACGGTTTGCCGGCGACCAATCTGGCAGGACAGCAGTTGACGCATGCGCCGGAATGGACTGCAACGGCTGCCATTGACTATGTCTCGAGTGACGGCGTGATCGGCAACTGGCGCACAATGGCCAATCTGAATGTGCGCTGGATGAGCGAGTACAACACTGGCTCGGACCTGGACCCGGAGAAGCACCAGGACTCATACGCAGTGGTGAATGCAAGAATCGGTCTGATGTCGGGAGACGAGCGCTGGAGCATCGAATTGTGGGCCTACAACCTCTTCGACGAAGAGTATTTCCAGACCGCATTTGACTCGCCGATCCAGAATTCGTCGGGTAACCAGCCACTGGAGTCGTATAGCGCGTTTCTGGGCGATCCGCGGCTCATTGGTCTGACTCTGGGTTACCGTTACTAGGGGCCAATGATTCAGTTCACGCGCAGGGGGCAGCCTGCGGCTGCCCCAGACCGCTGACAAACCCCATCATTTTGGTGGGGTTTGTTGGTTTCAGAAGGCGGTCAAGCCGGGCTGATGATAAAGTAATATTGTCGGTGGCAATATTTTGTGTCGCTTGATGAGCGACTGAGACGGCCTGGTAATAGCCTGATTCGGCGTAATAGCGACAACAAGGCCTTGCGGGCCTTGATCTGCGCAATCTTCTTCATGTTCTGGAAGGCGGCAGCCAGCAGACATTGTTCGCGCACCTTATCGAGACTGCGCAAGCGGGCATAGCGATGCCCGTGTAACTGCTTGGCATCGGCAAAGGAGCGCTCCGCCGTCTCCTTACGCCAGCCGTAAATCTTTTTCCCGGCGTCGGTGTTGCGATGCGTATCGATGCGTTCCTTGCTGTCCTGCCAGACATGCCGGGTCAGCACCTTGGTGTGGTTCGCACTCTGGGTGCACTGGATCAGCAGCGGACAGTGCTTGCAGACACGCGGGTCCGACTTGTACTCGCGATATCCGATGCGGTTGGTGGTGCTGTATGGCAGGCGCTCCCCAGCCGGACAAACGTACCGGTCGTTGTAGCGGTCATAAAGGTACTGCCGTTTATAAAAGTAGCCCTTCTTGCGGTTCAGCCGCCGATAACCAATTACCCCATACAGCTGGCGATCTTCCAAGCCCTTGCAGATCGGGGCCGTCATGTAACCAGCATCCAGCCTCAACCTCGAGACCAAAGCGCTGTCGCTGCCGATCCAGCCGCGATAAATACGGCCGACTGTCGTGCACCGTGGCCGGCGTCGCATGGCTGTCGGTGATGATGCCGTGGCTGCCGTCAACCGTGCGGTGATCCAGGTAGAAAAAGCCCTTCGGCTTGCCCTCGCGAACCATGTAGCCACTGTCAGTATCCGTACGGCTGACTTTGCTTTGCTTCGTCTGGGGCGTCCTCGGCTTGGCTTTCAAAGGCTGCTTGCCGTGCGCATGGCGATCCTCGTCGATCGCTTCATCCAATGCCTGCAGATACTCCAGTGGCTTAACTTCGACTTCCTGCACATCGAACTTGTTCTTGTTCGCCGAAGCCTTCAGGTGCGTGCTATCGGTGTACAGGATCCGGCCGCTTACCATCCCGTGCGACTGCGCCTGTTCGACGATCTCCTCAAAAATCTCCTGATAGATCGTGCTACCGACAAAGCGCCGCCGGCGGTTTTGGCTGATAGTGCTGGCATTCGGGATCTTATCCGTCAGGCTAAAGCCCAGAAACCACCGATAGGCGACATTTACCTGCACTTCTTTGACCAACTGGCGTTCGCTGCGGATGCCGTACAGGTAACCAATGAACAGCAGCTTGAACAACACCACCGGATCAATCGCCGGGCGGACATTATCGACACAGTAAAGGTGTCTAACCTTGTCGTGGATGAAATCGAACTCAATGAACGCGTCGATCTGACGCAACAAGTGATCCTCAGGAACCAACGACTCCAGGGTCACCATCTCTAGCGCATGCTGATGCGCACCAGATTCTCTTAGCATGGCTCATTAAGACAAACCTCCCGTCAACAGACGAGGGCTTTGTCAGCAGTCTGACGGGCCTTTGGCCCGTCTTCTTGTATTAGCGGCCTGGATAAGTCACTTTAGACCGACCGCATAGATTTGCGACTCTTGCCACGTGCGCTTGTTATCGCATTTCTTATCCGGCGTGAGGTGGGGGCGCTAACAATTCCAGTATGCATCATTCGCGCGTGAACGGTTTGAGTAACACGCCGCCGATCTCCAAATGTTTGAAGCGCGGCTCAACAAGTTCAATTTCGCCCTCCCTGATCAGGTCCGGCACCGCATCATTATAATTCCGTCCAGCGTGGAGGACATTGCCGGCCTGCCATCCTTTTTCCGTCAAGTGAAAAAACTGTGAATTTCCGATGCCATATTTGTGCAACATGAGCAACAGGTATTCGCTCTGTCCATCGTCATCCAGATCTATCTTGAACATCACTGGATCGCCCTGATTCATTGCGACATAGCTACGATCGATAACGCTTTTCAGGCTTTGCGGAACGTCGAACGGCTCCGGGCGATAAAGCATCGCTCCCCACATGTCCCCGGAGCTGCGCATTCTGCGCGCATACATCTTATTTACCGGATTATTGATCAACTGCAGGAGCTCGGGATCCGTATCTCCAATCTCCTGCTTTATTTCTTCCATCGCCAGGTAACCGGGCCGTCCCAAATGGTTTTTTGCGTACCAGAAATCAAAATCCTCGAGTTCGATTTCCCCGGACTCGACACGATTCAGCTGGCTGCTCAGGGAAATCTTGCGAAAATCGAGAACCGGACTGTTCACGAGCAGCATCAGAGCCAGCACGACAAGACCCATCGCCGTATTGACGCGCGCCAGGTCAACCGTCCACTCCGCGCGCCTCCTGACGATGCCCACCACGTAACCCACGGCGAACAGCGTGAGGATCAGCCAGACGACCAATGCCCAGCAGCGTTCAACAGACCAACCATACTGATTCAGCCGTAGAACCAGTCCATAAAGGCTGAGCGCCGAGATAATCGGCATGACGCACAGGCCCATGAAGACCAGCCGATGAACAATCGGCGGATACGGGTTTGTCTCACGGCCGTCCTGATAGACGGCGTTGGTGAAGAACAAGATGATTGCCAGTAACCACAACAGCAAAGCAGTGCCGTTACCGGTCGACCAAAGCGCCTCCAGTCCCCCGAACGGCAGGGCGGCAAGAAAGATTACTGCAACGACAACAATCAGCGGCAACAACAGCTTGATCAAACCGTGCAGCAGCTTGGTGATGTTGTCGATAACCCGGGTCAGGTCGCGAAAGATGATTACGCCCAGGCCGAACGCGAAGCCCAGCACCGGAAAAATAAACCAGTCCTCGATAAACAATTCATAGAAGAAATCGATTTCGATGACCTTGAACAAGGCACCCCAGAGCATCAGGATCAGCCAGAACATGAGCACAAAAACAGCTGTAAGCGCCGTGACGAGAAAGTTGCGCCACGATTTGGTAAACAAAACCTGATAGGTCAACGGCACCTGGTCCGCACGCTGCTGCAAATACATCAGTGTCTTGAAGCACGCCAGCGTGATGCTGCAAAGGAACGCAAAAGACAGGCTAAACATCGGGAATTCGCCGAATGGCTCCGCCTGCCACCCTGTGTAAATCGCCAACAGCGCCAGAACAGCAGCCAGACCAGCCACCATTTTGCTGACACGAAGCGCATTGCCGCGATCGAGCGATAGCAGCAACAGCAACGGCACGGCAATTGTCAGTGTCCACAATGGAAACGACCAAAGTGGCGATTCACTCGGCCAGGAATGCGTGTCGAAGGCACGATAAAGGGCAAACAACAATACACCCTGCACGACTGCAATGATCAGTATCGGTACTCTGGGCAATGACGACGAATCGCTCATCTTGAATTCCTCGATGACGGCACGAAACACTTCTAGTGTGACAATACTAGTACGATTATGTTGCGCAAGGGCATGCGGCCAGAATCTATTCGATCCGGCGATGGACCATCAATAACAGCGTGCGTACCCGGGCGGATCAGCTCTGGCTTTGGTCGCCTTCTTGCTGTGCGTCACCTGGCCCACAGCGCGGATCGGCCTGCTGTAGTTCAAGAATCTTCTCGCGGCTGAGCGGTACCGGTTCGCAACCGTGACCCTTTTCGCAGATCAGATCCCATTCGGGCCTCGCCCTTACGTGGCAGGCGAAGCAGTTGCCACCAAACCTGTTGATGACATCGGTGAAGCCGCGATTTCTGATCGAACTCCCCGCCGCTGAGACATCGAGTTCGAAGAATTCCCAGTCCCGGGTCGCCGCGTTCCAGCCCTTGCCATGCTTTATCATGACTTCGGTTGGTAACAGTTGGACGACCGAGCCCGGTGGGTACACACCGCCATCTTCGGAGTTTGCGACCGCCAGCGTCCCCTCGAGATTGCCGAGCAGATTGTCGACATAGAAGTGCCGGACCGGCGTCATATCAGTGAGGCAGCGAAACGTGTCCGCCGTGACCTCGACCGCCCTGGCGTCTGCCGCGGCCGGGTGTTCATCCGCGAGCGCCTGCGCCAGCAACAGCATGCTGCCTGCAACTGCGCCGAATACGACTCTCGTCTGTCTTTGTCCCTTCATTGCACCGCGCTGCTCTTATGTCTGACTTATGCGTCGAGCCGTACCGCAACTGTATCGAAATAATTAAATTTCCTCACCTATTGATTGCCGATATTCTCGTCCGTGAACTCGGTGGTTCAGATCGTCAGGTTGTAGATCCCAAGCCCGACACCGACACCGAGTAAAACTACCCCGAGGGGGTGCCCCAAACGTCGGCCCCAGGAAGCATTCTTCTCAACGGCCATGATGACCGCCAGCATCAACATCCAGGCCAGACTCGCCGTGCTAACGGCAAACATCAACAACATCAATGCCCAACAGCAGCCGACGCAGAACAGGCCATGCCGCCAGCCTACGTTGAAGGCCTCTGAGATCTCTCTCCGACCGTGCCAGTGGCTGATCAAGAATCCGAGGGGCGCCCGGCACTTGTCAAGACAGGCGTATTTCAGCGACGAGAATTGGAAGGCGCCCGCCAACAGGAATAGTCCGGCACCCCAGACCCAGGCTTGCGAAAATATGATGCTCGCTCGGGCCTGATCAATAGCCCAGAGCAGCCCTAGGGCGGCCACGCCAAAGGCAAGCCAGGCGGTCAGATACCCGACTAGAAGTAAGGTAAGTAAAAGCGGTGCGTGCGCTCGTCGGGCAACCATCCCACGGAACAGGCTTACCAGGGGCACAGTGGTGGGCAACATCATCGCGACCGTCATCAGCAGCCAGCCCACCAAGAAGGCGCCCGCCGAGAGCCAACCATGCGTCTGCCCGTGGTGGGCGTGCTCAGCCCCACCACCGTGACGATGAAACAGCCAGCCGTAAGGCGACTGCTCCAGCCACCACAGCGAGATCCACGCCAGCACGACGATACCAGCCAGCACCGGCAGCAGTAGGCTGCGCGGAGGGCGAGCGCCTACGGCGACGGACATCCTGACTCCCTACTAGCAGCTGAACGAGTTGCGCTATGCCGCTTCTGCGTGCTCGAACAGGAAATCGCTCTGAATCGCGTTGAAGCCTTCGATCTCCAGGTCGATGTTCAAGGGAGCGCTCTTAAGCTTGAACTTGCTGGCCTTCCCGACGTAGGCCGGCGCACCCGGCACGGTGGAGAAGACGGTATTCGTGAGCGTGGTCACCTCACCCGTCGCGCTCCGGTACGGCTCAAGCTCCGCGTGCGCCACGTCACCCAGCTTCAGTGTGCCCTTTCCTTCGACCACTTCGAAGACAATCGGGACGCGTTCCACGGACGTCACTTCACCCACCAATTGAATGAGGTCCACTATCGGACCACCTTTATCGCCGGAGTAGACGGCCTGTATCGCTTCGGCCTGCTCCTCGGTGGCACCATCGTCGATAAACATCGTTACCCGCCAGTTACCGTCAAGAACATTTCCCGGTATGTAGACGGCTAACCCGATGGTGCGTCCTGTGACATCCACCCCATCAATAGTGCCTTGGTCGAAGTGCCAGGCCATGACAGACTTACAGTCGCCTAAGTCCGGATCCTCGCCCACCCAGCACGGACAAAGTATCTTACAGGTGCAAACCTCCAACAGGCTACCTTGGAGACGATATGCCATGATGCTCTCCTTATTTAGTTCTTGTTCATCAGCTTTTGCAGCTGGAACCTGAGAGTACACCAACCGGACACGCGAATCTCCTCGTCGGGAGGTCGCATATTTCTTTTTCCATTAGCCGTGGCTGCGGCCGGCCGGTGAACGTCTGCTCTTGTGTGCGATTTCAACCGGTCGATGCAACACCTTCGTTAATCCTCTCTGCTGGGGTTTCGATCCCCCCGTGCGGCGTCAATTGGTGGTAAACAGACAATGAGGGTTTGCCAAAC
>JACZWL010000048.1 GCA_022572185.1 Pseudomonadota bacterium | reverse complement strand
GTCGAGAAAGGCGACAAGAAAGCAGCCGTAGCGGCTTACAGCGCCGCAGTGCCAGTTATCGACAGCATGATTAACAAAGGCGTTGTCAACAAGAACAAGGCCGCGAGGCACAAGAGCCGTCTGAACAAGATGGTCAAAGCACTGGCCGCTTAGGTTCGAACCGAACAAGCGCCGGATCTAAATCGGAAAAATCCGGCTTTTTATCTAAACCTCATCCGCCGAGTCGACTTCGGCCATCTCCTCGAGTTCGCGCATAAGCGCCTGCCCGAGCTTCTCGGTTCCATCGCCGGTCACGGCGCTCGTCTCGAACACCGGACCGTCCCACCCCAATTGGCCGAGGAGATCTTTCCGCACGCGACCGACATCTTCGTCCGTGAGCAGGTCGGTCTTGTTCAGGACCAGCCAGCGTGGCTTCTGAGACAGTTCTTTCGAGAACCTGACGAGTTCCTTTTCAATGGCACGAAACTCCCTGGCCGGATCAGCATCCGGATTGACTGGTGCAATATCGACGAGGTGTAGCAGCAATTTCGTGCGTTGCAGGTGTTTCAGGAATTGAATACCCAGACCCGCGCCTTCAGCGGCACCTTCGATGAGCCCCGGGACATCCGCCATCACAAAACTCTGCAATAGCCCAACTGAGACGACACCCAGGTTCGGGTGCAATGTGGTGAATGGGTAATCCGCGACCTTGGGGCGTGCAGCGGACATCGCGCGTATGAGCGTCGATTTTCCCGCGTTCGGCAAACCAACCAGGCCAACGTCCGCGAGAAGCATGAGTTCGAGTCTGAGATGCCGTTTTTCGCCCGGTGTTCCCTGCGTTGTCTTACGCGGAGCGCGGTTAATGCTGCTCTTGAACCGCGTGTTACCGAGACCAGCACGCCCCGCTTCGGCAACCATCATGCGCTGCCCGGTTTCGGTGAGATCGCCAAGCAATTCGTCGGTGTCGATTTCGTGTACGACTGTGCCGCAGGGAACAATTACCTCGAGATCTTCCCCGGACTTGCCTGTCTTGTTTCTACCGGCACCAGGCTGCCCGTTTTCGGCCTTGAACTTTCTTGCAACACGAAAGTCGGCGAGCGTATTGATGGCTTCATTCGCGACCAGAAAAACGTTGCCACCATGGCCGCCGTCCCCGCCATCCGGGCCACCTTTCTCAATAAATTTTTCGCGCCGAAAGCTCAGGCAGCCGTGGCCTCCGTTGCCGGCCTGTACACTGATTGTGGCTTCATCGACGAATTTCATGGTCAGCTACCAATAGTTTCGGGAGGCGGTGCCGGTGTTCGGTTTCTTCGGTTCTCAATCTGAGGACCGAAGAAACCGAACACCGGTACCACTTTTCCAACAAAAAAACCCCGCATGTGGCGGGGCTTCTCGCTCAATCGCTGAAGCGCTCTGGCTTAGCCTGCCTCCACACTCACGAACTGGCGATTTTTCGGGCCCTTCTTTTGGAATTTCACATGGCCGTCCGCTTTTGCATACAGCGTATGATCACGGCCAACGCCAACATTGACACCCGGGTGAAACCTCGTGCCACGCTGACGAACGATAATATTGCCCGCAACAACCTGCTGACCGCCAAAAATCTTCACGCCCAGACGTTTGGATGCTGAGTCTCGACCGTTCTTGGTGCTACCGCCTGCTTTTTTATGAGCCACTGTACTATTCCTGTCCTGCATGTTGCCTGCACATCATTTCGTCCAGGCTGTGTGAATTCTAATCCATTCAGAGCCGCTATCTAACCGCTTTTCTTCTTGCTTGCCTTCTTTTTAGCCGTCTTCTTCGCGGCAGCCTTCTTGGCCGGCTTTTTGGCCGTCGGTTTCTTGCCCGCTGCTTTCCTGGCCGCAGGTTTCTTCGCGGCTGGCTTCTTAACCACTGGCTTCTTGGCGACTGGCTTCTTATCCATAGCCTTCTTGGCTGCCGGCTTCTTGGCGACTGGCTTCTTATCCATAGCCTTCTTGGCTGCCGGCTTCTTTGCGGCTGCCTTTTGCGCTTCGGCAGCAGGTTTCCCGACGGCTGCCTTGCCGACTCCACCGCTGATCCCGGTTATCTCAACCTCGGTGAAAAACTGGCGATGGGTATGCTGCCGCTTGTAGTTTGTGCGGCGCTTGAATTTCACAACATCAACTTTCCGGCTCTTGCCCTGCCGCAAGACCCTGGCGCTGACACTGCTGCCGGACAGCAGTGGGTTGCCCACTTTGATGCTCGATCCCTCGCCGACCAGCAGAACCTCATCGAATTGGATACTGGCGCCCTCGTCGGCCTCGAGTTTTTCCAGCCTGAGGCGCTCACCTTTACTGGCCCGGTATTGTTTGCCGCCAGAGCGAAAAACCGCGTACATCGTTACCTGCTCCATAACGCAAGTCGCAAATAACGCGCAACTTGCTGAGAATTAAGATATTTTGTGAGTATTGCCCGATCTGAATCCAGCTACAGACTATGCCTGCCGCCACCAAGGAGCCGGAATTTTATAGACTTGAGCCCCCCGGGTCAACGCCCACAAGCTTGAAATTCTACTTTATTTCAATAGCTTGCAAATGCGTGAATGCCGCCTCATTGCGCCCCTCCGGGTCGCCAATCCAGAGCATTTCAGGCATTATCGTCCACGCCATGCAGCCCGCCAAAAAAGCACCCGTTACCCTCACAATTGACGAAGTAAAGGAGTTGGCAGCCGCCGATATGCGGGCGGTCGACCACTTGATTCGTGAGAGCCTGCAAAGCGATGTCGCCCTGGTATCCCAGGTATCCGAATACATCGTGACGAGCGGCGGCAAGCGGCTGCGCCCCCTGGTCGTACTACTGGCCACCCGTGCTTTGGGTTACACCGGTGATCTCCACGTGCATGCCGCCGCAATTATCGAATTCATTCACACGGCCACGCTGCTGCATGATGACGTTGTCGATTCATCGGCAAGACGCCGTGGCCGTGACACCGCCAATACGGTATTCGGCAATCAGGCAAGCGTCCTGGTCGGCGATTTCCTGTACTCGCGTGCGTTTCAGATGATGGTCGATATCGGCAGCATGAAAGTGATGCAGATTCTTGCCGACGCGACCAATACAATTGCTGCCGGTGAGGTCATGCAATTGATGAACGTACATGATGCGGACGTCACTGAAGAGGCCTATCGCCAGGTTATTTATCGAAAAACTGCCCGTCTGTTCGAAGCCGGCGCGCAAATCGCGGCCGTGTTCGCTGAACGCACTCCCGCTGATGAACCTGCGATGATCACTTATGGGCAAAACCTCGGCACGGCGTTTCAGCTCGTCGACGATGCGCTCGACTACGACGCGTCACCCAAGGAACTCGGCAAGAATCTCGGTGATGATCTCGCTGAAGGCAAGACAACACTGCCGTTGATTTATGTCATGAAAAACGGCAGCGATGCAGACCGCAAATTGATTCGGGCGGCCATTGAATCTGCCGGCATCGACCAACTCGATGCGGTTCAGGCGATCGTCGAGTCTACGGGTGCTCTGCGATACACGTTGACTTGTGCACAGAATGCGGCCGACGTGGCTATCGACGCCATTTCCGGCCTGCCCGAGTCCGCGTACAAGCAAGCACTTGTTGCGATCGCCGAGTTTTCCGTTAGCCGCCGATCCTGAAATGAGTTCTGCCTCTATTCACCCGACCGCCGTCGTATCAGGGAAGGCGGAGATCGATCCTTCCGTTGTGATCGGCCCTGGCGCCGTCGTCGAAGACAACGTGTACATAGAGGCGGGGACGACGCTCGGCCCGCATGCCGTTATTCGAGAGTTTTGCCGTATCGGTAAGAACAATATGATCGATGCGCATGCCGTCATTGGTGGACGCCCGCAACATACGGAATTTGACGGCTCAGAGACGTGGGTTGAAATCGGCGATGACAACGTAATCCGGGAAGGAGTGACGATTCATCGTGCATTCGGGCCGGGGGCTGTTACCAAAATCGGCTCCGATTGCTTTCTGATGTCGTACGCGCATGTCGGTCATGACTGCGCGGTAGGAGACAACGTGACGCTCTCCAATAATATCGTGCTGGGCGGGCACGTTGAGGTCGGGGACTTCGTTGTGATGGGCGGTTGTGCCGGGGCACACCAGTTTCTGCGCATCGGCTCATATGCCATGGTCGGGGGCTATGTGCCTCTACGCAAAGATGTGCTGCCCTATTCCATGGTCGGCGGTGAACCTGTCAGGCACTACCGACTGAACAGCATTGGCCTCCGGCGCGGTGGCTTTGACAAGGAACGCTATCGCGCCGTAGAAGCCGCTTTCAGAGCATTGCGAGAGGGCGACAATGACTTGACCGGTGTTCCGGACACCGAAGACGTGAATAAATTGCGGGATTGGCTCGCCGACAAATCCAAGTATGGCGTATACGGGTTCGCCGGTGCTTGATCGATCCTACTAGGCGCTTTTGAGCATTTCCCCGATCTGCAGAGCAGTTCTCAAGGCCTGCATGCCGATGCGCCCGGATACCAGTGGCGGGGGTCCTCCCGAAATCGAATTGAGGAATGCTTCGCTTTGCACCATGAGCGCATCGCTGTCGCCATATGACCGCTCTTCCACCGAAATATCATCCGGACTCGTGACCGGCCCGTTGCCGATCTTTCGATAAATCGTCGATGTCCTGTTGTGCATATCGACGCTGAAGTAGGCGTTCTCCTGAAAAACCCGTAACGAACGCTCAGTCTTGAAGCTCGCGCGACTGGCCGTGACATTTGCAACGCAGCCATTTTCAAATTTGATTCTGGCGTTGGCGATATCGATGTCCTTGGAGATAATCGACCCACCAGTCGCATCCAGACTGGTGACAGGCGACGCTACAACACTGTGTACCAAATCGATGTCGTGAATCATCAGATCCAGCACGACACTGACATCGATGCTGCGCGGCTTATACGGCGCGATTCGGTTTGACTCGATGAACAGCGGCTCTTTCAGAAACTCACCGAGCGCCATGATGACGGGGTTGAACCGCTCCAGATGGCCGACCTGGAGTACAAGGTCCCTGCCCTCTGCCAATTCAACCAGCGCATCGGCTTCCTCAAGCGTTGTCGTAATCGGTTTCTCAACCAGCACATGAATATCATTTTCCAGCAAGGTGCTGGCAATGTCGAAATGAGAGCGCGTTGGCGCCGCGATGCTAACGGCATCGACTTCCCCGATCAGCTCTTTGAAATCGGCAAGCGGTTTTACATCGAGTTCTGCAGCCAGTTTCCGGCAGCGATCGGCGTCCTTGTCGACAATCGCCACGAGATCAGAATTCTCGAGCGCGGCAAACTTTTCCGCGTGCCATTTTCCCTGATGGCCGACGCCAACGACTGCTGTCCTGATTCTATTCAATGATCATGCCTGGCGCATTCTTGTTATTAAGAAGCGTCTCCAAGATCGACGAGCCCACCGCCCGCATCATCGATTCGATAATAACAGGGCGCATCCAGCCAGGTGCCGAGATTGACGGACTTGAAGGCAATCTGGCCGTCCTGCACGAGATACTGATCCCGCACGTGAACGTGCCCGGAGATGATCAGATCGAATGGCTTCTGCTGATAAGCTGATTCCGCGTGTGTGCGTATTTTCCTGATAGTTTCCTCGCGCGTTATGGTCTTGGTTGCCGACGTATAGACGCGGCTCTTCTCGCTGGACTTCTTGCCGATCTTCACAACCAGCCCGCCTGGCAAGCGAGGCATCAGGAACTTCAGTGGCGGCGTACGCAAAAACCATCGCAGGAAACGATAGCCCCGGTCGTCGGGGTCCATCTGATCGCCGTGCTCGATCCTCACGATTTGCCGGCCAAGCTCCACGTAAGTCGGACCCTCGTGCACCGTAAGCCCGATCTTGTCAGCCCAGTAGTGCCTGAGATACAGATCGTGGTTGCCCTCGAAGTAATGAATCTCGACGCCGCCGTCCCTCAGCTGCACAATCTCGTCGGTAATTGGCTGATATTTATCAATAAAATACTGGTGCGCCGCGATCCACAGATCGAAGATATCGCCCATCAGGAACAGGTGCGAGGCGTTCTCTCCACCGTTGAGACTCTTAAGGAATTCGAGAAACAATGTCGCCCGGGAATCGGTGGGCGAGCCGATGTGGAGATCGGAGACGAAATAGGCATTTAGCACCATGGAAGTCTAACCCACTGCTGTCCCATAAACCGGGTGCGACAATCAAGGACGTGGCTTGCCAGCCTGCAGTCTGAGACGCGCCGCAAGTACGTCCAAATAGGCTCGGGGCCCGCATCCCTGTGCGGGCCGGGGTCTCAGACTGCAGGCTGGCAATTCATGTCCGTAGTGATTCACCCCATCGGGACCCCTCTCAACCACTGCGATCCGGTCAATGATGCAATCGCCTGTACTCCGTCAAGGTGATATTGATGGAGTACAGGCAGAGCACTGTCTTCGAGGGCCAATGTGTATCATGCAAGTCAATGAGGGATATTGGAAAAAAACGGGGCGCCGTGAAAACCGGCCTTATGCTGATCGCCATCTTGACAATGGTGGCCATCGCCGGGGCTGGCGGCCGCTTTCTGTTCAAGCAACGATATGTCTTGTCGCCAATCGCCACGATGGCCGCGGCAACAGCGACACAGGCCAAGGTGACCGTCACTCTGCCTGGCACCCGGGGATTCAGCGAGTCACTCCTGCGTAACTTCGCCCAAAAGTACCGGCAACTCGGCAGCGATTATCGGCCCAGAACACGGCATCTCAATGCGGATGGCTCGGCGAAATACACCAATCGCCTGTTTTTGGAATCCAGTCCGTATTTGCTTCAGCATGCGCATAATCCGGTCAATTGGTTCCCCTGGGGCGACGAAGCCTTCGCCCTGGCGAAAAAACTCAATCGGCCGGTATTGCTCAGCGTGGGTTACTCAACCTGCCACTGGTGCCACGTGATGGAGGAAGAATCCTTCGAAGATCCGGAACTCGCTCGTTTTTTCAATGAGCATTACGTGGCCATCAAGGTAGATCGCGAGGAACGTCCGGATGTCGATGCCATCTACATGAGCGCGGTACAGGCGTTGACCGGACGCGGCGGCTGGCCGATGACCGTGTGGCTGACGCCTGAGCGCAAGCCCTTTTATGGCGGTACCTATTTCCCCCCACGCGATGGCGACCGGGGTGCCCGTTATGGTTTTCTCACCTTGTTGACGGAACTGGAAAAAGCCTACCACCAGCAGCCGCAGAAAGTCCTGCAGTCGAGCGAACAGCTCGCTGCGATGATTGGCCAAAACCTTGCGCCGCGCTCAGGTGACAGCCGCTTGCCCGGTGCGGATTTACTGCACAGCACGGTGGCGCAATACCAGCAGCGGTTCGATGCCGAGTATGCCGGCCTAAGCGGCGCCCCCAAGTTCCCCAGCAGTTTGCCGATCCGGCTTTTGTTACGTTATTACCGCCATAGTGCTGATCAGCTCGTGTTGAACATGGCAACACGCACGCTGGAAAAAATGGCCGCTGGGGGCATGCACGATCAGATTGGCGGCGGTTTTCATCGTTATTCGACCGATGCGCAGTGGCTGGTACCGCATTTTGAAAAAATGCTGTATGACAATGCGTTGCTGGCCATGACCTATCTGGAAGCATGGCAGGTGACCGGAAATCCCGAATTCAAACGCGTGACCGAGGACATTCTGCGTTACGTCAAACGCGATATGACATCCGCGGATGGCGCCTTTTATTCGGCCACCGATGCCGATAGCCCGACACCCGGGGGGCACCGCGAAGAAGGCTGGTTTTTCACCTGGACGCCGGCGGAAATCGATCAAACACTGGATCAGCCCGAAGCGCAACTGGTCAAGGCCTATTACCAGGTCACCGAGAAGGGCAATTTCGCAGGAAGGACGATTCTGCACACGCCCGAGTCACTGACGGTTGCGCTCAAACATCTGAATCTGTCTGAAGACAGGGCCCGCTCGATGCTCGCCACGGCCCGTGAGGCACTTTACCAGGCCCGGCTGCAACGCCCAGCACCGTTCCGCGATGAAAAAATCCTGACTGCCTGGAATGGCCTGATGATTTCCGCCTTCGCTAAAGCCGGCTTCGCGCTCGGTGATGACGACTACACACAGGCGGCGAAAACAGCGGCCAACTTTATCCTGGAAAGGCTGTACCGGGACGGGCGCCTGTACCGCAGCTATAAAGACGGCAAGGCTCACCATAACGCCTATCTGGACGACTACGCATTTTTGACCACCGCATTGCTGGATCTTTATGAAGCGACCTTTGAGCTGCCATGGTTGCAGCGGGCCATCGTCCTGGACAGGACCCTCGAACGTTTTTATGAAGACAAACAACACGGCGGCTTTTTCATGACCAGCAACGACCATGAAACTCTGCTGGCCCGGGAAAAACCCACCTATGACGGCGCCGAACCCTCCGGGAACTCGGTGACTGTCCTCAACCTGTTGCGGCTGCATGAGTTCACCACTGACGACCGCTACCGTCAGCGTGCAGAAAAGGCCTTGCGAGCATTTTCAGGCACCTTGCAGGCACAACCGACTGCCTTGTCGGAGATGCTGCTGGCGTTGGCATTTCACCTGGATATGCCAAAGGAAATCATCATTGTGACGCCCGAGGGGGAAAGACAAAGTGCCGAGCCGTTACTGGCACAATTGCGGCCCACCTTCCTGCCGAACCGTGTTGTCTCCGTGGTTTCGCAGGGCGACGAACTGGATCGTCATGCCACGATAATCCCACTGCTCAAGCATAAACGGGCCTTGCAAAACCGCACCACGGCCTATGTGTGCGAACAGGGATTCTGCGAACTGCCGACCCACGATCCTGCGGTCTTTGCCCGACAAATCGCCACAGTGGATTCGCTCAGGGGAAACACCGACTGATCACGGCTTTAATCAGCCATAGGCTGCTGGTGATCCAACAACATGAGCGTAGCCAATGACCGCGAACCTTTCACCAGGCTAAACTGATACGGTTTATCGGGATCCGCGGGCGTCCGTCAAAGCCTCGTAAGCAAGGTCCGGACAGTATCGGGTGGTGCCGGGCTCATGTCGGCAGGGCACTCAGTAGCTGGCACATGCTAAAATCGCTCCAAATATGCCTAACAACGAATCGCAACACCGGAACAGTGCCAACATGCCACCCTCTCTGAAATCAGTCGCTCTGATCGGCTCGTACCTGCCGAGACAGTGTGGTATCGCCACGTTTACGAATGACCTTGCCGCCGCGATTATCGACAACGATCCAGACATTGACTGTTTTATCGTTGCGATGAACGACCGGCCAGAGCCCTATGAGTACCCGGATACAGTGCAGTTCCAGATCAGCCAGGAAAAGCTGAACGATTACCATCTTGCTGCCAATTTCCTGAACCTGCGCAATCCGGATGCAGTTTCTCTGCAACACGAATACGGAATATTCGGTGGTCAACGCGGCAGTTTCATCATCGAACTCGCAAAAAATTTGAAAGTTCCCCTGGTAACCACCTTACATACAATTTTGCGGGATCCTTCGGCCGAGGAACGGAAAATCATCACCCAGCTGGCAGAACTGTCCGCTCGCCTGGTTGTCATGAGTGAGCGCGGCGCTGAATTTCTGCGGGATATCTATCAGGTTCCGGCGAGCAAGATTGCCCTCATACATCATGGTATTCTCGATGTGCCTTTTCTGGATCCGGATCCGTGCAAGAGCAAGGTCGCCGCAGCTGACAAAATAATAATTCTGACCTTCGGCCTGCTGTCGCCGGGCAAGGGTATCGAGTTCATGATTGATGCTCTGCCAGACATTGTCAGCTCACACCCGGAAGTACTGTATTTCGTGGTTGGAGCCACGCATCCTAATTGCAGAGCTGACAGTGGTGAAGATTACCGTCTGAATTTGCATCATCGGGCCATGGAACTGGGCGTCGATGACAACATTGTATTCCACGACCGGTTTCTGGAGCGCGATGAATTGCTCGAGATAATTCGGGCGGCCGATATCTACGTCACCCCGTACCTGAACGAGGCTCAGATCGTATCCGGAACTCTGGCCTATGCGGTGGGAGCCGGAAAAGCCGTCGTGTCCACGCCCTATTGGCATGCACAGGAGATGTTGGCTGATGGGCGCGGCAGATTCGTACCATTCAAAGATTCCAGGGCTTTGTCTCGCGAGATCAATCAGCTTCTGGACTTCCCGGACGAGCGTCTCAAGATGCGCCGGGCAGCCTATGACTATTCGCGGCCCATGGTAATGAAAGAGATGGGCTGCCGTTATCTGGAATTGTTTTCGCAGGCCAGGGCGCAACATTCACGTGCAGCCGACCTGCCGGTACTTCATACGCTGAGTCAGCACGATCAGCGGCTGCCGCAGATCAATTTGAAGCATCTCCGTCATATGACGGATGACACCGGCATGCTTCAGCACGCGAAATTCACGGTACCGAATCGAGCCGAGGGATACTGTGTCGACGACAATGCCCGGGCACTCATCGTTGTTACCAGAGCGCATGATCTGGACAGAACCGATGCCTCACTGACGGAATTGTCGTCTATTTATCTCAGTTTCCTGGATGATGCTTTCGATCCGGCAACCGGGCGATTTCACAATTTCATGTCCTACGGGCGTAAATGGCTGGACACCGCCGGATCCGAGGACTCTCACGGACGCGCGCTGTGGGCACTGGGCGTGATGGCAGGCCGCGGGCACCATTCCGGGCAAGTCGCTCTCGCCATTAAACTCTTCCACGATGCGCTGCCGGCACTGGAAAACTTTGCGGATTCGCGTCCCATAGCATTCCCCATCCTCGGGATTCAGGCGTACCTCCACCGCCACGATAACGACCACCAGGTCCGTGAACTACTCAAATCACTGGGCGTTAGACTCAGGACCCGCTTCAGGCTACACGCCAGCAAAGACTGGCAATGGCACGAATCGATGCTGGCCTATGACAATGCACGCCTGCCCCAGGCGTTGCTGGCCTGTGGACGCGTTACCAACGACGATGACATGGTGAAGACCGGAATCGATGTACTCGAATGGTTGAGAGACATCCAGCTCGATCCATCCGGCGGATGGTTTGCACCGGTTGGTAATCGGGGTTGGTTTTCCAAATCCGGCAGCAAGGCACAATACGATCAACAACCCCTCGAAGCAGCCGCCATGATCGGCGCCTGTATGGAAGCCCATGAATGCACGCAGGATGAGGCATGGGTTCAGCTGGCATCGACCTGCTTCAACTGGTATCTGGGCAAGAATGATCAACAAACCAAACTCTATGACCATGCCAGCGGCGGATGCCGCGACGGGCTCACACCCGACGGAGTCAATGAGAATCAGGGTGCTGAATCGATGCTGTCTTACCTGTCCTCCCTGCTCGCCATTTACAATCTCCGCGGATTGACAGCGAACCATCAGGACGCCAGGAAGCCGGCGTTGGCAGAGGATCCGGTGAAAATCCCCGAGATGCAGCTCAGGTCTGCGGATGCGCCTTGAGGCGGGTCAGCAATTCGGGAATCGAAACGGTGGCAACTCGGCACCTTTGGTCAGCAATGCCATAAGGCAGGATCAACGCGTCCCCATGAAGCATACTTCCGCAGGTATAGACCACGTTGGGCACGTAGCCGTCCCGCTCATGTTCATCAGGCGTCAGTATCGGTTCATCCAGCCGACCGATGACCTTGGACGGATCGTCAATGTCCAACAGTTGCGCCCAGATGCTGTATTTCCGCATCGGTCCGACGCCATGGAAAAGCGCGAGCCATCCCTCAGACGTCTCCACCGGCGAGCCGCAGTTGCCGATCTGAACAAACTCCCGCGGATGAACAGGCTCCTGCAGGAGTTCCGCCTCGTTCCAGAAGCGAACGCTGTCCGAGAACATGATGTAGTTATTGACGCCATCCTGGCGTGACAACATCACGAATTTGCCGTTGATTTTTCTCGGAAATAACGCCATGCCCTTGTTCAGCGCAGCTTTGCCGGTGATTGTATGCATCTTGAACGTCAGGAAGTCGGTCGTCTCGAGAATCTGCGGCAGTATGGTAAAACCGTTGTATGCGGTATAAGTGGCATAGTAGATGACTGATTTATCATCATCCTCGAAACGTACAAACCGGGCATCCTCGATGCCCGCGCTCTCGTTTTCCGACACCGGGAAGATCACCCGCTCAGAGATCTGTTCGTCAGGGCGGAATATCACTTCGTAATTGGACCGAGCCAGCCACAACACCGTATCAATCGCGTTGTGTTTGTCCTTCAGGCGAAACTTGGTCGAGCGGAGTTTTTTTATTTGTGTCCCCAGCTCATCAAACGTAAACGTCTCGTCTAATTCTTCCAACAGGTGATTCGTGATCACCTCGCGTACTCCCATCTCTTCGAGTTTTCGTCGAAAATGAAGACGATGATAGACAGGATCTGTGTGCATCTCGGGCGTGGCCACGTATTGGCTGATGGGATCGAAAAGGATGTCGTCATTTTCGTCAACGATTCCACTACGAAATTCAATCGAGGACACATGACCTTCACCTGTCGCCCTGAAGCTCATGACAAATCGCTGCGAGCCCTTGTCCACGCCTTTCTGGTCAGGATGGATAACGACAGAAGGATTAAAGAGTGCAGCTGCTTCAACGGAATACTCTGCGGTAAAGTAGGCACCGAGCAGAAGTTCCTGCTCGGATGACAAAGAGATACGTTTCGGGACGTGTTCTGCAATACGATCAAAATTCCTCTGCAGGACCCCTCGAAAGTTACGGTGACGCCCTGAGAATTCCTCGTATACAGCCTCCAGCAAGTTATGTACGTCGTCGTCGCTCAGCTTTGAGACCCGGGCGATCAGGGCCCTGGTGCGCAGCTTGTCTCCTGGAATATGCGTCCGGGTAATAACGCGTGCGCTCTCGGCCTTCAGCACAGTTGAGCGCCGTTTGACCAGTTGCTTGCGTTGTTCGTGAACTCTCATTAGTGATTACACACTGACGTAATTCGACCAAAAATGGCCATGGATCGGCGGTCCGGGTTCGGATCGTGCGGATTATAGCCGTGAAGGCCACCAGAAGCTTGCGTTACAATTCACAGTCCTGAAAATCGCTAATTTTGAGCAAGTCCATGCGAATCGCAGTCCTCAGCCCCATTTCATGGCGTACCCCTCCTCGCCATTATGGGCCATGGGAGTCCGTGGTAAGCCTGCTCACGGAAGAACTGGTGCGCCTGGGCCTGGACCTGACTCTTTTCGCCACCGGGGACTCGAAAACCAGCGGCAAGCTGGTCGCCGTGTGTCCACGCCCGTATTCGGAGGACGACTCAGTTGATCCGAAGGTCGCTGAGTGCCTGCACATATCCGAGGTCTTCGAGCGTGCCGCCGACTTCGATCTCATTCATAATCATTATGACTTTCTGCCGCTCACATACTCCGCGCTGGTCAAGACACCGGTGGTAACGACGATCCACGGTTTCTCATCGCCATCGATCATACCGGTGTACAAAAAATACAATGCTCAGAGCCACTACGTAGCGATCAGCGAGGCAGATAAGTCCCCGGAGCTGGACTACATAGCCACCATCCATCACGGTATTGATATTGCGCAATTTCCCTTTCTTGAAGCTGAGGGAAAGTATCTGTTGTTCTTTGGTCGGATCCATCCGGACAAGGGCGTGCGCGAGGCGATCAACGTGGCGCAACGCGTGGGGATCAAGCTGGTGATTGCCGGCATCATTCAGGATCAGGATTACTTCGCCGCCGAAGTGGAGCCGCATATTGACGGCAGGACTGTGGAGTATCTGGGTTCCGTGGGGCCCGACCAAAGGGCGAACGTGATGGGCCACGCGCTGGCACTATTGCATTTGATCAGCTTCGAGGAACCTTTTGGATTGAGCATGGTTGAATCCATGGCCTGCGGCACACCTGTCATCGCGTTTGCTCGCGGGTCGATTCCAGAGATTATCCGACATGGTGAGACCGGCTACATCGTCGAGGATATTGAACATGCGGTGGACGCGGTCGCTGCGCTACAGTCGATTGACAGGTCTGCTTGTCGGGAGGACGTCGAGCGGCGCTTTTCTCACACACGCATGGCGCGCGACTACGTTGACGCTTACGAAAAGATTTTGACTCCGGGAGCAGGCAATGAAAAGTAAACCGGTAGTGACGCGCTATGAGGGCAATCCGATCCTCACCAGGCACGACATTCCCTACGCCGTGGAGACGGTTCACAACGCGGCGGCAAGCAAATATAACGGCCAATACATCCTGCTGTTCCGCTCGCACTTACGTAACGGTCGCTCGATTATCGGTATTGCACGAAGCGATGACGGTTACAAATTCCAGGCAGATCCCGAGCCGTTCATGGTGCCATCCAGCGAAACCGAATTCGCAGTGCACGAGGAGTACGGTGTCGAGGACCCGCGAATTTGTACCATCGCCGGCGAGCACTATATTACTTACAGTGCTTATTCCAGGTTCGGCGTGCGCATCGGTCTGGCGAAGACGCGCGATTTCAAGACAGTCGAGAGAGTGTCGCTAATCAGTCAGGCAGACATGCGCAATGTCGTGATTTTTCCGGACACGTTCAATGGCCGCTACGCGCGGCTCGATCGGCCCCACTCGGAAATCAACCCCTGGTGCATCTGGCTGTCCTGGTCTCCAGACCTGATTCACTGGGGTGATTCGGTGCCCGTGATCCAGCCTGTTCCGTATCACTGGGATGAAATGAAGATCGGTCCGGGCGCGACGCCGATTAAAACCGCGCAGGGATGGCTCAACATTTACCACGGCGTATTTCCAACCATGGATGGTGCCGTGTATCGCCTGGGTGTCGCGCTGCATGACCTTGAGGATCCCGCCAAGGTGCTCGGCGTTGCCGACGATTGGATAGTGTCGCCGGAAGATCCGTGGGAACTGACCGGTTACGTTCACAACGTTGTTTTCAGCTGCGGCGCCATCGCCGAGGACGACGGTACCGTCAAGATTTACTGGGGCGGTGCAGACAGTGTCATGTGTGTCGGCACGGCAAAGATCGATGACCTGGTTGCACTCTGCCGCAATAAGAGCAGGCCGCCTTTATCATGATCGTCGATTTCAGGCATTGGGGAAGTGTCAGAACTTTTGTGTTTGTGAGCCGGTTCATATCAGTGGTAATTTCGACGGAGCCGACAGTAGAAGTCTGCTGATCGAGAAATCCTTTTGGTCGTAGGATTCCGCTAGGTGACCGCGATGCGATCGACGTTGATCTTTTTCTTGAGTGATCGCGATTGCGCCAAATCGTAAGCGAGCTGCATTCTCATCCAGTGATCCGGCGTCGACCCAAAGGCTTTGGACAAACGGTACGCCATCTCAATCGACACCGATGCTCTTTCATTGACCAGCGCGGACAGCGCCGCCCGTCCAACGCCCAGGTGCTTTGCCGCTTCCGTCACCGACAGACCGAGTTCGCGCAAGCAATCCTCTCCTACAATACGACCTGGATGAACCGGGTTTTTCATCGCCATAGCGTTCCCACCAATCTTAGTGATAATCAATATAGTCAACGTCGACCGCGTCGACGCCCTCGAACCGAAATGTCACCCGCCAATTGCCGGATACCCAAACTGAAAAAAAGCCTTTGCCCCTGCCTTTCAACGGATGCAGCCGGAAACCCGGAATATCCATTTCATGCGGGCCTGTAGCCTCGTCCAGCGCCGACAGTATTCTTTCCAGCTTTGGCACGTGACTTCGGACAACTTTCGCCGATCGCTTGCCCTCATAAAGCGCCTTCAATCCCTTGTGGCGGAGGGTCCTGATCATGCGTAAAGTGTAGCGTGTAACGCTACACAAGTCAAATGACAAGTTAGTCAGAATTGGATAATCGCCTGCTCTGGTATCAGGCGGCTATTGAAAGCGGCGGAAATGGTTGTTGGGTGCGAATTCCTATTCCTGGCATAAATTCGAGAGATTTCCAAGTCTTGTCATGCGCGATGTTTTGGTTACGATGATTCAGTGATGCGTGATCTCGCCATACTTTTCATCCACCTTCTCGTAACGATCGCCCGCTTGTTCGGACCTGGCGGTGCTCGGTCCGTCGTTGCTGAATCGCTGCTCGTAAAACATCAGCTTCTTATTTTTAATCGCTCGCGAGCACGAGCACCGGGCCTTCGGCCGACAGACCGAGTCATTGTTGGGCTGTGTGCAATCTTGATGCGCCCTACCCGCTTGTTACGATCAGCCATTGTCCTGAAGCCCTCCACGATACTCAGCTTCCATCGAGCACTGGTGAAACGTAAGTACCGCCTGCTGTTCACGCCGAAAACTCGTGGCAAGCCGGGTCCCAAAGGACCTTCTCCGGAACTGATTTCCGCAATCGTCGAGATGAAACGCAGAAACCCGAACTTCGGTTACCAGCGCATCGCCGACCAGATTTCCCTGGTCTTCGATATCGAGATTGATAAGGATGTGGTACGGCGCGTGCTAGCCAGGCACTACCGGCCGGAGCCTGGCTCTAACGGTCCGTCCTGGCTCACTTTCCTGGGCCACAGCAAAGACAGTTTGTGGAGTGTGGATCTTTTTCGATGTGAATCGCTGATCCTCAAGTCGCACTGGGTGATGGTTGTCATGGATCAATTTACTCGGCGAATCATCGGTTTCGCTGTCCATGCAGGAGTACTCGATGGGCCCACAGTGTGCCGTATGTTCAATAGCATCATCGGTGGATCCAAGAGCCCACGATATTTGAGCTCGGACCATGACCCGCTATTCCGATTCCACCAATGGAACGCCAATCTCCGGATTCTTGAGCTGACGCAGGTAAAGACAGTACCGTACGTCCCTTTGTCGCATCCTTTCGTCGAAAGATTGATCGGCACGATCCGCCGGGAGTTTCTCGATCAGGTACCTTTCTGGACTGCTCGAGATCTGGAGAGGAAATTGCTGTTGTTTGAAGGATATTACAACAGGGACCGTGTTCACCGAGGACTCGGCGGCTTGATACCTGACCCGAAGCCGGCCAACACTGATCAAAACATTGCTCGCCTGAATAATTACCGATGGAATTCCTGCTGCCGTGGCTTGTATCAGCTGCCAGCGGCAGCTTGAATAAGAATTCGCCCCCAACAGGTACCTAAGGTGCGCGCGCCAGTCCTCGGCCCACCCAAGCGACACTGTCCCTTGACAAGAGCTCATATGAGGCCTAAGATTGCCTCATATGAGCGTACCAGCCAAAAAAATAGCGGAAGTCTTGGGCGGGCGACGCGTCCTCGGCCGAACCGTTCGAAATATGCGCGAGCTTGATGCCATCGTACGCGAAGGCATGCCGAAAAGCGCCTTGGATACGTTTATCGCGTTCCTCACCGCGCCGAATCGCAGCACGGATTTCACTGTGCAATTGCGCAATAAGATCGTTTCAAGGGCGACCTACCAGCGCGTTGATCGATTCAATCTACAAGTCGGTGAGACGACGGAACGCCTGGCGCGTCTTTACGCGCTAGCGCTCTCGGTATTCGAGGACCGCAAGGCGGCGACGCGATTTCTGATGAATCCGCATCCCGAGCTCGACGATCGTACGCCGTTCGATGTCGCGCTTACGGAAATCGGCGGCCGCGAGGTCGAAGAGGTCATTGAGCGGGGCCTGCATGGCCTCCCCGCGTAAGACCCACACCCGCGCCTACCGGATTGTCAGCCCCAAGTACCCGCCCTTTGATGGGACCGGCACCCATCGTTGGGGAAGTCGTTGGATAAGCCCTGGCCGATGGGTCGTGCACGCAGCCGAAACCTACGCGCTCGCCGTACTTGAGAACCTGGTTCACTGGCAGACGAGCGCCCTACCCCCAACCCTGGTGTACGTGGAAGTGAAGATTCCGGATGAGCTCGATCAAGAACAGCTCGACCCGATCGATGCACCGGTCTTGGCTGAGAACGACTATGCTGCAAGCCGTGCCATTGGTGACGAATGGTACGATCGCGGCGAAACTGCAGTCCTGTGGGTCCCGTCGGTCGTATCCCCTTACGAATCCAATATCCTGTTCAATCAGCGGCACCGTGATTTTTCCCAGATCGTCGTTGGTCGTCCGACACCGGCGCACGTGGACCCGCGACTCCGGTCAAACCCAGATTGACCCCACGCACCTGCAGCAGCATGACTATTAATTCGCCAGTGACAGGTTTCTTGACCTGGGCAACACAATACATCTAGACTCGGGCCTACTCATCGAGACCGGCTGAGGGATAGGCCCTTTGAAGCCGGGGCAACCTTCGGGACTAACCCTCCTGAAAAGGTGCCAACTCCTGCGGAGCCATTTGCTTCGAGAGATGAGTGTCAGTGTAACGTCACTCCGATACGCGTCGGACGAACGAAGGACACGGCACCTCCCTGACGGTTTCCGCAGGTTTCCGATGAGAAAAACACGTCTTTGGCGTGACATTGGAATCAAAGCGGAGACCAGATCATGCATACCAGGATACAGCCGGCCACTATTGCTGTCCGTGCTGCCATAGAGTCAGACCAACAATTCGGCGCCGTCGTGCCCCCATTGTATTTGTCAGCGAATTTCACGTTCGCGGGCTACGACGACAAGCGGCAATACGATTACACGCGCAGCGGTAATCCGACCCGTGATGCGCTCGCAAACGCATTGAGTGATCTGGAGGGCGGTGCGGGCGCAGTCGTCACTTCGTCCGGTATGGCGGCGCTTACGCTGCTTATGCAATTACTCAAACCCGGTGATCTGCTGATCGCACCGCATGACTGCTATGGCGGCACCTACCGACTGTTCGAGAGCCTTTCTGCCAGGGGTCAGTTTGAAGTTCGCTTCATCGATCAGAATGACGAAATGGCGTTGTCAAATGCCATTGCGCTCCAGCCGCGCCTGATACTGGTTGAGACGCCGTCCAATCCGCTGCTCAGGATCGTCGATATCAAGCGAATTTCAAAGCTTGCCAAAAGTTGCGGCGCGCTACTTGCAGTCGATAATACGTTCCTGTCTCCGGTATTGCAGCAGCCGATCTCGCTGGGCGCCGATATCGTCATCCATTCAACCACGAAGTATCTGAATGGCCACAGTGACGTGGTGGGCGGCGCGGTCATAGCCGCTACCGACGAGCTTGCCGAAGAACTCGCTTACTGGGCCAACTGTCTGGGCATCACCGGTGCGCCGTTCGACAGTTACCTGACCTTACGTGGTCTGCGCACACTGCACGCGAGGCTGCGCCAGCACGAAGAGAATGCGCAGCACCTGGCCGCGATACTTGCTGAGCACCCCGCTGTTCGCCATGTGTATTACCCGGGCCTTGGCAGTCACCCTGGTCACGATATCGCCTGCAGCCAGCAGCAGGGATTCGGCGGCATGCTCAGTTTCGAACTCAAGGGCGGCGAGGCAGCTGTGCGGGCTTTCCTGGAGCAGCTGCGGCACTTCTCGCTGGCCGAGTCGCTGGGAGGCGTCGAGAGTCTGGTCTGCCACCCGGCGTCAATGACGCATGCGCCGATGAGCGAGAAAGCCCTG
>JACZWL010000091.1 GCA_022572185.1 Pseudomonadota bacterium | reverse complement strand
GCCTGCGCGAAATTCGGAACGGAGTTCAACGAGGCATGAGCGAGTACCGAAGTCACTACGCGATATTTTGATGAATGTAACGATTAAGACGCCGTCCGAGCAGGACAAGATGCGCGTGGCGGGCAGGCTTGCCGCCGACGTGCTGGATATGATTGCCGAGTACGTGAAAGCAGGTATCACGACGGGCGAACTGAACCAGATATGCCACGAGTACATCGTCGAGACCCAGGACGCGATTCCGGCGCCCCTGAATTACCGGGGCTTCCCGAAATCGATCTGTACCTCGGTCAATCACGTCGTTTGTCACGGCATACCGGGCGAACGGCGCCTGAAGTCGGGCGACATTCTGAATATCGACATCACTGTCATCAAGGATGAATTCCACGGCGACACCAGCCGCATGTTCTTTGTCGGCAAGCCCGGCGTCCAGGCGGAAAGGGTCTCGAAAGTGGCCTTCGAGGCGTTGTGGCTCGGCATTGAACAGCTCGGACCCGGCAAGCGCCTGGGCGACATCGGCCAGGCAATTCAGGAACATGTTGAGAAAAATCGCTGCTCGGTCGTTCGCGAATACTGCGGGCATGGCATTGGCCGTGTGTTTCACGAGGATCCGCAGGTCCTGCATTATGGTGAGGCGGGCACTGGCATGGAACTCAAGGCCGGTATGACAATGACCGTCGAGCCGATGGTCAATGCCGGCAAGCGGCACGTCAGATTACTGCCGGATGGCTGGACCGTAGTGACCAAGGACCACACATTGTCCGCGCAATGGGAGCACACCGTGCTGATTACGGATACTGGCCATGAAGTACTGACGCTTGGTGCCGATCAGCGTTGAAGACAATCATATCCGGCAATCCAATGACTTATAACTTATCGATCGATCACAGCGACGCAAGCGACCCTGCGATCGTGGCACTGGATGAGGCGCTCGGCCGGGCCGGCAACACCGTGAGCGACCTGCGACAGGCGCTTGGCCATGCCAGCGACGACCTGATTGCCCGTTTCGAAGACGGTCAGCCGGTCACAGATCTGGTCAGGCTGCGGGCGTCGCTGGTCGATCACGTATTGCTCTGCTTGTGGCGTGAGCATGCCGGGCCGCTGCGTGACTCCGCGGCTATGGTCGCGGTCGGCGGCTACGGCCGGGGCGAACTTCACCCCTGCTCCGACGTCGATATCATGCTGCTGGTTGGCAACAAATTGCCCGCCGACGGCGAACAGCTGCTGTCATCTTTCCTGACTTCGCTGTGGGACATCGGCCTCGATATCGGCCACAGCGTACGCACGGTCAAACAGTGCCAGCTGGAAGCCAAAGCGGACATCACTGTCGCAACAACGCTGATCGAGGCCCGGTTGCTGCATGGTCCGGAGCCGCTTTTCGAGGCGATGAAGGACGCCGTTTCTGCTGACAGGCTGTGGTCGTCCGCCGAGTTTTTCGAAGCGAAAAGACGCGAGCAGATTGCCCGGCATCACCGCTACGACGATACCGCTTACAAGCTCGAGCCCAATGTCAAAGGTAGTCCCGGGGGCTTGAGGGACATTCAGATGATCGGCTGGGTGGCCAAACGGCATTTTGGCGTGCGCACGCTCGATGAACTCGTGCAGCACAATTTCCTGACTCCCGGGCAGCTGCAGATGCTCAATGACGGGCAGGCCTTTCTCTGGCGTGTGCGTTTCGGCCTGCACGTCCTTACGGGGCGACGGGAAGACAGACTGCTGTTCGACCACCAGACGAAGCTGGCGAAAATGCTGGGCTACGAAGACGCGACTTACACGCTTGCAGTCGAACAGCTCATGCAGCGCTACTACCGAACCGTCATGGACTTGAGCCGCGTCAACGAGATGCTCTTGCAGCTTTTCGAAGAAGCGATCCTGATGGACCCGAATGCCGAACCTGCGGCACTGAATGAACGATTTCAGGTAAAGAACGGATTTCTCCAGACTACGCATGACCAGGTGTTTCAACGAAACCCCTCGGCGCTGCTCGAAATGTTCCATCTGCTGCAACAGCATCCGGATATTCGTGGTGTCAGCGCCTTCACCATCGGCCTGGTCAAGAGAAACCTCTATCTGATCGATGAGGAGTTCAGGCAAAACCCGCGCAACCACCGGCTTTTCCTGAACATACTGCGGGCGTCCTCGGGTGTTACGAAGGAGCTTCGCCGCATGAACCTGTATGGCGTGCTCGGACTTTATATTCCGTCTTTCGGCAGGATCGTCGGTCGCATGCAGTACGACCTGTTTCATCTTTATACGGTCGACGAACACACCCTGTTTGTCGTCAGCAACCTGCGCCGCTTCGCCCTCTCCCGGTTCGACCATGAGTTCCCGCATTGCAGCCCGCTGATGCAATCGTTCGACAAGCCCGAGATCGTCTATCTCGCCGGGCTGTTCCACGATATCGCCAAGGGCCGTGGCGGTGACCATTCAGTGCTTGGGGCGGTCGACGCGGAGGCATTCTGCCTGGAGCACGGCCTGAGTCAGTACGAGGCCAGGACGGTCGCGTGGCTGGTCAGGCATCACCTCCTGCTATCGTCCACCGCGCAAAAGAAAGATATCGGTGATCCGGACGTCATCAACGCATTTGCCGCGCTGGTCGGCGACAAGACACATCTCGATTACTTATATGTACTGACCGTTGCCGACGTCCGGGGCACGAACCCGAATCTCTGGAATTCCTGGAAGGCCACACTGTTCAGAGACCTGTACGAACTGACTGCCCGTGCCCTGCGAAGCGGGCTCGAGAACCCCATCGACCGCGACCAGCTGATTTTCGAAAAGCAGTCTGCGGCCAGGGCGCTGCTCGAAAGCGCTGCTGTCACCCAAAAGAAAATTCGCGACATCTGGTCATTGCTGACCGACGACTATTTTCTGCGTCATCGCAGCGAGGAAATCGCCTGGCATACTGAAGTGCTGGCTGATTCGGACATTGATTCAGAACACGGATTTCTTGACGTCAGGCTGCAGCCGGACGCCGACGGCATCCAAGCCGTTTTCTACACGCCACGCAAGAAACGCACATTCGCCCATGTCACTGCCGTACTGGATGAGCTCGGCATGACAATTGTCGACGCGCGCATCGTACCGATCGCCAACGGCTACAGCCTCGATACCTATATATTTATGGAGTACGACAAGGGCGTGCATGTCGATGAGTCACGAATGAGCAAGATCAGACGTACATTGACGCGGGTGCTGACGGCGCCTGACGATCAGGCAGCGCCGGTCACGCGTCGCGCGCCACGTCAGGTGCGCATGTTTGACACAAAAACAGCAATCGATTTCACCAGGGACCCGGCGAAGCAACGCACCGTCATGGAACTTGTCACAGGCGACCGCCCCGGCCTTCTGAGTGACGTCAGTCGCGTATTCGTTGCAATGGGCATCGACATCGACACGGCAAAAATCCTGACGATCGGTGAACGCGCGGAAGACGTGTTCTATATCAGCAACGTATCCGGCGAAGCGCTGAGTGATAAAATCTGCGCGGAGCTGCGGCAGCGATTAATCGAAAGCCTGGATGCCAAAGCGTGAAAATGCTGTGTGGATCGGCTAAATTCGGCTTGCCCTAGCCGGCTGTTGAAAAACTCTGTTTTTCTACAGCCTGTTAGCCGGTACAGGGATGTACCGTCATTTTCGATGGCTATAAGCCATTGAAAATGTGAGAGATCCGAAAATCGCACTTTTCGGATCACGTCGTTGGAAAAGTCATGGAAGACTTTTTCAACATCCTGCTAGTCGGATGAGCCCATGCAATCATTGATCAAGACAATCGAGAGCGGCTTCGAGCGCAGAGGCCAGCTCGGCACCGCCGGGGACGAAGCGGAACTGGCCGACGCTGTGGCGCAGGCGATCGCACTACTCGACTCGGGCGAAGCCCGCGTTGCCGAAAAAGAAAACGGCACCTGGCGCGTCAACCAGTGGCTGAAGAAAGCCGTGTTGCTGAGTTTCCGGCTGGCGGACAACGCAGTGATGCCGGGCGGACACAGCAATTTCTACGACAAGGTCCCGCTCAAATTCGCAGACTTCGGACAGGAGGAGTTCCAGGCCGCCGGTGTACGGGTCGTGCCGGATGCGATTGTGCGCAAAGGTGCCTATGTCTCGGCAGGCGTCGTCCTGATGCCGAGCTACGTCAACATAGGCGCCAACATAGGCAGCGGAACGCTGGTCGATACCTGGGTGACCGTTGGCAGTTGCGCACAGATTGGCAAAAACGTGCATTTATCCGGCGGAGTCGGTATTGGTGGCGTTCTTGAACCCGTGCAGGCAGGACCGACGATTATTGAAGATCATTGTTTTATCGGCGCCCGCTCGGAAATCGTCGAGGGCGTCGTTGTCGAAGAGGGGTCGGTTATTTCGATGGGTGTTTTCATCGGCCAGAGTACCCGGATTTATGACCGCAAGACGGGCGAGATAAGTTACGGGCGTATTCCGGCCGGCTCGGTCGTCGTTTCGGGTAACCTGCCCTCTGCGGACGGTACGCATTCGCTTTACTGCGCGATTATCGTAAAACAGGTCGATGCGAAGACGCGCGCAAAAACCAGTTTGAACGAATTGCTAAGAAGTGCGGACTGAACAAATGGGGACGGATTTGCTGACACTGTATGGAATTGGTAGCTGCGACACCTGCCGCAAGGCCAGGAAATGGCTCAACAACCAGTCGCACGAGCACAAATTTCACGACCTGCGCAAGGATGGGCTCGACATGCAAACGCTCGAACGGTGGGCCAGGCGCACGAACTGGGAGAAGCTCCTCAATACCAACAGCCTGACCTGGCGAAAAATCCCTGAGGTCGACCGCGCCGACATGAGCAAGAGCAAGGCGTTAGCATCAATGATCGAGCGTCCAACGCTCGTGAAGCGGCCGGTACTCGAATGCGGCAGATTTATTTCGGTTGGTTTCTCAGCGGATCATTACAAGAAAATCTTCGCACGATTGTAAGCACGTTCAAAACGGGCGAATGTAATCGATTCGTTGCAAAATCAGGCCGACGATGCACCAACATTGAGCCGAAGCATTCCTGTTTTTCATATTAATTTTCGATAAGTCAGGAAATACACCCGAACTTTGTGAAAACTCTAACTGACGACCTGCAGGCACATATCGATGGCGACCCGGCAATCGCCCTCCTCTGCGATTTGATCCGCTGCCGGTCGCTTACGCCGGACGATGCAGGTTG
>JACZWL010000090.1 GCA_022572185.1 Pseudomonadota bacterium | reverse complement strand
GCCGATGAGGGGCAACAACGCGTCGCTGTCTCGATTCGACAAATCGGCCGTAGCACCGACCCGCAGCCGCACTAGGTTGCCGCTGCCAGTTGTCCAATATCGCGTCGGCACAATGCTGACAGTGGTGTAACTGCGCGAATTGAATCGGCCATTGGTCAGGTCTGTCGACCGCACTAACTTATCTGCCGTTACTTGTCCCCCGTAGCGCCACTGCCATGTGCCGAGACGCAAAGCGCCCTGAATGCCGACGGCATAGGCCTCGGTTTCATGGTCGAAAGAACCGGGTACTCCGGACTCTATTGTCGTGCGATCAAAATCATAATCGTCCGTTAGCTGCCGATAAACTGCTCCGAGCTCCCACCAGGTGTCACTCGAGTAGTTTCGGAGATGATTAATGACGAGCAGTTTCGTCTTCGTGTGATCGGTTTCCGCCAATGACGAGAAACCGGTGTATGCTCCTGGCCACCCGTAGAACTTGTCCTGATAGGCAATTACAAGGTCTGTCTGGCTGTCGGCATTGCGGTGTTGTGCGCGAGCGAAAAAACGCTGGAAATCATAATCGCCATTCGGCAGGCTGCCATCGCCCTGAGAGCCGGAATACGAGAATTCGATTCCAGTCACAGATTCTCCGGAATCGCGTAAAACCTGGCCAATACGCATCCTGCCCAATCGAAGGTCGTCGCTGCCGATGCCAAGCGTAATCTCACGATGGTCGATCAGCTCTGTAAGTCTGTAATTGACCGTCGCGATCGCAGAATTGAAACCATGAACAGAATTTTCAATGCCTGTCAGAATCTCGGGCGGCGACATCGCGCCGGGATCGATCGGCAGGTCGGCAAAATAGTGTCCCGTTTGCGGGTCGAAAATAGTGACTGCACCGACCTTAAAACCCGTATTCTCAAAAAGTCCACCACGAACTGAAATATCGGCCTGACTTTCAGCGAGCCCTCTCGATTGAAGATCCAGTTGGGGATCGTAGCGGAGTAAGGTCGTTACCGAATCGTAGGTGCTGGCTGGGAACTCATTGGCAACGCGGCGACCGACGACCGTGATCATCGATAATTCGTCATCTTGTTGTTCGGCTGCATCCTGCTCCTGTCCATGAGAAGCAGAAACGATAAATAGCAACAGGGAGCCCGCGCATGCGAAATGCGACGTGTACTTGTCGATCAATATCAAAGCCTGGTTTCCCGAGAAAGTAAGTCAGGCATCTCGCGCTGACGGCGATATTCTAGTGCCAAGCGGGAAATACTGATACTTTGGCAGGCGATCGATTCGCAATTGCCCGAGGAAACCATGATCGATTTGTACTACTGGCCCACACCGAACGGCAATAAAGCATCGATCATGCTCGAGGAATGCGGTCTTTCCTATAACACCGTTGCCGTCAATATCGGGCGGGGCGAGCAGTTCTCTGCGGAGTTCCTGCGCATCAGCCCGAACAACCGAATCCCCGCCATAGTCGATCACGAGGCCTCGATTTCGTTGTTCGAATCCGGGGCAATTCTCGCTTATCTTGCAGAAAAGACGGGCAAATTCATGCCGGAGGAGCTTCACGCGCGTTACGAGGTAATGCAATGGTTGTTCTGGCAGATGGGGAATCTCGGGCCGATGGCAGGGCAGCTGAGCCACTTCGTGAACTATGCACCGGAGCCCGTGCCATACGCGCAGCAGCGATATGAGAATGAATACGACAGGCTGCTCGGCGTCATGAATACGCGCCTCGAGGACCGGGAGTATCTTGCCGGCGACTACTCGATAGCCGATATCGCCTCGTTTCCCTGGGTCATGTCGTACAAGCGTCTGGGTGCAGACCTCGACAAGTTCAGCAAGCTGAGGCGTTGGTTCGATGCCATCAAAGCCAGGCCTGCCGTGCAGCGCGGCGCAGACCTTGGTAGTGACTGGCACAGGCCGGACCTGACCGACGAAGAGGCAAGAAAGGTTTTGTTCGGACAGAACGCCGCGTCGATCGCAGCCGCAGCCAAAGAAAGATAAAACGCGGGAGCCCGTCCTGACGGGGGATTCAGAGCGCAAAAGTGAAGTTCTACGACTGCAAGACGGCTCCGAGTCCGCGGCGTGTTCGTATCTTCATCGCGGAAAAGGGCATTGAGGTACCGGCCGTCCAGGTCGATCTTGCCGGCGGCGAACAACTCGGTGCCGCGTTCAAGAAGATCAATCAGGATTGCACGGTTCCCGTGCTTGAGCTGGACGATGGCACTCATCTGACTGAGGTGTTCGCTATCTGTCATTACCTCGAGGAGAAATTTCCCGAACCGGCACTATTGGGCGGCAGCGCCACCGAGCGTGCGCTCGTGGTGATGTGGAACACCAAAATCGAATCTAATGGATTGGCGGCGCTGGCAGAAACCTTCCGCAACCGCGCCAAAGGCATGCAAGGACGCGCCCTGACCGGGCCTGACGACTATGAGCAGATACCTGAGCTCGTGGATCGTGGCCGAAGGCGATTCGAGCTGTTCATGGGCAAGCTCGATCGCCAGTTGCAGGGCACGGAGTACATCGTCGGCGACATTTTTACGCTGGCTGATATTTCAGCATTGGTTGCATGCGATTTTGCGGCATGGTCCAGGATTTCGATTGATGACGCGAAGGCAGACCTTCGCCGTTGGTATCAGCTCGTGTCAGCACGACCGAGTGCTCAGGCTTGATCCACACTGCCTATTTTATCAGGCGGCTGACAGCGTCCCTTGCTTGCGAAATCCATTGTTTTTGCGCTTTGCGGTAATGCCTGGGCGCGAGTTCTGCGATGTTGACAATATCTTCGTAGGCCTCCAGTGCATCGTCATTCTTGCCGACTCGTTCGAGCAATGCGGCGTAGCGCACTGTTGCTTCGGCGCCGGCGTAATATGCCGCAACTGCTTTGTATTCGGTCTCTGCCAGTGCCAGGTTTCCGCACTGTTCTGCGGCGCGGGCGTATAGCAAATGTCCCTCGGGAGACCTGAAGTCGGGGTTCTTTTCGATCAGCCCCTCGAGCGTTTGCTTCGATTGTTCGTAATCCTTGTTGGCGAACCGGGCCTGGGCGAGTCCCAGCAGCAAGTCGGGATCGCCTTCGTACAGGCCGGTCAATGCTTTTTCATAGTGCTCAATGGCTTGCGCGAATTTGCCGTTGGCTATGAGTTCGCTGGCAAGGTGGCGCGCGGCGTCCACACTGCCGGAAAGGCGGTGTTCTCTTTGCCGTTGGCGCAGGTCTGCACCGGGATTGAGGGTCTTTTTGATGCCGCGGTACGCCCGTCGCGCCCGGTGGTTGCCCGTGAACTCAGGCAAGAGTTCAATGATGAAATAAGCGAGGGAGCCAATGCCCGGGACCAGCAGAATGATGAATACCCAGTAAGGAGAGCGGCCCGTCCGGACCGCATGGACAATCAGTGCGATCTGAACGATCACGGACAGAATCATCAAAGGCATACTTGCGCACCGTGTTCTTATTGATCCTGCAAGGTGTGGCCTCGCTCCGTTGCCTGCAGTGATCTGAAGCCCAGATAGAGGAGCAGCAGGAGCTTTAGTAGCTCCAGCACCGAGTAGGTTCCATGGAGCATGGATGGCGCCGGTTCGACACCGGCCACTATCTGCTGCGCTCTCGCGGCAAGCTGCGGCAAAAGCCAAATCGACTGTGCGAGGAGTATCAGAATCAATGCCGAACACTGTATCCATAGCTCCCTCGCTCTGCCGGAAATCCGTACGACGAGCAGTAAAACAAGCAAGGCAACGAGCTCCGCTTTGTTGAGTGCCGCAAAAACCACTCGTCCGATATCCAGCGCCACGGGTCGGGTAAGCGTCGGGGCGGTGAACCTGACGGGAGTCTCCAGCAGAGAGATTCCGGCTGTCATGCCAAACCAGATGAAACACACATAGGCGGGATTCCTGAGTGCCCGCGAAAGATCTTTCCAATACTTCGTATTCAAGCGAGAATACCCTGAGAACCCGATAACTCAAACGATATGTCTTCAGCAAAAGAATCACAACTGGCGTCGGCCGTGCTCATGATCAGGCCGGCCAGATTCGAGAGCAATCCGGAGACGGCTGAATCCAACAGGTTCCAGGGCAAGACCGATGCCCCGCCGGCGGAACAACAGGCGGCGGCACTCGAAGAGTTTGAGGCCCTTGCAGTGGAGCTCGAGGGCTGCGGCATTACGGTGTTGCGATTCGACGATACTCCAGAGCCACACACTCCGGACGGCATATTTCCGAACAATTGGGTCAGTTTTCACGCCGACGGATCGGTTGTCCTGTACCCGATGGAAGCCCCGAGCCGGCGACAGGAGCGCCGCCCGGATATTATCGACTCACTCGCCTCCGACTACGGATACGCCGTAAGACAAGTCATCGATCTTTCTCACCATGAGGATGCGGGTCATTTCCTCGAAGGCACCGGCAGCATGGTCCTGGATCGCGTCAATCACATCGCCTACGCGGGTTTGTCGACGCGCACCCATCTCGATCCGCTCGGCGAGTTTGCCCAGCGCATGGACTACGACATTGTCGCGTTCGACGCGACAGACAAAAGCGGTACACCGATCTATCATACAAACGTACTGATGAACATTGGCGAGGAACTCGCCGTCATCTGCGCTGACGCAATATCAAAAGACGATCAGCGGACAGCAGTACTGGAACGACTGACGCAGACGGGCCACAGGATTGTGTCGCTCAGTTTTGACCAAATAGAGTCCTTTGCCGGTAACATGCTGGAGCTGAAGTCTGAGTCGGGGGAGCGCATCATCGCGATGTCCGGTCTCGCCCGTCAGGCCTTAAGTGATTCACAAAGGGAAATTATCGAAAAGAATGCAACGATACTAAGCGCCGCAATCGATAACATTGAACGATCGGCAGGCGGAAGCGTGCGCTGCATGCTTGCAGAGGTGCATCTGCCGTTGGCAGGCAGTGCCGGTTAATTGTTGCCGCGGCACCTTTCAATACAATAAATCGTCCCCATACCATAAAATTCCTCACGTTTATGCCAAATCAGGAGAATCCCTATGGCAAGACCTAATATTCAGAGCAGGTTTCCGGTTGTGATCGTTGTTATTGGCGTCCTTATTTTGGTCGGAATGAATTTTTATAAAACCATTCCGCCGGGTCGCGTCGGCGTCGCTACGCTTTTCGGCAATGTCCGATTGGAGCCGTATTCACAGGGATTGCACATACCGGTCAATCCTTTGTATCGATGGACACTC
>JACZWL010000047.1 GCA_022572185.1 Pseudomonadota bacterium | reverse complement strand
AAATGTCCTGTAGCCTTTTTCCAGAAATCTTTGCAGCACCCCAAATCCCGCGAGGCGTGCCGGCATCCGCATGGCTTTCAGCGTCAGCCCGATCATTGGAATGCGGATCACATGATCCAGGTTGTGACCCACTTCCCCGGTCAGATGAACGAGTTCAAGACACTCATCAAGGCTGCTGGCACGCCGGCAGGCGGTACAATATTTTGCTTCCGAGACGTCTGCGCCGACAGGTATCTCCTTATATAACTCGCGACAAATCGAGAGATTTATGCCCAGAACGCGGGCGTTGAGCTGCATTGCCGTAGCAACGGTGCGCAATGCCTTGTCCGGCAGCATTTTGCACATGATCGGAACGACCCGGGCGAGATCGTGGTCGCGTTGATTAATACCAATCCCGGTCAGATCGGAAACAACAAAATCGACAGCTGCCGCATAATCCTCAGATGCTCTGAGATCTTCGTAAAACGGCAACATGTAATCGAGCTGCCAGGCGACAAAGCGTTGATACCGTTCCAGGAGCTCGGGATCCCCGAGATACTCGCGATGTATCGCGTTGCTGCGACCGGTATATTCGCGCAGCTCTTTTGCGGCGCTCATAAGCTATCCGCCACGTATTGTTTGCGCTTTGTCAGCGGAATAGTTCGTCAATTCCGAAACGAGGGATCATGCCGCTCGACTTTGTCTATCATGGCGGTCCAGGCGATCTGGCCACCCTGGCCCGCCGTGGCTTCGGCAACGTTTTCGTAATTTATACGCGTTATCTCCTCGCCAAGCAGGATCAGTTCCCGGCCGCCTGCCTGGGCCGCAATCTGGATCTGACAGGACGTCTCCAGGATATACATGGAGAGCCACGCGTCGGCGATGCTCGGTCCGGCGACCAGGGTGCCGTGATTGCGCAGAATCATTGCGATTTTGTCGCCGAGATCCCGCTGCAGACGCACCTTTTCATCCGGATTCAGCGCAATGCCTTCATAGTCGTGGTAAGCAAGCGAGCCCAGCGCGACCGTTGCCTGCTGCGAGATGGGCAGCAGCCCCTCTTTCTGTGCCGAAACGGCGACGCCGGCTCTCGTGTGCAAATGAATCACGCATTGCGCGTCCTCGCGGACCTCGTGGATAGCGCTGTGAATCGTAAAACCCGCCGGGTTGAACGGATACGGCGTCTCGATGATCTTGTTTCCCTCGAGATCCACCTTGATCAGGCTGGATGCCGTCACCGATTCGAAAAGTATGCCGTAAGGATTGATCAGAAAATGGTGTTCGGGGCCCGGAACCCGTGCTGTGATGTGCGTGAACACGAGGTCGTCCCAGCCGTGCATGGCGACCAGGCGGTAGAGAGCGGCCAGGTCCTGCCGGACCTGCCATTCTTCGGCAGAAACCTGCTCCTGAATTGTCTGAACTGCGGTTGCCATTCGGTTTTCCTCCCGCTTTGTTTTTTCGCCAGCTGACGCGATTTTATGGTATCAGAAGCCGGCCGAAAAACCGGTCCGGTAACATTGCCGCCAGGGGTATCCTGCCCGTGCTCGCGACGCTGGCACCCAAATGGCCCGAAAGTAGTAATGTAGACGCTGCGGCCCCGGGATTGTGCTTGCTCGCGATGCAGGCCACGGAAAGTATGCCGGTCAAGACGAAATAAGCAGAGCCGACGCACATAAAAGCCGGACGATGGCCGCAATAATCTGACAATCGATCGAGCGGAAACTCAGGAATGCGCAGGCACGAAGACATTACCAAGGCTGTCGAAGCGGCGCCCGACGGCCCGGCCATCGGGGCATTTTTTGATTTCGACGGCACCCTGATCGCCGGCTTTTCCGTGTTTGCCTTCATCAAGGAGCGGATCAAGCGAGCCGACCTCTCGCCTCGTGAACTGACGGAGTTGCTGGCGGCCATGACCAGTTACAGCCTCGGAAGCCTCGGTTTCTCTGGCATGATGGTAGCAGCGGCGCAGATGTTACGCGGTGTTTCTGAAGAGAGTTACGCCGAGTTCGGCGACGATGTGTACAGGAAGTACCTCGCGCGGCAGATTTATCCCGAATCGAGGGCTTTGGTGGAAGCCCACCGGCGAAAGGGGCACACCGTCGCGATCATTTCTTCGGCAACCAGATACCAGATTGAATCGGCCGCCGCCGATCTGGGCATCGACACCGTCTTGTGCACGGAACTCGTCGTAGAAAACGGCGAGTTCACCGGTGCCGTGGTCCGGCCCACCTGCTGGGGGCAGGGCAAAGTTACGGCCGCCGAAGAGCTTGCGAAAGCACGCGGCGTGAATCTGGATGAGAGCTTTTTTTACACCGACAGTCACGAAGATCTGGCACTGCTCGAGCGAGTCGGCAAACCACAACCGCTCAATCCAAACGACAAGCTCACCACGATCTCCGAGAGGCGAGGGTGGTTAATTCGACGCTTTGCCAGTCGGGGTCAGCCTCGCGCAAGCGATTACCTGCGCTCGATCGCCGCAACCTGGAGCATCGTGCCGGCGTTTGTTGCGGCCTTGCCGATCTGGGCGCTGACAGGATCTGTTCGTGAGTCGCAGAATTTTGGTGCTGCGCTGTTCGGAGATGTCGCAGCCGCACTCATTGGCCTCAAGTTGAATATAAAAGGCGAGCACCACGTCTGGGAACATCGGCCCGCAGTCTTCGTTTTCAATCATCAAAGCAAAGCTGACATCATCATCATTGCGAAGCTGCTGCGCCGCGACCTCGCGGGTGTCGGCAAGAAGGAAATCAAGCACTATCCCCTGATCGGGCAGATACTCGAGTTTGCCGGTGTCGTGTTTATCGACCGTCAAGACAGCGCCAGCGCCATAAAGGCGATGATGCCGCTGGTCGATGCGATGCGCGATGACGGAAAGTCCGTTGTGATTGCGCCGGAAGGTACGCGGACAATCAGTCCGCGACTTGGCCGCTTTAAGAAAGGAGCGTTTCATCTTGCGATGCAGGCCGGTGTCCCGGTGGTGCCCATCGTCATCCACAACGCGATCGACGTTGCGCCCAAAGGTGAATTCGTTTTTCGTTCCGCCACTGTCGATATCGAAGTGCTTCCACCCATAGACACGAGCGACTGGCAGGCAAGCACCATGAACAAGCATGTGGCCGAGGTACGCGGCCAGTTTCTGCGTGCCCTGAACCAGATAGAAGAACCTCGGGCGGTACAGGATCCACCACAGGACGCTGCTGAGCCAGCGATCGGGACCGAAGACGAAGATGAGGCGTCCATAAGAAAATGGAACAACGTAGTGCTGGGCAGCTGGGAATGAGCGTGGCCTGAATGAACATCAGCGAGGTGCATTCGATAGCAAACGGCCAGCCGTTAATATACCTCCTCGATACCGCACACAGTTTCGAGGAAGACCTGCTCAAAGAGTGGCTGCAAAAAGAGCGCCCGCTCGGTGCGTTAAATGCGCAGCCATTCACGGTTCCGATTTTGCGTTCAGGAAATTCGGGTCGCCTGAGGCATGCGCTGAGTGCGCCGGAAGACACGCTGATCACGCCGCTTCGCGTGGTCTGGCAGCCCCCCGGGGTGGCGAAAGAGGCGCCGAGATTTCGGGACTTGTTGCTCGGCGACCGGCGCAGCCCCGGCAAAATGCGGGCAAGGCGCATCCGGCGCAATCACCCCGAGCGTGTGGCCTACGTCGTGGGGCAGCCCGCAACGATCGTCCAGTTACACCAACGATTCGATCAAACTGCCGCCGGCAACGCGCGGAATGAGCCGGACGGGTTCGTGAACTTCGTCGAGCGGCAGGCCGGGCTGGTTCTGGATATTGCTGAACGGGGTTTGCAAGGCAGCCGCTACAAGGTGCCGAGATTTGTTGCCGAATACTTGCAGGCAAGCAGTAAATTCAATGCGGCCATCGACAAACTTTCCGCCGAACTGGGCAAACCGCGCCGTGAACTGATGCGCGAGGCGCAGGTTTATATGCGGGAGATGATTGCGAGGCCATCCACTTTCTGGATTGACGTCATGGGCGTGCTTAATCGCTTCGTGTGTACGCAGGGATATGAAGCCGATATCGTCTATGACAAAAAGAGCATCGAACGGGTACGAAAACTGGTACGGGAAAACCCGTCGATGATTTTGTGGACCCACAAGTCCCACGTTGACGGGTTCGCAATGAACACCGTGTGTTTCGATAACGATTTTCCGGCGCCGCACATCCTCGGCGGCGTCAACATGGCTTTTGCGGGCTTCGGATTCCTGGGACGTCGTTCGGCAACAATATTCATTCGTCGGACGTTCAAGGACAACCCCCTGTACAAGCTCGTACTGCGGCAGTACATAGGCTACCTCATGGAGAAACGTTTCCCGCTGAGCTGGGCGTTTGAAGGTACGCGGTCGAGGGTGGGCAAACTGATGCCACCTCGTTACGGCTTGCTCAAATACGCGCTTGACGCAGCTCGGGAAACGGACGCCAGAAACATTCACATTCTTCCGGTAACGATCAGTTATGATCTGATCACCGATGTCGCGGATTACGCGGCGGAACAGACCGGCACCAAGAAAAAACCCGAATCCCTCCGCTGGTTTCTGGGATATCTCAGTCGCCTGCGGCAGCCGATGGGCCGGGTTTACATAAATTTCAGTAAACCGGTCGTGTTGGAGAAAGCGCCGCCGGTTGACGATCCTATGGCATTGTCGAAAATCGCCTTTCAGGTTGCTGTCAGTGCCAACGCGGCGACGCCGATTACGCTGCCATCGCTTACCAGCATGGTCCTGCTTGGCGCGACGCCGCAGGCGCTGACTACCGAGGAGCTCAGGGCCGAGGTGCGCGCGCTGATTGAGTGGGCGAATCGCAGAAACATTCAGATGACGAGCGACTTCGATCTGGAAAATGCCGATCACCTTCGGGCAATTGCCAGCATCATGATCGACAGCGGTCTGTTTACCCGTTATGCGGAAGGTCCACAGTCCGTGTACGGTATTGCGCCCGATCAACAATTGCAGGCCAGCTATTACCGCAATACCGTTATTCATTATTTCGTCAACAAGGCAATCACGGAACTTGCACTTGCCAAGGCCAGTGATGCACACGACGAACCGGCGGCCGAAGTGTTCTGGAAGGAAGCCGAGCGAGTGCGAGATCTTATGAAGTTCGAGTTCTTTTATTCGCCTTTGCCGCAGTTCAGGGATGAGCTGAAAGGCGAGCTCAGCGAAATTGAGGCGCAATGGGAGGCGGTTCTGGCGGAAGGCTGCACGGCGATCAGTCAGATGCTGGCAACGGTGCAACCATTTGTGGCTCATGCAACACTGTTGCATTTCATTGAGGCCTACTCGGTCGTTGCAGACCTGCTGGCGGGTCTTGCCGCGGATGAGACATTCGATGAGCAAGATTGTGTAACACGTGCGAGCAAATACGCTCGGCAGCTGTATTTGCAGCGCCGGATCTCGAGCGAGGCATCGATCAGCGCGCTGCTGTTCGGAAATGCCTATAAACTCATGGAAAATCAAGGTCTGATAGTGGCCGGAAACGACTCCTTGCCGTCCCGGCGTGACTCGATCGCACTCGAGCTGCGGGATTTGCTGGCAAGGCTTCATCGGATCAGGGCGCTGGCGCTGATGGTACGCGGGCAGAAGCTCAAGACGGCAGAGAGCCACGTTGCGCCCGTCGCACGGGCGAGCAATCAATAGCGCAATGGTCCTTCGGACGATTCAGAATTCAGGACAGGACAATCAGATGCAACAACTCAGCGCCCAGGATGCACAGTTTCTTTACATGGAGTCGGACGACAACCTGACGCATGTCACGGCTGTCTACATTTACGATCCGTCGACCGCCGCAGGCGGCAAGGTTCGCTTCAAAGACATTATTCGCCATGTTGAAAGCCGCCTCGATGCCTCGCCGGTTTTCACACGCCGGCTCGTTCACGTGCCATTTGAACTCGACTATCCGTACTGGGCCGATGACGAGTTTTTCGATATCGAATTTCATATGCGTCATGGACGCCTGCCCGAGCCGGGTGACTGGCGGCAGTTTTGCATTCTAATGGCCCGCTACCATTCCCGGCCGATAGCGATGCAACGCCCGCCGTGGGAAATGTATGTGGTGGAAGGGCTGGATAACATCGAAGGGTTCCCGCCCGGCAGTTATGCGATTGCGATCAAGGTCCACCACGCGGCTGTGGACGGTGCATCGGCCATGAAGTTTTTCGGCTCCCTCTGCGACATCGATGCCGAGGGCACGCCGGCCTTCGAGGCCGATGCAACGAAATTCGAACGTGCCCCTAAACCCACTCTGGTCGAAATGCTCGGCCGGGCAATAATCAACAACGCAACGTCGCCGGTACGGATGTTCGATACGGTTTTGCGGAGCGCCCCGATGCTTTATCAGGCATATCAGAACATAGTTCGGCCGGATGACGACAGCGCCGGCGTGCCACATACGCGCTTCAACGTCACGGTGTCAGCGCACAAGATGTTCGACGCAACGGTATTCGACCTCGCTGACTTCAAGACGATCAGGCAGGCCGTCGACGGCGCCACAATCAACGACGTCGTGCTCGCCGTCTGCAGTGGCGGGCTACGCCGATATCTGCTGCACCATGGCGAATTACCGGACAGGTCTTTGGTGGCCTGGGTGCCGATCAACGCCCGGCCGAGAAAGGGCGCTTCGGCCGATCCCGGGAATGGCGGTAACCGGATTACGGCGATGACCACCCGCATTTTCACGGACATCGAAGACCGGCTGGCGCGGCTTCGCGAGATTGTGAAAACGACCAGGAGATCCAAAGAGGCCAAGGCGGGTTTATCAGCTCGCCTGATGACGGATCTCACGCAACACGTGCCTGCCGCTACCCAGGTCCTTGCCGGCCGGCTGGTGCTACGGGCAGGAATGGCGCCAAAGGTCTGCAACCTGTTCATATCGAATGTGCCCGGGCCACAAACCACCCTTTATATGAACGGCGCGAAAATATTGCATACTTATGCCATGGCTCCGCTGGCCAATGGCATGGGCCTTTTCATTGCCACGCCGAGTTACGACCGTCAGATTTCATTCAGTGTCACATCGACGCGGGAAATCCTGCCCGACATCGACTTCTTTATGGACTGTCTGCGGGGCGCGTTGGACGACTTGCTTGAGTCTGCCAACAACGCTATTGATGCCGCCAATGTCTCGGCGCCGAAGGAAGTGGCGCCGCAATGAAGCACGACGAAGGGACGCTCAAGACTTCAGCGGGTGCCTCACTTTACTATCAGAGCTGGCAGCCTTTCGATCGGCCGAGAGCGGTGTTGCTGATCGCTCACGGGCTTGCGGAGCATTCCGGCCGCTATCAGCACTTTGCCCGATTTTTTGTCGACCGGGGCTACGCTGTTTACGCACTGGACCATTCGGGGCACGGCAGGTCTGACGGTGACCGCTGCCACATCGGACGGTTTTCCCAGTTTACTGACGGTGTCGGCTTGCTGCTCGAAAAAGTACACGAAGAAGTTCCGGAGACACTCGTATTCCTGGTCGGTCACAGCATGGGCGGTCTGATCGCGACGCATTTTCTCATTGAGCACCAGTCCGAGTTTGCCGGCTGCATTCTCTCAGGCGCTGCTGTGCAGCCGGCGGTCGAAGTACCCGCGCTGCAAGGTCTGACCGTTCGGCTTTGCAGCAAATTTTTGCCAAAGCTCAGGCTTTTGCAACTCGACGCATCGGAAATCAGCCGTGACCCGGAGGTGGTCGATCGCTATCGTAACGATCCGCTGGTGTTCACAGGCAAGGTCACCGCGCGTCTCCTGGAGCAGCTTTTCAGTGCGATGTCGGCGCTCGAAGAGAAACTCGCCGCTATCGAATTGCCGATGCTAATCCTGCACGGGTCAGCCGATGGATTGGCATTGCCGGAAGGCTCAAGAATGCTGCATGAGAAAACAGGCTCGCGTGACAAGAAGCTCATCATCTATGAAGGCTTGTATCACGAGATTTTCAACGAGCCGGAGCAGGAAGACGTGATGACAGATATCGCAGATTGGTTGGCGCCGCGCCTCGTGTCCTCGGCGCATGGCTGATGCCTGGGGTCAGACACTCATGAACCGGTTCATCTGGCTGCTAGTAGCCGCAGGCATTGCGCTCGTCGGCCTGTATTTCGTCTTCCCGGCGCGGCTTGTTGCCCTGATCACCGGACTGGCGCGCAAATGGGGCCGACTGTCCGCGAAGTCTGTCATCGTGGACGGCGTCAGCTGGCCCTATCTGGAGGGCGGCCCGGCGGACGGCGATATCATCGTCATGTTGCACGGCTTCGGCGGCGACAAGGACAACTGGCTCTTGTATGCCCGTTACTTTACGAAACGCTTTCGGGTCATCGTGCCCGACCTTCCCGGCTTCGGTAAGAATGTCCGCAATCCCGATTGGAACTACGGAGTGGTGGCGCAGACTGAACGCCTGCGGGCGTTCCTTAATGGGCTTGATGTCGACAGGTATCATCTCGCGGGCAATTCCATGGGTGGCTATATCGCTCTTAACTATGCGCTCACTCACCCCAATCAACTAAAGACCCTGACGTTGATCGACAATGCGGGCGTGACCAGCAAGCATAAGAGCGAACTCGACCTGGCTGTTGAAAAAGGGACTAATCCATTGCTGGCGTCATCAATGGATGACCTCGATCGTCTTCTGAAATTCATCATGCACAAGCGCATCCCAATACCCAGGGTCATGCTGCGGCCAATGCTGGAGATTTTTCTGCGGCACCATGATTTTCTCGACGGGATTTTCTGGACCATCGTCAAGGAAGCGCTCGACAATGGCGTAACGGATCGGCTGGGCGATGTAGCGATGCCGACATTGATCATCTGGGGTCGATATGACAGGCTGATTGATGTCAGTTGCACCGAAGTCATGGCCGCCGCAATTCCCGATAACGAAGTCGTCATTCTCGAGGAGGTGGGGCATGTGCCAATGATCGAAAATCCAGGCGTAACCGCTGGCCATCACATCGACCTGATTGTACGAGCGGAATCTCATGCAGCCGGTGGCTAAGCAATGAATCTCAATGTCGGAATACTGGGAGGCGGCTCCTGGGGAACGACCGTCGCCGCCCTGGTCGCACGAAATACGTCCACTATGCTGTGGGCGCGCGATCCGGCGACCGCCGACGAGATCAACAGCTACCACACGAACAAGAAATACCTGCCCGATGCAAAACTCTCCAAAAAGCTTGTCGCGACAGCGGACATCGCAGAAGCGGTCGCGGGAAAAGACGTCATCGTAATGGGCATTCCGTCACAAGGGTTTCGCGGCGTGCTTGAACAGGTCAAAGATCACATACGGCCCTGGGTCCCGGTAGTCAGCCTCTCCAAGGGGCTCGAACTCGATACAAGAATGCGCATGACCGAGATAATCGAGGAAGTACTGCCCGGACATCCCGCCGGTGTTCTGACGGGGCCCAATCTGGCAGGGGAAATCATGGCCGGTTATGCTGCGGCAAGCGTGATCGCGATGGCAGACGAGATCATTGTCAAAGAATTACAAAAGACGTTCAACAGCGGGCTGTTTCGCGTCTATACCAATCACGACGTCGTTGGTTGCGAATTGGGCGGTGTGTTGAAGAACATCATCGCGATCGCGGCTGGCATGGGGGACGGCCAGGGCGCCGGCGAGAATACGCGGTCCGCAGTCATTACACGGGGACTTGCCGAAATTACCCGGCTGGGCGTTGCCATGGGCGGAGAGCCGCAGACCTTTGCGGGCCTGACAGGCATGGGCGATCTCGTTGCGACTTGCACCAGCGCCCAAAGCCGAAATCGCACGGTCGGTTTTGAACTGGGCAAGGGCAGGTCGATAACCGAAATTATCAACGAGATGTACATGGTTGCCGAAGGCGTCAAGAGTGCACCGGCCGTCATGGCGCTCGCAGACGAGTATGGAGTGGAAATGCCTATTGCGGCCGAGGTCTTTGAAGTCGTGCAGGAAAGGCGCGGTGCGCGAAGAGCGTTTCGCGGCCTGTTGAGGACCACGGCCGGCGCCGAGTCGGACCCCGGCTAGGCGTCTGCGCGGCAGCCTGTTCATGAGAGCAAGTCAAATCAGCGATGCAGCTGCAGTGGCTGGATCTGTCAGGGTGGGAACGCTATCGGCCCCCTGTTCTCGGGGTGGCAGGCGGTAAACGGCGCATAAAAATTACGCAGGTAGTCCAGATCCTTGTCGGGGTCGCCGCTGGGTTTGTATATCTCGCCGACCCCCATTTTTTTGTTTTTGTAGTCGATGAACGCAAGTACGATGGGCACGTCCGCCTCGACTGCGATGCGATAAAAGCCGGTTTTCCAATACGGCATCCATTTCCGCGTGCCCTCCGGTGCTAATGCCAGACAGAAACGATCGCTTTTATTGATTGTCTCAATTAGCTGCGGGACGATTTCGGCGCCGTGGCTGCGGTCGATCGGGATGGCGCCGAACCATCTCAGAAGATTGCCTAAGGGCCACCAGAAAAGGGTGTGCTTCGCAAGAAAATGCGCCTCGAGACCGAGCGCCGCCTTCCCGACAAGAAACCAGAACCCGTCCCAGTTGGAAGTGTGCGGTGCGGCGATATAAACAGCCTTGTCCAGGGACGGCAGTTCACCGACTATTTTCCAGCCGGAAATTCCGACAATCGCTTTGGCAAGTTTTTCTAGAATCACATCACGACCGTGCGCAGTTCGGATACGCAGGGCGACAGGTCATCGCCGAGCGTCTCCGGGAAGCTGATTCCTGCTCTTCGCTCAGGACCAAGCCCAACATTCTCCCCGGAGATTAGCCCGAACGTGGCGCCAGCACAAAGGTGAGGCTCGGCCAGCATAGTTTTGAGTAGCCTTGATTCTGCTACAGTTGATCGATCACGGAAACAATACGGCAGCCCGGCCGGAGGAATAAGTGAACAAGCTGAATCTGGTTTTTGTAATCGCCTTGCTTGCGTCGCTGCAAGCCTGCACGCTCGATACGGCACCGAAAGGCGAGTCCAGGCTGGACGGGACCGGAAATGGTCAGGTGCAAAATCGTGGTGCGGGAACCAGCAACTGGTGGGATAAGCTGCCGCGGCCGGAGTGGAGCGAATACGAGCGGGTCGCTGTCGATGACAATTGGTTCGAGGTGTACCGGATTATCGACGGGGTCTTCGCGATCTACGAGCCGGGTCAGTTTGAGGAAGTCATTTCTTTCCTGATAAGCGGCGAAAACAACGCACTCCTGTTTGATACCGGCCTTGGTATCGGAGACATGCGAAGCGTGGTCGATCAACTCACCAAGCTGGACGTCATTGTGCTGAATTCTCACACGCACTACGACCACATCGGCGGCAATTATCAGTTCAAAACCATTTACGCAATGGATACCGGGTTTACCCGCAGGCGTGCACTTGGCCTTCCACACGAGCGCATGGCCGAATTTGTCAGTGAGGGCTGGATCTGGAAGCCGCTGCCTGACGGTTTCATCAGTGACGAATACCACAGCCATCCGTTTGCGATCAGTCAATTCGTCGCCGAAGGCGAGATAATTGACATCGGTGGGCGCCAATTGGAAATCCTCGAAACGCCAGGTCACGCGCCGGACTCGATCTGTCTGATCGACAGGGAAAATCGGATTCTTTTTACGGGTGATACGTTTTACCTGGCACCGCTATATACGCATGTCGATGGTTCGGATTTTGAGGACTATGCGAAGAGTGCGGCCCGTCTTGCCGGGCTCGCGGGCGAAATTGATATCGCCATTACGTCACACAATGTGCCCATCGTCGACGGCAGCTACATGATCGCGCTTGGCAGGGCATTTGAAGAAATCAAGGCGGGTATTGCCGAATATATGATGACCGACGGCAACCGGGAGTATCAGTTTGACGGTTTCTCGGTCATTGTGAAGGATGAACAGTAATGAATCGCCGTGAATTTATTCGTGATGCCAGCGCTGTTGGCGCGGCTTTGTCACTGCCAAACGCGATTGCGGCTCAGGCTGCTGAGACTGCCAGGATGCCGACGCGGCCGATCCCGTCGTCGGGGGAACCGCTGCCGATCGTCGGACTGGGAAACTCTCAGTCATTCAGAGACGGCGATTACGAGAACTCACGTAAATTGCTGGACATTTTGATCGACAACGGCGGAAGCTTTGTCGATTCCTGGAGTAGCATTCAAGAAATTCTTGGCAGGTACATGCACGAGCATGATGCGAAGAGCAAACTCTTTCTCGCCAATAACGTAAGCGCCGCAAGTGCACAGGACAACAATGCTGCTATCCGGTATGCAAAAGAGGCGCAGGGAAAAGCCGTGCTCGATCTCCTGCAGCTACCCAATCCGAGCGATTTCGACAAGCAGTGGCGCTTGATGCGCGATGCCAAAGAAGGGGGGCACGCACGTTACATCGGCATTGCTATCGCCAGAAGTAGTTATTACGACATGGTGGAGTCGGTAATCAACGGTGGGACAGCGGACTTTGTCCAGCTGAACTACTCGATGCTCGAGCCGGAATCGGGCGATAGGCTCCTGCCACTCGCACGGGACAGAGGCGTCGCTGTCGTTGTCAACAGACCGTTCATCAACGGGCAATATTTTGCCCTCGTAAGAGACAGAACGTTACCGTCATGGGCGGCCGAATTTGATTGCCGGAGCTGGGCCCAATTCTCCTTGAAATATATCCTTGCAAACCCCGCGGTCAATTGCGTTCTTACCGAAACAAGCAAGACAAAGCACGCTATCGACAATCTGTCAGCCGCCTTTGGGCGCTTGCCCGACGAGAAAACGCAGGCCCGTATGCTTGAGCTCATACGGTCCTTGTGAAAGTCCGGCAATGCCCCGGATGCAGCATAGGTGATAGCCGAAATAGCATTCCGGCACGGGTCTGATAGGCTTCTACAGGCTTCTACAGGTTGTTCTAATGAGCTAATGGCGCTTGTCGATTCATCAGACAAATGCCAAACTTGGAGCCGAAAGAACGGAACAAAATAAGAAGCCGCATTTCTAATAAGAAGATCTCCGAGAGAGGTGTTGATCTTGAACGTCGATGTCAAACAGCCGGTTTCGGTAAATGAGTTTGATCGCCTGTCCGCCTACTGGATTATGACGTTCGTCGGTAATCCGCGAATCGCTGTCAGGCTGTGGAATGGTAATGAATATTATTTCGCCGACGGAACGCCTGTCGGTGTGATGGAATTTCGCGACCGGAGCGCACTGATAAACCTGCTTCTATCACCGTCCGTCGGATTCGGTGAGGGCTACAGCAAGGGTAATATCGAGATTCACGGGGATATTCTCGAGTTTTTGAACGAGGTGGCAGAGGCATTCGTCAGGCGCCGTGACCAAGGTTATTACTCCAGCAAATTCCGCTCCCTGCTGAGGGCGCTGCGCGGCAATACGCTGGCGCGCTCGAGGAACAATGTGCATCACCACTACGATCTCGGTAACGACTTCTACGAGATGTGGCTTGACGAGCACATGGCCTATACCTGCGCTTACTACGAGCATCCCGACCTGACGCTGGCAGAAGCGCAGGTCGCCAAATTCGACCATGTTTGCCGCAAACTGGAACTGAAATCCGGGCAGGATGTCATCGAGGCCGGCTGCGGCTGGGGCGCACTGGCGATGCATATGGCTGAGCACTACGGCGTCAATGTCAAAGCCTATAACAACTCTCACGAGCAGATCAGCTACGCTCGCGAAAAGGCGGCTGCCAGGGGATTAAGCGATCGCGTCGAGTTTGTTGAAGACGACTACCGGACGATCTCGGGCCAGTGCGATGTATTTGTATCGGTTGGCATGCTGGAGCACGTGGGACTCAAGAACTACCGCGCGCTCGGCAGGATCATCGATCGCTGTCTCAGGCCCACAGGGCGGGGATTGATTCATTCGATCGGGCGGAGTCACCCGAGGCCGCCGGATCCCTGGATCAGCAAACGCATTTTCCCGGGTGGCCATATTCCGAGCCTGGGAGAGATGACCTCGATATTCGAGCCATTCAAGTTCTCGATACTGGATGTCGAAAACCTGCGCCTGCACTACGCCAGGACTTGCGACGAATGGCTGCAAAACTTCGAGAAAGTTAGCGATAAGGTCAGAGAAACTTACAGCGAGGAGTTCGTGCGCGCATGGCGTTTGTATCTGGGAGGTTCGTCTGCCGCTTTCCGGTCCGGCACACTGCAACTCTACCAGGTCGTTTTTGCGCCTCGCGGTAATAACGACGTGCCGTGGAGCCGGAAATACCTTTATTCGCCGGATTCCGCAGGGGATTAGCAGCCCGTGCAGGACGTTGACGTCATCATTGTTGGGGGCGGACCGGCGGGCTCGACTTGTGCCTGGAAACTCGGTCAGGCCGGCGTGGATGTTATCGTTCTCGATCGCGCCAGTTTTCCGAGAATCAAACTTTGTGCCGGGTGGGTCACACCTGAGGCCGTCGACGATCTCGAACTGGATATCGATTCGTATCCGCACAGTTTCATGAGCTTTGACAAGCTGCACTTCCACTTCAAGCAGTTTCATTTTGCCAAGAAAACCACGCAGCATTCGATCCGTCGCTACGAGTTCGACAACTTTCTGTTGGACCGTTCAGGGGCGCGTGTGCATAAGCACAAAGTCAAGAAAATCGAAAAGCAAAACGGCTCATACATTATTGACGGTTTGTACCGCTGCAAATACCTGATCGGTGCCGGCGGAACGCGGTGCCCCGTTTATCGCGAGTTCTTTCATGACATAAACCCGCGCGCAAAATTACTGCAGCTTGCAACGTACGAACACGAGTTTCCCTATGATTGGGAAAACGACGAGTGTCATCTGTGGTTTTTCGGAGATGGTCTGCCTGGCTATGCCTGGTATGTGCCGAAAGCAGACGGCTACGTCAATGTCGGTCTCGGCGGAAAAGTGGAAAAAATGAAGACATTGGGGGGCCGCCTGCAGAACTACTGGAACAGCTTCACGAAAAAGCTGGTGGGCGAAGCATTAGTCCATGATGCCGAGTACGAACCAACCGGTTACAGCTACTACCTGCGCGGTAATGTCGATGTGGTTCGAAACGGCAATGCATTGATCGTGGGGGATGCCGTGGGGCTCGCGTCTGTAGATATGGGTGAGGGCATCGGCCCCGCGGTTCGCAGTGCGATTCTTGCGGCAGACTCAATCACCGAAAATAGCAAGTACGAGCTGCAGAAGCTCGCCAGGTTTAGTGTGCCTGGCTTTTTCCGGAACCGTGGCAAGCAGGCGCGAGTGTCTGCAATTGCCGACACTAAGTCGGTACCGCTGCCATAAAAGTGCCGATAACGACTGCAATGTAATCTCTTTTCTGAGTTAAGACCCAGGTCGTAACCCAAATCATTTCATTGTCGGGCCAGATATGTCATACAGGCAGGCGGACACATGCCTTAGGAGTCCGTCATGAGAGCCGCCCTGATCTTAATTGCCGCAGTATTCGGACTGCCGTCACTCACAGCGGCAGACGTCGTGGCCCCTGTCGATTCTGTCCAGGAATTCGTCAACATCCGTGCCGAGCCCGATGCCGATTCTGACGTGATTGGCAGGCTGTATCAGGGCGACAGTATGACGCTTGTGCGGTCCGTCGATGGCTGGCACGAAATCAAGATCGAAGATGATTTCAACGGTTATATCAGCGCGGACTGGACGAATGTGGTCACCGATGCTGACGCGCAGGCCGCCGATACCGATGCTGGGCAGGCGGAAGAAGGGCCTGAAGTTGTAGCACCACCGGCCGAGGAGACCGTAGAACCCGAAGCGCGATCAAGCGAATGATTTGCGGGTTATTTGTAGGAGCGGCTTCAGCCGCGATTGCAGGAAAAAAATTCAACATTGTTAGCGTATGTAATCGCGGCTGAAGCCGCTCCTACGATCCTCCTGCCTTCCTCCTACGATAAACTCCTACGGTGTCCCGACAATGCCGTTGTTAACTAACGCGGTTTCCAATTCTTCTATGCCCTGGACACAAACCGCGTTGATGCTCTCTTTCTTTGCTGCCGCGACGTTGACCGGGTTGTCGTCAAAGAAGAGTATTTCCTCAGGCCGACAAGCGTAGCCCGCGGACACTTGCAAGAAAGATTCCCGGTCGGGTTTTAGCAAACCAGACTCGTAGGATAGAAAATAGCGGTCGAACCTGTTGCCAAAATTCCCCGGTACGTCGATCCGTTCCCAATGTACTGCATTGGTATTCGACAATATGGCGCAGGAAAATGTTGACGGTATGCGGTCAATCAAGTCGATTGCCCGCGGATAGATCTTCGCAGGCCAACTGTCGAAGCGACGCAATAGCTCCTGCCAGTCCATTGGCAGCTCCATTTCGGCAACGATACGCTGAGCAAACTTTTCGCCATTGATCTGGCCGGATTCCAGTGCGCGCACTGAGGGCGACATGATCCAGGTTCGAAGGAATTCCGATGCATCAATATCCAGCCTGAATGTCGAAATCGGGTCGCGCAGTTCCAGGAGAACACCGCCGAGATCGAAAAGAATGACTTTAAAGTTTTTCAACTTGCCCATTCCTTATTTTTTCAATCCCTGATCTTCGTGTTCCAGAGCAATGCGGCCAGCAGCATCGAGACGACTGACGTGCTGATCCAGAGGTAGATGGCCAGGTCGAAGTCATACACGCGAACGCCATCCACGATAGTCGTTTTCTGACTGATCAGGGAAGCGCTGACGTTTTCCTGAATTGCAGCGCCGAGATAACTGAACACGCCGACAAAACCCATCGCGGCACCGGTCGCGCCTCTCGGCGCAATGTCGACACCGAACAGGCCGCCAACAGAGGCGATGAGACCGCTAAGCGCGGCGCCGTAAATCGCGAACGCGAAGAACAATACAATGTCATTTTGCGGCCCGAAAAATATGGCGACGAGAGCAACAATCTCAACGATTGCGAATATAAGGTTTGCAGGCGGCCTCCGGGCGTCGAAGCACTTGTCCGATATGTAGCCGTAGGCAATGGAGCCGACGATGCCGGCAACCGTGTTGATGGCGAGAAAGAATCCGGCATCCACTAATGAATAACCGCGAATTTCCTGAAGATAGAGCACGCCCCAGCTATTGATCGCGTAGCGCGTTACATACATGAGGGCGCTGGCAACGGCAACCACCCACATGGCCCTAATACCAAAAATGACTTTCTGGGTCTGCCATGTATTTCTTTCTTTGGGCGGGTCCGGGTCTGCACCGAGCCATTCGTTAACGGCCGGCAGTCCGATAGTCGGTGGCGCGTTGCGCATGAACGAGAAGACCCACGCAGCAACCGCTATGCACATAATGCCCGGTGTGATGTAACCGAAGCGCCAACCATACGCAGCGACAACTGCTGCCATAAAGTAGAAAGTTATACCTTCACCGATTGCGTGGGACGCGCTCCAAATGCCGTATCGTCGGCCACGCTCATGCAGACCGAACCAGTTTGTAAGGGTGATGACGGCGGACGGCGCCGCCATCCCCTGGAACCAGCCGTTAAGCGCCCAAAGCGCGATACATACCCAGAGCAAAGTCGACGAGCCCATAGCAAGGTTGATCAACGCTGACAGGAAGATGCTCGCGCTGAAAAATATTCTTGGTTTGATGTAATCAGCAAGAAAGCCGTTAAAAAGCTTGCCTGCCGCATATCCGTAGAAGAGTGCTGCACCGATCATGCCCAGTTCTTCGACCGTGAATATGCCGCCGTCGATTAACGGCTTTTTTACGATCGAAAGGCCGAGTCGGCAGGTGTAGATAAAGCCGTATCCCAGCGTAATCGCCAGCATGATCCGCAGGCGGTGCCTCTGAAAAGCCCGATCGACGTCCTGGCTTGCTACGGCCGTACTTGCTGATTGCACAGATACTTCCTCGTCCGGTTGACTCGCAGCTTGCCAGAAAAAGAGGAATGGACCCCGATTTTTGCTGATTTTGCCAGCGGCTTGCGTCGCGTGTGTTCCACGAGCGAGTTTAAAGCCCGAGCGAGGGGGATATACGCGACGCAAGCCGTGAGCGGGCCCGATGACAAAAATTGGGTCTGTCCGCCCCTTCTTATCATGTAATAAGTCGGCGCCGCCCCCGGCAATTTGACAATAATCGAATCTGTCCAGGTGCGCGTTGTCAACCGCCGCCCACAAGATGCGTTGTGACTGTTAACGAGGGCCAAATCATATGGATACAAGGAGTACGGATATGAAAAACAGGAAAGTTTGGGACATGGCAGTCATGCCGTTATTTCTAGTCGGTATTGTGCTTTTCAGTACGAGTGTTCTTGCCGATCAGGGAGATCGCGTTGAGGATCGTCTGGACAGGCGAGGAGACCGTATCGAAGACCGCCTCGATAACAAAGGCGATCGTATCAACGATCGCCTGGACGAAAGAGGTGATCGAATTGATGCGAGGCTAGATCGCGCGTCGGACCGCGCCGCGGATGCCGGCAAGGATCGACTGTCGGAGCGCCTGGACAGGAAGGGTGATCGAATCGATCGCCGCCTTGACCGCAAGGGTGATCACATAGACCGTCGTCTGGACAAGAAGGGCGACCGCATTGATCGCAGGCTGGACCGCAAAGGTCGGCGTATCGATCGGCGGCACGATCGACGCGGCAGGCGTAACGATCGTCGCTCGTAATTGGACGAATGACGAAAACATTTCGCCTGGGCCCCCGGCTCGGGCGATTTCTGTTCTTCTGTTTGTAGAATATTGCCCCAGCGGCGCCTGAGCCGTTCGGCCCGGGAAAGCCGGGAACCTCGCCCGGATCACACTTGAAACTCAGGTTGTCGAGAACCGGGTGGTGGGGGTAGTTTCCGGTAAGTCTGTCGATGTCGATCATGAAGGGCCCAGGTCGCCGCGGTACCCGGTTTCACGAGACTCCGCTTTTCATCAAAAAGCGCTGCATCTGCCATTTACTCATCATGGTGCGCAATCACGGGTGTAAGTTTCTATATACTGGCGCGCACAGGCAGGCTCAAAACGATAAGAATAGGAGTGCGCTGATGACCAAACGTTCCTGGTCCCTTGATTCCCTGGTGTTGATCTTTTCGATCATTATCCTCGCGCAACTCCTTGTATACGTAGTTCCACAGGGCCAGTTCGAACGCGAGCCGTATCCTGACAACCCGAACCGGTCAATGGTTGTCGCCGAGACCTATGCACAGGCGACCGCGGAACAGCAAGTCGGTATTCAACCCTGGTATTTTCTGCTTGCGATACCCAAGGGACTCGAAGCAGCCCAGGATATTATCTTCCTGATCTTCCTCGTGGGCGGAGTAATCGCCATCCTCAGGAAGAGCGGTGCAATCGATGCCGTGCTGCACAAGGCAGTCGCGAAACTCGGCAAGAGCCCGTGGATACTTATTGCTGGTTGCCTCATCATGTTCAGCCTTGGCTCCTACACGATAGGCATGGGTGAAGAGTATGTGCCGCTGATACCCATTATCGTGACAATGAGCCTGGCGATGCGTATGGATGCAATCGTCGCGATGGGCATGGTCTGGATTCCTTACGGAATCGGTTGGGCCTGCGCCGGAACAAATCCTTTCGGCGTAATCATCGCGCAAAACATTGCGAATGTTCCAATCACCTCGGGATGGGCGTTTCGCCTGGTGATGCTCGCCGCTTTCCTTGCCGTCGCCTTTCACCACCTTTACAGGTACGCGATGATGGTCCAGCGCAACCCGGAAGCGAGTCTCGTGGCGCATGTCGACTATAGTTCAGGCTTTGATCCGCCCGAGGACGTACGCTTGACCGGTCCGCGAATCGCCGTACTGCTCGTATTTGTGACCGGCATTGTCGGATTTGTTGCCGGCGTGGCGAAGTATGGCTGGTATATTGGCGAGCTGAACGCCGTGTTTCTCGGCATCGGTCTGCTCACCGCATTGATCGCACGGATTCCGGCTGGCGAAACGAGTCGCACATTCATCAAGGGTGCTGCAGAAATGACTGCAGCGGCTTTGATGGTCGGGTTTGCGCGAACGAT
>JACZWL010000012.1 GCA_022572185.1 Pseudomonadota bacterium | reverse complement strand
AAGCCAATAATTTGACGTGTGTACTGATCCATAACGACGAGCACCCAATGGCTCTTGAGAATAAGGGATTCGCAACGGAACAGATCGACGCTCCAGAGGCTGTCTTTCGCATGACCGAGTACTGTTAGCCACGAAGGCCCATATGCGCCGGGGTCGGGACGATAGTGCTTTGCCAACACGCGCCTTACCACGTCCTTATCAATCTCAAGGTCGAACACCAGACAAAGTTGTTGTGCGATTCGGCGGCAGCCCCAGCTCGGATTGCGTCTCTTGGTCTCAACTATGGCCGCGATGAGTTCCGGTGAAGGTCCCTTGGGACCGGGTTTACCGCGTCGTTTTGGCGTGAACAGCTGTCGGTACTTTCGTTTCACCAGTGCTGCGTGGAAAGCGAGGAGGGTAGAAGGTCTCAATACGACGGCGACACGGAGCAACCGGGACGGACGAATGAAGAGTGTACACAGGCCGGCCATGACGCGATCCATCGGATGGAGGTTGGTCGCGCGCTCACGGCCCCGATTCAGGACCACCAATTGGTGCTTCAGGAGCAGAGATTCTGCGACTACGGCACGAGCGCCGCCCGGGCGCATTAGTCTCGCGATCGTAGTTAGAAGGTGAATGAATAAGATGGCTAGATCACGCATTGCGCCACAATCGTAACAATCAGCACCAGCATGACAAGACTTGGATTTTGCAAGAATTTATGCGACAAGGTTGGAATTCGCCACACACACCTATTGGGGGATGGACCCCTAATTGGTGAGTACTCCGTTGGAAGGAAGTAACGCTACCGAGCGATTAGTCCATCCCTCGACAGATGTGCGGCGATCGCTTTTGCCTCATCCACAATGATCGCGTAGTCCCTCACCTGCTCATGGTTCATGACAATCCTGGACTTTGACTCTATTGCCCAAACTTTCTCCTGGCTGCGAACGGAGAAAAGCTCAGTCACCAACACCAGAGAATGCTCGAACTCCACGCTCTGCGGTTCAAGGTACTCCGTTACGTCGATACTGAAAACATTGTAGTAACCGGTCGGTCTTAAATTGACCGTCGTCTCAGGCCGCATATTCTTAACAGTCCCCTTTGACTCGAGGCTCGCCAGTTGCGTAACCAGTACCGCATCAGCGTCGATCTTCTCCACCATCGCCATAAAGGTGCTCCGGGTCACCGGTGTCCTGGTGTTCATCATCGAGGTACTCGCGACCGCATCGGTGCCGAGTTCGGCCAGATGCAGGACCACCTCATCTTCGAGATACCTGCGCGTATCAAATGACGAAAACAGGGTAATAACCAGGATTTTTTTGTAAGGCGTATCTGCAGACTCCGATACATCCTGGGTCCTGGTGATCTGTGGTCCCGTGGAGCACGCTCCAAGAGCAACAGCAATCCCGAAAAACAGCAAAATCCTTTGCCAGAAAAAAGATAACTTCACCGCGAAACCCTCAATTTGAGTGAAATCTGAAGCTGCATAATGCGGATGACCGAGCCGAAATAATAGAGGCCGAACCGCAATTATTAAATATTTGCGATTCACCTCACGCGATGTGCCGGATATGTCTCAGCCAGGTCCCGGCGTCGCGCGGATTAACGGTGTCCGGGCTCGTGGCGCTGGAATATCGGCGATTTGGCCATTGGATAGGCTGACCTGCCTGCCGTTGTCGCAGATCCCGGTCTTCATCAGAATGACCTCGGCAATCCCAGTACATGCTCGCCAATGAATGACAAGATGAGGTTGGTCGAGATTGGCGCAACTTGATAAAGACGCGTTTCCCTGAACTTGCGCTCGATATCATATTCCCTGGCGAAGCCCAAGCCGCCGTGCGTTTGCAGGCAGGTATTGCCCGCATTCCAGGAGGCATCCGCCGCAAGCATTTTCGCCATGTTGGCTTCGGCGCCGCAATGCTCGCCGGCATCGAACAAACGTGCCGCCTCATGAGTCATAAGTTCCGCAGCACGCATCTCTGCGTAGGCGCGGGCAATGGGGAACTGAACTCCCTGGTTGCTGCCGATCGGGCGGCCAAAAACCTTCCTGTCAGCGGCGTACTCTTTGGCCCGCTCGATAAAAAATTTGCAATCACCAATACATTCAAACGCTATCAGGATTCGCTCCACGTTCATGCTGTCAAGGACATAACGGAAGCCTTTACCCTCCTCCCCGATCATCGCGCTTGCGGGAACCACCATATCGTCGAAGAACAACTCGGTCGTATGATGGTTCATCATCGTTGCGATAGGGCGAATGGTCAGACCATTACCAAGCGCTTTGTTCATGTCCACCAGGAACAGGCTCAAGCCTTCGGTCTTCTTGGTGACCTGCTCCTTGAGCGTTGTCCGCGTCAAAAGCAATAGCAGGTCGGAATGTTCTGCCCGGCTGATCCAGATTTTCTGGCCGTTGACTATATATTTGTCACCGTCGCGCCGGGCGAAAGTCTTGATCGACGTGGTATCGCTCCCCGCCGCTGGCTCAGTCACACCGAATGCCTGCAGGCGCAGATTACCGTTGGCGATTTCTGGAAGGTAACGCGCTTTCTGCTGCAGTGATCCATGCCGCAGGACGGTGCCCATGGTGTACATCTGTGCATGACATGCACCAGGATGTCCGCCCGAGCGGGAGATTTCCTCGAGGATAACGCCGGCGGCTTCGACGCCCAGACCGGAGCCGCCGTATTCCTCCGGGATCAGCGCCGCGAGATAGCCCGAGGCAGTCAACTCCGCGACAAATTTATCCGGATACTCGCTGCTGGAATCCAGTTTCTGCCAGTACTCGCCGGGGAATTCGGCACACAGCGCGGTTACTCCGTCTCGAATGTCCTGGTAATCATCCACAAAACTCAACTCCTGCGATCAAATTGCCTAAGCGGTGACAAACGGATTTCATGCCGACGTTTCTATTGCCACAGTGCGAACGTGATCAAACGTTTTCAAAAAACATCTTACGTGAATGTTTTGATTCATGATATTCTGTAAGCTCTTGATTACAAACGGGTGTGGCATTGTTTTGGGAAACAGGGACCGGAAATTCGAACCGAGGCAAGCCCGCGAGCCGACAGACTCACGAAGTGCGGTTCGAAGGACCGAGCGGCGCAGCCGCGAGTCAATATTCTCAGCCCGATCAATTTGCTCGGAACGGTATCAATTCGCGTTAGACGCAGTCAGATCAGTATCGCGCCTGTCCCGCTAACGCAATAGACAATATGCAGATCGATAAACAATTGCTAGCAGACATCCGGGCAACCGTTGCACGCGTGATACGTGAAGACATCGGTGATGGCGATCTGACGGCCGAATTGATCCCGGCGTCCGCGACGATCGATGCCACAATAATCACACGTGACAGGATGACCATGGCGGGCCGTCCCTGGGTCGATGAGGTGTATCGCCAGATAGACCCACGGGTCGTTCTTGATTGGCAGCTCGATGATGGCGAGACGGCCGAGGCCGACACTACTATATGTAGTCTGCATGGTCCTGCCCGTCCGATCCTCAGCGGCGAACGTGCGGCGTTGAATCTGTTGCAGACCCTGTCGGCGACGGCCACCGTAACTGCGGCATACGTGCAGGCCGTTGCCGGAACCGATTGCCGAATCCTCGATACGCGCAAGACGCTTCCCGGCCTGCGGCTCGCGCAAAAGTATGCGGTTCGTTGCGGCGGTGCTTGCAATCATCGCGTCGGATTATTCGATGCGATACTGATCAAGGAAAATCACATCACGAGTGCCGGCGGCATAGCTGTTGCCATCGCGGCTGCCCGAAAACTGCATGCGAACATGCCGGTAGAGGTCGAGGTTGAGTCGATCGCGGAACTGCGTGAGGCGCTATCGGCGAATGCAGAACGGCTTCTCCTGGACAATTTCTCACTCGATTTACTCCAGGAGGCAGTAGCAATCAATCGCGCAGAAGGCGACCCGCCGGCCGAACTCGAAGCATCCGGTGGCCTGACGATCGAAGAAATCACCGCGGTGGCAAAGACTGGTGTGGATTACATATCGGTTGGCGCGCTAACGAAAAACATCCGAGCCATCGACCTGTCGATGCGCTGCCAACGCTGATGGCATTGTAGAACCCTGTCCATCGGGCCGGACGTCGTGATTACGCCGCGTCCAGCTGGTCGGCCGTCAATGTTTGATGCCGCTGCCATGCGGGTGTAGAAATGGGGTGATCATCACGATAATGAGCGCCACGACTCTCTTGCCGCTGCAACGCAGCCAATGTAACCAGACGAGCGACGAGCAGGAGATTTCGCGTTTCGCTCCAAGATACAACCGTATCAGCCGATGACGGATCGTGTGCTGCAGTCCGGTCACTCAAATCACGCAACTGGCGATCAAATTTCGACAACTGAGAAAATGCTGTTTCCAGGCCATCGCCGGACCGTAGGACGCCGACATGACGAGACATCAGCTTTCTGGTCGCAGCAAAAATACGTTTGAGTTCTGCACAAGCACTGTTCGGCGGGACCTTCGGCGCTGCGGCAGCAAGTGATGGCTGCTTGTTCTGTGAGCCCGGATGACTGCGGATGTCAGCGGCAACCCGCCGGGCATAGACCATCGCCTCGAGTAATGAATTACTGGCCAAGCGATTTGCCCCGTGGACGCCAGTGGCGGCAACTTCACCACAGGCCCAGAGGCCGTCTATCGAGGTTCGGCCCCGATGGTCAGTCTGGATTCCGCCCATGTGATAGTGGGCCGCCGGTATTACCGGCAGCGGTTCCGTCTTGGGGTTGAACCCTGCCCTTTTGCTGGCTTCGATCGCCTGTGGAAACGATGCGCCGTGGCCACCAGTGAGTACCGGGCGTAGATCGAGGTAAACACGATGCCCCGCACGGGTTCGTTTTTCGATGGCCCGCGCCACGATATCACGAGCTGCCATCTCGGCCGCCGGATGTTCGGATAGCATGAATCGATAGCCAGACTCGTCGAGCAGCAAGGCCCCTGCCCCGCGCAACGCTTCGGTGAGGAGGGGCAAACTCGCACCATTGGTTTTGCTTTCTATGGCTAATACCGTCGGATGAAACTGGACGAATTCCAGGTCAGCCAAATTGGCGCCGGCACGGGCGGCCATCGCCAGTCCGTCCCCGGTAGCCTCACTGGGGTTGCTCGTATGCCACCAGGTCATTCCGATTCCGCCGGTCGCGAGCACAACATGCGGGGAATAATGGGTCGCCCAGCTTTTTTTCGGATGGTATGCGACCAGTCCGTGTATTTGCCCGTCACTGACTATTAAATCGTGGGCGAACGTTTCTTCGAGCACGGTGATCGAGCGCGTCGCACGTATACGCTTGATCAACGCTTGCATGAGTACCCGTCCGGTCGCGTCACCACCAGCATGAACAATGCGCGCATAACGATGCGCAGCTTCCTGCGCCAAATCCAGTGTGCCATTCACCGCCCGGTCAAACGGGACTCCTTCGTCTATTAACCACTGGAGATTTTCGACGCCTTCTTCGGCCAGTCGTAACGCGCTTTCCGGATCACTCAACCCGGCGCCCGCCGACAATGTGTCCGCTGCATGATGCGCAGGTGTATCGTCGGGCCCGATCGCCGCAGCAATGCCTCCTTTTGCCCACAGGCTCGAGCCACCCTCCAGCCGCGGCGTCTTTGTCATTAAGGTAACGGATCTTGGCGCCAATGCCAGGGCGCAGACCAATCCGGCCATACCGGAGCCAACCACAATAACGCTATCCGCCTTCACGGACTTTGGCGCAGCATGAGTCACGCGATCCATACTATCCGCCAAGCGCCAACATCCGCTCGACCGAGCGCCGGGCTCTTGCTGCAATGGCCGCATCGATTTCAACACGGGGTTCAAGCGTTTCCAGCGCCTGATAAATATTCGCCAGCGTAATTCGCTTCATGTGCGGGCACAGATTACACGGTCGGATAAATTCCACGTCGCTAATATCAGCAGCAACGTTGTCGCTCATCGAACATTCGGTGACCATTAACACCCTTCGTGGCCGCCGAGACTGCACGTAGTTTTGCATCTGTGCGGTTGATCCGACGAAGTCAGCCGCTTTAAGCACATCGGGTGGGCATTCAGGATGCGCGATGATGGTCAGCTGATCATAATTTTCGCGGTATTGCTCAAGCTCCTCTGCCGTGAACCGTTCATGCACTTCGCAATGTCCTTGCCAGGGGATGATTTCAACGTCAGTTTGTTGCGCCACGTAAGCCGCCAGATATTCATCCGGGATGAAAATGACCTTCTCGGTACCGAGCGATTCAATAACCGCAACGGCATTACCAGAAGTACAACAGATATCCGACTCGGCCTTGACCTCGGCGGACGTATTGACATAGGTAACGACAGGCACACCAGGATGTTGCTGGCGCAGTTCCCGGACATTTTCCGCGGTGATGGATTCGGCTAAGGAGCAACCTGCCCGCTCGTCGGGAATCAACACGATTTTCCCGGGGTTAAGAAGTTTGGCGGTCTCTGCCATGAAGTGGACACCGGCCAGCACGATGACCTCGGCATCGGTTTCGGCTGCGCGTCTGGCCAGCGCGAGGGAATCACCGCTTATGTCGGCAACACAATGATAAATCTCCGGCGTCTGGTAGTTATGCGCTAGGACGACCGCGTTGCGCTGTTTTTTCAGGTCGTTGATGGCAGCCACATAGGGGGCATGCACTGCCCATTCGATGGCCGGAATGACCGACTTGACTCGTTCATAGGCAGCCGCAGTCGTTGCGGCGAGTTCTACCGTATATTCAGGACTGGCTAGCATGGATCACCTGTTTACTTCGGCCTCGAAAATCGAGACATTGATGCTCATTTAATATGCTCTGCAGGAGCATATTGTTTATACTCACAGAGAGCATATAGTGTGTCAAGTAGTTCGAGACAAATTCAGCCAATTACCGAGAACGGCCCCGATGGCCAGGAATTCAGCCGACACAATCATCAATCTGATCGCAGTCATTGTGGCTGTAACCAACGACACGCCACGCGTTCTGATCGTTGAGCAGAACCTCAGCGGCGCATCAGGTCTGCTGCCCTCGGATATCGACCCGCTGTCAGGATCGAGCCATTTTTCGCTGCCGAACGGCCCTTTCGAACCCCGGCACCACCCCAGTCTGGAGAGCGGTCTGCGCAGTTGGGTGGCAGCACAGACCGGCCTGGACCTTTATTACGTCGAACAGCTCTACACGTTCGGTAATCGTTATCGCGATCCTGGCGAGATCGAGGGAGGCCCGAGAGTTGTATCGATCGCCTACATCGCCCTGACACATGAAGACGCCGTAGACAAAGAGAACGCACACTGGCGAGACTGGTACAGCTTCCTGCCGTGGGAAGATTGGCGCTCAGGACGGCCGGCTTTCATGGAGGAGCATATCAAGCCGGCATTGGCAAGCTGGGTAAGACAAGCGCAAAGCCAGAGCCGCCGAAAACAGCGGCAAGAACGGGTAAATGTGACCTTTGGTCAGAGCGCGGCGTCTGAAATGGACAGCGTGTTGTCTCTTGAACGTTTTGAATTACTTTACGATGCCAACCTTGTCTTTGAAGCACTGCGTGACGAGCGGGCTGCAAAAAGAAATTCCGCGCCTCCCCTCGAAGCGGCAGAACTGACAAAGTTTGACGGTATGGGCACAGCGTTGGTATCAGACCATCGGCGAATTCTGGCCACCGCACTCGGGCGCCTGCGAGGCAAGCTTGCTTACCGGCCGGTCGTGTTTGAATTGCTGCCTGGTGAGTTCACTTTGCTGCAGCTGCAACGCGTTGCGGAAGCACTCAGTGGTGCGGAGATGCACAAACAGAATTTTCGGCGGCTCGTTGCCAACGCCGATCTCGTTGAACCGATCGGGCGAACCAGCGTTGTTGGCCGCGGTCGGCCCGCCGAGCTTTTCCGGTTTCGTCGCGAAGTCCTGGGCGAAAAACTGACGGTCGGCTTATCACGACCCATCATGCGAAGCAGCGAAACCCGGCGAACTCGGCACATACGAGGCATTTGAAGTTGCCGCAATATTATCAAGGCGGGAATCCTCCCAGTGTGCGTTTCGCACCATTGCCAGGCAAAGCGCAATCCTGCGCAGCAAGCACATGGGGTTCATGTAAACCTTGCTTCTTTTGAAAAATCGACACGCTCGATATTGCGTGCTTTTTTTGACTTGATCTGGCTTACGTGAGGCCACATTGTTGGGCGGGTCATAGTACGTCTCGCAAGAATGCAAATGCCTGTCCCGTTGCGGTCCATATTTGCTGCGAATTCGGTATATTGGGCGCCCGGTCGGGAGCCAAGCTGGATATTGCCTCTTTGGCGCGTATCGAGCGGGAGTAGCATACCAACAAGCAATAATTGAAGGCCGATGACACGCATGCACTATTCACGATTCCTGCCGATCCTGCTTGTTCTGCTGGCTGGCCCTGCGCTGGCGCAGGGCGGGCCACCGGGTGACCGAACGGTAACCGTTGAATCCCTGGTGGTCTTACCGTCGATGCTCCGCTCCACGGTCGAAGCCGTCGGCATCGTGCTTGCCGATGCTTCCGCGACATTGCGTGCGGAAGTTCCCGGGCAGATATTGGCGCTGCATTTCGAAGACGGGCAGGCGGTCGTCGAGGGTGAGCCCTTGTTTTCAATAGAGGCAACCGTACTGAACGCGGAAGCCAATGAGGCGAAAGCCAATGCCGAGCAGAGCGAAGCAGCATACACCCGGGCAAAGGAACTGATTGACGACAGGCTCATCTCGGCCACCGACTTCGATGCGGCCCGTGCCAATTACAACGTCAGCATTGCCCGATTGCTGTCATCGCAGGCACGCCTGTCAAAAACAGTAATTCGTGCGCCTTTCGATGGCTTTGTCGGTCTGCGCCTGATCAATATCGGCGATTATGCAACCATCGGTCAGGAACTTGTCAGTGTCGTGCGTCTTGATCCGTTGCGGGTCCAGTTCAGTGTTCCCGAGACCCTCCTGGCGCAGCTGAAGCCCGGGCAGAACATAGATGTCTCGGTGGGTTCTTATCCGGGTGAAACATTCGATGGTGTTATTACAGCCATCGCACCACAGATCGACATCACAGGCCACAGTGTGACCATTCGCGCGCGCTTGCCAAATCCCGACTTAAGGTTACGCCCGGGGTTATTTGCGCAGGTCAGCGTGACACTCGAGGTCAAGCCGGACGCATTGATGGTGCCGGAACAGGCCATCTGGCCGATTGGCCAGAAGAAAACAATTTATGTCATCGAGAATGGCAAGGCGGTGCAGAGGGTTGTCACCCTGGGTCAACGTCAGCCTGGCAAGGTTGAGATCGTCTCCGGAATCGTTGCTGGAGACGAAATCGTCACTGCGGGTCAGATGAAGATATTTGACGGTGCAGCCGTGCGGACGATTCCGGCGACCGGCATAGACAACTAGCGACACCGTGCAGCTATCCAGTATATCCATACGCAGACCGGTGCTAGCCACCGTACTGAACCTTGTTATCCTGCTGATCGGGATAATAAGTTACCAACGGCTCGCGGTGCGTCTTATCCCGAACGTCGATGTCCCGATCGTTACGGTACGTACCGTCTATCCCGGTGCCAACGCGCACGTCATCGAGTCGCAGATCACCAAACCGATCGAAGATACGCTCTCGGGAATCGAGGGCATCGATTTCATCAGTTCCGTTAGCCGCGCCGAATTGAGTCAGGTGACGGTGCGTTTTCTCCTGGATCGGAATGCTGATGCTGCGGCCGGCGATGTTCGAGACCGTGTATCGCAGGCACGAAGTTTCCTGCCAGAGGAAGCCGACGAACCGATCGTCCAGAAGCAGGAAGCGGACGCGCAGCCTATCATCTATCTCGCCTTCTCGTCGGACCGCCACAATTTGACGGAGATTGCGGACATTGCCACACGGCTCGTGAAGGACCGCGTGCAGACCCTTCCCGGCGTTGCTCAGGCTGATGTCTACGGCAATCGCTTTGCGATGCGCATATGGCTCAATCCCGACCGCCTCGCAGGTTTCGGACTCACGCCACAGGATGTGGAAAACGCACTGCGTCAGCAAAACATTGAAGTACCGGCCGGTCGTGTCGAAAGCAGAGACCGCGAGTTTACGGTGCTGGCGGAGACCGACCTGCGTGAGCCGGAAGAGTTTGCACAGATCATCGTGAAGAACACGGACGAGTTTCTGGTCAGACTAGGCGATGTAGCGCGGATCGAACTCGGTGCGGACTCTGCCCGGTTTCGTGCGCGTTTCAACAGGCGTAATGCCGTGCCTCTCGGCGTCATCAAACAGGCGGTTGCAAATCCGTTAGACATCTCGAACGCGTTGAAAGTGTTGCTGCCGGAAATTACACGAACACTGCCCGAAGGCATGCGCGTCGAGATGGCCTACGACTCGACCGTCTTTATCCGGGAATCGATCGACGAGGTTTATGTGACCGTGGTCGAGGCAGTCGTCCTCGTCATGCTCGTAATTTTTCTGTTCCTCAGAAACTGGCGTGCCGTGATCATACCGTTGGTCACGATCCCGGTATCGCTCATTGGCGCGTTTGCGCTGATGAATCTTTTTGGCTTCACGATCAACACACTATCACTTCTCGCCATGGTGCTGGCGATCGGGCTGGTTGTCGACGATGCAATTGTGATGTTGGAAAACATCTACCGTCACATCGAGGCAGGCATACCGCCCTTCCAGGCGGCGCTTAAAGGAAGCTCCGAAATCGGTTTCGCTATTATTGCGATGACCCTCACACTGGCAGCTGTCTACTTGCCGTTCGCGTTCTCCACCGGACGCAGCGGTATGTTGTTCATAGAGTTCGCATTGACGCTCGCAGGCGCGGTGCTGGTCTCAGGATTTACGGCGCTTACCCTGTCACCGATGATGTGCTCCAAGTTGCTGCATCATGATGAGAAGCATGGCCGCTTTTTCGAATTTGGCGAACGGGTTCTCAAGGGACTCGATCACGGTTATCGCACGCTGCTCGATCGTGTGCTCAGATTGCGCTGGCTGACGATTGGAGTGGCAGCAGCCGTCGTAGCCGGTATGGTCGGCCTGTTTCTTTCACTGCCGGAGGAACTCGCACCGGCCGAGGATCAGGGCATCATTATCGGTTTTGGGACGGCACCTGAAGGCGCGACCATCGACTATACGGATCGCTATGCAAAGCAGATGGAGGACATTTACGAAGCTGTGCCTGAACAGAACCGATTCTTCAAGATCATTGGATTCGGTGGCGTGACGAAGGTCATCGGTTTCATCGGCCTTAAGCCCTGGAACGAACGTGAGCGCAGTGCGCAACAGATTGCAGAGAGCCTGTTTCCGGCATTTACCGACATAGCGGGCCTCAGAGCGTTTCCGGTTACGCCGCCTCCGCTCGGGCAGAGTCGTTTCGGGCAGCCCGTTAATTTCGTCGTGCAGTCGACCGGAACCTGGGAAGAACTGGACGATACGGTGTCGAAACTCCTGGCGAAGATGGCCGAGAACTCTCAGCTGACCAATCCGGACTCTGATCTCAAACTCAACAAGCCAGAGCTACGGATCGATATCAATCGCGAAAAAGTCGCTATCGTCGGTGCCAGTGTCGATAATGTCGGCCGCACTCTCGAGACAATGCTCGGCGGCCGAAACGTAACGCGCTTCAAGAAGGGTACCGAGCAATACGACGTAATCGTGCAGATCGATGATGAGTCACGACGGACACCGGGCGATCTCAGTAACATTTTCGTCAGAGGCAACAACGATACGATGATCCAATTGCAGAATCTTGCCACGGTGACGGAAACGGTTGCCGCAAAAGAGCTGAATCATTTCGATAAATTGCGGGCAGCGACAATCAGTGCCGGACTTGCGCCCGGTTACTCGCAAGGTGAGGCGCTCGAGTGGATGGAAAACGCATTGCGTGAGGTGGCGCCGGACGCGTTTTATGATCTGTCGGGGCAGTCACGCGAATATCGTGAGTCCGCATCGGGTGCGATGACGCTGATGGTGCTGGCACTGATCTTTATCTATCTTGTTCTGTCCGCACAATTCGAAAGTTTCATAGATCCTCTGATCATATTGGTGGCCGTGCCGCTCGCCATGTTCGGTGCGTTCCTGTGTCTGGTGATGTTGAACAAGGGGAATGATCTCGGCTGGTGGACAGTGACCGGGTCGTGGAATATCTACACCCAGATCGGTGCGGTCACTCTGGTCGGCCTGATATCGAAGCACGGCATTCTAATCGTTGAGTTTGCAAACCAATTGCGCGAACAAGGCATGGCCAAACGAGATGCGGTGCTGCAGTCGGCTTCTCTGCGACTGCGGCCAATCCTGATGACGACGGGTGCGATGGTATTGGGCGCTGTGCCACTCGCGTTTGCGACCGGCGCGGGCGCTGAAGCTCGCCATCAAATTGGCTGGGTCATTGCCGGGGGTATGAGTTTTGGCACAGTGTTTACACTGTTTGTCGTACCGGTCGTGTACTTGTTCCTTTCGGGACAGCATCGCGGTCCTACAACGGACTGAGTCGCGGCTTTCAGGGTGCCGGGAAATTGCCGGGATCAATCCCCTGTTCAGTCCATGCTCAGCAAGTCAACTGCCGCGCGCCCGCAGTGTCGCTTCGGCACGGGGATGGCGACTCACGAAATCGGCAGTGACGCGTGGTATTTCCGACTCCAGACCGCTCTCACGCAAGCATTTCAACAGGGTTTCGAATCCGCGTAACGCGATTATCCAGTCCTGGTCTATTTCGCCGAGCGATGTTTCGAGCGCACGGCATGCCTCCACCCTGGACAGACTGTCTTTATCGTTCGCCGAATCAATCGCAAGCCCCAGTCTCGCATATGCCGCCCACGGGCTATCGGGCAGTTCTGCAACCAGACCACGAAGTTCGGCAGCACCTTTTTCGTCGCCGCCACCGAGATAGTAAAAAGTGGCTGCGCCGGAGTTCATCAGCGTTTGTGCCGCCGAAAGATCGGCTTCACGCTGTGGCTTTTCGATGTTGACCATGACGACATTCGACGTCAGTGAGATTTCATCGACGAAATACTCCGCCTGGAATGTGTAGGTGCCCGGCGTATCAAGTTGCCAGCCGTCACGGCCAAAATAGACCGGCACCGTCGCTGCAAGCATCTTCCCGGGGGCGAGTTCGACCTCTCCTCTACCCCGGCCATCCCTGCGCACCGCGGGGTAATATGCTTGCTCCTGCTCATAGTCCCGGTGTCCGATCGCAATGCCCAGCAGACCATATTCGGGCCCGAGCAGATTGCGCACCTTACGCATTTCGTCGGAGCAATTCCGCAAGCTGACAATGAGCGTGAGCGGCTCACCGAGTAGAACCCGATCTCTTGCACTCGCCAGCTCGAGACAAAACGGCTTTCCTGATTCCGTCATGCCATCGGCAACGCTTGCAGAATCGGCCGTTGCTTCGCCGACTGGAGATTCGTCATCCCCGGCGCCGTCAGTTTGACAGGCGCTGATGGCCAGCAACAGGCAGTACAGCAGCCCGGCGACTGTCCGTTTCTTCCCGTTAACAGCGATTCGATACAGGTTCATGACGCTATTCAAATCCCCTCTCCAGAATTTCCCGATCGATGAATTGCAGGTCTTTGCTCTTTTGCAGATCGTCGGCGAAATCCTCACGCAATGACCTGGCTTCCGCGTCTCGCCCGTCGGCTTCCAGCTCCTTGATCAACCGTTGCTGCACGCGCATCAAGCTCACACCGGGCACATTCTCCGTTTCCTGCAAGCCTCGCAGGTACTGCTGCGCCTCGTCGAGACGAGGCTCGGGTTTGCCGCCGCGAGCCTGATCGGTCGTCGGCCGCAATGCCGCGTTGGCCAGCGCGACTTTTGCCGGATCCGCCTGCGCGGCCTGCGGGAAATCCCGCACCAGTTGCCTTAGCCGATCCGCTCCAAAGCTCAGGTGATCGCCACCACCCATATATAAGTAAAGACCTTGCTCGGTCCCAAAGCGCAGGCCGCCCTTCTCGAACAACAGCCGGCTGGCGCGTTTGGTCGGTTCCGTGGTCGGGGGCTCGATCGTTACGAGTAGCGTTTCGCTGCGGATGATGTCACTTGAGAACGCCGTGTCGGCGGGAAAAGTCGCCTGAATCTCGTAGTCGCCCGGCGCCGCGAAGGTCCAGCCCCCGGAGCTGAAGAATACACGCGCGTCATCAATCATGACGTCATAGGGCGACAATGTCCTGCTCAACCTGGCCATGCGCGCCCCTCTCAGGACCGGCGGTTTGAACGGCTGGAACTCGTCCTGATTGGGGCCGCGGATCAGCACGTTCAGGAAGCCGTATTCCGGAGACAGCAATGGAATGACGTCCTGCGGTGTGTCGCTGGTATTTACAACCGCTACGGTCAGCGAGACTGCTTCGCCAACGATGTATACATCTTTGGCGGTCTCGATCCGGAGTCGCAGCGGAGATTCGGCGCTAACGTCGTTCACGGCCGCCAGCCTGGTCCTCACCGCGGCGGACGCGTCAATGGCAGCGCGACGGTTCAGATTCGACGTGTCGTCCGGAACGACGGAATAATTCTCTCGCGGTGACGACTTATGTCGATCTGCATGGTCCTGTGTTATCAGTCCGAAGGGCAGGTTACCGGTCCCGGGTATCACCAACCGGCTGGGGTGAGAATGAAAGTGTTCAATACTCGCGTCGCTGAGCCGCCACCGGACCGTATCAGTAAGGCTATAGCTCTCGACGGTGGCACGACGCGTAAAGCTCGATCCATCCCAGTCCGTGTGATGCAAATTGAATACATGAGCGAGTTCGTGCGCGGTGGTCAAGAGCACCTCACGGGTTACACCACCCGGCATACCCCGGTGAGCCGTTTCAAACACGGCGAAAGATTCGCGTGGCATATCGTTCGCATCGTTCTCTCCAAAATCGAACATGATTCCAAGCGTGTCGGGCGAGTCTTCGTCCTCGCTGACCACAAGCATGTAGACATGCCACTCTCCCTCTTCGGCAGTCAGCGATCGGTTGGTATTGAGCAGGGCATGCAGGTCTGCAAGGGGTACCGAGTCTGCGCGAGGAATGTCGATTTGATCTTCGACGATGCGCAGCTCAATGCCCGCGGATCGATATATTTCTGCCAATGACACGCGCTTGCCGCGGATAGTCTGCTCGGTCAGGACCCGTTGCGTGCCTTGCATGCGGTCTATTTCGAGCAACACGCGTTGAGTGATCTTCGCCTCGGCCTGAGCGCTGTCGTGCCGGCCGACGGTGGGTTCGGCATCACTCAGTGACTGCATCAGTGTTTTCGAGCCCAGCTGACCAAGCGCCAACCTTGCTGTTCGCCGCGCTGTCGCGCTGGAATCTGCGTCGCCCGCGAGGGTGTTCAGCATGCTTTGCATAGATTCCGGCTGATGTACCGCGATGTGCATCAGCTCCGGACCAAATCGATCGATGGCTGCGGAAAAGTTGTCGGCGCCAAACAGTTCCTGCAGACGGGCACGTAGCTGATCCCGGTCACGACCCGTGACGCGTGCCAGCAACTCGAGATGGGGCACCGGAGAAACAGCCGTGCGGGCGCTGTCGTCCGGGCGGCCGAGCGGGCTCCTCAACAGGGCGGCAGCGTCGAGAATCCCGGCACCATACTTGCTGGAATCCCAACCGTCCGGCGTTTTGGCTGAGCGCTGCAAATGCTCGACGAACAGGTCTTTTCGCGTCCCCGAACCGTAGGCTTCACGAATCGCCTGCTCACCGTGGTACGCGATCCACAACGCAGCGGCGCCAGCCGTATAAGCTGCGGCATAGGACGTTCCGTCGCTGCGGGCGGTATTGGTGGATGGGTCTTCGGGCGATTTTTTCCAGGCGACGTGGACGCGTTCTCCGGGAGCCGATATGTCTACCGAGCGACCGCGCGACGACCCTCTCCATGGGACCTCACGGACATTGCTCGCCGCGGCAGCTACCGTCGCATCATAGACCGCCGGGGCCACTACGAAGCCGACGCAATTCCCTGCCGCCGCGATCGGTATCACCTCATGACGCAGCGCATCCATGAGCGCTCGTTCAAGGCCAAAAAATATCCTTCCCCCGATACTCATTGAGATGACATCACAGCTTGCCTCGACCGAGCGCCGCACCGCCTTGGCCACATCGCTGTCAAGAAACTGAATGACACTCTTGACGCTGCGCATCGGCACCAGTGTCGCTTTGGGCGCCATCCCCGTAATCTTGCCCGGCGGCAGGGTGCCGCCGCTTTCGCCGATACCTCCCGAGCTTGCGATCACGCTGCCGGTCGAGGTCCCGTGACCCCGGGTGCCGCGGTAGTTCAACGGGTCCTGCGCATTGTCATCCTCGTCGAGGATATCGTAATCGTTGTCGAGATCGAGACGCGCTGCGTCCAGGTCTGCATGCTCTGACCAGCCGGTGTCCAGATGACAAACCCGAACGCCCTCCCCAAAACGCTTACCATTCTCCGGGGGTGTCAGCTTCCAGGCCTGATCGGCATTGACCGCCAGCAATGACCAGGCGGGATCTGCGGTACTCTCGTCGTCGATACTTTTCGAGCAAAATAGCGCGCGTGCGGTCGGGTCGACGAGCACATCCTCGTAGTCCGGCTCGACCCGCAGGAAATCACCTCGGTCACGCAGCTGGTAGGCCGTATCCCACGGACTTTCGGAGGCATCGCCTGAAGCCGCGTACACGGTGTAGAGATTGCGCAACGCGTACGGATCGTCCTCCGGATCGATCTCCCGGAACATGGGCGACACCTCGGCTTTTGCGCCGAAAACCTCGGCCGTGATTTGTTCCAGGTGACTTTGCGACTGGTCCGGGCGAAGCTCGACCACCAGTCGATATTCCGCCGCAACCGCTGCGGAACCCAGTGCTGCCAGCCCTGTCGCGATGACACTGAAAAACAGGTCCTGGACCGAGAGCTGTCTCATAACACTTGTCCTCTAGCAGTCGGCAGTGACCGTTCGTTATTTGTCAGCAAGAGAAACGCGATGCCGGGTCTGCCCGCCCGCTTACACCAACGCGACCGGGACTCCGGAATTCCCTGGCTGATTCAATTGTGCGATCAGACCCGCGGTGCATTCCTTATTCTTCGCCTCTTCGCCGCGCGGCTTCCGGGTCCGTTGCGGAATTGTATCATTGCTGTACCTCCTGCGAGCTCAGAGAACCCTGGGAAACACGGGATTCGTCAGGATACTCTTCGCCGCTTACAGTACTGGTGCCGCGAGTCTTGCCGTACGAACGGCCAGTTTGAACCAGTATGGCTTATTGTCGTATTCATCCTGCTCCATGAGTCGTGATGCCGAGAGGTCGTTCTGGAACATCCGCTCTACATTGCCTGCGAAATCTGCATCGAACACAACGGTGGTGATTTCAAAATTCAGCCTGAAAGAACGATTATCAAAATTGGCGGTGCCGACCATCGCAACATTGTCGTCGATCAACATGACTTTTCCGTGTAGAAAACCCGTCCTGGTAGCGATAGAAACTGACGCCGGCCGCTCTTTTGAGTCTTGGTCGTCACAGCACCTTACCTAATACCCTGTGCGATCTGCTAATGCAGGCAGTGTACCGTCTATGTGATAATCCGCCATTCTGGCGAACGTCAGGAATGCCGTCCAAACAATAAATAAGGAGTTGGGGAATGTCCGAACGAACTCTCAGTCTGAAGTCTGCCATGGTTTTCGTCGCCATCGCCTGTGCCTTTGCCGGCTGTGCCAGCAAAGACGATGTGTCCCCCATGGAAGTAGAAAAGCAGGCCTTCGAGGATCTCCGCAGCGAAATTCGTGCAGTAATCGACGATCCGGCAAACGAGCGCGAGGCGATTACACTGGTGGACGAGTTATCAGCGGACCTTAATACTCTTCGAGAGAGAATTTCGGAGAGAAGACAACGGGTCAGGGAGTTGAACGCCGATTACGACACAACCCGCGCCGATTTCGAGGCTTTCTTTGACCAGGTCGACGGGCAGATTCAGGCGAACAAGCGGCAGGTGTCAGAAAAGCGACGTGCACTCTTTGCAATTTTGACGCCAGATGAACGGTCGGCAATATCAAAAACGCATACCAAAGCAAGGGATGCCGCCATCAGGAACATCCAGGCTATCTGAGCGGGAGAGAATGCCATGTTAATTGCACTTTTTACTATATTACTTCTCGGCGGAAGTTCGACGGCAACGCTTGCGTATATTGCCGATACTCAGGACACCGTCAAAACTGTCATGGTCAAAGACGGCCGGCAAAAAGGAGCGCTCAGTACGCTCAAAACGATGAAGAAACGAACGAATGCGCGCAACAAGCACGTGAAGCGAGCGTCGAAGGATCTCAATAAGGCGCTGGGCCAGGAAGACATAAATACTGCAGATATCGACGCGATCTGGACCGGCTATTTTGCAGAGATCGATCAATACGACCACGATATGCTCGATCTCAGGTGGGAACTCAAGGAACACATCAACCGTGAGGAATGGGCAGCAATTTTTTCCCGGGACTGATTATTCTGGCGGCTCGACACGGTCGGAAAAGCGTGTCTGTCGCGAATTCCTGCTCAAGCTGCGCCAATAAGGCTGTTCGCCAGTTCAGGACCCAGGCACGGTGAGGCTGAGCGCCGCATTCAGCGTGCCGAAAATCGACAGTATCATTCCGGACCCGTGATGACCTCTTGGGAACCTGCGTCCACGGGCGTCTCCAATACACCTGCTTAATAACAACTGTTTATTAAGGTAACTATTCCGCAGAAATCAAAAAATACCGCCTATGTCCGTTGGCGTTCGTTAGCATACGCTTTGTCTGCTGAAGCTCCCCTTGCGGAAATGTGATGATGACAGGCGACAGCTGGCTTACGCTTGGTGAATTGGCCGGGTACTCGAAGCTCAGCCACAGCAAACTGTGCCGTATGGTGCAGAATGGCGACGTTCCAGCATGCAGGATCGCGTCACCATGGCGTTTTGACGCGCGCTACATCGAGATATGGATGAAGAGTCAGGGGGTTGGTGGTGCCGTCTACCAAGCAAACAAAAACGGTAACGACGGCCAAATAAAACAGGAATCTTTTTGATGATACGAGTTGAAGCTTTGACCCGAACCTACGGCGACTTGACTGCGGTCGATCAGGTCTCCTTCGAGATCGGCACGGGAGAGATCGTCGGGCTGCTTGGCCACAACGGTGCGGGCAAGACCACCATTATGAAGATGCTGACCGGCTACCTGGAACCCACTGGCGGTTCCATTGAGATAGACGGTTTGGATATCAATACCGAACGCCAAGCCGTCCAGCAGCGCATCGGATATCTGCCGGAAAATGACCCCCTCTATTACGAAATGACGGTGATTGATTACCTCGATTACGCTGCCACGCTGCACGGTGTTCCTGATGCCGAACGGATCGATCGGATACGGGAGGCCATCGTCAAAACAGAACTCTCGTCCAAGGCAACGGACACCATCGGGACCCTCTCCCGGGGATTCTGTCAGCGGGTGGGGGTGGCACAGGCAATTCTGCATCACCCTCGCCTGCTCATTCTCGACGAACCCACCAACGGCCTGGATCCGACCCAGGTGCAGCACATGCGCGACCTGATCCGCGTCCTGGCGGAACACGCCACCGTCATCCTTTCGACCCATATCCTGCAGGAGGTCCAGGCGATCTGCAGCCGGGTCATCATCATCCACGATGGCCGGAAGGTGCTGGACTCCACCATGGACGAGTTGCTGGCCGGCAAGCGCCTGCTGGTGGCCGTCGATGCCGGACCAGAGCGTGCGCTCGAACTGCTGAATTCAGTCGAGGGCATCGCGTCGGTAGAGCCAATGGCCAAACAGGGACCGGGGCACCGCTATGTTCTTGACCTGGGTGAAGAGGACGATCCCGCCGAGGCAGCGCACATCGTTGCCAGCCGCATTGCGACAGAGGGATGGAAACTCTACGCCCTGCAACCCGAGCGCCACGACCTGGAACAGATCTTCAGTGAAATCTCGGCACAGGGAGGTAGCTGATCAAGATGAATAATATGCTGCGCATCGCGCGCAAGGAGTTTGCCGGCTTTTTCTTCTCCCCCATTGCCTTTATCTTTCTCGGCGCCTTCCTGGCCGTGACCCTGTTTGTGTTCTTCTGGGTAGAAACTTTCTTCGCTCGCAATATCGCCGATGTGCGGCCCCTGTTCGAATGGATGCCACTGCTGCTGATCTTCCTGGTGGCGGCCGTTACCATGCGCATGTGGTCGGAGGAACGGCGCTCCGGCACCCTGGAGTTTTTGCTCAGCGTGCCGGTCAAGAGCTACCACATGGTGCTCGGCAAATTCATGGCATGCCTTGGCCTGGTGGCGGTGGCTCTGCTATTGACCCTCCCCCTGCCGGTAACCGTCAGCCTGCTCGGCCCGCTGGACTGGGGACCGGTGTTCGGGGGATATCTCGCCACCCTGTTTCTGGCAGCGGCCTACGCGGCTATCGGGCTGTTCATCAGCGCCCGCTCGGCGAATCAGATTGTCAGCCTGATTCTGACGGCAGTGGTCTGCGGCCTCTTCTATCTGTTGGGCACCGATGCGCTGACCGGACTGTTCGGCAACCGGGCCTCGGAGTTTCTCAAACTTCTGGGCTCGGGCTCACGCTTCGACTCCATTACCCGCGGCGTGATCGACCTGCGCGATCTGTACTACTACCTGAGCCTGGTGGGCGTCTTTCTCACGCTAAACGTCTTTGCGCTGGAGTGGCTGCGCTGGGCCGGTAACGCGAGCAATGCCAACCATCGGCGCTGGGGGCTCATCAGCGCGCTGCTGGCGGCCAATTTTCTGGCCGCCAATTTGTGGCTGGCGCCGGTGGCTTCGGTTCGCGCCGACCTGACCCGGGGCAATGTCTACTCCATCTCGGAAGCCACCCGGAGTTATCTGGCGCAGCTGCAAGAGCCGATGCTGATCCGGGGCTATTTCAGCGCCCAGACTCATCCGCTGCTGGCGCCACTGGTGCCGCGCCTGCGCGACCTGCTGGAAGAGTACGCGGTCGCCGCGGAGGGCAGAGTGCGGGTGGAGTTCATCGATCCCCAGGAGCATCCGGAGCTGGAGCAGGAGGCGAACGAAAAATACGATATTCAGCCCGTGCCATTCCAGTTCGCCAGCAAGTATCAGGCAACGGTGATCAACTCCTACTTCAATATCCTGATCCAGTACGGTGACCAGCATCAGGTGCTCGATTTTGGTGATCTCATCGAGGTCAGGGCGCAGAGTGAGGGCGATCTGGAGGTGGAACTGCGCAACCCCGAGTACGATCTTACCCAGTCGATCAAGAAGATCCTTTTTGCCTATCAGGGGACCGGCGAGCTGTTCGAGAATATTCCGCATCCGGTCAGCTTCAAGGGCTACATCTCGGACGATGAGAGACTGCCCGAGGTGCTCAGCTTATTTCGCAAAGAGTTAGACGCGGTACTGACTGAGTTGGTCGAGCGCTCGGGCGGCACGCTGACTATCGATATTCGCGACCCCGACGCGCAGGACGGCATCCTGGCCAGGCAGCTCAAAAGTGATTTCGGCTTTCGCCCCATGGTAGCCAGCCTGACGGACACCAACACTTTCTGGTTTTACATGACCCTGGAGGGGAATGGGCGCATCGTGCAGATACCGCTGCCGGAACAGTTTGAAAAAGCCGGTCTGGAGCAAGGCATCCAGGCTGCCCTCAAGCGCTTCTCCAGGGGCTTCCTGAAGACCGTGGCGCTCCACACGCCTGCCTCGACACTGGCCATGTTCGGCATGCCGGCAAGCGGCAAGCGTTTCGACTGGCTAAGCAACACCCTCGCCGAGGAACACAACCTCGCCTCCACCAACCTGAAGAACGGCCGGGTGCCGGATGAGGCCGACCTGTTGCTGCTGGCATCGCCGGACAAGCTGGATATTAAACAGCTGTTTGCCGTGGACCAGTTCCTGATGCGTGGCGGTACCGTGGTCATCGCGACATCACCCTTCGATATCGAACACGGGGAGGTGTTATCCGTCCGCAAACTTGAATCCGCTTTGATCGACTGGCTGAGCCACCACGGCATCATGCTGGAAGAACAGATGGTGCTCGACCCACTGAATGCGTCTTTTCCCATACCGGTCAGTCGCCGTGTCGCCGGCTATGTGTTCAACGAAACGCGGATGGTGAACTACCCGTATTTTGCCGATATCCGTGGTGATGGCATCGTGCAGGAAGGCGGCATGACCGAGGGCATCGACCAGGTCACCATGACCTGGCCGTCACCCATTACCGTGGACGAGCAGAAGAACCAGGATCGTAAGGTGACTCGCCTGCTGCAAAGCTCGGACCAGGCCTGGGCCTCCGACAGCATGGAGATCCAGCCCGACTTCCAGATGCATGGCGAACTCGGTTTTCCGGTTGGCGATCAGCGGGGCCCGCAACTGCTGGCGGTCGCGGTAGAGGGCCGTTTCGACTCGTACTTCAAGGACAAGCCCTCGCCACTGGTCACCCACGAAGAGGAGGCGGATGCCGGTGGAGAGCCCGCGGAAGATGCAGAGAAGGAATCGCGCATCACCCGGGTGATCGACCGCTCCCCCGAGTCGGCGCGCATCATCCTGTTCGCATCCAGCAGCTTCCTCACCGACACGATGCTGGATCTGGCCGCATCCGGGATGGGCACCCGCTACCTCAAGCCGGTGCAGCTGGTGGAGAACGCCATCGACTGGTCCCTGGAAGATCGCGGTCTGCTTGCCATCCGCGGCCGGGCCCACTTCTCACGCACCCTGAAGCCCCTGGACAGGGAATCCCAGCTGTTCTGGGAGTACCTCAACTATGGCCTGGCGCTGTTCGGTCTGCTCCTGATCGGCTTCATTCGCAGGCGGACCAACAAACGGGCGGCGTCACGCTACGCCGCCGTTCTCGGCACGGCAGAAAAGACAAGAGTGTAAATGATGAAAAAGTGGATCTTTATTCTGAGTGGCCTGTTGGCAGCGCAACTGTTGTTGGCCGCAGTCCTTAGCCTGACAGGCGAGGATTATGGGGCCTTCCAGGCCGAAGAGAAGTTGCTGTCTTTCGAGAAACAAACGGTGAACGGCCTGCGTATTGAAGACGGCACGGATAGCGTGATGCTGAAAAAGCAGGCGGGTAAGTGGCTACTGCCGGAGCGCGGCGACTTCCCGGCCAGTCAACGCGATGTCGAGCGCTTGCTGGACCAACTCGCCGCATTGGAGAAGGGCTGGCCCGTGGCCAAAACCCGCGGCGCTGCCCGGCGCTTCACGGTGGACGAGGAGCAGTTCGAGCGAAAACTGGTCTTGCTCGCGGACGACGATGCCCAGGCCACCCTCTATGTTGGTTCCTCGCCCGGATTCCGCGAGGTGTACGTCAGGCCCGGGGATGGGAATGAAGTTTTCGCGGTGGCTTTCAACACCTGGGAGGCGGAACCCAAGGCCGACGACTGGATCGACAAAGACGTTCTGACGCTCGATGAGAGCGAGGTGGAGCGTATCGAGATGCCCGGACTTATTCTGCAACGGGAGGACGGCGAGCTGCAGCTGGCGGATCTCGGGCAGCAGGAACAAACCAACGGTGCAGAAAGCCGCGCCCTGCTTGGCAAGCTGACCAGACTGCGTATCGAGTCCCTGCTTGGTACCGAAGCGAAGCCTGAATACCGGCAGGACGAGCCGACACTCGAGCTCAGGATGACGCGCAACGACGGCGAGGTCCTGAGCTATCGTTTTTCCAAACCTGAAGATGCCTCGTATTATGTGTTGAAACGCTCTGATCTGGATCACTACTTCAGGGTGGCCGAATACACGGTAAATCCCGTCAGGGAGACCACACGGGAGAAACTGGTGCAGCTCAGGACAGAGGCAGCGTCGAGCGGCCCCCCTGAGGATGAACCTGACGGCAAGGATGACGACGCAAGCGCCGACGAAGAAAATGATTCTGATGCTGGCGAAGAGTCTGCGGCGCAGGATGAGTAGATGATGGCAGGCACAGGTTCGCCAGGGTGAGCCGGGCGGACCAGGACAAATGGAACCTGCGGTATCGCGAAGGCGCCTATGCCACCCGCAGCCATCCAAGCGCGCTGTTGGCGGAATGGCTGCCCAAACTGAAGTCTCGGGAGGATCATCCACGAGCCATCGACGTGGCCTGCGGCGCCGGACGCAATGCTATCTACCTCGCGCGACGAGGTTGGCAGGTCGATGCGGTCGATGTCTCGGAGGTCGCGCTCGATCGCCTGAGCGAAACGGCAAACGCGGAAAACCTGCCCATCACGTGCATCCAGGCGGATCTGGAAGATGCAGCGCATCGACCCGCGGATCTCTTCGTGGCCGATCGCTACGATCTGGCCATCATGATCCGCTACACCAACCTGCCGCTGATCGACACATTGAAGGGCATCCTCAAGGCGGGCGGGTACCTCATCGTCGAAGAGCATCTCGTTACGGAAGCCGACGTCGTCGGGCCGCGGAGTCCGCAATTTCGCGTGGCCCCCGATGCGCTTCGTGACGCAGTCGCCGGCTTGGACATCATCGCGTATCGAGAAGGTACCGTGAACGAGCCTGACGGCCGCTCTGCGGCGCTCGCGCAACTGGTCGCACGGTACCCCCGACGCCCGTTGCTGCTTGCAGGACGGCCCATGACCGCGTCCCGCAAAACTGCCGCAAGAGCTCCAGGTTTCACTCGACGAGAAACGCCCCTGGCGCTTTTTCGCGGTATCCACACCCAAATCGAATCCGCCACTCACAGTCAGATTCGGTAATAAATTCGGGCATGAGCTGGTCTATTGAACCGAAACCAAAGTCGTTCGCGTTCTTTTGCCGCGCGCCCGTCCACATTGAGAACATTATGAATCGGGCCGCCCGACTCGTCATCAAATTCCTGGCAATTATTTTTTTCCTGTCAGCCGTCGCCGGTGTGCTTGCGACTTTGTTTTTCGGTTCAGGCCCGGAGCGGTCGCCCGGTCTGTTTTATGCTGTTGTTCTCGCTGGTGTTGGAACATGGCTTTGGGGCAAGAGTCAGGGAAAATCGGCACGAGAGACTTTCGGGCGCGCAATAGAAGTTGCGCCGACAGACGACCTGTCCGAAACGGCCGACTGGTCAGGGCGCAAGACCCGGATACCGTAGGCAAAGCCATACATGTGTATCGGACTTGCAGCCGGAACGAGCGCCGGCTTGCAGACGGGGCTTTTCCGGCGCACGGGGTTGCAGAATGGACAGGCAGGCTGTTTGCACGATTCGAACCAGCACGCCCGGAGCGAAATAATGAGTCAAATTAATCCATCAAGATCAGGCCCGCTCAGACGTGGCTCCTAAACTCCGCCCGTACCAGTTCTACGATACCGCAGTGTCAATATGCGCGACCTGCCTGCGTCGAGTCGACGCCAAGATCGTGTTCCAGGACGGTGGAGTCTGGATGCTGAAACGATGTCCCGAGCACGGTGCGCAGCGGGTACTGATCGCTGACGACATCGACTATTACAAGCGCGCAAGAGAAATCTTCGTCAAGACGCCCGAGCAGGTGACCCGGTACAATACCCCGGTCCGCTACGGCTGTCCGTATGACTGTGGTGTATGCCCAGACCACGAGCAACACGGTTGCACGCTGCTTATCGAGGTCACAGACGCGTGCAACCTGCGCTGCCCTACCTGCTATGCGATGAGCGGACCCGAGCGACAGACCCATCGCAGCCTTGAGCAGATCGAGCGCATGCTCGATCTCGCTGTCCGCAATGAGGAAGAACCGAGCATTGTCCAGATCTCGGGAGGCGAGCCTACCATTCACCCGCAATTTTTCGAGATTATGGATGCAGCGCGGAGCCGGCCGATTCAGCATCTGATGATCAACACCAACGGCATTCGCATCGCAAGGGAAGCCGGCTTTGCGGAGCGTCTTAAGGAGTATGAGCCCAATCTGGAGATCTATCTGCAGTTCGATTCATTTCGTCGCGAGGCATTGCAAGTGTTACGCGCGGCCGACACCCGGCGCGTGCACCAACTCGCCCTGGCCAAGCTCAACGCACTGAATATCGCGACGACACTGGTCGTGACTGTACGCCGCGGTGTCAACGATGACGAACTCGGTGAAATTATTGAATTCGCGCGAGCGCAAGCGTGCGTGCGCGGCGTGACATTTCAGCCGGTTCAGGCGGCCGGGCGACTTGAACAATACGAGGGAGGCTTCAACTGCGAGCGCGACCGGCTTACGCTCACGGAAGTGCGCCGGCGCATACTCGAACAAAGTGATTTGTTTGCCCCTGAGGATATTCTTCCGGTGCCCTGCCACGCCGACAGCATCGCTATGGCCTACGCACTCAAGCTCGACGACAAATTCGTGCCCCTGACCGGATTGATCGATCCCGAAGTGCTTGTCGAGGGCGGACGAAACACCATCGTCTATGAAAAAGAAGAAGTCATCAGGGAGAAACTGTTCGATCTGTTTTCGACGCACCATTCACCCGAGTCGCAGGCCGGAGCCATGAATGACCTGCTCGCCGCAGTTCCGGCGCCGGAATCATTGAGCAAACTGTCTTACGCCAACATTTTTCGCCTCCTGATTGTCCAGTTCATCGATGCGCACTCCTTCGATTTGCGTTCGATTCGCAAGACCTGCGTCCATATTGTCCATCCCGACGGCAAACGCGTGATACCTTTCGATACCTACAACCTGCTCTATCGCGATGGACTGGAACACACATTGCTCGCCGAGATACGTCGGGAGCGGGAGTCGCAGAAACTCAATGGTCCGATATCGACGAGCGTGCGGACCAATGGATGATCGGGTCAAAAGTTGCTGTGCAGGATTTTACGAGCTGCCGGTCGTTGCCCTGTTACTTGGCGACGAGCTGCACCCGGGTGGTGCCGCACTAACGCGCAAACTGGCGGCAGCCACATTGGTCGGGCGCGACACCAGAGTGTTGGATGTAGCTTGTGGCCGTGGTGAAAGCGCGCGAGTGCTCGCCACGCATTTTGCTTGTCGCGTCGTTGGGATCGATTACTCGGAGAAAAATGTCGGCCTGGCAAATGAACTGACCGAGGACGCCGGGCTATCGGATCGGGTCCATTTCGTGCAGGGCGATGCAGAGCAGCTGCCGTTCGATGCCGGGTCTTTTGACGTAGTAATCTGTGAGTGCAGCCTGTGCATTTTTCCGCAGCTCTCGACAGCACTCGGGGAATTTCAGCGTGTACTTCGCGCAGGCGGCCGCGCAGGCATTTCCGATGTCGTGCTGAACGAGGAAGTGCCTGAATCGCTTCAGGACCTCCTTGGACGCGCTCTCTGCATCAGCGGAGCTTTATCCGTTGACGGTTACCGCAACGCACTCGGCGCAGCCGGCTTCCTGGCAATACGCACCCGCGACGTCAGCGGCGTACTCAGCGACATGATCGCGCGCATTGAACGCCGCGTCAGCACCGTCAAACACTTCCTGAGCGAGGAGCAACTCGGGCTTCCGGATGGCTTCAGCGTGCCCCGCTCCAGGATTGCGGAGGCGCGTGATTTTGTAGCCTCCGGTGGCGTGGGTTATGCCTTGATCACGGCAAAGAAATCCCGCACTGACTGAGTAAACCCAGGGTCGGTCTGCACATGATGCAGCATTCCACGCACAGCTTGATAAGGGTTAATTACCGGTAAGCAGCCACGGGTCGGGGAACATAGCGGAGGCATCTGGATCATATGGAATACCTGACTCCCGGAACCGGACCGATGAATCAATCCGTCAACCCCCACCGATCTGCCGCCCTGCGCCGATTCGCAGTGCCGATTTTGCTACTGGCCATGACCAATGCAAGTACGGCCGCCCCCGACTACAGCGCTTTCGATGAGTTGCTGCTGCAACACGTTGGCAATGGGTTCGTGAACTACGCGGGCATCGAGGCAAACCCGAAGTTCCACAGTTTCGTGCAGCAAGTTGGTGAGACCGATGCCGGCAGTTTGCCGGAGCGCAACGATCAGCTCACCTTTTACATTAATGCCTACAACGCGCTGGCCATCCAGGGCATTCTGGATGGTTACTCACCGGCCAGTCTCTGGGGACGCTACAAGTTTTTCAAGTCAAAGAAATTTGTTGTCCTGGGAAAGAAAATCAACCTGTTCGATCTCGAGCGAAAAATCCTCATTCCCATGAGAGAACCCAGAATTCATTTTGCCATCGTGTGTGCATCGATGTCCTGCCCGCGGCTTTCCAGTCGCGCCTACCTGCCCGAGACCCTGGAGCAACAACTCGATGCGGGGGCGCGGCATTTTATCAATGACATCAGCCGGAATCATTTTGATCTGCCCCGGCGAATCGCCTACGTTTCGAAAATTTTCGACTGGTACAGAAAGGATTTCGAGAGTGCAGCGGGATCGGTGCAGCGATACCTGGCAAGCTATGTCGAGGATGCCGAGGTGGCGAAGGCCCTCGACAATGACGAATTCGATGTCCGTTTTCTGAAATACGACTGGAACCTGAACGGTCGCCAGGGTCTGAGGCCGGAATAAGCAGTAGCAATAAAAAGAAGGATGCTCCTGTTGGCAGCGAATTCGTATTTCTTGGCTTAAGACCAGGCAGAGCCAGGGAGTTGCGAACAGCTGCGCGCCCGGCAGACCGGCAGGATTCGGCGTGATCTGTTGTTATTTCTCATCCGTCTGACGTGACAGGGTTGTCTGAAACAGCGCTGGCAATGACACATTGCCGACTGTGCCAATTCAGGCTTCGCCCCAGACATCCTGAGCGACTTCGACGACCAACGCCAGCTTGCGCATTTGCTCATCTTCGCGGAGTGCATTACCGCCGGCCACGCTGGCAAATCCGCACTGGGGACTGATGGCCAGACGCTCCAGGGGAACGTAGGTGCTGGCCTGGTCAATACGGCGTTTCAGAGCATCCTTGTCTTCCAACTCGGCTGTTTTACTCGTAATCAGTCCAAGCACCACCCTCTTATCCCCGGCCATAAAGCGGAGTGGCGAGAAATCTCCCGCCCTGGGCGAGTCGTATTCGAGGAAAAAAACGTCGACTTTCAAGTCACTGAAGAGGCTCTCCGCCACCGGCTCATAGCCGCCCTGCGCCATCCAGCGTGAACGAAAGTTGCCACGACACAGATGCATACCCACTGTCATATCAGCCGGACGGGCTTCGAGCACTTTATTTATGGTGGCGACATAGCGCCTGGTCAGATCATCGGGATCTCGTCCCCTGCCAGCAATTTGCTGCCTGACGTCGCTGTCACAGAGCATAGCCAGGGGCACTTCATCCATCTGTAAGTAGTGGCAACCCGCCTCGGACAGGGCCCGAATTTCCGCTTGATAGATTTGTACCAGATCGTTCCACCATTCTTCAATGTCGGGATAGATCGTTTCATCCCGGCATTGGTCACCTCGAAAAAAATGAAATGCGCTTGGAGATGGCATATTTGCTTTTGGTGTTTCCCGGGTCAGTCCTTGCAGACGCTCAAATTCATCGCTGCAAATCGGCTGCTCGCGGCGCATCTTGCCGCTGGCGTAGCAGGTCTGCCATTCGTAATCATGACCGTGCTCATCATGAAAGCGGAATAGTGACGGCCTGAGCGTGAGTCCCTCAAGCCGCTCAAAGAAAAACCCAAACCAGGAGGATCGGCCAAATTCGCCGTCGGTGATGGTCCGCAACCCGACAGACTCTTGTAGTTTGACCGCACGCGCAATTTCCCGATCCAGGGTTTCGAAGTAAGCGTCCCTGGAAATGTTGCCTTTCCGGTAAGCTTTGGCAGCATCCTTCACTTCATGTGGTCGAAGCAGGCTACCAATGTGCTCAGCTCGAAACGGTGGGTTCTGTTTGGTCATTGTGTATTATCATTCTTGATTAGTTGAGTGCAGGAAGAATAAAAATCCATTTGCCGAAAGTCCACGGTTTTTGGACAGCCGTTCGCCACGCCTTTCGTCCTGCTCGACTGGTTGTCGTGCGTCGTTCCATGCTCCCGCCGCTACGTGAATACTAATTCGCCAGAGACAGGATGTGGCCTCCCGGCAACTAGTACTCCGTCAAGGTGATATTGATGGAGTACCAGGCGGGTACACGATTGTTGCGTTCGCTTGCCGTCACTCAATAAGGTTCGAGACGAAAATCACGAGTATGGCGACCGGCGCGACGTAGCGCATGAGGAAACGCCAGCTGCGGAACAGGAGACCGTCCTGCAGGCCCAGTGCCTGCATGGTCATGTCTTTCGACAGCCACCAGCCGATGAATACCGCATATAACAATGCACCGACCGGCATCAGTACGCTGGTGATGATGAAGTCGATCAAACCGAACGGGGTCATGTCGCTGAATCGTTCAGTGAATCCCAACGGTCTTGCATCTTCGAGCAGATTGAATGACCAGACAGTCAGGAAACCGAAAAGGAATATTGCAGAACCAAGCGCCATCGCCATTTTCGAGCGACTGCGGCCTTCTTTTTCGATCAACTTACAAATTGAAACCTCAAGCATTGAAAGTGACGACGACAGTGCCGCCAGGAATACGAGAACAAAAAATATTGCGCCGATAAACGCACCTCCGGGCATGCTGCCAAATGCCGTCGAGAGAGTGACGAAGATCAGCCCGGGTCCTTGTCCCGGATCGAGACCGTGGGCGAATACGATCGGAAAGATCATCAGTCCGGCTAACAGCGCAACCAACGTGTCGCCAACGGCAATAATCACTGACGATTTCACGATATCCACGTCGTCCGGCAAATATGCTGCATAAGTCAGCAATGCACCGATGCCGACGTTGACCGAGAAAAATGCCTGACCGAACGCAGACAATATAACCTCGGGCGTAAGCTTCGAGAAGTCGGGCTTGAAGAGATAGCTGACGGCTTGTGAGAAATCGCCGGCAACCATTCCGTAAATGACCAGACCAATTAGCATTGCGAACAACGCAGGCATCATGTATGTAACCGCTTTTTCGATGCCGGCTTTTACTCCACGCGACACGATAAAGATCGTCGCCGCCATGAACAACGCATGCCATCCGATTAATACTGTTGGCTGATGCAAAAACTCATCGAATACGCCACTCACTTCTGCAGGTGTCAATCCGGAAAAAGCGCCACTGGCCGTTTTGAAAATATAGGCAATCGACCAGCCGGCAATAACGCTGAAAAAACTCAGGACCAGGAATAGAGCGACAATGCCGAGCCAACCCAGGTACTTCCAGTTTGGGCTCGCGCCCACTTCGATAGCAATCGTCTTGAGCGTATGCGGCGCACTCATTCTGCCGTGACGGCCGAGAAGCATTTCACCGATCATGACAGGCGTCGCGATGAGGGCGATCGCCAGTATGTACACCAGAACGAAGGCGGCTCCACCGTTGCTTCCCAGCATGTAAGGAAACTTCCAGATATTGCCGAGACCCACCGCCGCACCGATTGCGGCAAGCAAGAATCCCCATCGTGACGAAAAGTGCTCATGTACAGATTCAGATTGCATAGGGATCCTTTCTGCCGGCTCGAGCCGCCGGCCTGTCAGTTGGCCGGACCGCGCTAGCCCCTGTGCGGCGAATTCCGCCTCAGGCCGCACATGGTGGACTACGGCTGCAGTCCCTGCAAACCGTAACCATTACTTTACTTCTGAATTGCCTGACTGCCGGGCAAGTTTACACCGTAGTAGCAACATGCTAATGCCCGCTACCGATCTTGTTTATTGTTGCTTGTTGCGAGCGGCCCGACGTGCGAGTTGTTCGACGATTCTCGGGCCGCGGCCGGGAATGCTCCAGGGACAAACAGCAATACAAATGGCACAACCGTAGTTTTCGTTGAAGAACGGGATACATTTGTCGAAATCCACATACCACTTTTGCTCGCCCCGGACCCAGTTTTTTTCCGGCAGGATCGCCTCGGGTGGACATTCATTGGCGCAAACCTGACAGCGACTGCAAAAATCGTCAACGCCATAGGTTTCTTTTTCTGTGGCTACCAGGGGTATGTCGGTGAGTACACAGGCCAGGCGAAACGACGATCCAAACTCACGATTAATAATTGAGCCATGTTTACCCAATTCACCAAAACCACACTCAATGGCAGGTGGGATCAATAACAAAGACCCTGCCATAGGACCGCCATGGGGCACGGCATCCCGGCCCCGCTCCCGAATCCAGGTAGCGATATCCTTGGCGGCCTTGGTACCGCGGCCGTATTGTCTAATGACTTCCGCTCCTGCCAGATCTTCGGGTGCATGCTTGATCTGGTCGTAGTCATGAGCGACGCCAATCATGATGATCCACTTCTGACTCAAGTTGTGGCGCTCAAAAAGCCATTTCTCCTGCAAAGCAGTAATACCAAACAACTCCATGTCCAAAGTGGCGGCAAACGCACGCAAATCACTGCTCCAGGCTTCCGCCGACTGGTCCAGGGGCTCACTTGAAACGGGAGGAACTTCAATGTCGAGAAACTTTTCACGTGCCTCCCTTGCCTTGGCAATGGCCACATTGTCAGGATCCTGTGTGTAAAACCATTTTTGCAAATCCCCATGCACCAGGGTGTCCGGATCATGCCAGTAGATAGGCGACGCACGGCGAAAACCCTCCTCACCGACACCATTAATGGTGTTCCCTGAGGTCTCGGGCACCAGCGCCATCTGTTCGTGTTTTGGCTTGAACGGTCGGTACGGAGACTTGTCCATCTGTGCTCCAGGATTGCGGACAAGCTATTCTACGTCGAAACCGGAACGAACCGGGATTTCACGCATAATGTGGAAATCCGTGCATGCTTTGGAGGACGATTTGATGGGCGATTTGTTTGAAAATCCAATGGGTCTGAATGGCTTCGAGTTTGTTGAATTTGCATCACCGAAGCCGGGTGTTCTGGAGCCGGTATTCGAGGTGCTGGGTTTCAAGGCCGTGGCAAGACACCGTTCCAAGAAAGTAACCCTTTACGCCCAGGGCGACATCAATTTCATTCTGAACGAGGAGCCGGAGAGCTACGCCGCTTATTTTGCGCAGGAACACGGTCCCTCCGCCTGTGGCATGGCATTTCGCGTCAGGGACGCCCACCTGGCTTATTCGCGCGCCCTGGAACTCGGTGCACAGCCATTCGACATCCCGACCGGTCCGATGGAGCTGCGTTTGCCGGCCATCAAGGGCATTGGCGGCGCACCTCTGTATCTCATCGATCGATACCAGGAAGGCAATACGATCTACGACATCGATTTCGAGTTCTTCGAGGGCGTGGACCGGCATCCCGAGGGATGTGGGTTCACTGCAATCGATCACCTGACGCACAACGTATATCGCGGCCGCATGGAGTACTGGGCCGATTTTTACGAAACTATTTTCAATTTTCGGGAGATTCGTTATTTTGACATCAAGGGTGAGTACACGGGCCTGTTGTCCAAGGCACTGACCGCGCCGGACGGCAAAATCCGCATTCCTTTGAATGAGGAAGCCTCCAAAGGCACCGGGCAAATCGAAGAATTCCTGATGGCATACAACGGCGAGGGCATTCAGCACATCGCACTGATCTGCGATGACCTGTATGCATGCTGGGATCGCTTGAAAGCGAGCGGGCTCGAATTCATGACCGCGCCACCCGCCGCCTACTATGAAATGCTCGAGGACCGGCTGCCAGGTCATGGTGAACCCATAGAGGAACTTATATCCAAGGGCATCTTGCTCGACGGATCAACCGAAGACGGTGATCCCCGGCTGCTGCTGCAGATTTTCTCTGCCAACCTTATCGGTCCGGTGTTTTTCGAATTCATTCAGCGCAAGAAAGATGAAGGTTTCGGCGAAGGTAATTTCAAAGCTTTGTTCGAATCTATCGAGCGGGACCAGGTTGCCCGAGGTATCGTCGGCACAAGCGATGCCGCATAGGAGATTTCGATCTGCTAGTCGATTATCGTGCTGCGCCACCACAAGCCGGCCAATGTGCTGTATCCCAGGTCCCGGTGAATGATCCGGTTATGCCCATCGAGTATGTAGTACGTTGGAAACGCATAGATACTCCAGTCGCCCGCAATACTTGCATCACCCAGCAAGACGGGAACCGCAATTTCATGACGGTCTGTATATTCCTGTACTTCGGTACGTGTCTGCCAGTCGAGGGCCACCATGAGTATGCGCAGTTCATGATCACTGCGTAAATCCCTGAGGTGTTTGATGTTACTCGCGCTTGCCGCACATACGTGACACCACGGCGCAAAGAAATAAACGAGAGTTGCCGGCGCAGCGTGCTCGCGAAGATCATAAAACGCTCCTTCGAGCGTCGGCGCAGATAGCGCTGGTGCGGGCTGTATTTCGGCTGGCAGCAAGTTGCGCGATTGATACGTGTAGACACCAAGCAGTATCAGCATGATGCCGAGCGCTTCGGCGCCGTGCCTTGACAGCGATTTGATCCAGGGCTTCATCTCCGAATCCGCGACGAGAAACCGATTAACACCAGCTCGCCTCGTGCGCAGGACTTTTCAGAAGTTCTTCTATGTTAGCGTTCAACACGCGGTAGCCGACATTGCCGTACAGAATCTGGCGACCATCGTTCAATACCCAGGACGGACTGCCTTTGATGCCGAGTTCTTGAGCGTGCTCGTAGTCGGCCATCAGGGCCGCGTGCGCCTGACCGGATTCAATCGCCGACTGCAGGTCAGTCCTGTCGAATCCAGCGCCGCAGGCAACATCCAGAACTACGCCAACATTGCCAATGTCGAGCGCATCTACGAAAAAACCGGCACGGAGAGTGTCTGCCAGACTTCTGGCCTCCTCCGGGCTTGTGCTTAGTTCTGCGGCCTTCAAAATCAGATGTGCTGTTGCCGAAGTATGCGGCCGCACATAGCGCCACACACGAGGATCGACCGGCGCAGACGCATACGGCGCCGCCGACTCGCGCACGTGCTTTGCGAAACCCGCATAACCACCGCGATCCGACCATTTCTTGCCAATCCGGTTCGCGGTATCGCCGAACACATTCAGGCAGTGGTGTTGAATGACGACTTCCTTTCCCCGGCTTTCCTCAATTTCGTCATTCCGGCGTTGCGCTATCCACGCCCAGATACACAAGACGTCGGTATAGTAGTCAACCTGCAGCGGTGAATTCATTTTGGATACTCTGATTCAGGACATGCGTACCGACCGTACGCCGGCATGACATTAGGTTTTATGGGCGAAACAATGTCAATCAGTTCTCACAGCAGCAGGAAACCGGTACTCGGGCTGCGACCCAACCCGGCCCGGTTTACGCTTCTGGTAAAGGCCAATGTGTTCGCTGGCGCGATGATCGGCATGGAGCGCAGCATCCTGCCCGCAAGCGCAGAACAGGCGTTCATGCGCGCAGCGCAGACAGCGTATCTTTCCTTTATAGTTGTACCAAGTGGTCCAACAAGGTTGTATTGATAGGCTCAGCGAGTCGTGAAGCGGTTGGCCGCCAGGCGCGCCGCCGGTAATGGCGCGTCCTTGCCAAGAGGCGCAACACCGCGGACGACCGCTTCACGGCTCGCCCGAAGGGAGCTACCCAGATGATCCAATACGGCGTTGCAGTCCTTGTAAAGGACATGCCATTCCCTGCGGACTGCGCCTTGTCTTGGAACATCTGGGTAGCTCTGAGTCCATCAATACAACCTTGTTGGACCACTAGTGTTAGCAAAGCAATCACCAACAGGAGAATTCCATGCCAGTTCATCGTCTCGCCTGTCTGCCGGCGCTCATTTGCTTGCTGAGTTGTTCGTCCGATCGCAGCGCAGCGGAATCTGCGGCAATCGCTGGATACGACACGGAGATCCGCTGGACCAGTTACGGCATCCCGCACGTCAAGGCAAATAACTGGGAAAGCCTGGGCTACGGCTTCGCTTATGCGACGGCAACTGATGCGGTTTGCGTTATTGCGCGGGATATCGTGATGGTCAACGGCAACCTGTCAGCTTACATGGGCGCCGAAAACGGCAACTATGAGAACGACGTATTTCACCGCGCACTCCTGACGAAAGACAAATTGCAGCGCTTCGCGCTCGCCCAGTCGGGCGATAGTGGCCGTTTCGCCAGAGGATACGTTGCCGGTTACAACCGGTATCTGAAAGATCATGACGGTCGGTTACCGGCGTCTTGTAATGATCGGCCATGGGTGCGGCCGATGGTCCAGGAAGATGTTGCCCGACTCACGGTAGGTCTGGGCATTCGCTACGGAGTCGGCCGGTTCAAAGACGATATATCCCGAGCAAAGCCGCCCGGTGAGCCGGTGACTGCCGGCAATACGAAGTTTCAACCAGCAGCCGGTCTGGGAAGCAATGCCGTTGCGTTCGGCAGGGCTGTGACAGAAACGGGGCGCGGCATCCTGCTGGGGAATCCGCATTATCCGTGGCGCGGATCGTCGCGCTTCCACCTGATACACACAACGATCCCGGGTGTTGTGGATACCATGGGCGTCAGTCTGTACACGACCAACGCCGTTGCGATAGGTTTCAATAAAGACATTGCATGGACCCACACTGTGTCGACGGCATTGCGTTTTACCTTGTACGAACTCAGCTTGAATCCGCATAACCCGCTGGAGTATCGCTACGGTGACGACTACCGGGCAATCGAGACGCGCACGGTATCAGTCGATGTGCGCCAGCCGGACGGCGGAGTCGAATCTCGTCAGCACACCGTATATTCGAGTCACTACGGACCCATTATCGTCAGCGATGAATTGCCCTGGACTAACAGTATCGCGTATGCGATCCGGGATGCCGTAATCGACAATACCGCCGGTCCTGCCACTTATGCTGCGCTCAGTGTCGCCGAATCAGTCGACGACATTGAGTCCGCTATCAGCCTGCAAGGTGTGTACTGGACGAACACTATCGCCACGGACCGGCATGGTACGGCCTTTTACGCAGACATTTCCAGTACGCCAAATGTCGACGAGAAGCTCCTCGATGAGTGCAGAATCAGGCACGAATCAATCCCGGCATATGTTGTCGTGCTGGACGGCGCAAGAAGCGAATGCGAATGGAAGTCCGATCCCCGCAGTAATGTCCCGGGCACCTTGCCCGCCGAAGCAATGCCGCGGATCAGGCGGGACGATTACGTCACCAATTCCAACGACAGCTACTGGCTGGCGAATCCGGAATCGCCCCTGGAAGGCTATTCTCCGATCATTGGACCAGAGCGCACGGCACGGTCCTTGCGTACCCGTGCAGGACTCGTTTTCATCCGCGAACAGCTTGCGAAAGGTGACAAGCTTACGGCCGACGATATGCGCGAGCTGTTGTACAAGCACCGCAACTACGGCGCCGAACTATTACTGGACGATGTGCTGAAAGTCTGTGAAGGCGACACCGATGTCGTCTTGCACGGAGACAGGCAAGTCGATATCGAACCCAGTTGTACGACCCTTGCCGGTTGGGACAGGACCGCCAACATTGATGGCAGGGGCATGCACGTGTGGACTGAATTCTGGCGGATTGCGAGAAGTATCGAAGATCTTTACGCCGTGCCATTCGATCCGGATGACGCAGTCAATACTCCGAGAGGTATTGCCCTCGACAAGACGGAAGTCAGGGCGTCCGTGCGGCAAGCCCTGGCCGAAGGGCAACTCGTTCTGGAGGACGCCGGCATCGCCATGGACGCGCGATGGGGCGACATCCAGTACGCAACGCGAAACGGCAACAAGATCCCCATTCCCGGCGCTCAGGGCTGGGCAGGTATGTTCAGCATGATCGCCGCCAGACTTTCGAAGGGCAAAGGATACAATCCGATTCTGCACGGCAACAGTTACATTCAGGTTATCTCCTGGGACAAAGACGGCCGTTTGCAGCCGACAGGCATATTGACGTATTCACAATCCCAGGAACCGGAGTCTGCCCATTACGCCGACCTCACGGACCTTTATTCACGGGGCGAATGGATCGATTTTCCGTTTACCGATGAACAGATTCTTGCAGACCCCAATCTGACAATGCTGACACTGACGGAGCCCTTTGATTGATTCGTCCCGTCGGCTCCGCTCCGCAAACGTTCATGGCGGTATTGACGATGCCTGGGCGCCTGCTCATACTTGCGCATAGAAAAAGAACGAACGCATGCTGGTAGCATGTTGAAAAACTCATCCATGACTTAATCAACCACGCGATCCGAAAAGTGCGGTTTTCGGATCGCTTACATTTTCCGGGGATAAGTTTGGCAGAGAACGCATCCGTCTTCCGGCACGTTCCGAACGTCATATCAGTGGCGCGCATCGTCGCGACACCGGTCCTCATTTTCCTGGCGCTGAGCAATCGGGAAGAAGCTTTCAAATGGCTTTTGCTTGCGGCATTGATCAGTGACATCGTCGACGGCCTGATTGCCAGGACTTTCTCGATTATTTCCGAACTCGGCTCGCGCCTCGACACGCTGGCGGACACCCTGCTATGGCCAACCGCAATCTTTGGAATTTGGATTTTTCACCCCGAGGTTATGACAGAGTACTGGCTTGTTATCGTGCTGGTTCTCGGGCTGTGGGCAATCGAGATGGTTGTGGCCTGGCTGCGTTACGGCAAGCTGACCAGCTTTCACGCCTACACGATTCGGGTGAGCGTTTACGGATTCGGCATATTCATCATGAGTTTGTTCCTATGGGGCCTGCAGCCGTGGCTGTTTTACGTCGCGTCGGCCTTCAACATTCTGGGCAACGTGGAATCATTGATCATCATGGCCCTGCTTCCGGAGTGGACCCCCAACGTGCGTGGGCTTTACTGGGTGCTCCAGCAGCGCAAAGTTGGGACTGAGTGAGCAAGTGGCTGGCGATTGTTAATCCCTGCTCCGGCCGATACAAGTCGTCCGGTTTCGACCGGCAATGGATGCCAGAGCTCCGGCAGCTTGTCGACAGCGTTGTCCGGACCGATGCTGCGGGTGCTGCTACCCGAATCGCCAGGCAATCAAAAGACTTCGATGGCATCCTGGTCGTGGGTGGCGACGGCACGATCTTCGAAGTTATCGCTGGTTTGGAACGCGAACGCCAGCACCTCGGATTGATTCCGACCGGTCGCGGCAATTGTCTGGCACGGGACCTCGGCATTAGAAGCATTGCTGACGGGTTCCGTGCGCTTCAGAGTGGCACCAGTAAATGTATGGACCTCATGCAGGCCGACATTGACATCAGCGATGGCGGGCAGGCAAGTTACCTGTCTGCAAGCACTATTGCTCTGGGATACGTCGTCAGCGTTGTTGATCGCGCAGCCTATTTTTCTGCTGTCGGCTCATACGGGTATGCGTTGGCGACGCTTATGACCCGGCCGAATTCGTTCTCGTGTCGGTTTACCACGGCAGACCGCGACGACGGCGAACGATCATGTACAGGTATTGTCATCAACAACACCGTACACCTTGCAAACTTTCCGGCCTTTGCCGACGCACATTTACAGGATGGCCTGTTGGATGTGATGGCCCTTAATGTCGGCTGGCTGCGCCAGACATTGCACAACCTGTCCATCCTGTCCGGGTTGAAGATTTATGACCCGAGTGAACACAACCAGTCGGCAACTGCCAGGCTTTCACTTTCTTCGCCGCAGACCCTGATGATTGACGGACAGTTATTTCCGGGCGTCGTAGGACTGTCCGTTGAGAGCCTGCCTGCGGCACTTTGGTGTCTCCAGAACGGGCCGGCATGATCGAGAATATTTTTATCACGACATTGTCCGGTTTCGCGATGGGCTCGTTGTTAATGGCGCTGAGCAACCGAAACATACCGGCACCGGTCGCCCGCGAGCGCTGGAAAAAGCTTGTGGTGTACTTCCTGATCGTGCATACCGCACTTGCCTGCGCTGCCGGCGGTTCCGTTAGCATGTTCATATTCGTCGTTGTGATAGTTACGCAGGCTGCATTCGAACTATGGCGAGCTTCTGCACCTCCTGCATTCGGACCAGGCCGGTACAGGATTGCGACCTGGCTGACCTTTACCGTGATCGCAGCGGTAGCGATCGCCATGGTCCCGATGCTGTCGTCCGCAAGCTGGATCTACCTCTACTTGCTGGTTGCCGTGTTTGACGGTTTCAGCCAGGTCGTTGGTCAGCTGGTGGGGCGCCACCCGCTGGCTCCCCGGCTAAGCCCGGGGAAAACCGTTGAGGGTACGATCGGTGGCCTGGTTGCCGCACTGCTGGTGGGCCTGTTGTTCCGCGAACTCGTTTGGCCGGATCCCGGCGCCGCACTGCTGCTTGCTATCGCCATTGCAGCGGCAGGTTTGAGCGGCGATCTTGCAGCATCCTGGGTCAAGCGGCGAGCGGGGATCAAAGATTACGGCACCGCCCTTCCCGGCCAGGGGGGCGTTCTGGACCGCTTCGACAGCTTTCTCGCCGCGAGCGCAATGGTCGGACCCATCATTTACTTTGCCGGTCTCGCTTAAGCGGCGGATCAACTCCACTTTCAGCGATGCGACTCAAGAAATCATGACCTTGCCTGATGATATCTGCGCCGCCAGTGGGCCAGAAAATCGATGATTGACGACGCTCAGCACAGTGCCCTCCAGCGCATGTTGCACCAGCTACCGGAAACGCCGCGACTGATCCTTGTGGCCCTGTCCGGTGGACTGATCGGACTCGTTGTGTATGAAATCGTTTACTATCTTAATCCCTTCACACCGCGTGCCACCACCAGTTGGTTAGTCTCGATCATGATCGCGGTACCACGGCAGCATGCACTGCATCGCTGGCTCACATATATCGATCGCACACCGTATTGGGCCAGCCTCGGGCGCGCCTATCTTCTTTATTCCTCGGTCGCGGTATTGACAACCCTCCTTAATTACCTGCTTGTCGAATACATGCAGCTGCATCACCGCCTCGCCTGGGTAATCTGCATTGCTACCGCCGCTACCATCAACCTGTTCCTGCTTAAGCGGTTCGTTTACTACGACTCCCACCGCCGCTCCAGGCAGTAGGACCAGCACCGAAAGATTAGGGGTCATCGCGTCGCGTTGGCAAGCAACATCGGCCCACTCAGGTCCTCGACGTCCTTGAAACTGTGCTCCTGGTTAAAGATCAGGCCAGGAGTCTGCGCAGCCGAAATGCCCGTTCCGAAAAGTTGACAAATAGCCAATCGATCTTATCCTTGGATTGCTAATTGCTTTTTTCGTCTATTGGTAATAATGATTCGCATTGGCCCTGGCGGAAACCATACGCGCCAAGGGTAAAATCACCAGACTCATACAGCGATGAACCAAGAAGAGTACCTGCCGTCTTTTTCCCATCCGCTCGATGCGATCGTGCTGGCCGGAATGCACCGTGATTCGACGCGGAGGATCAAGGGGCAAAACAAGGCATTCCTGATCCTGGATGGCCGGCCGCTGTTACGGCATGTGGTTGACGCGTTACTCGGCGCACAATCTATCGGCGATATTTTCGTGGTCGGACCCGTAGGAGAAGTGAGCAAGGCACTGCAAAGCGTGCCGGCCGAGGTTCACCTGGTGCAACAGGAAGGTAATATGCTGGCGAATTGCTGGGCCGGCGCCCGTGCCAGCGAAGAACGGCAAGCCACGGATGCTAAAGAGGATCCGCTGATGCGGCCTTATTTGCTTATTTCCAGCGACTTGCCACTGATATCGTCAATTTCAGTAGACGACTACGTCGCTCGCTGTGCGGCCGAGGACCAGGCATCGGATGAACCCTATGGGCTGATGGTCGGCGTGGCTGACGAGGCTGGGCTTACCCCGTTCTATCCGGACGGCGAAAAACCGGGGATCATCAGGCCTCTCGTGGAACTCGACTTCGCGCGCATACGTCTCGCAAATATTTACGTTGTCAGACCACGGCAGCTGGCCCACGAGGAATTTCTGCAAACCGGCTTTAGTCACCGCAAAGCTGTCGACTGGAGAAACGTGGTGACTCTGGTGTTCAGGGTCCTGAGCCAGAAAGGCGGCTGGCACGCCGCGTGGTTAGGCCTGCGCCTGCAGGTGACGCTCCTGGCCGCACGCCACGGCGGTCGTCTGTACCGCTGGCTGCGCCGGGGCAACACCCGGGAGAAGATTGAGGCGTCTACCAGCACGATAATCGGCGGTCGGTTGCGGTTCGTCACGACGCCCTTTGGCGGCCTCAGCCTGGATGTGGATGATGAAGAGGATTTCCAAGTGCTCAATACGCGTTACCACGACTGGATGGCTATCCATGAAGCCGTGAGATCCGAGTACCCGGTTACGCACACGGCTGATGAGTCTCGAACGTGACACCGGCCAAGGCGTACCGATTGCGAACTAATAAACGGAGCGAATTTTGATGATTTGTGCAATCGCTAATCGATTTCTCGGTCGAAGTTCAACCTCGATTTTTGCTGTCTGCATCGTTCTTGGTGGTTCTTTCGCCTACGCACAAAGCGAAGACGTGCCCGACCGGGCTGATGGCGAGGGCGTGGGGCAATTCGAGCGACTCGTCTTGCGGGGCGGCTACCTGATCGATGGAACCGGCGCACCGCCGCAGGGACCGGTAGATATAGTTATCGAGAAGGATCGCATCGCCGAGATAAAAGTTGTCGGCGTGCCGGGTTTAGCTATCGCTCCGGACGATCGGCCGGAAAAAGGCGACTATGAGTTGAATCTCGAAGGTCATTACATCTTGCCTGGATTCATCGATCTTCACTCACACATACATTCACTCGAAACCGATCAGAATGTTCCGCCCGAGTACATCTTCAAGCTACAGATGGCGCATGGCACGACAACGATCAGGGAATTGGGCAACGACCGTCCCGTCGAATGGATCTCCGATCTCAAGCGGCGCAGCAATCTGAATGAAATCGTAGCGCCCCGGATCACCCCGTACCCGTTTTTCCGCCTGACGAACGATAAAGGTATCGATTCACCGCAAGGGGCAAGAAACGAAATCAGGCGTCTCGCGAAAGGCGGCGCTGAAGGCATCAAGTTCTTTGGTGCTCCAGCCGAGATTCTGTGGGCTGCACTGGATGAGGCCAACAAACTCGAGCTTCGTACCACGATGCACCATGCGCAACTGGATGTCGTGCACGCAAACGTTCTCGATACCTCGTCTCACGGGCTCGGATCCATGGAACACTGGTACGGGCTTCCGGAAGCGATGTTCACGGATAAGAAAATCCAGAACTATCCCGTCGATTATATCTATCACAATGAGCAAGACCGCTTCGGCGAAGCCGGGCGATTGTGGAAGGACACCGCTCCGCCTTACAGCGACAAATGGAACGAGGTCATGAACACGCTCCTGGAGCGGGACTTTGCTTTGGTGCCCACCTTTACTGCTTATCTCACGAGCCGCGATTTCATGCGCATGAGCCGGGCGGTATGGCATGACGAATACACGCTGCCAGCGCTGTGGCGATTCTATCGGCCCAATCGCAACGCACACGGATCCTTTTGGTTCTACTGGACGACAGAGGACGAAATGGCATGGAAAGAGAACATGCGGCTATGGATGACGTTCGTCAATGAATACAAAAATCGCGGCGGAAAGGTTGGTTTGGGCAGTGATACCGGATATTTGTACAACTTGTACGGCTTCGGCTATGTGCAGGAGATGGAACTTATGCGTGAAGCCGGGTTTCATCCGTTGGAAGTAATCAATGCTGCGACTCTGGTCGGCGCCCAGATTCTGGGGAAAGAGGCCGATGTCGGCAGTATTCAAGTCGGCAAGAAAGCTGACTTCGCTATCGTCGAGCATAACCCCATCGAAAACCTGAAAGTACTTTTCGGGACCGGCACGATTCGGCTGAATGATGACAGTGGCGAAGTTGAGCGCATCGGCGGCGTCAAATGGACAATCAAGGACGGTATCATCTACGACGCGCGAGAACTCCGGGCCCAGGTTCGCAAGATGGTCCGGGATGCGAAAGAAGCCGATGGTATTCCACCGGGGCCGATGCCAATCGCAACCATCGATCGTCTCGATGGCGAATCAGAAAACTAGCTGCATCCGTCACTGTGACGACGGGACGAACCTGACCGGCGCGTCTGATTCCAGGAAGTTTCCGCTGCGCAGAAACTGTATCGTGTTCTCGATGACGTGGTCGTTCGTCACAATAAAGTGGTGAGAATTTTTGACGATGAGAAAGTCGTCCATTCCTTCGACTCTTGTGCTCGCGACAGACACCTTTCCATCATTAGGATTCGGTAACATCATGGAGAGAAAGGGGCTTATCGTCCCGGTCCCCGCGATGATGCCCAGTTCGAAATCAACCGGACCGAGTTGAGCCGGAATACTGTTTTCATCAGTGCCAATTTGCAGGCCGGCTTCCCCGGATAGCAACTCGGCACCCGGCCAGTCTTTCGTCACGTCGACGATTTCGCTGCCCTGGTTGGGCGGGGCAAGCATGACAACCCTGCCCAGTTCGGGAATCGGCGATTCATTGTGTGCGTAGCGAAGCAGAATGCCGCCCATGGAGTGGGTCACGAAGTGAATTTGCACTGCATCGGCCTCGCGGCACTTTTCGAGACCCTCGTTGACGGCCATCGGGGCGAGCTCTTCGATCGGGCCAGTCTGGGACGGATAGTCGACGTTTACTGTTGTAAAGCCCGCCGCCTGCAATTCCGTCGCCATTTTCGACATGGCGTGCCAACTTCGGTTGAGACCATGTAACAGAACCACGCAATCGCTGCTGTCCGCGGATGTCACCAGGGCCGACCGTGTCGTGGTCACACAGCCGCCGAGTACGGCGAGCACAACGGCCAGCACACTGGCTGTCAACAGGATTTTCCCTGGTCCGTCTCTCATTTCGAATCGTTCTTTCCGGTCGGGCTCTTATTCTCCTGCAAACCGTCGAATAACGCGAGGACCTGCCGCCGTCAGGCGCCTGTCAACACTGAATCGAGCGACGACCGTGATCTATCCTCTTGATTGGACACGATTTGATTGACCGCGTTCGCCCGAGCAAAAATAATCGTCAAAGCTTGCTATTGCACCGGGGATTCCCTCAGGCTACCTTAACCCGGTTTCTGCAGACACGGTGCCCTCCTTGGAGAATCACGCTCCCAAAATACTGATCAGCGAAGATGATATCAGCCGCCGAGTGGACGAACTCGCCGCCGAGATTTCCGCTGACTATGCAGGCAAGGGAGAGATCGTGCTGCTCGGCGTACTGAAAGGCGCATTTATTCTCCTTGCAGATCTTTCACGTCGCCTGACTATCCCACGGTCAATCGAATTTATCGCGGTTTCCAGCTATGAGGATGGCAGCATGCCGAGTGGCGCCGTGCGCCTCGTGATGGACGTACGTGGCAGTATCGAAGGCAAGCATGTACTTATCGTCGAGGACATCGTCGATACCGGTCATACCTTGCACTATCTGATCGACATGTTGAAATCGAGAGAGCCGGCATCAATTCGAACCTGCGTCCTCCTTCACAAGGAACACAGCACGGAGGTCGAGCTGGACATCGACTACCTCGGCTTCACCATCGGCGACGAATGGGTCGTTGGCTACGGGCTGGACTATGCCGAACAGGACCGCACGCTTCCCTATATCGGCGTCGTCAAACCTCAGTGATCGGCACAATCCTCGGTTTCTATTTCGATCGTCGAGTGCCTGATACCAAAGTCCTCACGCAGGATCGCCTTGACTCTGCGGACAACAGCGGTCGCATCAGTGGGGCTGTCTTTCAGCGCAACATGCATGGTCAGCATCAGATGCTGCGGCGTCAGTCCCCACACGTGCACATGGTGGATACTGTTAATGGCGGGTATCCGTTCGACCAGCCGGTTTTGCATGCTGTCCTGATCAAGCCATTCCGGCGCACCTTCGAGCAGGATGTGCGCACTTCGTTTGACGAGATACCAGGCGCTGCGCAGGATCAGCAACGCGACTACGACCGAGAGAATCGGGTCGATCGGCATCCAGGCTGTGAAGATAATCACGATGGCTGCGACGATTGCCGCAATAGATCCCAGAAGATCGCCTGCAACATGTAAGGCCGCGCCGCGAATATTCAGGTTCTCGCGATCGCCGCCGTGCAGGACGATGAATGCAATAATATTGACCAGCAAACCCGCGCTGGCCACTATCAGCATCGTTGTCCCCATGACATCCTGGGGAGACATCAAGCGCCGCATTGCCTCGATCAGAATCCACCCGACGACAAGCAGAAGGCTCAGCCCGTTAACAAAGGCGGCCAGAATTTGAAAGCGGTGGTACCCGTAACTCCTTTTGGAGTCTGCAGGCCTGGCGCTGACGCCGAATGCGACTGCGGCAAGTGTCAATGCCATCGTATCGGTCAGCATGTGGCCCGCATCCGCCAGTAACGCCAGTGAGCCGGACAGGATGCCGCCGATGACCTCGACGACCATGAACGTCGCCGTCAGCACCAGGGCAATCTGGACGCGTCTTTTGTCGTCGTTATTTGAGTGTTCTGCGTTCATAGCACCTGCGGCAGTCATCCGAAATCATCCGGCAACCGTCGTGAAATCACGAAAATGTCGTTTGCCCGCCAGTGCCTTTTCGTACTCATCCTTACTGAGTATGTTCTCGTCCAGAACCATGTCCGTTTTGCACAGAGCTTTGATGAAAGCATTCACCTTTTCCGTACTACTTAGAATCTCTTCTTTAAGGTAATTCACGTCCAGGTTGATGCAAATTGCTCCGACAAGGCCATAGTTTTCCCGATATATGGGTATGGTCGTGCATTTGAATTTTCGCGCGCCAATATTCAGCTCGTAATTCAGCTTGTCCTGGTTCTGCAGTCGGCGCGTTTTCAGATCGAGCACCAGATTCGTTGCAGGAGCTTCTACGCTTCGACCGGTAACATTATTCTTGATCTGGTAAAGCGCTTTCGCGGGATTCGTCAGATTGTGCAGAAGAATTTCCATCCCCGTGTCCGGGAAACTGTCACCGATCAAGCGCACGATGCGTTTATAATTTTCGAGGTACTTCGCAGTATCGTCAAGGATCTTGTCTCCGCCAAACTTGTGGTACAACTTCCGATACTGCGCTTTATCGTCGCCTGTCAGGCTGTTGTCGACATCGTTTTGCTCTCCGACGAGAATTAGTTGCCGAGCTGCAAAATAGTCGCGATGTCTCAGGAAATAGCGGACACCCGAACAAAACTTTCTCAGATCAAAATACAGAATTTTTTTCTCGTCCAGAGCAAACGGATAGGACTCGTATTCCTCCAGATTCTTACCCTGGTGTGATCTGCGTTCGCGGTATTGCCCGCCGAAATAGCCGAATACGAGTAGTATCGCCGAGGCGAGCACGTTGATCAGGATTTCGGATAGCATAAATAATACCTCCGCTTACCGGCAGTTACAGACCAAGATTACCTTAATCGCGATCAAACCAGTCGTGCTCCGTCACCGATCCATCAATTATTGCCTGCGACTGAGTCTGTAAATAAGGATCGCAGCGCGTTTGGTAGCCAGCGCCATTGAGTCGAGTTCAAGGCTTTCATTCGGCGTATGACCACCCTCACCGATCGCACCGAGCCCGGCCAGCGCATCGGTGTACGGCGCGACAAAAGAGACATCGGCGGCACCACGTCTTGACGGATCCAGGGCGGGCATCGATCCCCTGCCCAACTGCTCATTGATCCGCGAGAATTTTTCCTGCAGCCGCTTGTTGCCTTCTGTCGGAAACATCGGCGGATAGCCGTCGATAAACGATATCGAGGCATCGGTATGGGGAAGGTGTTGGGCGACAACGGCACGCATCGCTTCTTTGGCTCGTTGCAGCTGTTCCAGTGAAATAGTACGTATGCCGCCGTGAACGATCGCCTTGCGGGGCACCACATTCGTCTTGCCGAATGTCGAGCCCCTGTTCTGTTCGAAATCGTATTGAACATCGGTTCCGCCGAGAATGGTGCCGGCATTGAAGGTCAGGTGCTCCTCGCCGCGCAGCTCGTCATAGAAAGCCGAAATGATTCTGGCGGCCTCATATATCGCACCCGCGCCGACGTCTTCGCTGAAGACCCGCGAGGAATGCGCCTGTTTGCCGGTCACCTCCAGGCGCCATTCGCTCGAGCTTCGCCTGGCTATCGTTGCCCAGTCGCTGCCGTCGTAGTGCACCGCCGCTTCGAAGCCGAGCGCGACATCGGCCCATTGCCCTGCCTCAATCAGGTCCTTGCGGGACACCGACAAGGGCTTTCCCGTCTTTTCCTCGTCTCCCGTGTAGAAAGCGACAATCTGCGCATCGTCGAGCGCGCCGATTTCACGCAGCGCTTTGAGGGCATAGATGATGATGACGTCGCCTGACTTCATATCATCGATGCCCGGCCCTTTGCCGATGTTGCCTTCGCGCGAATAAGCCTGAAATTCATCGGCAGCCTCGAACACGGTGTCGAGATGGCCGATCAACAGCATTTTCCGGCCCCGCGTACCCTGGAGTCTGCCGACGAGGTGACCGGCGCGTTGCGTCTCCGCGGGGAGTTCGATCCATTCTGTCTCGAGGCCAAGATCGTCCAGCTCAGCGCGCAGCACCTTACCAACCCTGCGCACACCTTCGTGATTCATCGTGCCGCTGCTGATGTTGACGAGTTGCTCGAGAAGATCGATGGCGTCCTCCGAGTGTTCGTCAATCCAGCCGATCATTGCCTGCTCTTCGACGTTGAACTCGGCAGAGACTGGTGCAGAAAAAATCGCTGCGCAGAACACCGAGACCAGAGCGAGCGGCAGCGTATTGACAAAGTAATTCATCTGTTCGTCCTTTAGAGTGATCTGGGTACGCGAATATCTTCGACCAGGTGCTGGATGCGTTCCGGCGGTGCCGGCGTCATGTAGCTGACTGCGACGATGACGAAAAAATTCAGGACCATGCCGACGACGCCTATGCCTTCCGGAGAAATGCCGAACAGCCAGTGTTCCGTAACGTTCTCGCCCCATGGAGAACCGGCCCACTTCAGGAACAGGCCCTTGAAGTACTCAATGTAGCCGTAGGTGAAGAACAGCCCGGTCAGCATACCGGCGATCGCACCCTGTTTGTTCGCACGCTTGAAAAAGATGCCGAGCAGGATCACGGGGAATAATGACGCTGCGGCAAGGCCAAAAGCGAATGCAACGACTTGAGCGACCCATCCCGGCGGATCGAATCCGAGGTAGCCGGCCACCATGATGGCGAACGCCGCGGCAATGCGGCCTGCCAGCAGCTCTTTTTTCTCCGAGATGTCGGGCAGGAAAATACCCTTGATCAGGTCGTGTGACACGGCGGCGGAAATAACGAGCAGGAGGCCTGCTGCGGTCGAGAGTGCCGCGGCAATGCCGCCGGCGGCGACCAGCGCGATGACCCACGTCGGCAATCCCGCAATCTCGGGGTTCGCAAGCACCATGATGTCGCGGTCGACACTGAGTTCATTGCCCTGCCAGCCATACGCTTTCGCGGTTTCGGCGAACTCGGCATTGGCGTCGTTGTAATACTGGATGCGCCCATCGCCATTCTTGTCCTCGAACTGTACCAGGCCGGTCTGCTGCCAGGTGTCAAACCAGGCCGGCCGGTCCGCATACAGGAGGTTGCCATCGACAGCACCGATCTCGCCCGGCTGCATGGTGTTGATGAGGTTGTATCTGGCCATGGCGCCGACGGCCGGGGCGGTCGTGTACAGGATCGCAATAAAGAGCAAGGCATAGCCGGCGGAGGTACGCGCATCACGCACCTTCGGTACGGTGAAGAACCTGACGATCACATGCGGCAGGCCCGCCGTGCCCGCCATCAGGGCCAGGGTAATGCAGAAAACATCAATCCGGCTCTTCGTTCCGCTCGTATATTGATCGAAACCCAGCGATGTGACGATGTCGTCAAGTTTGTCGAGGAGACTGACCCCCGAGCCTGTAATTTCACTGCCAAAAGCGAGTTGTGGAATTGCATTGCCTGTGATCTGAATCGCGATGAAGATCGCCGGCACTGTATAAGCAAAGATCAATACGCAATACTGGGCGACCTGTGTATAGGTAATACCCTTCATGCCGCCCAATACGGCATAAATGAAGACGACACCCATGCCGATAATGAGACCGATAGTCACATCGACTTCCAGAAATCGAGAGAAAACGATGCCGACTCCGCGCATCTGGCCGGCGACATAGGTAAAGGAAATAAAGATCAGGCAAATGACGGCAACGATGCGCGCTGTTTTCGAATAATATCGTTCGGCGATGAACTCAGGCACGGTGAACTTGCCGAACTTGCGCAGGTAAGGGGCGAGAAACAAAGCGAGCAGGACATAACCGCCGGTCCAGCCCATCAGATAAACGGAACCGTCATACCCGAGGAAAGCGATGAGTCCTGCCATTGAGATGAACGAAGCCGCGCTCATCCAGTCGGCGGCCGTCGCCATGCCGTTTGCCACGGGGGACACGCCCTTGCCCGCTATGTAGAAGTCGCTGGTGCTGTGCGCACGAGACCAGATTGCAATGCCGATATAGAGCGCAAAGCTTGCGCCAACGACCAGATAAGTCAGTGCCTTGAGTTCCACGCGCCTGACTCAGTCTTCGTGAACGTCGAATTTCTGGTCAATCTTGTTCATGCGCCAGGCATAGAAAAAGATCAGCAGCACGAATATGTATATCGAGCCCTGTTGCGCGAACCAGAATCCCAGTTGGAAGCCGCCGACACGAATACGGTTAAGCTGCTCGACGAGCAGGATGCCGAAACCATAGGAGCATGCGAACCAGATGACGAGACATGCGCCGACAAGCCTCAGGTTGGCGCGCCAGTAGGCCGAACGGTTTGCCGGTGTCATTAGCGTCCCTTGTGAATATTGCCTGTAATTTGTTAGCGCACAATCTAACAGAGCATAATCCAATATTCACGGCTCAATCCTGGTGGTCCAACAAGGTTATGTTGATGGACCACCAGCTGTCATTGATCAAGCCACGAGGAATCTCTTTATGTTGAGCGCCGAAGAACCGACAAAGCAATTTATCGACGTGCAGGGCAAGAGAATGGCGTATGTCGAAATGGGCAAGGGCGATCCTATCGTGTTTCAGCACGGCAATCCGACCTCGTCCTATCTCTGGCGTAATATCATGCCCCACCTGGCGGACCAGGGACGCTGCATTGCGGTCGATCTCATCGGCATGGGCGATTCGGACAAGCTGGATAATCCGGGCCCGGACAGCTATCGCTACGTCGAGCATCGTGAGTATTTGTTTGCAGCCTGGCAAGCGCTGGGCGTCAGCGACCGGGTCACCCTGGTCATACACGACTGGGGTTCCGCACTCGGCTTTGACTGGGCGCAGCAGCACCCGGATGCGGTATTGGGTATCGCTTACATGGAAGCGATCGTCAGGCCGGTCACCTGGGACGAGTGGCCCGAGGCGGCAAGGGCTGTTTTCCAGGGTTTTCGATCCGCAGCCGGTGAGGCCATGGTGCTGGACAAGAACATGTTCGTCGAACGGGTGCTGCCAGGGTCCGTGCTGCGTGATTTGACTGAAGACGAGATGAATGTTTATCGGCGGCCGTTCCTGAACCCGGGAGAGGACCGGCGCCCGACCCTGACCTGGCCACGGCAGATCCCGATCGAAGGCGAGCCACAGGATGTCCACGACATCGTCGCCGGATATTCGGATTGGATATGCAGCTCGGACATTCCGAAGCTGTTTATCAATGCGGAACCGGGTGCGATTCTGGTCGGGCCACAGCGCGAGTTTTGCCGAGCCTGGAAGAATCAACAGGAAGTGACCGTCAAAGGCAACCACTTCCTGCAGGAGGATTCGCCGGACGAAATCGGCAAAGCGATTGCAGAATGGAGAAACAAGCTCCTTTGAATCGCAACGGTTTGAAAACAGCAATTGCCAGCCGCAAAATGCGGGCTTGAACAAGAATCCAACGGGTAGAGTTACAACGTGGGCAAATTCGGAACCGGTCAGGCCATCAGGCGTGTCGAAGATCAGCGATTCCTAACGGGACACGGCCAATACACCGGCGACATCTCGATTGGCGGCCAGGCGTATCTGTATTTGCTCCGATCACCATTCTCCCACGGCACCATTGCGCAGCTCGATGTCAGTGAGGCCCGTCGGTCGCCCGGTGTTGTCGCAGTTTTCACGTCCCGGGACCTGACCGATGCCGGCGTCAGGGATTTGCCCGGCGCTGACATGCCGGGAAGTACGCTGGCCGAGCCCAGAGACGCACTGGAACAACCACCGTTGGCGCGAGACCGTGTTCGCTATGTGGGCGAGCCCGTTGCAGGCATCGTTGCCGAATCGCTCGCCGCGGCGAAAGATGCGGCCGAGCTGATCGAATTCGACGTCGACGAGATCGACGCCGCGGTAACCATTGCGGACGCACTCCGCGACAGTGCGAAAATCATTCACGCAGACCTGGCAGGAAACCTGCTTGGCGTTCTGGAACACGGCGACAGAAAAGCGACGGACGCAGTTTTCGAACAAGCCGACCACGTTGTATCGATCGACATCGTCAACAATCGTCTGGCGCCTACCGCGATGGAACCACGTGGCTGCGTCGTGGATTTTGACTCAACGAGCGGAAAAATTACGCTCTATCAGGGCTGCCAGAGTGTACACGTACTACACGATCGCGTTCTTCATTGCATCGATATCGCACCGGAGATGCTGCATGTTATTTCGCCCGATGTTGGCGGTGCATTCGGCCTCAAATTCTTTCTGCAGTGCGAAACTGTAGTTGCTCTGCATGCGGCGAGAGTGCTCAGCCGTCCCATCAAGTGGATCGCCGACCGGACCGAGAGTTTTTTGAGCGATTTGCATGGTCGTGACCACGTCAGCCATGCGGAACTCGCTCTCGATAATAACGGGCAATTCCTCGCGATGCGGGCATCGATTACCGGCAATACCGGTGCCTACTGTTCGCAGGCCGGCCCGATCCTGCCGTGGTTCGGGGCCAGCATGGCGCCCGGATGCTATGACATTCCGACCGGTTACGTCGACATAAGCACGGTCATGACCAATACCGTACCGGTCGATGCATATCGCGGCGCAGGCCGGCCTGAAGCTACCTATCTGATCGAGCGGCTGGTCGACAAAGCAGCTGGTGAACTCGATATTCCGAGGGATGACATACGACGCCGCAACTTCATTTCACCCGAGCAATTTCCGTACAAAACGTTTACCGGCCGGGTGTACGACTCAGGAGAGTATCAAGGGCTGCTCGACTCAGCCCTGGCGCGGGCCGACTGGTCGGGATGCGGGGATCGACAGGCGCAGAGCGCCGGCAACGGCAAGCTACGTGGTATTGGCCTGAGTTATTACGTCGAAATCTGCTCCGCATTCGGCGGCGAAGATACAGTCATCAATTTCGAACGGGACGGGCGAGTCACGGTGCTGGTGGGCACGCAGTCATCCGGTCAGGGCCATGAAACCAGTTTCGGCCAGATGGTAGCGGCCGGCCTCGGCATCGACCTGGATCAAATCGATGTGATACAGGGTGACAGCCAGAGGATTCCGACGGGCGAAGGCACAGGTGGCTCGCGCTCCATGGTGATCGGTGGCTCGGCACTGTTCGGGACCGTAAAAAAATTAATCGACAGCGGTCGAAAGATGGCGGCCGAGGTACTGGAGGCCGCGGTAACCGATATCGAATTCCATAAGGGAGCGTATCGGATCGCCGGTACGGACAGGTCGGTATTGTTGGCAGAAGTCGCAGTGGCTTCTTTCGACGATGCGCATACACCCGAAGACGTGGAACCCGGACTCTCGAGCACGGCGAGATTTGCACCCGAAGGCGGAACTTTTCCCAATGGCTGCCACATCTGCGAAGTCGAAATAGACCCCGATACCGGCGTCGTCGAAATCCTTCGCTACACGATCGAGGACGACGTTGGCACGGTCGTCAATCCACTCATTCTTGAAGGTCAGATCGTAGGGGGTACTGCACAGGGACTCGGCCAGGCCCTGTGCGAAGAAGCGATTTACGATCCGGACAGCGGTCAGTTGCTTACAGGCTCATTCATCGACTACACCATGCCACGCGCCGACTGGGTCCCCGATGTCGAATTTCATTACCAGGAAATCGAGTCGCCGCGCAACCCGCTCGGCATCAAGGGTGCGGGCGAGGCCGGCACGATCGGCGCGGCGCCCGCCCTCGTGAGTGCCGTCCTGGACGCATTGTCACCCCGTGGAATCGATCACATCGACATGCCATTGACGCCGCACAAGATCTGGAAGCTTCTGCATGTTTCTTAGGGGTCGAACCGCTAAGCCGGCTTAGCGGTTCGACCCCTGAGAAAAGAAGGTCCAAAAAAAGCGACTCCCTGTGGGAGCCGCTTTACCATCATCAGTACTTGGTCTTGGCCTTGCGGCCCCCCGCCAAGTCGTACCTGAAGGTGTCGTCGAAATCTGTCAGCCGCCTTGCTGTTGTTGAAAGACGACTAAATTCAGGGTCTGAACTTCGCAGAAATACCGTCTTATGTCAATTTCTTAGGTAGATTGAAACCATACCCAGATTTTACATCGACTATTGTGGTAAATTAGCCACAAATCCTTCTTGTTGTCTCGGCACCACTGCCGAGGAATCAACAACTTGGGCCGGAATCCTCACTTACAGCCGCACGCCGGTACCGGTCAGACATGACACGACAACTGGCCAGATTCATCCGGCCTGGAACGATTTGCGCGGCAATCGAGGCCAGGGCGATCTGCTCTCCGCGCCCTGATTAGCCTCGGTGCCCTGGCGCACTCAACGATATGACTGCATATCGACCGGCAGATGCGACACATCGTTGAACGAGTCGAGCGACACTCGCTCGCCGCTGAACGTGTATCGGGTCACGGAACAGTTGTACACGCGCCAGTTTAACTCCGCCGCCTTGATCTCGGGCGCCTGCAAAATCGTTTGCACGCTGATCGCGACAGGACCACCAGAGGTAAATACCGCAATAGTCTTGCCGCGCCCTGCGTTCGACATGACATCGCGAAGCGCCGTCCTTACGCTGCCGCTGAATGTCTGCCAGCTGAGCGGCACGTCGGCATCGCCATAATCGTTCGAAACCCATCGGGCCATGACGGCTTCAAGCAAGCGATGCAGGTGCCGGTATTTGTCGGCATGAGTCTCCGATGACTCGAGATCGGCTGCCAGCCGATCAAGGGTAGAATCCGTATGGCGCAGCGCACTCACCAGTGATTCGGTAATCTCCTTCGCCGGATACTCGTTCAGACCAGTATTCTCCTGCAGGTCCGGCCACGCCTCGCCATGCGTCATGAACAGTTTGCCGACCGCGTCCGCCGTCTGCCGCTGTCGAATCATGGAGCCTGAAAAGACGCTGTCCGGCCGGATTCCCCGTTCCAGCCAGAAATCGGCCAGGGCCTCGGCCTGGCTCAGGCCGAGATCGGACAGCCGATCATTTTGCCGGTAAAGAGCCTGGCCTGGCCATGCCGTACAAGTAGCAAGGTACTCATTCGCCGCGGTTCAGCTGGTGCAATTGCTGCTCATAAGGAGACTTCTCATCAAAACACACCCCACATTATGTGCCGCCGGCGCAAAGGGGCAATATTAGCTATTCAGGCCCGTCACTGCATACAATGTCGGGCAAAAGAACAGGACGCAGCCAAGCCGGATCGATATCAAGGAATCATGTTTTGAATTCGATTTTAGGAACCATTGTTTATCTTGCATGCCTCACGGGCCTTTGTGCGTCGGCGGGAGCCGATACGCTGCTGCATTCGGTGACCGGCTATACATCCACGGCCAATGACGACATCAGGCAGTTCAGTGTTCTGATTTTTGACGACGAAGGCCGCATCGTCGCCACGGGTACAGACGAGCTGCTCGCCGGGCACGCGGATGCGAGGCAGATCGACGGCCGCGGCCGGTTCGTGTTGCCCGGACTTGTTGATTCGCACGCGCATGTTGCGAATCAGGGATTCCTGAATGTACAACTGAACCTCGCCGGGACGCCGAGCGTCGAACACGCAGTTGAACGTATTGCTGCCTACGACAAAGCGAATCCTGGCTCCGCCTGGATCAAGGGCCGCGGCTGGAACCAGGTGCTCTGGCCGGTAAAGGAGTTCCCGACGGCAGCCCGCATCGATGCCGTCGTTGCCGACCGCCCGGTATGGCTGCGGCGTATTGACGGCCACGCCGGCTGGGCAAACAGCAAGGCGCTGGCGATCGCCGGCATTGATGACGACACGCCGGATCCGTTCGGCGGCAAGATTATCCGTGATTCCGACGGGCATGCGACGGGCACGCTGGTCGACAAGGCGATGAATCTGGTTTTCAGCAAGATCCCGCCGCCGACAAAGGAAGACTACAGGAAGGCGTTTCTGGCAGCGTTCAGACAACTGACCTCGCTTGGCCTGACCAGCGTGCACGATGCCGGGATCAATATCACGGAAGCCGAAACCTATATGTCGATGGCGGATGACCAGGAAATGAACATGCGTATTTACGCCATGGTGATGGGGGCTGGCGAAAATCTCGACGCCATTGGCAAACCGATTTCTTCCTATGGCAACGACCACCTGGTAATTGCGGCTGTCAAGCTCATGGTCGACGGGGCGTTCGGCAGCCGTGGCGCCGCAATGTTCGAACCCTATGACGATGATGTCGAGAACCGAGGCCTGCCGTACTGGTCTCAGGAAGAGCTGGACGGATTTGTCAGGAAAGCGAACGACATGGGATTCCAGGTCGCTATTCATGCAATTGGCGATCTCGGCAACAAGATGGCACTTGATGCCTTTGACAAGGCTCAGGGTGGCAAGCCCTCTCAGCTGCGCAATCGTATCGAACACGTACAGGTCGTACGACTCGAGGATATTCCCCGCTTCGCAGAGCTCGGCGTCATTGCATCGATGCAGGCGACTCACGCAACCAGCGATATGAACATGGCTGAAGACCGCGTGGGCCCGGAAAGAATCAAGGGCGCATACGCCTGGCGCAAGTTCCTCGACGCCGGCGTCATCATTGCCAACGGCTCGGATTTCCCGGTCGAACTGGCAAACCCGATGCATGGGCTGTACGCGTCAGTCACCCGCAAGAGCCGCGCCGGCCTGCCGGAGGGCGGCTGGTATGCCGGCGAGGCACTGACGCGCGAGGAGGCGCTGCACTCATTTACCTGGGCCCCGGCCTATGCCGCACATCAGGAAGATCGCCTCGGCAGCCTCGAAGCCGGCAAGTGGGCTGACTTCATCGTGGTCGATCGCGATTTCTTTGAGATCCCGGAGAGTGAGATCGACGATATTCAGGTTTTTCAGACCTGGGTCGGCGGCGATCTGGTTTACGAGAGCTGCGCGGACGAGATGCAGGCGGACTGCGCCCACTGACGGGCAATATTGACGGAGTTTACGTGATGATTGTTGAGCAGGTCTGGACGGGCAACGCCTACAGAAATTTCAATTATCTGATCGCCTGCCCCGAGACAGGGGATGCGCTGGCGATTGATCCGCTGGATTATGAAAAGTGTCTGGCTGCAGCAAAAGACCATGGCTGGACGATTACCCAGATCCTGAATACCCATGAACATGGCGATCACACAGGCGGCAACAAGGCGATGGTCAAAGCAACGGGTGCGAAAATCATCGCGCACGTAAATGCCGCTAACAGTATTCCGAATATGGATCGCGGCGTCGGTGCCGGGGATATTGTCAGCGTGGGAAAATCCGTTGAACTCGAATGCCTCGATACGCCCGGCCACACGATGAGTCACATTTGCTTGCTGTCACACACAGATCAACCGGCATTTTTCAGCGGCGATACCCTGTTCAACGCCGGCGCAGGCAACTGTCATCACGGAGGCCATCCCAGCGAGCTGTACGAGACGTTCTCGAACCAGCTTGAAAGGCTGCCAGACGACACGCTCATCTATCCGGGGCACGATTATCTCGTCAACAACCTGAAGTTCACGCTCGATCGCGAGCCTGACAACACGGTTGCCGCAGATATGATCGCCAAATACGAGGACCAGGATCCGGACGACGCACTCGTCACGACACTCGCACAGGAACGGCAAGTCAATACGTTCTTTCGCTTGCAAAGCGCTTCCGTCATCGCGAGACTGAGAGAATCGTTTCCTGAAATCGGTGATGACCCGGATCCGCGCACCGTGTTCCTGAAGCTGCGCGAGCTTCGTAATCGCTGGTGAGTAGTCACAGCAACCGCCGTTGCAATTCTTCGAGTCGCGCTGCCTGTGCGGAAGTCGGCGTGACCACCTGCCGGTTGGCAAGCCACAGCCATTGAATGGCATCGTACAGACGAACCTGAACGTCCAATCGTTCTTTCAGCACGAGATCGTTGCCGCCAGCATAAGCGTTGAGCAGCACGGACTGCCTGTCATCTACCAGATTGTGAAAACCGATTAGTGATGCCAGGTCGAACATTGGATCGTTGTCACAGGCATACTCCCAATCCAGAAGTTTGAGCGCTGGATCAGCAATAATATTTGCGGCCACCACATCATTGTGGCAACAGCGAAGCATTCCGCTCATGGATAACTCCGCAATGATTTCTTCGCAGCGCAATGCAAATACGTGCAGGCCGTGATGCGGCCCGAGGTTCCCCGCATAACGTTTCGCGACGCTGTTCGGGTCGAACAGGATACCCGACGCGGGAAGATCATGAACCCGGCGCAACAGATCCGCCAAGGCCTCCAGATTCTTGTTGTCGTCGAGGTCAGAAGTGTCCCAAGCCCGGCCGGGCACATAGCGGCTCAATAAAATTCCGGAATCCGCAGCGGCAAAGATCAGCTCCGGCGCCAGTCCTGCTGCCGCAGCCTGTTTCTGGATCTCAATCTCGCCGATTCGGTCCGGATTGAAGGCGCTCGTGTGCGCCGCATCGAGCCGCAGGACAAAAGACTCATCGGCGCATTCAACAAGATAGGTTCTGTTGGTCAGACCGCCCTTTAGTTGCCGCCAGGTCGCAGGCTTGCCGTTCCAGCCGGGAATTCTGGACAGAGCTTCTGCCGGCGAAACTGTGCTGCTCACGGCACCACTGGCACGGCCCGCTTATCTTCGCGATACGAACGCGTCCAGCTCACCAGGCCGACCGGAACGAGCACTACGTAAATGACGAACAACAGCGACGTCAGTTGAAGATCGCGTGCCCAGTATATGATTACCGACATGGCATCGATGACGAGCCAGTACCACCAGTTTTCCAGTACTTTTCGCGTCACCAGGAATGTCGCCCAGACCGCAGCCCAGGTCGTCATTGAATCGATGTAAGGAAACGCCGCGTCGGTAAACCGGTCAAGCAAGTAGCCGGTCGTTAGACTGATCGCGGCAATCACCAGCAACGCGACCGCATGAATGGACCGTGACCAGACTGATACCGGGAGTTCGGCGTTCCCGACCCTGCCAAAATACCAGATGTACCAGCCATAAAGCGCCATCGCGAAATAGAAAATATTGAGGAGTGACTCCATGTAGAGCTTCGCCTGCAGAAAGAGAGTTACGAAAATCGCAGTACTGATGGCAGCACAAAACCAGCACCAGATGTTCTGTCGAATCGCCAGCAACAGGTAGCCGACGGCAAGCAGGACAGCGAGAAGTTCTGCTGGCGACAGCGCCTGATATTGCCTGGAAACGACAGAAACGAGAGATTCCATTCCCGACGCCTATCCCGCGATCGGGTTATTCAGGATCTTGATAGCAAATACTGCCTTTGGCGATGACTCGAAAGTCGTCTTTATCTCGCGGCTGATTGCCGCCATGACGTCGTCGTACTCTCCGCGAATCTGGGTACTCATCGGATTCGTAATGACCTCGAGCGACTCGCATGCATTCAGGCGTTCGATGACATCCTTGATAGCTGGAATAAAATCGTCCGCCAGGGGATAAAGACTGATATCAACAGCAACGCGCATGTCAAAACCTCATATCAAAAGTAATGCCGATCTGACGGGGATCACCGTAACGCAAATAGAGCTTGTCCGGGAAGTCTGGCGGTTCGTTGCCGAAATAGAAGCCCCGGACGGCATGCTGTTCGTTAAACAAGTTCCGGGCCCAGAGCTGTGCTGACCAGCGGTCGGCATCATATCCAATGCGTGCATTGACTATTTCGGCGGCCAGGGACAACTGATCATGGCTCACGTCGAAGTAAAACTCGTCACGGGCAGAATAATCCAGCCGTGCAAACAGACCGCTCGGGTGACGATAAACGCCGCCAAGTGCGACCGTGTAATCCGGTGCGTGCGCCTGCCTGCGCCCGCTTAGGTCTACTTGTGGCGTCGAGAACTCTTCGAACTCGGCCTTCAGGAGTCCTGCGTTTGCGTAAAACTGCCATGCTTCGTTCAGTTGCCAGCGGAGATCCGCCTCGAACCCGACAGTCTGCCCTTTGGCCGCATTATCCGTGAAAAAGACAAATGACGCGGGATCATTCGGAACCAACTGGAACGAGGTCCTGACCTGTTGGTCGCTGCGTTCGCTGTAGAAAACCGAAGCATTGAAAACCAGGGCATTATCGAGCCAGTAGGACTTGATCCCGGCTTCCAGATTCCACAGCGCTTCCTGCTCAAACTCGCGCCGGTCATCCGGCACCAGCCCCAGGTTGAAGCCGCCGGCTTTATAGCCTTTCGACAGGCTGACGAAGCCAGTCAGTGCCTCGGAGAAGCCGTGACTAACTGTCAGCTGGCCACCGACCATCGTCTCCCCGGGACCCAATGACAGTCCGGAGGAATCGGCATAATCTGTCGAACGCTCTTCGAGACGAACCCCGAGCGTAAGCTGACTGGAATCTCCGAAATTAAAGTCGAGCTGGCCGAACAAAGCTGCGTTGATCGCTTCATAAGCGCTGCTGAACGAGTCATCGAGACCAAGCGAAAAATCGAAGAACGGATCAAAGTAAAAGCCCTGGTTGAGCGTCTCCAGGTCATCGGTAAGCCTGGTGACATACACGCCGACCAACCAGTCCGTGGATGCATTGAAGATTCGCCCGCCGTCACTCGACGTCAGTCGAAATTCCTGGCTCAACGTACTGCGCTCCCTGTCGTTGACTGAAATGAAGTCATACGTGAACGGAGCCCACGCGTCCGGGTTACCCCAATCTGCGTCAAAGCTGAAATCGATATCTGACTTTGCGAAAGAAGTAATCGACGTCAGGCTGAAATGATCAGCGCCATGCCACACTGCTTTCAACGACGATCCAACACTCTCCTGCGCGTCCTTCCCGGGCCGGTCGGAAAGCACGGTAAAACTGTTATCCACGGCAAACGCGTCGTAACCATCGTCTATGTCGGTGTACATCATGGTCAACTTGACAGTCCAGTTGGCATCGGTCTGCCAAAGCAATTTGCCGCGGACGGTGGTTTCATGACGGCCGTTCGTGTCGTCCCTTCCCAGGAACGCGTTATGGCGGAAACCGTTGCTTTGATAATGGTGCACGCTGAATCTAAAGCTTGTGTTTCCACCAGGCGACGCAATTGGGCCGCCGAATGCGACACCACCCGAAAATGCGTCATCATCGGCAAGGCCGAAGCGAATATTGCCGGACCACTCGTCGCTCGGTTCAGCACTCTGCACATACACGAGACCGGCCAACGCGTTTGCGCCAAAGCGCGTCCCCTGCGGCCCTCGCAGTACTTCTATCTGTTGCACATCGAACAGCGTCGCGATCGTTCCTATCCCGCTGAAATCGATATCATCGATCAGGAAACCAACGGATGGGTTTGGTGCGCCCTCGTATTGTTCGAGTTCGCCCACGCCGCGAATCTGAAAATACCGTGCCCGGTTTCCGTCGCCTGACCAGTTGAAATTCGGCACGATGAAGACCAGTTCTTCGAAGTGCTGCACGGCCGCCTGCTCAATCATCTTGCGGTCAAGGACAGTAATGCTTGCGGGCAACTCCGCCGCGGTACGCCCGCGGAAATCCGCAGTAACGATAATCTCCTCCAGTATTTCTTCTGCGGCCGAAAAATCTGGCAGTAGTGTTACGGGCAGGAAAAAAATAACGACAGCGCCGACAGGGCGTCGCTGGAAAAATGAAATTGGCAGCATTTGAGAATCCTCTTCCTACGCCGGCATTAACCGGGTCAGGTTCTAAGGGTTCCCGTATCGACGCCGCCTCATGCAGCGCCACGGATCTCAGGCCGGACAGGCCACCCCTGCGATAGCGTTAATTATAGCCCAATATGCGTATCGCCCGTCAGGACGGGCGATTTTCAGATGTTTTATTCGCGTTTATTTCTCCAGGCGGGCGATCAAGCTCGACGTGTCCCAACGATTCCCGCCAAGTTTCTGAACTTCCTCGTAAAAACCGTCAACGAGCCTGGTCATCTCAAGTGTCGCGCCGTTTGCATCAGCTTCCTCCAGGGCAATTCTCAGGTCCTTGCGCATCCACTCCACAGCGAAACCGAAATCGAAATAGTTGTTGACCATCGTTTCCCAGCGATTCTCCATTTGCCAGGATTGCGCGGCACCTTTGGAGATCGCGTCAATGACGGCGGCAGGGTCGAGGCCGGCACGTTTGACGAAATGCAATGCCTCGGACAGTCCCTGGACAACGCCCGCAATACAGATTTGATTGGCCATTTTGGCGAGCTGCCCTGAACCGGCAGGACCGATATGTGTGCATGCTTTGGCGTAACACTGCATGACCGGTAGCACACGTTCATAGATGTCGGCGTCGCCGCCGACCATTATGCTCAGCTGGCCGCTTTGCGCGCCGGCCTCACCACCCGACAATGGCGCATCCAGAAAGCCGACATTTTTTTCTTTAGCGGCCTGATAGACTTCGCGCGCTACCTTTGCCGAGGCCGTCGTGTGATCGACGACGACTGCGCCGTCACTGATGCCTTCCAGGACGCCCTCATCGCCGAGAATCACGACCCTGACATCGGGATCATCACCAACACAGCAGAATACGATTTCCGCGACAGCGGCGGCGGCGGCAGGTGTATTGGCTGTTGCCCCGCCATGGTTCTTCTGCCATGCCTCGGCTTTCGCTCTTGTCCTGTTGTAGACCGTAACTTCGTGGCCGGCGCCTGCAAGGAAACCAGCCATCGGGTAGCCCATGACACCCAACCCAACGAACGCAATACGCATTTCTTAGCCCCAGTAATGAACTAGTGGTCCAACAAGGCTATATCGATGGACCACTAGCAGCAATCCTATGCTGCGCTGGCCTGGATCTCACCGGCCTCCTTTTTCTTCTTGCGCGGGTCGAGGCCGACGGAACGCGCGATGATTTCGCGCATCACCTCCGAACTGCCCGCATAGATTGTCGAGACGCGTGCATTCAGGTACATGCGGCAAATCGGGTACTCATCCATGTAGCCTGCGCCACCATGCAGCTGCACGCAGTCGTCTATGACACGGCACTCCAGTTCGCTCGTGAAAAGTTTTGCCTTTGCTGCCGCGTCGGCACTCAACTCACCTCGGTCGTGTTCTTCCACACACTGGTCGATGAACGCCTGTGCAACATCGATGTTCATGCGCATGTCCGCCATCTTGAACCGCGAGTTCTGAAAATCGGCTATTGTCTGGCCGAACGCTTTTCTCTCCTTGATGTAATCCATCGTGATATCGAATGCCGCATCGGCGGCAGCCAGGTAGCCGACTGCACCGAGCAGACGCTCTTCCGCAAGGAAGTGCATCAGCTGATAGAAACCACGGTTCAGCTCACCCAGAAGGTTTTCCTTCGGTACTTTGACGTTATCAAAAAACAACTCGGCCGTGTCCTGACTCTTCAAGCCCATCTTCTTGAGATTGCGGCCCCGCTCGAATCCTTCCATGCCGCGTTCGACGACGAAAAGACTCAGTCCATGACGGCTGCTCTGGTCTGTCCTCGCGACGACTACCACAAGATCGGCTAGGATGCCGTTCGAAATATAGGTCTTCGAACCGTTCAGCAAGTAATGATCGCCCTTGTCTTCAGCTTTCGTTCTTATGCCGGCCACATCGCTGCCGGCGCCGGGTTCGGTGATTGCGAAGGCCAGAATGTGTTCGCCGGTAACGCATTTCGGCAGCCAGCGTGCTTTCTGCTCTTCGGTACCGAGTTCGCCAATATAAGGCCCGACCAGGCGGCTATGCAGTGTCATGAAAAATCCGGCATCGCCATAACGTGCGTTTTCTTCGATAAGAACCTGTTCGTAACGGAAATCCGCTATGCCGGCGCCACCGTATTTTTCATCGGCCCACATCAGCAGAAGGCCCTGTTGCCCGGCTTTCAAGAAAGCCTCGCGATCGACGATGCCCTGCTCGTGCCATTTATCGCGATAAGGCAGGACCTCCTTCTGCATGAAGTTGCGTACTGAATCACGAAACATCTCGTGTTCGCTATCAAATATCTTGCGGCTCATAGCCTGTGTCCTGAAACTGGAAAATTGATTACCGATATATCGCCTGATTAGCGGCCCTTGAAAGTTGCTTTACGCTTTTCGAAAAACGCATTGATGCCCTCTTCGCAGTCTTCGCTGGCTCGCAGCGCATTTTGTAACGAGGCCTCGACATCGAACGTGCTTGCCCAGCCGTGACTCGCCGCATGACGCATGGTTTTTTTGGTTGCAGCAAGTGACAGAGGCGCGCGCTTGGCAAGCGCATGTGCCCATTTCAACGTTTCATCCATGAGAGCATCCGCCGGTACCGACTTATTGGCCAGACCCAGTTCGACGCAGCGCTCCGCACTGATTCGCTCGGACTCGATGCTCAACTGAAACGCCCTGCGGTAGCCGAGCTGGTGCACCAGCAGCCAGCTCAGCCCGCCGTCCGGCACCAGGGAGATGGTCGTAAACGGTGACAGCAGGAACGCGTTGTCCGCCATTATGAGAAGATCGCAGGTCAGCGCATATGACACACCGATACCAGCTGCGGATCCGCCCACGGCGGCGATAACCGGCTGCCTCATTTCGGCAATACATTCGAGTACCGGTCGGTACTCCTCCTGGAGTTGTTGCTCGACCGACCGATCAGTAGAAAGACTATCCTTCAAGTCAGCGCCGGCGCTGAACGAACGGCCCTCGCCAGTCAGAATGACCACCCGAACCGAATCGTCGCCTGCGGCTCTTTCGAAGGCTGTCAACAGGTCCCGGCGAAGTTCGGTGTTGAACGAGTTCATCGCGTCGGGGCGGAAAATTGTGATGATCGCTACCGCAGCGTCCTGGCTGTATTTCACTGTCTCGTAGTCGCCCATCCAGCTCTCCTCAGGCTGCCGAACGATGCGCTTGCACATCGGCAAGCTGGTAGAACGTCTCGCCCTTAACAGCCATCGACCGCAGGCTGCCGGGCACGGCGAAACGTTCGCCGTATACCGCAGCCAGGCGATCGGCCTCCGCGACAAAGTTCTTGAGGCCCTCCGTCTCGATGAAAGAGATCGTGCCGCCTGTGTAAGGCGGAAAACCCCAGCCGAAAACAGATCCGATGTCGGCATCGGCCGGATGTGTGACAACCCCTTCGTCCATGCAGCGTACCGTCTCTATCGCCTGCGAATAGAGGATGCGCTTTCTGACTTCATCTGCCGATGGTTGTTCGTCAGCCAATGGATAGAGTTCCTTCAAGCCCGACCACAGGTGTTTTTTGCCGTCCTCAGGATAGTCATAAAATCCTTTGCCGAAGCGCTTGCCCCGGCGGTCGAGTTCCTCGACGAACTTGCTGATCACCGCATCGGCTGGCGAGGAGACGTAAAGTTCACCGAGATCCAGTTTTGTCTGCTTCATCACGTGGTAGCTCAACTCGAGCGAAACCTCGTCCGTGACAGCAAGCGGGCCGACCGGCATTCCCGCGTGTTTCGCGACGTTCTCGATCAGCGCCGGGTTGACGCCTTCGCACAGCATGTTAATGCCCTCGCGGCTAAATACGCTGAAAACGCGGCTGGTGTAAAAGCCCCGGCTGTCGTTGACAACGATCGGCGTCTTCCGCAGTTGCTGAATGTAATCAAGCGCCTGTGCAATCGCGACATCGTTGGTTTTCTTGCCAACGATGACCTCGATCAGCGGCATCTTTTCTACCGGCGAGAAGAAGTGGATGCCGATGAAGTGTTGCGGCCGTTTGGAAGCCTCGGCGAGTCCCGTGATCGGCAATGTCGACGTATTCGAAGCAAAGATCGCATCGCCAGCAATAATGGCCTCGGTCTTCGCGGTAACATCGGCTTTGATCTTCCTGTCTTCGAATACTGCCTCGATGACGAGCTCGCAACCGGCAAGGTCATCAAATTCTGTCGTCGTATGAATCCGATCCAGAATGTCGGCAGCCTTGTCCGACGTCATACGGCCTTTGTCGATTCGTTTTTGCAGGAGGTCGCGGGAATAGTCTTTGCCAAATTCGGTTTTTTCCTTCGTCGTGTCGAGCAGCATAACCTGCATGCCGGCTCGTGCCGAAACAAAAGCAATACCGGCGCCCATCATCCCGGCGCCGAGAATGCCGAGCTTTTTGACCAGCCGCTTTTCCGGCTCACTCGGCCTGCGCACCAGCTTGTCAGCAGCCCCCTTGTTGATGAACAAAGTACGGGACATGTTGCGCGATACCGGACTCATCAGCATCAATGCGAAATACTTGGATTCAATGTCGAGCGCCTTGTCTATCGGTAGAACCGTGCCTTCATAGACGGCCGACATAATCGCGATTGGCGCCGGGTAATTGTGCTTGGTCATCTTCTGCAACAATGCCGTACCGAACATGAATGTCTGAATGGCAGACGGGTTCATGAGCCCCGCACCGCCCGGCACTTTGAAGCCCTTCTTGTCCCAGGGCTGCTCGGGATCGCCTGTCTCGAGCACCCAGGCTTTGGCAGCTGCAATTTCCTTGCCGGGTTCGACCAGTTGATCTGCGATACCTGCTTCGACGGCTTCTGTAGCTTTCAAATGCTTGCCTTGTGTAATCAGTTGTAAAGCCGGTTCAATGCCAATGAGTCTCGGCAGGCGCTGGGTACCGCCGCCGCCGGGCATCAGCCCGACCGTGACTTCCGGCAGACCGAGGACGGATTTCGGGTTATTTGCGGCCACTCGGTAGTGGCAGGCCAGGCAGATTTCGAGACCGCCGCCAAGCGCCGTGCCGTTGATCGCCGCAGCGAATGGCTTGCCACAGGTCTCCAACTTTCTCAGTGTCTGCTGCAATCCGCGGCACCAGCCATAGACCTCCTCCGCGTCGGTACGCTGCTCGAACGTCTCGACCAGCTCCAACAAATCGGCACCCGCCATGAAAGAATCTTTAGCGGACGTAATAACAGCACCTTTGACTTTGTCGTCAGCCGCAATCTTGTCGACAGCATCCGACAGGTCCTGCAGAAACTCCGGCGTCATGACATTCATCGACCGGTCTTTAACGTCGATCGTCAGAACGACGACACCGTCTTTATCAATTTCATAATCAATCGTTTTCATTTTTTCATCCAAAACCAATGAAATTTTCAGGAGTAGTGATTTGCAGGAACGGCTGACAAGCCGAAACTGCTATACGCGTTCGATGATGGTCGCGGTACCCATGCCACCACCGACGCATAAATTAATCAGCGCGGTATTCAGATCCCGGCGCTCGAGTTCGTCCAGTACCGTGCCGAAAATCATGGCTCCGGTCGCGCCCAAAGGATGCCCCATCGCGATCGCACCGCCGTTGACATTGATCCTGTCATGGTCGATGCCGAGTTTTTGCATGAACAACATAACGACGGATGCGAACGCTTCGTTGAGTTCGAACAAGTCAATGTCGTCTGTGGTCATTCCGCAGCGCTTGAGCACTTTTTCCGCCGATGGCGCCGGTCCTGTCAGCATGATTGTCGGATCAGTTCCGATGGACGCAAAGCCCTTGATGCGCACCCGTGGCTTGAGGCCGAGCGCATCACCCATATCTTTGGAACCAATTAATACCGCAGCAGATCCGTCGACAATGCCGCTCGAATTGCCACCTGTATGCACGTGATTGATGGCCTCAAGCTCGGGGTACTTCTGCAAAGCAACCGAATCGAAACCGGCTTGTTCACCCGGCACCTCGAATGCTGCCTTGAGCCCTGCGAGGTCCTCCATGGTCGTACCGGGACGAATGTGCTCATCCTTGTCGAGCAACGTCATGCCTATGCGGTCCTGGATCGGTATCACCGAATTATCGAAATAGCCCTTGTGCCAGGCATTCGTGGCACGTCGCTGGCTCTCAACGGCATATGTGTCAACGTCTTCGCGCGAGAAACCGTACTTGGTGGCAATAAGGTCCGCGCCGATTCCCTGAGGCACGAAATAGGATTTATAGGCGAACGCGGGATCAGCGTGCATGGCACCGGAATCCGAACCCATCGGTACTCTCGACATGGATTCGAGGCCGCCGCCAATGGTGAGATCGGATTGCCCCGACATGACCTGGGCTGCCGCACTGTTGATTGCTTCGAGGCCCGATGCGCAAAAACGATTGATTTGCTTTCCGGGCACGCTTTCATCGTAATCGGCATTCAATACCGCGAGTCGGGTGACACAGGAACCCTGCTCGCCGACCGGCATGACGCAGCCGAATACGACATCGTCGACTTTGCTGGTATCGAGTTCATTGCGATCTCTGAGGCTGGCGAGTACCTGCGCCGCCAGGTCGATCGGTTTTACTTCGTGTAGTGCGCCGTTCGATCTGCCGCGGCCGCGCGGGCTGCGAACGTGATCGAAAATATATGCGTCTGTCATGTTGCTGTCCTGTTCTCGAGTGAAAGTTGCAGATGCTCTTTCATATCTTCGTTGGCCTTCCTGAAATCGACCGATTTCGGATCGATCAGCCAGAGATAGGTCATTCCTGATATGTAGGCGATGTAATGTGCAGCGATACTTCTGGGATCTGCATTTTTGCGAATTTCGCCGGTTTTCATCCCGGCGCGCACCCAGTCGGCAACGTCGTCCTGCTGGCGCCGATGTATGTTGATGGAAGTCTGCCGGTATTCGGACCTGGGACTCGCCGCACCGCAATAAAGAATTTGCAGTACCCGTGCGTCGCGCGGCGAATCAGACACAAACTGGAAAAATGAATCGAGAGCAGTGCACATGGCGTCGATGCCCACTTTGTCACCGACCCCTTCTTTCAGGTACCCGAGCCAGTCCCTGGAGATTGATTTGCATACCTCGTCATAAAGACCTGCTTTGGATCCGAAACGGTAGGTGGCGAGACCACGGCTATAGCCTGCCTTTTCGCCGATCGCCTGCAAAGTGGTCTTGTCGGTGCCGTGCTCCAGGATCAGCTCGATCGCAGCATCGATCATGGCTTTGTCCGAAATCGCGGTGCGTTCTGCCTGAGTCAAGGACTGGCCATTCTCCGCAACAGGCTGGGGATCGGTGGACAAATTGAGTGCCTCGAAGACTTAAAAAGAGTTTGTTAATCAATAAGTAATACAGACTTTATAAGAAACTTGTTGTCAACAAGCAAGTGATTATACTGCAACAGACAAGGCGCGACAAGCGTCGAAAGAGCCGCAAACTCAGCCGTTGGCGGGCTTGCCGATCACGCCGGCCTTCTGCAGCCTCTCGATTTCGACCTCCGATAAGCCCCATTCACTGAGGGCCTCGTTGCCGGCGGTGCCGGGCTCCGCTGGCGGACTTTTTATTTCTGAGCGGGTACGAGAAAAGCGCGGCGCCGGACCAGGCTGGACGATTCCGTCGCACTCCACGAATGTTTTTCGGGCCTTGTTGTGTGGATGGTTCGGCGCTTCTGTCATTGAAAGCACCGGCGCGAAACACGCATCGCTGCCTTCCAGCAATTTGCTCCACTCGTCCCGTGTCTTGGTGACAAACACGGCCTCGAAACAAGCGGCGTGCTCTGGCCACCTGGCGGTGTCGAACTGATCGTTTGGATCAATCTCGTCTATCGACAGTACTTCAAGCAACGCGTGAAAAAATCGCCTCTCTATCGCGCAAACCACAACGCTTTTCCTGTCTTTGGTCGCATAGGTCCGGTAGAACGGCGCGCCCCCGTCCAATAAGTTGCTGCCCCGATCCTCGCACCACATGCCGCCGGCGCGCAGTCCATAAAACAGAGTCATTAGCGAAGCCGCGCCATCGACCATCGCGGCATCAATGATCTGTCCCTCGCCGGACCGACCGGCTTCGAGCATGGCAGCAAGCATCCCCATGGCGAGATAGACTCCACCACCGCCGAAATCCGCAACGAGATTCAGAGGCATGACGGGTTGTCCGTCTTTTGTCCCGATGGCCGCAAGCGGGCCTGCCAGAGCAATGTAATTGCCATCATGTCCGACCGAGTCCGCCAGTGGCCCGTCTTGACCCCAGCCGGTCATGCGTCCATAGACCAGACGTTTATTTCGGCCCAGACACTCCGTTGGCCCGATCCCAAGCCGTTCCATCACCCCGGGTCGAAAACCTTCGAACAGCGCGTCGGCATCCGCGCACAAACGAAGTACAAGTTCGACACCGTCCGCATGCTTCAGATCAATCGCGATCGTCGGCCGGCTTCGATTCATCAGGTTGTATTTCGCCGGCAGGGGGATACCGAGATCCGCGTCGGACAGGCGATCTATGCGAATGACCTGGGCGCCCATGTCGGCGAGCAACATGCCGCAAAACTGGCCAGGACCAATGCCGGCAATTTCTATGATTTTGAAGCCTTGGAGCGGGCCCATGGTTTCGATCCTGCTTCTTTGTTTCGGAATACCGGACTACAAGGAACTACAGAGTTGCCCACCGTCCACTTCTATCGTGCTGCCGGTCATAAAACTGCCGGCGTCTGATGCAAGAAGCAGCAGCGGACCGGACAATTCCCCGAGTTCACCGATTCGCCGCATCGGGACCTGCACAAGCATTTTCCTGGCGACGTCTGTCTTAAAAAAGTCCTCGTTCATCTCTGTCAGAAAGTAACCCGGCGCGATCGCATTGACCCGGATGCCGTATCTCGCCCATTCGAGCGCCATTGTCCTGGTTAGATTCACGACACCGCTCTTGGCCGCAATATAGGAACCGAGCATTTTGGCGACACGAAATCCGAGTATGGACGCGATATTGATGATACTGCCCGGCTTCTCAGCTCTGATCATTGCCTTCGCCGCAGCCTGTGCAACCAGGAACACGCCTTTGAGATTGGTATCGATCACGACATCCCAGTCTTCCTCACTCAAGTCGACAAGAAATCCCGCGCGATTGATGCCCGCGTTGTTCACCAGGATATCGGCGATGCCGGTGGTTGACTCGACCTCTGCAAAACAGTCTCGTACCGAGGCAGAATCGGTGACATCGAGATCGACACAGATCGCGTTGCCGCCCTTGTCTGCAATTGATTGAGCGGCCTCCTCGAGTTTTTCCCGTCGCCGCGCTGCAAGAATAACGGTGGCACCCGCGTCCGCCAGCGTTTCGGCGAACTGCCGGCCAAGGCCGGAACCGGCCCCCGTGACCAGAGCCACCCGCCCATCCAGATTGAACCGATCCGCGACTGTCATTGTACGGGCTCCCTTGGCTTGGCCTTGTACGTTCCTGTCGCCGTGGCGCATAGAAGATTGTGCTCGGGATCCAGGAGCTTCGCCTGGGCAAAGAACAGAGATGTTGTGGTTCTAACCAACTCGCCCTCGGCGATCACCGTATCGCCTCGGTGCGGCGCCATGTAGTTACAGCTGAGATTGATTGTAATCGAGACGAACTCATCTGCAATGCCGTGGCTACCTGCGACTGCGCCGGCGATATCAAGCAGCGAGGCGATGACGCCGCCGTGCAGAAAGCCAACGGTATTGCGGTGGTCCGGCCGGACCGGCATCTCGAGTCTCGCGAAGCCCTCTCGCCAGGCTGTCAGTCGAAAGCCCAGAAATTCGAGATAGGTACCCTCGTAATGTGTTGGATTCGCCAGAATGCTTTCCAGACCGGTCTTATCCATGCAGGCCTCCATCCTGTCTGATACATTCGGGCTAGCTTACCGCAGAACGACTTCGCTCACTGGCAACTGAGCGCCCGGCGCTCCTGTTGCCCACTTTACAAGAGGTGTGACAGGCGTCCTGCCGCTTCATCTAGCCACAATTGCTCCAAGTTACCCTCATATTCACTTTCCAGCGTCGTGACAAGGCATTGAAGGAGTCGCGCTCTGTGTTCGGGAGGCAGGGGCCGGAAGTTCGAATCTTCTCACCCCGACCAATAATATCAATCACTTAGCACGAGATTCAGGATCAGAAAGTCAGCTCTCGACCCCATGTAAGTCCACAGTAAGTCCAAGCCCAGTGCACCACCACGACCATTCCCCTAAGGTTTACCGCGCATTCACTATCCGTCAGTTTCCGCAAACTTGGGAGCCCCGAAACGATTCATCATCGCGTGAAATCGTTCCGTGCGATTGCTTGTGAATCAGCGTCGAAAATTAACCCACTGTGACACCAAGGACCAGTGACTTACACGACGAATCAGCTGGAACGTCCGCTTTGCGCTCAATAGCGGCCATTGGGGTGGTACAGTTCTGAGGGGCCGCTGACGACCCATTGCGGACGTTCGGATGATGGCAGGATTTGAGAAATTGGCTTGACTCCCGCAGTACTTATCGGCGCTTCGGTGCTCGAGTCGGATTACACGGCAAAACGGCGCGAGTCCTACTGCCAATTCCGAATACGATAGTTGAGCACCGTCAATAAAGATTAACTGTATAATTCGCGTCTGAGTCACGGCGTCAATTGAGCCGCGACCCACGTATGGAGGTAAAACAATGAATAAATTAATCCAAGGGTTACCCGTATTTCAGGCTCGACCAAAGCCGGCATTATTTGCCTTGATTGGAACTGTTTTGCTCCTGTGTTTCAGTAACGCTATGGCACAGGCGGGCTCAAAAGAGTCAAAGAAGTTCCTCGACTATAGTCAGGATGCCAGGGATTCACTCACTGATGCGAGATCTGAGCTCGAATCAACCGTAGCTCTGTATAACATGCTGATAGCTGGCGAGGCCAAGAAACCGGAATCAACGTACAAAAAGCTCGTTAAGGCTCTCGAGAAAAGCGAAAAAGTCGCCGAGAAAACCGGTGATCGCGTTAAGAAAATGCAGAAGCAAGCAGACAAGGTATTCAATGCATGGGCGGAAGGACTCGAATCTTTCGAGAACGAATCGCTTAAAGAGCTAGGCATGCAGCGAATGGATGCGTCAAAGCAACGATACGATGGGATGATTGAAAGAATGACGTTAACAGGCGAAGCCTATCATCCGTTAGTTAGTTCGCTGAACGACCAAGTCAAAATGATGGGATTTGATCTGAGCCCCGCAGCGATGAGCGCATTGCAAGGGCCCGCACAGGAGCTAAATGGCATGGCGGACGAATTGTTTGCGCGGATTGATGCGGTGCTAGACGAGGAGCAGAAGGACGAGGTTGCGATAACCGGTCAGAGCGATGAGCTTGCCGATCAAAGTGATGCGCCAGCCGATCAGAGCGACGGGCCTGACGATCAAAGCGAATAGTGTGCTAAGACATTGAACACCGGCGATCAGACTCGGTAATCGACGCAGCCACTAGTTTATAGAATCATCAAGGTCCGCTTGTGGCCGACTGCCGCCCTTGAATTCATGCCGCTTCGCCAGAATCGAACGACCGCTACCGGGAAAAGCAGACGTTCAGATTTTTCTGTTTGAAAAGTCGTTGGGGAACGACCGCTTTACGCCCGGAAGCGGACATTGGGCTAATATTGGCTGAAAGGTCCGCTAACGACCCAAAGCGGACTCATGCGGTGCAACAAAAAACCCCGCCGAAGCGGGGTTTCTGGGATCAAGCTGGCGTCGAGCTAGTCGCTCCCGCTAGCGGTCACTGCAAAGACTTCGTTCGAAGCACAGCTGACTATGGCGCTGTACTCCGCCTCCAGTGC
>JACZWL010000046.1 GCA_022572185.1 Pseudomonadota bacterium | reverse complement strand
CCCGACTGCCCGTACGCCGAGATCGAACAGTAAATCAGTGCCGGATTGAGCTCGCAAAGAGTGGTCGCATCCAGCCCGTACCGCTGCAATGATCCGACTTTGTAATTCTCCAGCAAAACATCGCTCCTGGCGACAAGCTTTCGGATCAGCTCCTGCCCCAGAGGGTGCGCCAGGTTGACTGTTACTGAACGCTTGTTGCGATTGGTCGACTGGAAGTAACCTGCTTCTTTCGTGTCGTTGCCAGCCGAATCGCGCAGCCACGGCGGCCCCCAGCTCCTGGTGTCGTCACCAACACCGGGACGCTCGATCTTGATGACTTCGGCGCCGTAGTCCGCAAGCAGCTGGCCCGCCCATGGTCCGGCAAGCACTCGGCTCATATCGATAACTTTCAAGCTGTTTAATGGTCCGGGCATGGACAAAGCGCCCGTAAGGACGGGCTCCTGCGATTGCTCATGAGTTTCCAGAGCACGGGATTGTCGAGGCGGTAAGAGAAGACCGCAAGCGATTTCTTGAGTTTGTGGGTAATTACAGCGATTACGAGGATTTGTCGTCGAACACCAGCGCTATGTAAGCATTGTTTTCCGTCTGAATAAACCACAAAAAACCCGGCCAACCCCACAGGGTTGGCCGGGCCGGGTCCGCACGGAGATTGCGGATTGCGCGACTGAATCGACCGATCAGATGTCGAATCGACTCAATCTAGCTCTTCGACCTCGGCACCTTCTACAGGATTAGGCGCCGGGGCCTGGTCGCCGGCCGGCTCTTTCTTGCCGAACCGCACGAGTAACCAATCTGCCTCATCCTCATTAATACGTCGAATTGAAGCAATTCTTGCTGTGTCCCGACCTGCGGAGTCAAAAACAAGCGCGTCACCGCCGTATGGACAAAGCCGGTCGTCTCTGGACAGGGTTCCTATCTGGAACGAGCCCCTGAGCCCCCAGGCCGGACTGGATAGCCTGACAAAATATGGCCGCTTCGGTGAAGCCCATATCAGCAGGTTCCTGTCATCCAGGACCGTATAGTCTCGGATAGTCCGGATCGAGATGCAATCCGATCCTCGATAATCGAGCTCGACTGCGGGGTCAAAATCATCGGCCTGGGCCAGCATCAATGGTGAGAAAATACTTAAGAAAAGTATAATAATTAACTGTTTTAAAATAATTTTTTTACTCATGCTGCTAGCCGGAGATGCACCCTATGATGCCCAATTCAGATCAGCGACTTTCATTGTTTGGACTGCCGGATTTGGCATTAAGTTCATCGCAAATCCGCAGCCGATCGAGCCGACAGGCTGCCCGATCTTGCATCGCCGGCCGGCTCAGGCCGCATCGGTGGCAATCGGACGGTCAGGATCCAGTATCCATTCGCTCCAGGAGCCGACATACAGGCGTGGCTCCGGATAGCTGGCGAGCCGTGCCGACAAGGCCAGGTGACAAGCGCTTACCCCTGAGCCGCACATGCTGACCCAGGCCCCACCCCTGGCGTCTCCGAAAACTCCAGCCCAGCCTGCTTGCAGCTCGTCCCGGCTTTTCCAGGTGCCATCGGCGGCAACGCTTTCCGAGAATGGGTGATTCACTGCGCCCGGAATATGACCCGCCACCGGGTCAAGTGCTTCGCTGCTGCCGGCGTACCGCAACCTGGCACGCGCGTCGACAATTGGCGGCCCCCCGCCGGCTTTCAGCGATGCCAGGAGCTCGTCAGTCGAGATGATAAGTCCTGCATCGGGCAGCGGCTGGAATCGCGCGCGGACAATGGTTTCGTCTCTGTGAGATACGGGATATCCGCCTTTCTGCCAGGCGGCATACCCGCCATCCAGCACGGCAACGTGCTCGTGGCCAAGCCATCTCAGCATCCACCACAGTCGGGCCGCTATCGCGCCGCTCGCGTGATCGTAAACAATGACCTGTGAGTCCTCGCCAATGCCCCAGGCACTCAATGTCAGCGCAAATGCGTCGGCCGCAGGCAAAGGATGCCGACCCGTCGAAGCAGTGACTGGCCCGGCGAGGTCCTGATCGAGATTGGCATATTGAGCGCCCGGAATGTGGTCCTGCCGATATTCTTCACATCCTTTTGCCGGCTGCATCAGGTCAAAACGGCAATCCACCACCCGCCAGTGCGGCTCATTCAGTTGTTGTCTCAGCTCGTCGACCCTGATCAAATAATTGTAACTGGTCATTTCCGGTGGATGTCCTGTCAAAAAGAGCCGAACCGTGGCGAAACGTCATATCCGCCTTGTACAGCGGTTTGTCCTCGGAGACAATATGCGACGCGCAGTCCTGCGGCTGTTGGCCATAATTGCAATTCTATTCGAAACCAGGAGAACGGTTCGTGGAAAGAGTACTTGTGGGTCTGAAACGCGTGGTTGATTACAACGTGCGGGTCCGGATCCGATCGGACGGTTCCGGCGTCGAAACAGACGGCGTCAAGATGAGTATCAATCCTTTCGACGAAATCGCGCTCGAAGAAGCATTGCGCATGAAGGAGCGTGGCGAAGCCAACGAGGTCGTCGTCGTCTCGATTGGCGGAAGTGAGTGTCAACAACAGCTGCGTACAGGGTTAGCGATGGGCGCCGACAGGGCCATTCTCGTCGAGACTGCGGAGTCAGTGAATCCTCTGACCGGCGCAAGAATATTCCTGGAACTGATCAAACGAGAGGCGGCGGAGCTGGTTCTTCTCGGCAAGCAGGCGATTGACGACGACAATAACCAGACCGGTCAGATGCTTGCCGCACTATGGGGACGACCGCAGGCAACCTTTGCATCGAGGATTGAGCTGAATGGATCGACTGCCAAAGTTACGCGTGAAGTGGACGTCGGCCTCGAGACGATCGAAGTCGACTTGCCCGCGGTTATCACGACTGACCTTCGTCTGAATGAGCCGCGTTACGTGAAGCTTCCAGACATCATGAAAGCGAAGAAAAAACCGCTGGATCAGATACCCGTCGCCGATCTTGCTGTTGAATCGGCGGCATCGATAACGGCAGTCACCTTCGAACCACCCGAGCAACGTCAGAAAGGCATCATCGTAAAAGACGTCGCAGAACTTGTCGCCGCACTGAAAGATAAAGGCCTGGTGTAATGTCGAAAATACTCGTAATTGCGGAACACGACGGATCATCCCTCAACCTCAGCACCGCGAAGTGCATAGCATGTGCCACCAAACTAGCCGACGCGAAAATCGATGTGGCCGTATTCGCCGAAGACGGCACTGATATCGCCAATGAGGCAGCTCAACTGGACTCAGTCAGCAAGGTCCTGCTTGTCGATAGTCCATCGAACCGGTATCCATTGGCCGCGATCATCGCCCCGCAGCTTGTCGCGATGGCGGACGGCTATTCGCATCTGCTGGGCCCCTCAACGACTTTCGGTAAAGACCTGATGCCAAGGGTGGCCGCTTTGCTTGGCGTGAATCAAATCAGCGACGTGATGACGGTATTGGGCACCCACAAGTTCAAGCGCCCGATTTACGCCGGCAATGCAATACTCACGGTCGAGGCACCCGACGACAGACCGGTGGTCGCAACCGTCAGGACCGCTTCGTTCAGTGCCGTCGGCTCCGGCAATTCCGCGATCGTTGAACAGGTATCTCTGGATGCCGATATTCCCGATCACACCCGGTTTGTCGAGTTGCAGGCGGGACAATCCGATCGGCCGGATTTACAGACGGCGACAAAAGTCGTCTCGGGCGGTCGCGCCCTCGGCAGCAGCGAGAATTTCGACATCATTTTCAAACTCGCCGATGCGCTCGGTGCCGGTGTAGGCGCATCGCGTGCGGCTGTCGATGCCGGCTATGTCGCCAACGAAATGCAGGTTGGCCAGACAGGCAAGATTATCGCGCCGGATCTTTACATCGCCATTGGAATTTCGGGAGCGATTCAGCATCTCACCGGCATTAAAGACGCAGGCACGATCGTTGCTATTAACAAAGACGAGGATGCGCCGATATTTGAGGTAGCCGACCTCGGCATCGTCGGCGATCTTTTCCAGATCGTTCCGGAGCTCGAGAAAGCCATCGGCTCCTGATCGCTGAGACCTGCGACGGGCGACCGCGGAGCCTGGGCAACTCCATGTTCACCCACAATCTGTAGTTCGTGTATTCAGAGATTCGCCAGAACAGATTCCGCGGAACTCACTTCGAACTTGCCGGGCTCCTCTACGGCTACGTGAGCTGCAACACCATCGTCGACGATTATTGCAAATCGCTGGCCACGCATGCCCATGCCGAAACCGGTAGCGTCCATCTCGAGACCGAGTGCACTTGCGTATTCGCCATTGCCGTCGGCGAGCATCGATATCTTATCGCCAACGCTCCTGTCTTTACCCCAGGCATCCATCACAAAGATATCGTTAACGGCCATGCAGGCGATCGTGTCCACGCCTTTGGCAAGAATTTCGTCGGCGTGATCGATGAACCCCGGCAGGTGGTTCATGGAACAGGTCGGCGTAAATGCACCCGGAACCGAAAACAGAACCACTTTCTTGCCGCCAAATAAATCCTCCGTCGAAACTGCGCCGGGACCTGCATCGGTCATCACTCCGAATGCACCGGACGGCATTTTTTCTCCTGCTTGTATTGACATGAAACTCCTCCTGAGACGGCCGAGTACCGCCGCTGATCCCCTGATTACGTTTTGTAAGGTTTCTACTTATGCTTCGTTGTCTGCAACATGGACGATCAGGCCGTCCAGATCATCATTCATTTCAATCTGGCATGTCAACCGGCTGTTGTCCTTTCTCTCATAGGCGGCGTCGAGCATGCTGTCCTCCATGTCATCCATTTCGGGCAGCCGGTCGAGCCAGCTCTCGTCGATATAACTATGACAGGTCGCACACGCACACGCGCCACCACATTCGGCAACGATTCCCTCGACGTTGTTGTTGATCGCCCCTTCCATTACCGAATAGCCGCTGTCGACTTCAACTTCAAGGCGTTCGCCATCCGGCATTATGTAGGTGACCCTCGGCATTACTTGTTCCGGGTAAAAGGGCGCCATTGTAGGGACGTTGACCGAGTCCGGTCAACGTCCCTGCCGATTGATCAGCTGCGTGATTCTTACCCTGCCTGGCAGGTAAACGTGTTCGGTCCGCAATGTCCCTGGCTCAGATCCTGCCGCTGGCTTCGCGACGCTTCGCCAGCTCTCGAAGCTGTTTTCGTGCTGCCGCTTCGGCGAGTGCGATCTGCTCGTTCCGCTTGATATCGCTGTTAATCACGTTGATCCACTGATTAGCGATTCTGGCCGAACGTCGCGTCTTCCGTGCCTCACGAAAGGCATTGATCGCCGCGCGATACTTCTGCTGGTTATACAGGCACATGCCCAAAGAAATCTGGGCATTGTCGGGGCTCTTGATGCCGCCCTTTCTCAAACCGGCCTGGACCGCGGCTACACACTCCGTGTACCGGCCGAGGTTCAAATAGGCGTTGCCGAGCCTCAGGTTCAGCTCGCCTTCATTACTCAGCCTCGCAGCTTCCTTGAGTGCGGGAATGGACATCTCGTCTTCCTGTGCAAGAGACCAGGCCTGCGACAGCAGCCTGTAATTCTTGGCATTTCGCGAGACTCTGCCATTTTCCATTTCGTAGTCGAGCAATCTCGCCGCCTTGTAAGGAACCTCGTGCTGCATATAGAGCTGCGCCATCGTCACGAGTTCGGATTCTCTTTCCAGCATTTTCTGAGTGTGCGCGGCGTCGTAGGACGCGAACAGGTTGTTATCCTCGCCCAGCTCCGTATAAGCCCCGGCAAGCGAAAACCAATATCGTTTCTTCGGCCAATTGACCAGCATGATTTTCTGGATGTCACGTACTTTACGATAGTCCTCCTGCTGAAAATACGCGAAATTCAAAAGCACGTACCAGTCTTCCTTGACCGGCTTCTCGCGTTTTCTCGCAATTTCCATCGCCGTTTCGATCGGCTTTATCATGTCCCGGTAGCGGTCAACCTGGTACAGATTCTGGGCATACAGGATAAACGGATCCGCTGCGGGATTCAGCTCCAGCGCAAACCACTCCTCAAGGTATCGAATCGCCTGGTTGTAATGCTCGTCCATGGTGTGGAGCTGCGCGACAGTATAAATCGTTTGCTTCCTGATCTGTTCTTCCAGGCTCGGAATACGAAGCATTTCCTCATAAGTCGCAATTGCGGCCGTCGTATTGCCGACGTTGTAATGAACAAAACCAATATAATTGAGGACGTTGGACCGCTCATACTCGGTTAGCTTGTCGCTTCGGTTCAGATTCTGCAGAATGCGCAGTGCGCCTTTGTAGTCCTCCGCATCGACCTTGTCCTGCGCCTGCAGGATCTTGTCATACACTTCCTTGCTGACTGCCTGCGCCTGCCTGGTTTTCTGCTGATCTCGCTTTTCCCGCTCAGTCTGTTGAGCATACGCGCCGCCCGCTGCAAGAATTCCTGCCAGCAAAAACAGGCATAGTTTCACTGAAATACCAAGTTTGCTCTTCATCTCGAAATATTCTCTGTTGAGTCCCGTACCTCTGCTCCGTCAGGCTGCGCCTCGGCTAGTCCTCGATCTTGAACGTGATTCTGGTCTTGACGCCTACGACTTCGACCGGCTGGCCATCCACGACGCGTGGCTTGTACTTGAACTTCAGCACAGCTCTCGTTGCAGCGCGGTCAAAAAGACTGCTGGTAGAGAACATGACGATTGGATCCTTCACGGTACCCGTTGCCGTGACCGTGAACGACATATCGACATAACCTTCGACGCCGCGGGACAGCGCCCGAGCGGGATAGATCGGCGCGACGCGAACGATCGGCAGGTAATCGCCTTCGGCGATGTTCATTACACCGGGGCCACCAATGTCTACGTTTGAAGCAACGGTCGGCGGCGCAATGTTAATCGTCGGTGCATTAGGATCAATATTATCCATGTCCTGCGGCGGAATATCAGGCGGCACCTCGGGCGGCTTCGGCGGCTTCTCGGGCGTTATGTCTTCGGTATTGAGGTTTTCATTCCGCTTGATGCGCACGAACTCGAGCGTGTGCCGGTCACGGGGCGAGCTGAGAGCGCTCTCGCCGAATTCGATCAGCAAATGCATGATGAACAACAGGCTCAGGGTGACCAGGCTTCCGGCAACGACGGCGAATACGTATCTGCCTATCATGGATTAGCTCTCCTGTATGGTTGCCACAAAAAAGGCGAATAAAAACCGATGCTGAGCATCCGCAGCTGCTTAACCATCTGACACCGGATACGGCCGTCGGTTCCTAATCTCTAATGGCAGCGATGGATACGTTATACACCCCTGCCTGGCGCGATGCATCCATCACTATGACCAGCATTTCATTGGTCGATTTCTTGTCCGCCTGGATGACGACCGAGCCCTTCGGGTTCTCCGCGTGCAGCCTTTCGATATTGGCGCGGACAGCTCTTGGGTCGATCAGTCGGCGGTCGATCCAGATCTCATCATTGGCACTGATCGCGATCAGGATATTGGCGTCTTCAACTCTCTGTGCTGTCGGCGCATCGGGCCGGTTGACGTCGATACCCGCTTCCTTGATAAACGAAGCCGTTACGATGAAGAAAATAAGCATGATGAAAACAACATCCAACATCGGTGTGAGGTTGATTTCATTTTCCTCCTCGTCAACGCCTATTCCTGCATTTGATCTACGCATTTGTATATCCTTTCTAGTGGTCCATCGTGAGCGAATCTTCGAGGAACTCAACCTCACGCGCCGCACGGCGGGTAAGCAATGTGACGAGAAGAACTCCCGAGAGAGCGCCAACCATGCCCGCCATTGTCGGCACGGTAGCCTGCGAGACACCGGCAGCCATCGCCCGGACATTTCCGGAGCCAGATACCGCCATGACCTCAAACACCTTGATCATGCCGGTCACCGTGCCCATCAGGCCCAACAGCGGGCACAAGGCCACGAGTGTCTGGATCATTGGAATGCCACTATTTGTCGCCATGGAAAATTGCGAAATCATGCGCTCACGGATCTGATGCGCGTTCCAGGACCTGCGCTCGCCGCGCGCCTCCCAGGCATCGTGAATCTCGACGGACATGGTCCTCATCGACGAGCGAAAATACACCAGACGCTCGATAATCAGAACCCACATCGCGAAAATCGTGACTGTGATCACCCGCAAAATGGGGCCACCCAGTTCTATAAAGCTCCGGATGGCCTCAAAGACGTCAGTCAGCCAAATCATTGCGTCTCCTCGCCAGCCCCGCTAGCCGTGCTGCTCAGAATGCTGTGCAATGATGCCGGCACTTTGCGAGTGGATGATATTGACGATCTTGCGGCTTTGGCCGCTGACCAGTGTGTGGATCAACACCATCGGAATTGCCACGACAAGTCCCAGCACCGTCGTCATCAACGCCTGTGAAATACCGCCGGCCATCATCTTCGGATCGCCCGCACCGTACAAGGTGATGACCTGGAAGGTCTTGATCATGCCCGTAACGGTGCCCAGGAGCCCCATCAGGGGCGCTACAACGGAAATCACCTTGATGAATAACAATCCCTTGGTCAGCTCCGGCATTTCTTTCAACGCCGCCTCACTCAGCTTCAGTTCGACGGTTTCCGTATCGGCGTTGCGATTCGACTCGTAGGCCGCCAGAACGCGGCCAAGCGGATTATCGGTACTGGCTGTGTCGCGTTTGAGCTGGGCTGCCACTTTACGGCTATCGCTCGATAGTGCAATCCAGCGCCAGATTGCGATCAAAAGGCCGATAATCCCGAGCACGATGATGCAGTAACCGACGATACCGCCCTGATTGATCCGTTCGCCGACGGTCGGCGATTCAACCAGCAGGGCCAGAATACCGCCGCGCGTCACGTCAAGCCCGAAAGTCACCGTTCCAGACGTCTCATCGAGCATGTCCGCCGTGGAACCGGTGTAGCGGGACTGCTCCGGTTGCCGCTGCAATTCACTGACGTTGCCTGTGGTCGAGTCGTATTTCAGATAACCGTCTTCGAAAACGATGTTGAACACACCGACACGAACGACTTCGGCGTTGATGATTTCGCCGTCGGCAGTCGTCACCACGTGATTGAATCTGACGATCCTGCCGGACTCGGTTACCTCGCGTTGCAGCTCGTACCAGAGTTTCTCGATGTCTTCGATCGAGGCAAGCTCGCTCGCGCCTGCCATTTTGCTGCCGAGCTCGACCAGAAAGTCCGTGCGATCGGGGAACTGGATGTCCGTCAGGGAATCTTTGAACCGTGCCTGGGTGTCGCCCGATACCGTCTGAAGAACACCAAACAACTCTTTGAGGGCACCAAGGCGTTCATCGAGTGCCGCACGTGCTGCAACGATCTTGGCCTGGTTGTCTTCGAACAACTGCTCCAGGCGCTCGCTGTTGCGTTCCTGCCTCGCGCGCTCGGCCCTTGCCCGGTTCAGCAGGCTTTGCTGTTCGTTCTTGCGCTTGGCGAAGTCGGCTTCACGCTGACGGGCTTCCCGGGAATCCCGCGCCTGGCCGCGTTCGATCTGCTGAAGTAGCTCGCCCATGCTGTTGGCCGCATCCTGGGCTTCTGCCACACCAAAACTCAGCAGTCCGGTGGCGACTATTATTGCTATATGTTTCATTTATGAAGCCTCCCCGGCAGGTCTGGCGGCAGGCACCGGCAACAAGAGCAACTCTGGTGCGATCAGGTCCTTCGCCATGCGAATTCCTTTCTTGATTTCGTTACGGTGCTTGTTGCCGAGAATGACATAAGCATGTTGCTCCACGTCCCACGCACCGGTGATTCTGGAATCATCGGACTGGAAATAAAGTCCGATCCGGCCTATGCGCAGCATGTTGTAATCCCTTACAGTACCCTCGATCTCGAGCGATTGGCGGTAGGTCTCACTCGATGAGCCATAGTCGTTCTCAATCTGGTAGGCCTCCATCACCTTGCGAAATTTTTCGGCGACGCTCACATCGGATCGCTGCATGATCTCATTGAGCTTTGCGACGCGATTGCTGCGCTCTTCCATAAGGAATGGAATATCGAGTGCGATCGATTGCCCGAGCCCATCGATCATGCGTTCCATCAGGGGGAAAATTTGACGATTTATGACGTCGACCTGGTCCATAGACAAGGAAATATCATCCAGAGTGGCTTGCTGACCGTTGGTCTGCGCCGTCATCAGACGGTTGTAGACTTTGAGGCCGTCAATTTCTTTGTTGACCGCACGGTATTGGTCAGACAATGAGCGCGTACGCTCTACCACCGAGTTAATTCGCTCCTGCGACGCCTGAGCCAGGCTTAAGCGCCGAAGATCAGCTTGTAATACCTGATCGACAGACTGGGCGAAGACGCTGCCGGTCGCTGCAATAACTGCTGCTATGAAAACAGTTGCTATTTGCCGACTGCTCGTTTTGCACCGTTTCATGAACACTCCTTCAGATCGAGTTTTAGTATTGAGAACTTGGGAGACGGGTGTGCGGTGTGACTTCAAAAACTACTCGCACAAAAACGAGGAACTGCACTCCAAGCACAGTATTCCCCGCTGCGCTCGCGACCCTCTCCACCGTCGCCGCGGCGCTGATTTTATAGTTTTGGCCCTTTTTTCCTATCTTACAGCCCAGACCATATGTAGCAACAAACTTTAGTCCCGCCGGCTTTTTTTTGAGCCCCAGAATGACTGGGCGACAAGAATAACACATGGCATGACGATCGCCAGCCCAACGGCAACATAAGCCGTGGCGGTCCAACAAGTGCCATGCTGCTAATGTTTCTGACGCCCAAGTTCGAGTTTGGCGATCGACGCCAGGTGTACTTCGTCCGGGCCGTCAGCCAGCCTGAGAGTGCGCGCACCCGCCCACGCGGCAGCCAGACCGAAATCACCGCTGACGCCGGCACCGCCATGCACCTGCACCGCCCGGTCGATGACGCGAAGCGCCATCGACGGCGCAACCACTTTGATCATCGCTATTTCCGCGCGGGCGGCTTTGTTACCAACCTTGTCCATCATATCGGCGGCTTTCAGCGTCAGTAATCGCGCCTGGTCGATTTCGATGCGCGAGTTCGCGATCGCTTCCCGAATGACGCCCTGCTCCGACAATTTCTTGCCGAATGCGACCCGGTCAGTTGCCCTCACGCACAGGCTATCGAGCGAGCGTTCCGCCAGTCCGATCAGGCGCATGCAGTGATGGATTCGGCCCGGACCCAGGCGGCCCTGCGCTATTTCGAAACCCCTGCCCTCGCCCAGCAACAGGTTGCTTGCCGGCACGCGAACATTTTCAAACAGCATCTCGGCGTGACCGTGAGGCGCATCGTCAAACCCGTAGACGGTCAGGGGCCGGACCACAGTGACACCGGGTGTGTCCAGTGGCACAAGAATCATCGACTGCTGACTGTGGCGTTCGGCTTGCCGATCGGTCTTGCCCATGAAGATCAGAATCTTGCAGCGCGGATCCATCGCGCCGGATATCCACCACTTGCGTCCGTTAATAACATAGCTGTCGCCGTCCTTGTCGATCGACGCTTGAATATTGGTCGCATCAGAAGATGCGACGCCCGGCTCTGTCATTGCGAACGCGGAACGGATTTCACCCTTGAGGAGCGGCTCCAGCCAGGTTTTTTTCTGCTCGTCAGTGCCATAGCGAACCAGCACTTCCATGTTTCCGGTATCGGGCGCCGAACAATTGAATACCTCGGAGGCGATCAGTGAGCGACCCATCATCTCAGCCAGTGGGGCATATTCGAGGTTGTTCAAACCAGCGCCGTACTCGCTGTCCGGCAGGAACAGGTTCCAAAAACCCTCCTTTCGTGCTTTCTTTTTCAGGTCTTCCATGACCGGCGGTATGGACCAGCGTGTTTCGCCACTATCCAGAAATTGGAAGTATTCAGATTCTGCCGGATAGACATGGATCTGCATGAAGTCATCAAGCTTCGCCCGAAGTCCTTTGACCTTTGTCGAATAGTCGAAATCCATAAGCACGAAACCTGCCGAAATTGATACTGATACTGACACTAAGATACTTGCCGCGGCAGGATACCTTTATATATGTCATCGAACCAGCGCCAGTTTTGCTCCGCGGCAGGCTGACTTGCGGAGCAACGCAAGGCGGAAATAGACTGGCACCGGATTCACCAGGAATTTTAGGGAGTCAGTGATTGTGAGAGCAGTACTTTGCAAGGAATTCGGGCCGCCCGGCAGTCTTGTCATGGAAGATGTCGCCGAACCCGAACTGGACCGCGGCCAGGTACGAATCGCTATCAGAGCCTGTGGTGTGAATTTTCCCGACTTGTTGATGATCGCCGGCAAGTATCAGCAGCAGCCACCGATGCCGTTTTCTCCTGGCGCCGAGCTTGCCGGCGATGTCATCGAGATTGCCAGCGACGTCGCCGATATCGAGCAGGGCCAAAGAGTTATAGCAGTAACGGGATTCGGCGGCATGGCTGAACAAATCTGTGTGCACGCCCAAAAAGTGGTACCGCTGCCTGATGCCATCGACTACGTGCCGGCAGCCGCGTTTCTGCTCGCCTACGGCACTGCCTACCACGCGCTCAAGCAACGGGCACAGCTTCAGGCCGGCGAAACGCTTGCGGTGCTCGGCGCGGCCGGTGGTGTCGGGCTGGCCGCTGTCGAGATCGGCAAACTGATCGGGGCAACAGTCATTGCAGCGGCGAGTACCACGGATAAGCTCAAGCTCACCGCCGAATACGGCGCGGATCACCTTATTAATTACACGGATACCAGTCTGAAGGACGGCATTCACGGGATTACCGCCGGTGACGGCGCTGATGTCATCTACGACCCTGTGGGCGGAGAGCTGTTCGAACAGAGTCTCCGCGCGGTCGCATGGCGCGGGCGGGTACTTGTTATTGGCTTTGCCAGTGGCCAGATTTCGAAGATACCGGCAAACCTTCCTTTGCTTAAAGGCTCCTCCATCGTCGGCGTATTCTGGGGACGGTTTACCGAGGAAGAGCCTGAAACAAATGCAGAAAATACCGCGGAACTGTTCCGGCTGTTGCAGGACGGCAAATTAAAGCCGCATGTTTCAGAGACCTACCCGCTGGAAAAGTCCGCCCTGGCATTGGAGGCACTGGCGGCACGGCGAGCGAAAGGGAAAATAGTCATTAAGATATAATATTATTATTCAACAATTTATAGAATATATCAAGAATTAACTTGAAATATTTGCGCTGGCCGGAATGTTTCATCTTTGCTGCACAAGCTTGCAGCCGGGCATCGCCAGCGGCGCTTCTTTCGCTGGATTGGTATCACAAGTTACTGATTGATTGGCGATTATCGGGCAGTTGACATACCGACATGCATACAACATGATCCGCGACAATGGCATCGACAAACATAAACGGGTTTGCTGGAGTCCGGGCAACTGCTGGTTTGCCGCTACGGAATATGCTCCTTGTGGTGCTGCTCAGGGGAACTTGCGGGTAGCGTTTACTAAGCAAATCGACACGCAAACCCCGCATCCCCACCGGACAGCGGGTTTTTTTTTGGCAGTTTGACGATGTGTTTTCATTTCCAGGCTGTATCGATCTTGAAAAACGGCATTGCACCGTAGGGGAAACAGAAAAATGCAAATGTATTCAGAAGCGGATGTCGATTCCGCCTGTCTTGAAGGCAAGCGGATCGCAATCCTTGGCTACGGCAGCCAGGGCCGCGCACACGCGCTAAACCTCAAAGACAGCGGCTTCGATGTCGTCGTAGGGCTTCGTCCAGGAGGCCCCAGCTGGCCCCGGGCCGAGGCCGACGGGCTGCAGGTCAGGGAGCCCAAAGATGCCGTCAAGGGCGCAGCAATCGTTGCCTTTCTGACACCGGATCTCGTCCAAGGGGCCCTCTATGAAGCGGTCCGGTCCGAAATAGATCAAGGCTCGGCCCTCCTTTTTGCACATGGCTTCAACATTCACTTCAAACAGATCGCACCACGGTCCGATCTCGATGTCGTCCTGATCGCTCCAAAAGGTCCTGGCGACCTGGTGAGGCGACAATACGAAGAAGGACACGGTGTCCCCTGTCTCGTCGCCGTTGAGCAAGATTCCAGCGGCAACGCCCTGAAACTCGCCCTCGCCTATGGCCAGGGCATTGGTGGGGCCCGTGCCGGTGTGATCGAAACGACTTTCGCGGAGGAGACCGAAACCGATCTGTTCGGTGAGCAGGCGGTACTGTGTGGCGGCGTAACAGAGCTCGTGGTGGCGGGTTTTGAAACTCTGGTGAAGGCTGGTTATCAACCGGAGGTCGCCTATTACGAGTGCATGCACGAACTGAAGCTGATTGTCGACCTGCTGCACGAAGGGGGACTCAGGAAGATGCATGAGTTCATCAGCGAAACAGCTGCTTACGGCGACCTGACCCGAGGACCGCGAATCGTCGATGACCATGTTCGCGAGACAATGCAGGAAGTATTGACCGAAATCCAGGACGGTACTTTTGCACGAGAGTGGATTGCAGAGAACGCGTCGGGCCAGAGCGAGTACAAACGCCTGATGAATGATGATCTCGCACAGCAGATCGAGAAAGTCGGTGGAGACCTGCGGAGTCGCATGGACTGGCTCGAGAACTAGTGGCCTGGAGGACGAAAATCCAATGAGGAAAGAGACGGCGGATGACCGGATAAGAATCTTCGACACCACCTTGCGTGACGGCGAACAGGCCCCCGGCTGCAGCATGACGCTGCGGGAAAAACTCCGCATCGCCAGGGCGCTTGCCGATCTACGCGTAGATGTTATCGAAGCCGGTTTCCCGGCAGCATCTCCTGGCGATTTTGCCTCGGTCAAGGCAATTGCCGATGAAAACCTCGGCCCCACAATCTGTGGTCTTGCGCGCTGCAACCGGGAGGACATCGAAAAAGTTCACGCCGCAGTCAAAGGTGCCGACAAGCACCGCATCCACGTATTCGTGGCGACGAGTGAAATTCATCGTGAGCACAAGCTCAAAATGGCAAAGGAAGAAATCCTGAAGAGCGCGACCGGCTCTGTCAGGCTGGCGCGCGAACTCTGCGAGGACGTCGAGTTCTCGCCAGAAGACGCGTCAAGGACTGAGCCCGCCTATCTTGCGGAAGTCGTCACTGCCGCGATCGAGGCCGGCGCAAGAACCATCAACATTCCGGACACGGTCGGCTACGCGGTGCCGGGCGAGTTCGACCAGTTATTCAGATATCTCAAAGAGCACGTCCCGGGCCTCGACGACGTTGTGCTGAGCGTTCACTGCCATGACGACTTGGGGATGGCGGTTGCAAACAGCCTCGCCGCAGTCGCCGCCGGAGCGCGCCAGGTCGAGTGCACGATAAACGGCATTGGTGAGCGCGCCGGCAATTGTTCCCTGGAAGAAATCGTGATGGCCCTGGCGACGCGTTCCGAATACTTCGGACTCGAAACCGGGGTGGATACGACGCGGCTTTATCCGACATCGCGGCTGGTCTCCAGCATCACTGGCATGCACATACCCAGGAACAAGGCAGTGGTCGGTGAAAATGCGTTCGCCCATGAGGCCGGCATTCACCAGCACGGCATGCTGCAGCACCATTCAACCTACGAAATTATGCGCCCCGGCGACGTCGGCAGAAGCCATTCCAATCTTGTACTTGGCAAGCACAGCGGGCGGCATGCGTTCCGTGACCGGGTTAAAGACCTCGGATTCGATCTCGATGAATTCGAAACCAATCGCGCGTTCCAGGCATTCAAGAAGTTGGCGGACAGAAAGAAGGACCTGTATGACGGGGATATAGAAGCGATCATCATGAATGTCGACAGCACGTCGGCCGGACCATGGATGCTTCAGTCGCTGCAAGTGACTTCGCAGACAGATCAGCAAGCCTCGGCAGTCATCCGGCTTCTCAACGACAACGGCGATGAAGTCAGCGAATCTGCTCAGGCAGATGGTCCTGTCGCTGCCGCTTTCAATGCCATCGAACAGGCGACTGGTGTTTGTATCGCCCTCAAGAATTTTGAGCTGCACAGTGCCACGATCGGAGAGGACGCGCAGGGCGAAGTCGTTGTTACCGTCGAGCACAACGGTAACAGTTACCGTGGTCATGGCGTCAGTGTCGACATCGTGGAAGCCGGCAGCCGGGCCTACCTGGAGGTCATCAATCGTATCCTGAGGCGGCGCGAGCGGGGCCTGGATACTGTGGATGGCGGCAGCGACGTGAATCGTGCGTCTATTTAACAATTCGCGACACACTTGATGTCGCATTCGGCGCGTCGAGACTTTCACTGATGCGAAAGCCTGTGGCGATTGTTAAGCTACACCTCTTACCAGCACCACCACCCTGCAGTTTATCTGGAGATCGCAATAAATGAGTTTTGAGGGCGGAAAACTGATCTGGCATAACGGCCGGATGGTTCCATGGGAACAGGCAACAGTACATGTCATGACACACGCCCTGCATTACGGATCTTCGGTATTTGAAGGAATTCGCGTCTACAAGACGCCCGAAGGGCCGAAAGCCTTCAGACTGACTGCTCATATACAGCGTCTTTTCGACTCTGCCTTGATTTACCGCATGCCGATTCCCTACGACCTGCCGACCCTCATTGGCGTGTGCAAGGAGGTCGTGCTGGCTAACGAATTGACGAACGGCGCCTACATCCGGCCAATCGCATTTCGCGGGCTCGGCGACATAGGCCTTGCACCCAAGCCGGACCACCCCGTCGACGTTTCGATAGCGGCATGGGAATGGGGCGCCTATCTCGGCGCCGACGGTCTGGAAAAAGGTGTCGACGTCTGCGTATCGAGCTGGCAACGTGTCGCACCGAATACCGTACCGGCTCTCGCCAAGGCGGGTGGCAATTACCTGTCGAGTCTATTGATCAGCACCGAGGCAAAACGCCTTGGATTCGCCGAGGGCATCGCTCTGGCCACCAATGGGCTGGTTAGCGAAGGCGCGGGTGAAAACCTGTTCGTCATCCGCGACGGACAGATCTATACACCGCCGACGGCCTCGTCCATTCTGACCGGCATAACGCGCGACACGATCATGCAGCTTGCCGCGCAACTCGGTCTCGAGGTTCGCGAGCAGGCGATACCCCGTGAAATGCTGTATCTCGCAGACGAGCTGTTTTTTGCCGGGACGGCCGCCGAACTGACACCGATTCGTTCCGTTGACAGAATCGAGATCGGCGAAGGACGTCGCGGCCCAATCACCAAGCGGCTTCAGGACGCGTTTTTCGGGCTCTTCAGCGGAGACACGGAAGATCGCCACGGCTGGCTCGAAGGTCTCGACACACAGCCTGTCGCCGCCGCCGGCGGTTCCTAGCCCGGAGATGTGCCAGCTATGGGCGCGGGTCATGCACAAACTCTGTTCGACAAGGTCTGGTCGGACCATGTCGTCATGGAAGAGACGGCCGATACGCCGGCCATCCTTTATATCGACCTGCACCTGATTCACGAAGTAACGACACCGCAGGCGTTCACTCTACTGCGCGAAAAAGGCCTGCCCGTGCGCCGGCCCGATCTGACGCTCGGTACCATGGACCACTCCACTCCCACCACGCCGGTCAGGAGTTTCAAGGACCTGGCCGTTGTCGGCGAAGGCGCCGCCAATCAGGTAGTGAAAATGCAGGACAATTGCCGCGACTTCGGACTGGAACTGTTCGGCTTCGACAGCGACAACCGTGGCATCGTACACGTGATCGGACCGGAACTCGGGGCCACCCAGCCGGGCAAGACCATCGTCTGCGGCGACAGCCATACAAGCACCCACGGTGCATTCGGCGCATTTGCGTTCGGCATCGGTACGACCGAAGTCGCGCATGTGCTCGCGACACAGAGTCTGTTGCAACGCAAGCCCAAGACGCTTGCGGTCAACGTCAGCGGCAGACTGCAGGCCGGCGTTACGGCCAAGGATGTCATTCTCGCCATCATCGGCCAGCTTGGTGTCGGCGGCGGCACAGGACATGTCATCGAGTACCGCGGTGAAGTCATCTCTGCGATGGGCATGGAAGCCCGCATGACGATCTGCAACATGTCTATAGAGGCGGGAGCCAAGGCCGGCATGATCGCTCCCGACGACACGACCATCGAATATCTTGCAGGCCGGCCGAGATCTCCTTCGGGAGCCGACTGGGACAAAGCCGTGCAACGCTGGCGCGAGCTGCCAGGCGATCCAGATGTGATTTTCGATAAATTTGTCGATCTTTGCGGCGACACGCTGGAGCCAATGGTCACGTTCGGCACTAACCCCGGCATGGTCATACCGATAAACGATCCAGTGCCCGGGGCGGAAGGAGATCCAGGATTCCGCAAGGCGCTCGAATACATGCAGCTTAGTCCGGGCAAGCCGTTGACCGGGTCCCCGGTCGATGTCGTCTTTGTCGGCAGCTGCACGAATTCCCGTGTGTCCGACCTAAAACAGGCGGCAGATATTCTTCGCGGGCGCAAGATTTCGCCGGGCGTCACGATGCTGGTCGTACCCGGCTCCCAGCAAGTCAAACACGAGGCAGAATCGCTGGGCTTACACAAGGTATTTGAAGCCGCCGGCGCTCAATGGCGCGAATCCGGCTGTTCGATGTGTATTGCCATGAACGGCGATACCGTGCCGAGCGGACGGCTCTGCGTCAGCACAAGTAATCGAAACTTCGAAGGCCGCCAGGGCATCGGTGCGCGCACGATTCTGGCAAGCCCGTTAACTGCCGCTGCATCTGCTCTTGCGGGCCACGTAGCCGATCCTCGCAGCTATCTGTGACCGTCGTCGGGAGTTGAACCCTGGAAGCCGTCCGAAAAATCAGTTCTCGTACCCTGGTCCTGTCCAGATCAGACGTTGATACGGACCAGATCATACCGGCCCGGTTCCTGACGACGACGTCCCGCGAGGGACTGGGCGCCCGGCTCTTTAACGACTGGCGCTTCCAGCCGGACGGCAGCGAGAATCCCGATTTTGTATTGAACAAGGCCGAATCGAAGGGCTGCGAGGTCCTGGTCGCGGGTCACAATTTCGGCATCGGCTCATCCCGCGAACACGCCCCCTGGGCCCTTCTCGACTACGGGATTCGCGCAGTGATCAGCACTGGAATCGCCGATATTTTTGGCAGCAACTCCCTGAAGAACGGCTTGGTACCGATCGTCATCGACAAGGAAACACATGCCTGGCTTGTGTCAAACCCGGGTACCGATGTTGACATCGACGTGATGAAGGCCACGCTCACTGTTGCCAATGGCAAGACAGTCGAGTTTCCGATTGACCCTTTCTCCCGATATTGCCTGATAGAGGGCATAGATCAACTCGGCTTTCTACAGGAACACGAAGACAGGATAAGACGATTCGAGGAGACACGATCCTGGACGCCCTGATTACCGTGCTCCCCGGCGACGGGATCGGGCCCGAAGTCGCGCATGCCGGCACTGCCGTCCTGCAGCAGGTCGCGTCGAAGTACGGTCATAAATTCCGGATTGAAGAAAAACTCATTGGCGGTGCCGCCATTGACCTCACGGGCTCGTCACTCCCGCCAGATTCGCTCGCCAGTTGCAAAGAGTCCGATGCCGTGTTGCTTGGCGCGGTCGGCGGTCCCAAATGGTCTGATCCGAATGCAACGGTCCGGCCGGAGCAAGGCCTGCTGCAGCTTCGAGCCGAGCTTGAAGTGTATGCGAACCTGCGGCCGGTGCAGATCATTGATGCGCTATCCGGAGCTTCGCCGATTCGCCCGGAACGGCTGCAGGGCGTCGACCTCCTGGTCGTCAGGGAACTCACCGGCGGCATCTATTTCGGCGACAAGACGCGCGACGAGACGTCCGCCAGCGACCTTTGTGTCTATCATACTTTCGAAATTGAACGCATCGTTCGCGTTGCAGGCAAGCTCGCGCAACAGCGAGACAGCAAACTTTGCTCCGTGGACAAGGCCAATGTACTCGAGACTTCACGCCTCTGGCGCGACGTGACAAATAAGATCATGCGCAGCGAGTTCCCGGATGTGGCGTTGGAGCACATGCTGGTCGACGCGGCCGCGATGCACCTCATCAACCGTCCCGCCGACTTCGATGTCATCGTCACCGAGAATATGTTCGGCGATATTCTGACCGACGAAGCATCAATGCTCACAGGCTCGCTCGGTATGCTGCCCTCTGCATCGATCGGAGCCTCGAAGCGCGGACTCTACGAGCCGATTCATGGATCGGCGCCGGACATTCAAGGGCAAGGAATCGCGAACCCCTGCGGGACCATTGCCAGTGTTGCGATGTTATTGCGTCATAGCCTGGACCTGTACGAGGAAGCGGCAGCAGTCGAGTCGGCCATACGTGATGTTATCGAAAGCGGTGCCAGGACGGCCGATCTGGCTGTAGCTGGCGATGCGGTGATAAGCACCGTCGACATGACCGAGGCGATCAACCGTCAACTACGATAGAAACGCCACAGCGGCGTTTTTATCCATGACCTGAGTCTCCAATCACCCGCAAGCGACCGATTTCAAGTCCGCCGCATTGCTCGCCGCCTCGAGTGCGTCAAGGACATCCGCAGCCAGATCGTCTGCACTCTCGATGCCGACAGACAGGCGGATCAGGTCCTGCGAAATGCCGGCCTCAAGCAGGGCTTTCTCGCTCATCGGCGCATGCGTCATTGACGCCGGGTGGCAGACCAGACTCTCGACGCCTCCCAGCGACTCGGCCAGCGAGAAGTGCCGCAGCTGCTCCAGGAAAGCCCGCACAGCTGCC
>JACZWL010000045.1 GCA_022572185.1 Pseudomonadota bacterium | reverse complement strand
TGAGACGCCTTAGGGCCCGTATCTCAGGCCCTCGTATGGGATGTGTACTGGCTACTCCGTTCTTTAGCCTGGAGACATGCAATAGCCCCTGCTTCAGGTCCACCATATCCCAACGTAACGCCACCAGTTCCGAAACCCTCAGGCCGTGTCGGTAGTCCATCAGGATCAAAGTGGCATCCCGATGGCCGTGCCTACCCAGTGATTTGGCCGACGTGATAAGGCGCTCTACTTCATCAGGCGTCAGGTGTTCCCGGGATCGAACCTCACTGTTCTTCCGTCTTGGAGGCGGAACTTTCCCATTTAGAGTGTTTGGGGCTGCTCCATTTGCACCCCTGAACGGTATGACTTTACTTGCCTGGCTCATGCTAACTCTCCCATTAACAGTCATTCTTGGGAAAGTATACTCGCCTTGATCGATACAAGCAATGCGTGTAGATTGAGCCCTTCGAGATTTGCCAATGAAACGACCAACACCGAACGAGATAAAACGGGCCCGCCTCGACGCTGGCCTTACTCAAAGTCAGGCAGCAGAGAAAATCTTCTCTGATTCCTACAGAAGTTGGCAAGACTATGAGCGCGGAGAGCGTGGTATGCACCCCGCTATTTGGTGGTGTTTTCTGCAGCGGACACGGCGACTCAGGGCTAAATCTCGATAGACCGTCAGACGACGCCATTTTCGCCATTAGCCCTTGACGCATACGATCTGCCTCAATGTGTGAAGCGGCTTTACCAGATCCGCCTGAAAAGCCATCACCTGATCTATGTCTTTGTAGGCCCCTGGAATCTCGTCCAGTACGTCAGCGTCTTTCCGGCACTCAACGCCCTTAGTTTGTTTCTCAAGGTCATCCACGGTGAATGTATGGCGGGCTTTTGTGCGGCTCATCACGCGCCCCGCACCATGCGAGCAAGAACAAAATGAGTCTTTATTGCCGAGTCCCTCTACAATGTATGAGCGCGTGCCCATGCTGCCGGGTATGATCCCCAGGTCACCCTTACGAGCCCTGACCGCGCCTTTCCTGGTAACAAAGATATTTGCCCCAAAGTGATTTTCTCGTTCCACATAGTTATGGTGACAATTGACAGCCTTCTTGTGTGTATAAACATTTCGCCCAAAGACATCAGCCAACGCGCCCAACGCCCGATTCATCATTAGCTCACGATTCTTGACAGCGTAGTTCTGCGCCCATCCAACCGCCTCAACGTAGTCTCTGAAGTATTCAGTGCCTTCTGTGAAATACGACAAATCAACGTCGGGGACGTTAACGAACCAACGCTTCATCTCTTCTTTGGCGAGCGAGATGAAATAGGAGCCAATGCGGTTGCCAATGCCTCTCGATCCTGAGTGCAACATGACCCATACGGTGTCGGTTTCGTCTAGGCAAATTTCAATGAAGTGATTGCCGGTACCGAGTGAACCAAGATGGCGGAATGTGTTGACGTGTCCTTTCAGTAGCTTTGGATGCCTCTCGCCAAGCCGGTCAAGCTGATCTTCCATCTCGTCCCACTCAGCGGCAACATCGTTCGGCAGCTTATCGCCCCACGCGCCACGATCATTCTTGCCACCATTGTCAGTTCTACCGTGGGGGATGGCGCTCTCTATGGCGGTACGGGCTTCTTTGAGGCTGTCCGGCAACTGTGAGGCGTTCAGGTCAAGCTGTACGGCCATCATGCCGCAACCAATATCGACGCCCACCGCAGCGGGAATGATTGCACCTTTGGTCGGAATGACGGAACCAACAGTTGACCCATAGCCACAATGAACATCTGGCATGATCGCAACGTGCTTGTGTATGAATGGCAGCTTGCAGAGGCTCTCGATCTGCTTCATTGCGGCCTCTTCAACGTGATCGGTCCATATCTTTGCGTGGACTTTCTCGCCATTAAATACTTGCTGCATAATTATGGCTCTTTACTACCGTATCAAGTTCTTTCGCCATCCCAATATAATAACCCCGTCCGGACCTTGCGACATGTCGGACGGGGAGTATGTAACCGCGGTCCCAGTGCTGGCTATTGAAACACCCACCATAAGTCACACGACGCCTTAGATCCCGAGATTCCTCCGCAGCATCAGCAAAATTGGAAATAGATTCCTTCAAAGACTCACGAAATTCGGCCTGATGCTCGGTAAGTTCGATCGCTTTATCCAATAATTGTTTTGAATCAATCATTCCCATCGCCCAGCACCTTTAAAGCGGTCCGTTCAACGATTCCTCGAACATGTTCGTCCGACAGGTGGCTATATCGCTTCACCATTGCCAGCGTCTTATGGCCCAATACAGCGGCAATCTCTGCTGTGGTCGCACCGTTCATTGCGAGATAAGACGCACAAGAGTGCCTTAGGTCGTGGAATCGGAAATCCTCTAGCTTTGCCTTTGCCCTGGCCTCACGCCAGGCGTTGTCAAAATAGAAGGGGTTGGGCTTACCTGTTGCGGGATGCGTGAATATCAGATCTGTGTCAATTCTGCGTACGCCCTTGAGTTTCCTTAGCTCATTAACTACCTGTGGTACTAAGGTTAGGGTGCGGCGCTCTCTGTTTTTTGTATCGTGCAAGATGGCCCTTGTAGCTTTCAAATCAACGTCTTTCCAATGCAGGCCCAGAATCTCGCCTCTTCGTGCGCCGCTGGTCAGCGCAAGGAGCACAATTGCATATAAATGTGGGTGGGTGCTGGCTTTGGCTGCTTTGAGCAGCCTGTCTCGCTCATCATCACTCAGGTAACGGACCCTTCCATTAGCTTCTTGTAGTCGGCTTACTTTCCGAAGTGGGTTGGAGTCCATCCATTCCCATTCCCGCTCTGCTATCGTGCAAGCGTGACTCAATAGCGCTAGATATCGATTAACAGTGGCCGGTGCCCTTTCCTTGGCCAACTCATCCCGAACTTCAACGATAGCTGCACGCATCAACTCATGAAGCTTCAAGTCGCCTAATTGCTTGATCCAAAAATCGGCATATCGGATAGGGTTTACCTGATCGCGCTTCTTTGGAATCTCTGTCTCTTTGTACCGCTCTAATAGATCGAGAACGGTACGCCTTTTTGCTTCGTGTGACGGAAGGTATTTTCCCTTTGAGATTGCCAGTTCAATCTCATTGGCCCACTCTTCGGCTTCGCCTTTGGTGCGGAAAGTTGCGACCTGACTACGCCTGCCACCCTTGCGGATAACAGCTTGCCACCTGGTTCCTTTTTTGCCTTGCCGTTTGCGGAAATACGCCATCGGACTCTCTGACCAATTTGCGTGCGATTGTATCCCTTGTGCGACAAATGAGCGACAAAACAAATACGGCCACTTGATTTCAGTGGCCGAAATGGTGATAAGTTATTGTTTTTATTGGTGGTGATGGGCGGACTTGAACCGCCGACCTACGGATTATGAATCCGTCGCTCTAACCGGCTGAGCTACATCACCAATTCTTGAATTCTGCGTCTCGCGAGGGGCGCAGTTTGCTTTGGGCGTGCGACCGAGTCAAGACAACGCGCATGCCCTGATTTTGCGGAATTCGCTCCCGGTCCCTCACGTCAGACTGACAGAAAATCCCTAAACGTTACTGATTACCGAGTTATGGGCTCTTTCGACGCATTGCCGTTCGTAGCAATGTTGCCGACAGCTCGGCGATTTGCTGCAGATTGTTGATTCGCGAACCATCGGCTTGACTGGGGTATTACCAACAAATATTATTTGTTGGTAACTCAGATCTGGAATTTCTATGGCAAAGAATACGAGCGTCGCGATTGGCAGTCATTTCCAGCGTTTCCTTGAAAGGCAGGTGAAACAAGGTCGTTTTGGCTCCGCCAGTGAAGCCATCAGAGCCGGACTTCGACTCCTGGAAGAACATGAGGCGAAATTCGAAGCATTGCGGCTCGCTGTTCAGGAGGGGGTCGATAGTGGACCGGCCGAAGATTTCGATTTCGATGACTTCATCAGTCGCAAGGAAGGACTAGCGAAGGATGTGCACTTACCGGCTACGTCCCAAGGCAAAAAACGATCTCGATAGAATCTGGGAACAGACATCCGAAAATTGGGGGCACGCTCAAGCGAGGCATTACTTAGGAAAGATCAGGCACGCTTGTTACCTCATCGCGAGCAACCCGCACATTGGCAGATCGCGGGAAGAAGTTCTGGCAGGGCTCCATGTGTTCACCGTTGAAAAACACATGCTTTGTTATTTTATTGATGGCACTCAAATCGACGTATTACGCATCCTGCACAGGAGGATGGATGTGGCGAGCCGCATTGTTTGAATGTCGTGCAACCTGCTGATCAGACATTGAATCGAAAGTGCATAACATCGCCTTCCTGGACGACGTAGTCCTTACCTTCGAGCCTGAGGCGGCCTGCCTCCTTTGCGCCCTGCTCTCCGTTGCCGCTGACGAAGTCAGCGTAGCTGATGACCTCGGCACGAATAAAGCCTTTCTCAAAATCGGTGTGGATTTCCGCTGCGGCTTTCGGTGCCACGGCACCGATGCGTGTGGTCCACGCGCGAGCTTCCTTCGAAGTTGCCGTGAAAAAGGTTTGCAGGCCGAGCAATTTGTAGGCACAGCGAATTACGCGATCCAGGCCGGGTTCTTCAAGTCCCAGTTCTGCCAGAAACTCGGCCTTGTCGGCATCATCCAGTTGGGCAATCTCCGCCTCGATCGCAGCGCAGATGACGACGACTTCCGCGCCATCCTGCTGTGCCAGTTCGCGGATGGCATCCACGTATGGGTTGTTTCCAAGCCCGCCTTCGTCGACATTGGCGACGTACAATACGGGTTTTGCGGTAAGCAGGTGCAACTCTCGCATAAACGGCCGCTCGTTGTCCGAAAGATCGAGTGAACGAACGGGCAGCCCCTCATCGAGGTGTGCCTTCACTTTTTTCAAAAAGTCGCGATAGGCAATCGCCGTTTTTTCATTCGCTTTCGCGTTGCGCTCGGCTTTGTATAACTGTTTTTCGACGGATTCGAGATCCGCCAGAGCGAGTTCGATGTTGATCGTCTCAATGTCGTCAACCGGATTAATCGATCCGGAAACGTGGCTCACATCATCATTTTCAAAGCAGCGGACGACGTGTGCGATCGCATTCGTGTCCCGGATACTTGCAAGAAACCGGTTGCCGAGTCCCTCGCCCCTGGACGCACCGGCCACAAGACCTGCGATATCGACAAACTCCATTGTCGTCGGAATTGTTTTCTTGGGTTTGACAATACTTGAAATGACCTGCAAACGCGGGTCGGGTACGGGGACGACACCGATATTCGGCTCGATGGTGCAGAAAGGATAGTTCTCAGCCGGGATTTCCGCCGCCGTCAGTGCGTTGAACAGAGTCGATTTGCCGACATTGGGCAGGCCAACGATGCCGCAGGTGATGGCCACGGATCAGGAGTCGGTCTTTGTGTGCAGACGGGTCATCGCTGCCTCGATGCCATCTTCTACCAGGGTGGGTACGACATCTGCGGCATCGTCGATATTGTGCAGCATGTCTTGCTCGACCTCGGCAGAAGCACGCTTGAGAACGTAATCTGTCACCAGGTCCTTGTGACCGGGGTGACCGACGCCGATGCGCAAGCGCATAAAATCGGACCCTGTGTGCTTGATAATGTCGCGTAGTCCGTTGTGGCCGCCGTGGCCGCCGCCCTTTTTCAGACGCACCGTGCCTGGTGGCAAATCGATTTCGTCATGCGCGACCAGAAGATCGCTGACAGCAAGACGATAGTATTCGAGCACACCACGAACGGGCCCGCCGCTCAGGTTCATGTAGCTCTGCGGTTTAATGAGCCAGACGTCGTTATCGGATAAATGAATGCGGCAGATCTCCGCATCAAATCGCTTTTCATAACGAAATTCCACGCCGGCGCGGCGTGCAAGCTCGTCGACAAACCAGAAGCCGGCGTTATGCAGCGTACGCGCGTGACGTTCCTCGGGATTGCCAAGGCCCGCAATCGCTGTCAGATACGTGGTCAAGACATTGACCTGCGCTGCGCAGATTACTCGTCGGTGGTCTCGGTCTTGGAATCGTCTTCGGCAGCGGCTCCTTCTGCTGGCGCTTCGCCCTCTTCGCCCTCTTCGCCCTCAATTGCCTCAAGCTCTTCTTCCTCCGGAACCTCTTCTTCGATGATCTCTTCCTTGATGATATGAATCGAGACGATCGGCTGGGCCTGTTCTTCCTCAACATGCGCAAGCGCGACAATCTCCACACCGTCCGGAACCTTGATATCGGTCAAATAAAGCATCTCGTTCAATTCGAGCTGCGAAATATCGACGTCCAGATATTCGGGCAGGTCTTTGGGCAGACAGGTCACCTCGACGTCGGTCACCATCTTCGTGACGGTACCGCCACCCTCTTTGACACCGACGGCTACGTCTTCGCCGACATAGTGAATCGGCACGTTCATCTTGATCTGCTTGTCCTCGACAATACGTTGCAGATCCAGATGCAGGATCTGCCGCTTGGAGGGATGACGCTGCACGTCCTTGAGAATCGCTGCCTGGCTTTTCTCGCCGACCTTGATATTGAGAATGCTCGAATAGAACGACTCGTTCTCGAGCTGACGAACGACCTTGCTGTGGTCGAATGTGAGGGCACGCGGCGGCCGGCCGGCACCATAGATGATTGCAGGAACTTTACCTTCAAGACGCAGGCGGCGGCTCGCACCTTTCCCCTGGTCTTCCCGATAGTCCGCAATCAGATCGAATTCCTGACCCATGGGAGCTCTCCGATAACTGATTGTTTATAAAGCTGTTTCCAGCTTCCATTAATCATCCCGACCGCGACCAATCGGGATAAGGCCGCGCATCATAGCGGAAAGCCGGGATCCTCGCAATTGCACAATTGGGGACACCGGGTCTGTCCCGGGGTGTGTCCCCGATTAGTCGACGTAGAGTGAGCTGACCGATTCCTCGTCACTGATACGGCGCATGGTCTCGGCCAGCAGTTCGGCCGTCGAGAGTTGACGGATCTTGTCGCATGCCTGGGCGGATTCGCTCAAAGGAATCGTATCGGTGACGACTATCTCATCGAGTTCGGATTCACCGATACGGGAAACGGCCGGTCCGGATAAGACAGCATGAGTGATATAGGCGACCACCACTTTGGCGCCGTTCTCCTTGAGCGCACTCGCGGCGTGGCATAGCGTGCCGGCCGTATCGACCATGTCATCGATCAGCACGCAGGCTTTGCCCTCGACCTCGCCGATGATGTTCATGACTTCCGACTGATTGGCTCTGGCGCGTCGTTTGTCGATGATAACGAGGTCGGCGTCGTCAAGTCGCTTTGCCAAAGCCCGGGCGCGTACAACGCCGCCAACATCGGGCGAGACAACGACCATGTCGTCGTATTTCTTCTTCCACACATCACCGAGCAGAACCGGTGAGGCGTAGACATTATCGACGGCGATATCGAAGAAACCCTGAATCTGATCGGCGTGCAGGTCGACGGTCAGCACCCGGTCGACGCCGGCGGTACCGATCAGCTTGGCGACCAGTTTGGCCGTAATCGGTACCCGGGATGATCTCGGCCGCCGGTCCTGGCGGGCGAAGCCGAAGTAGGGAATCACAGCGGTGATCCTCGCGGCCGAAGCCCGCTTGACGGCATCGACCATCACCAGCAGTTCCATGAGATTCTCCGGCCCCGGCGGGCAGGTGGACTGAATGATGAAGGTCTCGCGGCCCCTGATATTCTCGAGTATCTCGACGTTGATTTCGCCGTCGCTGAACCGGCCGACGAAGGCCTTGGCCAGCGGAATATGCAGGATCCGGGCTATGTCATGGGCCAGTTTCGGGTGCGCGTTCCCGGAAAAGATCGCCATCGTTGCCGGATCCATGACCCTATCTCACCTCGCGTGTCGATTTTTCAGCGCTACAGTAGCGTAGAAAGTGGCTGGGGTGGCAGGATTCGAACCTGCGCATGACGGGATCAAAACCCGTTGCCTTACCCCTTGGCTACACCCCATCTGCTACACCGTCTGACTGTTATGGTGGTATGCGATTAACCGTCGCGCGCAATTGTGAGGCGCGGCACAAGAGGTGTCAACGACGAGTCCTGAGCCATCAGTTCCGCTGTCGGAACGTCCAGTTATCGATGAGCAGCCGTACCTTGTTGTCGCCCGAAACCGCCGTTAGCCGCCGTGGCATTGACTGTCCCCCGCCGTCACGATACTGCGCGATTTCGATGTGCCAGCTGCCCTGCCTGAGCGACGCCAGCTGCCCGTCCTCGTTGAATTCGGTGTCGGCAGGCACCGCGGGGTCCGGTATGCCGAGTGCCCAGTAACGCAGGCTGGTCACCGGGATCGTCCAGCCGTACATCGCCCGAAGATCAAACTCAGGATCCTGAAGTACCGTTTCCTCGCCGTCCTTGTCCGTAACGGTTACGCGCTGGCTGTCTCCTTCAATGCGAATCGAACCGAATCCGAGCGGGCCACTAACCACCAGGCGAAAGTCATTGTCGTTTTGTGCATACCGGAGCTTCCCATTGAAGCCTTCATTGCCGGCACTGACGCCGATGCGACCCCTGAACTCCCAGTCGGCCATGCCGGCCAGAATCCGCGTGCGGGTCTCCCAGTCGGAAAGCTCCGGCAAGTCGACGCCGCGTTGTGTGGCGCAGCCTGCAATCGCCAGCAATGACAGCGCTAATGCTATGTATCGGGCGGTAGAGTCAGGCCGCATCTGAGGGTTTTATCAACGTTCTTCAGGGAATACGTGTTCGCGGACATCTTTCAACAGCTTGTTGTCGGGGTTCAGAAGCTCTGCTTCCTCGAGGACTTTCAACGCTTCGTCCTGCTGCTCGAGTTTTCCGAGTACCTCGATGATGTGAGACGCGACTTCGGGATCTTTGAGGATCGCGTATGCCCGTTGCAATTCTTCGAGGGCGCGTTCGTTTTCTCCAAGGCGATACAGCACCCAGCCATAGCTGTCGATGATGGCAGCACTGTCCGGATCGAGCTTCAGCGCCTTCTTGATCAGTTTTTCCGCTTCCGCATATTTTGCAGTCCGATCAGCCAGGGTGTAACCAAGCGCATTGAGCGACATGGCACTATCGGGCCATCGCTTTACTGATCGCCGGTACTCCTTGATGGCATCGTCGACACTGCCCATGCGCAACAAAAGTTCCGCATTGCCGAGTGCTGCGACCTCGTCGTCTGGCCGGTATTCGATGAGGCGCTCATAGGCATCGAGCGCCTCGGGGTAACGTTCCAGTGAAACGAGAACCTGGGCCTCGACCTCGACCATATCGATCGCGAAACTTGGGTTAGCGGCGCCAAATTGCCGCAGATGCTCCAGCGCTTCATCGGTCTTGCCTTGCTGGGCCAGTATGGCGCTCACCCGTCGTTGCGAATTCAGGGCGTTGTTACCCCGTTTGACCTGTGAGTAAAGGCGCACGGCCTGCTCTTGCTCGGACCGTCGATCTGCAATCCGGCCGAGATAATAGAGCGCGTCCATCGTGTAATGGCCGCTCGCGAGCAGGTCCTCGAAATCGGCCCATGCGGCTTCGAGATAATCCAGGCGAAAATTGATGATCGCCATCAGGCGTAAGGCATCCGTTCGCCCGGGTTGTTCGAGCAAAATCTGATTCACCTGGCTGAGCGCATCGTCATCCCGGCCCGCCGAGAGCAGCATGATTGCCAGCTCCATCCGCGCTTCGGGATCGGGGTCGGGATCATCACCAACGATCCTCGAGGTATAGTCGATCGCGCCTGCCTGATCGCCGGCCAGCAGCATCGCCCGCGCTTTTAACAAGTGTGCCTGCAACCAGTCAGGCTGCAACTCGAGTGCGCGGGATGCACGCTCGATGGCCTCTTCGGAATCGCCCGCCTGCAGGGCCATTACGCCGGCCGCATATTGCGCCGCCGCCGAGTTTTTGTACGGCTTGGCAAGTTGCCGCATCAACTCATCGGCATCTTCAGCATTTTCCTGAGACAGGAACGGTATCAGCGAAACCAGTCTCTCGTCCGGCGCTTGCACGCCACGCTTGAGCAGGCGCTTGAAGGCGCGTCGCGAGGCCCTGATGTCACCGAGTCGCAGCTGAAGCTGGGCGACATAGAGGAGCGCCTCATCGCTGTCCTCATCAAGCTTTAGCCAGCGTTGTGCCGAGCGAAGCGCTTCCTCATTGAAGCCATAACTGAAATTAACGCGGGTTGCCTTGCTTGCGACAGCGACATCTGGGCTGAGTTCGGCGGCTTTGCGGTATTCCGATGCGGCCTTCTTGTATTCCTGCCGCTGCAGCGCAATCTCGGCCTGCTGCAGATGCGCGCTGACTTCATCGCTGTCCTTATCGGCAATGGCGTGATTTGCCGCCAGGCTCGCTAACATCATGGCCATAAGTGGCCAGACACGCGATGTTTTGTGCACACAAAGGCGCCTGTTTTCAAAGTTGGCCATCAATACTGCAGCCGATCGTCCGTTCCGAGCCAACAGAGACAAGCAACTGCACCGTAAGTTCGCTTATCATATGCACTGATTCTGCAAACAATTCTCAAAAAACGTCCCATGCCGCTGCAAATTTTCGGGCTGAACCATAACACGGCACCTGTCGAAATACGTGAACAGGTCATATTTTCGGGTGACGCCGTTCCCCGGGCTTTGTTACAGCTACTTGACCTGGACGGTATTGACGAGACCGTCCTGCTGTCCACCTGCAACCGTACCGAGTTTTATGTCGTAGCGAACGATGGCGACACCGGGGTCCTCGAAGCGTGGCTGCAAAACGACCAGAATCTCAATGCTGAGGCACGCAAAGCCCTGTTTACACTCGAGCAGGACGACGCAATCAGGCACCTCTTTCGGGTCGCCTGCGGCCTGGACTCGATGGTGCTCGGTGAGCCGCAGATTCTCGGTCAGCTGAAAGATGCGTATAGACAAGCGCAACAGGCCGGTTCGGTCGGCAGCCAGCTAAGCCGCCTTTTCCAGCATACTTTTTCAGTCGCGAAGAAAGTCCGCTCCGACACCGATATTGGCAGCAGCCCCGTATCCGTTGCTTATGCGGCCGTGACGCTCGCCAACCAGTTTTTTGCCGGCTTCAGTCGGCACACGGCCCTTTTGATCGGCGCCGGCACGACCATCGAACTCGTCGCCAGACATCTTGCGAGTAAGGGTATCGGACGCCTGTTCGTCGCGAATCGCGACATCAACCGGGCACAGGCTCTCGCCAGTCAGTTTGGCGGATTCGCGTTGCCTATTTCGGAAATTGAAGGGACGCTGCCCGAAGCAGACATCCTGATCAGTGCGACCGCAAGTACCGATCCTGTTATCTCGCTCGAGCAAATGACCAAGGCAGTGCAGGCGCGCAAACACAAACCGGTATTCGCGGTCGATATTGCCGTACCGAGAGACATAGACCCGGAGGTCAGCACGCTCAAAGACGTCTACCTGTACACGATTGACGATCTCAACAAGGTCATTATCGAAGGACAAAGCAACCGCGAGGCTGCGGCCGTCGATGCCAATCGAATCCTCGATGACGAGATCCAGCGCTATCTCGCCATGGAGCGGAGCAAGGAGGTCGCGCCGATTATTACCGAATTGCGCGACCAGGGAGACGCAATCAGGAAAGCAGTGCTGAAGCAGGCGCGGCTTCGATTGAATAGAGGCACGGACAGCGATGAAGTCCTTGAATACGCAACCGCGTCATTAATGAAGAAAATGCTGCACCAACCCAGCGTGCGGTTACGCGAAGCAGGTGAGCATTCTGACAAGGAAATGATCAAGGCTGCACGCGCGCTCTTCGGTCTTGCAAAAAAGGACGATTGAGCAATCGGAATACTGCAGGAATGAAAGCATCTATCAGAAACAGGCTTGAATTCGTTCGTGATCGTCACGAAGAGTTGTCGGGATTGTTGTCCGATCCCGACATCATCAATGACCAGAACCAGTTTCGTGATTTGTCACGTGAATACTCGAAGCTGGAGACCGTCGTCGGCTTATTCCAGAAATACGAATCGCTTGGCGAGGACATCGCCGCCGCCGAGGAGATGGCGAACGACGCCGACGATGAAATCCGCAAGATGGGGCAGGAAGAGCTGGCTTCTCTTAACGAATGCCGCGGCGAACTGTTGCTGGATCTGCAGAAGGCGCTAATTCCGCGGGACCCGCGCGATGACAGCAACGTCTATCTCGAAATACGGGCGGGTACGGGCGGTGATGAAGCTGCGATTTTTGCGGGCGATCTGTTTCGCATGTACTCGAAATATGCCGAAGCAATGCATTGGTCGCTGGAGATTGTCAGCGCACGGGAAGGTGAGCATGGTGGCTATAAAGAGATCATCAGCCGTATTTCCGGCAAAGGCATTTACGCCCGGCTGAAGTTCGAGTCTGGCGCACACCGGGTGCAACGCGTGCCGGCCACCGAATCACAAGGGCGTATTCATACCTCCGCCTGCACGGTGGCGGTACTGCCCGAAGCAGACGAAGTCGAGGAAATCGAAATCAACACCGCTGACTTGCGGGTCGACACTTATCGAGCCTCCGGCGCAGGCGGGCAGCACGTTAACAAGACCGATTCCGCGGTCCGCTTGACTCACTTGCCGACAGGTATCGTTGTCGAGTGCCAGGACCAGCGGTCCCAGCACAAGAATCGCGCGCGCGCGATGTCGTTGCTGCGGGCCAAGCTGCTGGATGCGGAGCTATCGCAGCGCGCCAGCGAGCAGGCCGAAAGCCGAAGACTGCAGGTCGGTTCCGGCGATCGTTCGGAACGAATCCGCACTTATAACTATCCGCAGGGCCGGGTAACGGACCACCGAATCAACCTGACTCTGTATAAACTTGCCGAGGTCCTGGAAGGCAACCTCGACCAGCTTATTCAACCTCTTGTGAGCGAATATCAGGCAGATCAGCTCGCGGCAATTGATGAGTAACAATGAACGACGTCCGGCGCCTGTTGGAATGCGTAGGTCACACGCCACTGATTCGTCTGAATCATCTTTCTGACGCAACAGGCTGTGAGATCCTCGGCAAAGCCGAGTTCATGAATCCGGGTGGTTCCGTCAAGGACCGGGCAGCACTCGGCATGATTCTCGATGCGCAAAAGACAGGCGCGCTGAAGCCGGGCGGTATCATCGTGGAGGGCACCGCGGGCAATACCGGCATCGGGCTCGCCATGGTCGGCAGCGCCCTCGGGCATCGCACCGTCATCGTCATGCCCGATAACCAGAGCAGCGAGAAAATAGCGACGCTGAGAGCTTACGGCGCCGAAGTAAAGCTGATTCCGGCCGTGCCTTACAAGAATCCCGATCATTTTGTGCATACGTCCGGGCGGCTCGCGGAATCTCTCAACGAAACTGAAGCGAATGGCGCCTGGTGGGCCAATCAGTTCGAGAACCTTGCAAACCGTGACTTTCACGCGGAAACGACCGGTCCCGAGATCTGGCAACAGACCGATGGCAAGGTCGACGGCTTTGTCAGCTCGGTCGGTACGGGCGGCACATTGGCCGGCGTGGCGCGGGCGCTTCGTTCCCGGAACTCCAACGTGCAAATTGCGCTATCGGACCCCTACGGATCCGGCCTGCATAACTTTTTTGCACACGGTGAGATCAAGATTGAAGGCAACTCCATCACAGAAGGAATAGGCAACAGCCGCGTGACTGCAAATCTCGCTGACACGGCCATCGATATCAGTTGGCAAATTCCCGACGAAGAAGCAATCCCGATCGTGTTTGACCTGATCCGCGAAGAAGGCCTCCTGTTAGGGGGATCCAGCGGCATCAACCTGGCGGGTGCGGTGCGCCTTGCACAGGAACTCGGCGCCGGGCATACGATCGTGACGATGCTGGCGGATTCAGGCCTGCGCTACCAGGCGCGCTTGTTTAATAAGGCGTTTCTTGAAAGCAAGGGATTGAGCTTGCCTGACTGGCTGGAATCCCCGGCTTAGCTCAGATCGCAGGAGCTGTCCGACCGCCATGGATGGCGGGAGTGTAGGTGTTGCAGGCGCATTCACCTACCTGACGGGCGATTCATGATTATTGCATCTGGTGGCGCAGATAGTTAAGAACATCGGATCGGGTAATCAGCCCCAGAAAATCGTCGCCGTCGACAACCGCGGCGTAAGGCTGCAGGTGCAACATTGCCACGAGATTGTTGATGCTCGTATCCTTGTCGAGTTGAATGAAGGCCGTCTGCATCGCGTCGTTGACCGGCGCTTTCATCAGTTCCGGCTTGCCGAACACGAATTGCATTATTGCGTCTTCGGTCAGTACGCCGAGCAGCTTGCCCTGCTCCATTACCGGTAGTTGTGAGATACCGGCATTGCGCAGACGATTGTGTGCCGTTGTCAAAATATCAGTTGGCCCAACGGTTATTGTTGCGCGCTCATCGTGTGGGCGCCCGATCAGGTCACGCAAATCACCTGACTTCTCACGCTTGATGAAGCCCTGGTCTTCCAGCCAGAAATCGTTATACAACTTTGACAGGTACTTGTTGCCCGTGTCACAGGCAAGGCTGACGACGCGCTTTGGCTCCGTCTGCTCGTGACAATATTTCAACGCCGCTGCGACCAGCGTTCCGGTCGATGATCCAGCCAAAAGTCCTTCCTTCCTCAGCAGCTCTCGAGCAGTTTTGAACGATTCGTAATCACTGATGCTGTACGCTTTGACGACTTTGCTGAAGTCGGTGATTGGGGGAATGAAGTCCTCGCCGATGCCCTCGACCAGCCAATCCGCACTTTTTTCGCCGACCTCACCCTTGTTGACGTAGTCGGCCAGAATCGAACCAACGGGATCAGCAAGAATGAGATCCACCTGTGGCGCGTGTTCGGCAAGATATTTACTGAACCCGGCGGCGGTGCCGCAGGTACCTGCGCCAAGAACGATTGCATCGAGGTCACCCTCCATCTGTTCCAGGATTTCCGGCGCCGTGGTCTGCTCGTGGGCGAGCGGGTTGTCGGGATTGCCAAACTGGTTGATGAAAAAGGCGCCCTTCTCTTCCGCGATGGACCGGCCAAGATCCTGGTAGTACTCCGGATGGCCTTGCACCACGTCGGATCGGGTCAGCACGACTTCGGCGCCCATCGCTCGCAGGTTAAAGATTTTTTCCTGGCTCATTTTGTCCGGCAGCACGATGATCAGAGGATAGCCTTTTTGCGCAGCAACCAGCGCCAGGCCGAGACCCGTATTGCCCGCTGTCGCTTCGACGATGGTGTCGCCCGGACTGATATCACCGCGTTTCTCGGCTTCTTCTATCATCGTGATACCGATACGATCCTTGATGGAACCAGCGGGATTCATGAGTTCGAGCTTCAAGAAAAGGCGGCATGGGCCCGTGTCGAGATGTGTCACCTCGAGCATCGGCGTTTGCCCGACCATATCGAGAATATTGGAGAAAACCTTCATTGCACTCACAAAGGCAAGTAAATTTGACCGCCATACTACGCGAACGCGAACCCCGTATGCCACATGAGTCTGCCCGCCATCACCATTGAAAACTCCTTAGCCGATGCCGCAGAGAGGCTGGCTGAGGTCAGCGATAGTCCCAGGCTCGATGCGGAAACATTGCTTGCCTGGGTTCTGGACGCCCCGCGCAGCCATTTATTCACACACCCTGAGGCAGAACTGAACGACCAAGCGGCCCGCGCATTCTCGGCTGCCCTTGCCCGCCGGCATCAGGGCGAGCCCGTGGCCTACATCACCGGCTCGAAGGAGTTCTGGTCCCTGCTACTGAAAGTCACGCGCGACACACTCGTGCCGCGCCCGGAAACAGAGACGCTCGTCGAACAAGCGCTGCTTCTGATCCCGCGGGACCGCCCCTGCCGGATTCTGGATCTCGGCACAGGCAGCGGCGCGATCGCGCTCGCGCTCGCCAGCGAACGACCGAATTGCGAAATCGTCGCTACCGATGCAAGCAGAGATGCACTTGAAATCGCCAAGGAAAACGCAAAGCAGCATGAATTGGACAATATTCGTTTCGTCGAAGGAACCTGGATAGAGCCCGTCGCCGATGAATGCTTCGATTTTGTGGTTGCGAACCCACCCTATGTGCGCGATGACGATCCGGCGCTTGATGAACTCCGCTACGAGCCTCGATCAGCACTCGCAGCCGGTCCCGACGGACTGGATGCGATCCGGAGGATTGCCGAAGACGCCGGAAGAATCCTGGCGGCAAACGGCACCCTGTTCCTCGAGCACGGCGCCGATCAGGGAAACGCCGTAGCCGATGTTCTGCGGCAAACAGGCTGGACGGGCATAGAGTGCATCAATGACCTTGCAGGACACCCCCGCGTGACCAAGGCAGCGCGTTAGATCCCGATCGGCCGCCAGGGCGGGCGATGTGCTCGGGTCTAAGTTAAACTCGACCCCTTCCCGGTCAAGCAGAGATTGTAATGCTCACCATTGTGACGAGCCACGGCGACATCGTTGTCGAATTGTTTGAAGAAACGGCACCGATATCGACGAAGAATTTCATGCAATACGTCAACGACGGTTTCTATGCCGAAACCGTTTTTCACCGCGTCATGCCCAACTTCATGATTCAGGGCGGTGGCATGACGGCAGATATGAACAAGAAAGAGACGCGAGCAGCCATCAAGAACGAGGCGGCTAATGGCAAGAAAAATCTGCGCGGTACTCTGGCGATGGCCCGCACAGGCGAAGTCGATAGCGCCACCTGCCAGTTTTTCATCAATCTCAGGGACAATTCTTCTCTCGACCACAGCGGCCGCGATTACGGCTATGCCGTTTTCGCCCGCGTCACCGATGGCATGGATATCGTCGATGCGATCGCGGCAGTGGATACCGGTTCAGTGGCGGGGCACCAGGATGTGCCTTTGGAGCCCGTTACTATCGTCGAAGTTCGATGGGATGAAGATTGAGCAACGACCAACAACCTGGGCGCTCGGCGCGACACCTGGCTCTCCCGCAAATCGGCGCCGAAGGCCAGGAACGCATCATATCATCGACGGCATTGTTGATCGGTATCGGCGGTATCGGCTGTGCAACAGCCAGCTATCTCGCGAGCAGTGGCGTCGGCCATCTGATTCTTTGTGATTTCGATACGGTTGATGCGAGCAATCTCGGACGCCAGGTGCTATACGGCCCCGCCGATATCGGCAAACTGAAAGTCACACAGGCCGCGGCACGTCTCGCGGTGATGAACCCGGACGTTCGTCTTACCGAGATCACCGACAGGCTCGGTGGTGCAGCACTCACCAAAGCGGTGTTGCAATCCGACGTCGTTGTCGACGGTTGCGACAACTTTGCGACTCGCTTTCAGGTCAGCGACGCCTGCGTTGCCAACAGCCGCTGCCTGATCTCCGGAGCGGCAATTCGTTTTGAAGGCCAGATCGCAGTTTTCGGACCTGACTACTCGACATCGCCCTGTTACCGCTGCCTCTACCAGGAAGCGGACGAATCTCTCGATAACTGTGCCGGCAACGGAGTGCTTGCGCCGGTACCCGGTGTGATCGGCACGATGTTGGCCGTCGAGACATTGAAGTTTCTTGCAGCAGTCTCCGGAAGCAGGCCCGGTCAGCTCAGCCTGTACGACGCAATGTCGGCAAAGTGGCAACAGCTTGCCATCAAAAAACGGACAGATTGCCCCGCCTGCAGTTAGGCGTCGTCTGCTTTCGAGTCGAGCGGCCATCCGGGCGTCGCATGCATGATCCGCAGGACAAACGCCAACTCTATCGAGCCCGATAAATGGTCTGGTAGACCCATTCATGGCTGATCCGCACATTGCCCTCCCGGCGCATACTTGCGATGGTCCGGCCCGGTATTCCGGCATTCGCCGTTGCGCAAGCGGCAGGTGGTTTTTGGCAACTGACGCCAAACAGAGACACACCGATACCCCAAAAAATCGACAATAGAACAACGTTCTTGACCCCCTGTTGTGACACGGTCGCGGTATCCCGGAATGTGATTAGACATGCCGGCAAAATGACAGTTAATATCCGCGCCGCCTTACGGTGAAGCCCAATTGGTCAAAATTATGCGAGCAACATCCAGGAGAGTTCGATGAAGATGCTATTTCTTTTTGCGGGCCTGCTTGTGCAGGGAATCGCCTTTGCACAATCGGCCGGGCAACAGCAAGCCGATCTTAGTTATACCTACGCAGAACTGCGTTTCGTCGATGTTGATGCCAATGGTGGAGACGGGATTCGGTTTACCGGCTCGTATGAGCTGGAAAACAACTGGATGATTGTCGGCGGATTGACGGCGCTGGACTTCAATAACAACGTTGATGTAACAACTGTGGAACTCGGCGGCGGTTACGTTTGGCACTATTCAAATGACTTCGATCTGGTGAGTACACTCCGTTACGTTCGGGCCGATATTGATACCCCGGGCGGCAGTTCAGACGACAGTGGTTTTGCGTTCTCGGGGGGCGCTCGCGGCCTGTTGACACCTCAGTTCGAGGTACGCGGTTCAGTTAACTACATTAACCTTGACAACAGCGACACCTACCTCGAGATCGCGGTCGACTATTATTTCACTGAGCAGTTCGCTGCAGGCGTGAGCCTGGAATTCGCAGGTGACGTGGACGTTTTCACAATTGGCGCGCGCTGGTTTTTCAAGTAAGCATACTTCGTGAATCTTCGCAGCAGTTCCGCCTCGCTCACAACCAGCCGGAGCCTGCCGGGCACAATGTCACATAGAAATCCGGCGCACGTTTGGCCACGTAATTATCAGGCAAGCTCTACCAAAAGTCAGGCGGCATCCGCTTTCGCGGGATCGTAGCCCAGGTTGGGTGCGAGCCAGCGTTCGGCTTCCTCAATCGTCATGCCTTTCCTCATGGCGAAAGATTCGACCTGATCGCGGGCGATTTTGCCCACAGAGAAATATTTCGCGTCGGGATGTGAGAAATAGAATCCGCTGACGGCGGCAGTCGGAAACATCGCGTAACTGTCGGTCAGTTTCAGCCCGATATTGCTTTCGACGTCGAGCAACTCCCAGAGTCTGCCCTTTTCCGTGTGGTCCGGACATGCCGGGTACCCGGGTGCGGGACGGATGCCACGATATTTTTCGGCGATGCGTTGGTTGTTCGACAGGCTTTCGTTATCAGCGTAGCCCCAGTGCTCTGTGCGAACAGCCTCGTGCATGTACTCAGCAAGCGCTTCGGCGAGCCGATCTGCCAGCGCTTTCAGCAGAATACTGCTGTAGTCATCATTGTCCGCCTCGAATCGCTGTACGTGTTCGTCAATACCGACACCTGCCGTGACGGCGAAACCGCCGACGAAATCCTCAACGCCGCTGTCGAGGGGCGCGACAAAATCCGCCAGACAGTCCTGTGAATGGCCGTCGGGTTTGCCACGCTGCTGGCGAAGATGGCAAAGGCGCATGATCTCGCTTTGGCGAGCGTCGTCACCGAATATCAGAATATCGTCGTGATCGACTGTGTTCGCCGCAAACAAACCGATGACCGCCCGGGCCTGCAGCCATTGCTCGTTAATGATCTTGTCGAGCATCACGGAGGCATCACTGAATAATGATCTGGCGGCCTCGCCAACCGTTGCATCGCTGAGTATCTGCGGATACTTGCCGTGGAACTCCCAGGCATTAAAAAAAGGCATCCAGTCGATGTAGCCGCGTAGCGCATCGAGACTGATGTCGTCGAACGTCTTTGTTCCGGTAAATGCCGGTCTCGGCGGCACGTAGCTGCCCCACTCAATGCGATATTTCTTCTCGCGGGCCTGCGTCAGTGTCATTTGTGGGACCTGGCGGGTCTTGCTGGCATGACGTTCACGTCGTCGTGCGTTGTCTTGCCGGGTCTTTTCGACGAGTTCCTTACGCGAGTCTTGAGTGATCAGGGCCTGTGCAACGCCGACTGCGCGCGATGCATCTTTGACATAGATGACCGGGCCGTCGTAGTTCGGTTCAATTTTGACGGCCGTGTGCGCAGGAGATGTCGTCGCGCCGCCGATCAGCAACGGAAGATTGAATCCCAGCCGCTGCATCTCTTTTGCGACCAGGACCATTTCGTCGAGCGACGGTGTGATAAGGCCGGACAAGCCGACGAACGCTGCGCCCTCGCGTTTCGCCGTCTCGAGAATTTTTTGGCACGGCACCATGACGCCGAGATCGATAACCTCGAAGTTATTACATTGCAGCACGACGCCAACGATGTTCTTGCCAATATCGTGTACATCGCCTTTGACGGTGGCCATGACGATCCTGCCGTTCGATTCAATGCCGCCGCCTTTCTCCTCCTCTATGAACGGCACAAGGTGGCCAACCGCTTTTTTCATCACGCGCGCTGACTTGACGACTTGCGGCAGGAACATCTTGCCGGCACCGAACAGATCGCCGACGATGTTCATGCCATCCATCAGCGGTCCTTCGATGACATCGAGCGGGCGATCCGTGGCAAGTCTTGCTTCCTCGGTGTCGTCGATCACGAATTCATCGATGCCATTGACGAGCGCGTGCTCCAGGCGCTTGCCGACCGGCAGTTCGCGCCAGCTCAGATCCTGAGGATTGGTTTTCGACCCCGATTTCTGCCCCTTGTAGTTCTCTGCGACGTCGAGCAGCCGCTCGGTGGCATCGTCTCTGCGATTGAGAACGACATCCTCAACCGCATCCCGTAAATCGGCAGCTAAGTCCTCGTAAATGGCCAGCTGGCCGGCATTGACGATGCCCATACCCATACCGGCCTGGATCGCGTAATACAGGAATACGGAGTGTATGGCCTCACGAACGGTGTTATTTCCGCGGAAAGAAAAAGAAACGTTGCTGACGCCGCCACTGACCAGGACATGCGGCAGTGTCTCTTTAATAAGGCGTGTCGCCTCGATGAAATCCAGGCCGTAGCGGTTATGTTCCTCGATGCCGGTCGCGATAGCGAAAATATTCGGATCAAAAATGATGTCCGCCGGCCCAAAACCGACGACCTCGGTGAGTATCTTGTAGCAGCGCTTGCAGATAGCAACCTTGCGTTCGACGTTGTCCGCCTGCCCCTTTTCGTCGAAGGCCATCACGATCACGGCGGCACCGTAATCGCGAACAAGCTTCGCCTGAGCGATGAATGCTTCCTCGCCTTCTTTCAGGCTGATGGAGTTGACGACGGCCTTGCCCTGTACGCAGCGCAGGCCCGCCTCGATGACCGACCACTTGGACGAATCGATCATGACGGGAACGCGCGCAAGATCGGGTGCCGAGGC
>JACZWL010000089.1 GCA_022572185.1 Pseudomonadota bacterium | reverse complement strand
CAGCCAGCGAAGAAAAGCAGCCTCCGCCGGCAAAGCGCGCAAAGATTTGCAACAGGCCGGACAGGTTTTTCAGGCACTCCTCGAAGAACGGCCCGGCGACATATCGCTTGCGTTTGAGGCGGCACAAGCAATGGGCGATAAATTTCTCGACTATTTCGACCAGGGATTGAATCAGATTGGGAAGGAAATCCGTGATTCGATTCGGTCTGTTGTTAATGGCTAGTGGAGCCTGGTCTCGCCGGTCAGGATGGGCTCAATACGCATCAACGTTGTAATGTAATTTGATCGCCCGTCAGGCAGGTGAATGCTCCTGCAACACCCACACTCCCGCCATCCATGGCGGTCGGACGGCTCCAACAGGATGTGATCCACAAATGTCAGCCAGCGAAGAAAAGCAGCCTCAGCCGGCTGGATGTGGCAAGCCCCTGGTTGATGCTGTCACTTAAGATTTTCTTCTGTATACAGCGACAGCTCGATCATCCGCTCCAGCAACTGCTCGGGCGAGGAGCCGGGGAAATTTCTGTAAACCATTTCCTTTGCAAACAGGCGACAAATATAACGCAGCTTGAGAGATCTGTTTCTGGAGGCGTAGACGAAGTCCCGATGACCGTTGTTGATGACGATGACGTTCTGCTCAACGTCATATTTTGACCGCCACAACTCGCCGGGCGCTTTGCTGAACGTGTAGCCGGGCAGCCCCTGTTGTGACTCCGCCGGTGCTTGCATCTCCGGCAGCAATGAATCGGTAACGGTGACGATGCCTTCGTCCTCACAGCGCTTCTGATCCTGCGTCGCAGTAACTTTGATGCGGGTGAGTCCTGGCTGCAGAGCTGCGGTGAAGGTAACGATTTCCGATTCGGCGTTATCCAGCTCGCCCATGCCTTCGACAATCTCCCACCGAAACGTGAGATTGTGCTCTACCAGATGACGTGACCGGTCCCGCGCCACGGCTCGGTACGTTTTGGATTGCCCGACCGGCACGACGCTGGTCCGGGGCGACACGCGAACGCTGAATAACGGGCCAGCGTACTCGAAAAACTGTTTCTGCAGGTGGGCATCGCCGTCCACTGGCACGGCCTCTGCGGCCGCATCCGTGACCGGCATGCCCTCGGATGCCGCCGCTGAATGCTGCACATGGCCCTGACTTTTTTTCTGAATATCAAACCAGTCGTATTCCTCAGCGGGCAAAGCGAGCAAGGCTTCCTTGAATGCTTTCTGAATCGTATGCAACATCTTCCGGCTGGCACGCTCCTCCTCGGCCTGCCGCTGCTCGGCAATGATATGGAGCAACGCGTGCTCCACGTCAGTGAGCACCTGGCACAGATCCCGGAAAGCGCTGTCACGGATGATCCCGCTGCGTGTACCCGGGGTCAGATTCAAAAAGGCGGCATCGACGATGCCCTGCAGACAGCCGCTGCTCCACGGTTCGCGCTGGAATTCATCGAGCTCCGTCAGATCGGCAACGACCCGCGTGCCGGCGCGATAAAGACCGACCCGGCTGTCAGGGCCCGGTTCCGCAAGATACAGCTCCAGGTAGATCTCGCCTCTGCCAGTTACCGCCGGCGGCAGCTGGTGCAGCAAGCGCCCGCTGAACTGCCGCGGTTCCACTTTGTATTCCTTGCGCGCCTGGCGGTCGATGACTTTTATCTGCACGCCAGACCGCCGGATGCGGTCACGCAGTTCCGCAGCCAGGTACCACTGAATCTTTTCTCCGCTGAATTGCCTGATGCCGGGAAGCAGCGGCTTGATGCTCAATTCGGTGCCGCGATCGGCAAAAAGCGTGCGTCTTGGCATCAGCGTATAGCTCGGATCGCCCTTTCTCATCTGCATCTGATAGGTCTTGCCGTCGGCACCGGCTGTGGTCATGGTAAGTTTTTCGCCGACAACCCAGAAACTGAGCAGGCCGATGCCGAATTCCCCCTGAATGCCCTCGGCACCATCGCCTTTTAGCTGACGCTTGATGGAGTCGCAGATGTGCGTAGCGACGTATCTGAAGTTCGGTATTCCCTGATCGTCTTTTGGAATCCCATCGCCGTCATCCATGATGCGAAGGTAAGGTTCGCCGTGCTCCCTGCCACGCGTAATCGTGACGTGACGGGCATGCGCATCGATGCTGTTTTCGACGAACTCCGCAACGGCTTTGAGCGGGTTCGTCTGCGAAAGCGCAATGATGGTGATCGCGTTCCAGTCGTCACCGATACGCAACTTGCCGGACCTGCCCTTTTTCCGTCGCTTTTTGTTTGTTCTTTTTGCTGGCACGGTCGATCCGTTATGACTACGCTTCCAGAATATTCAGCAGGCTATGGTACTTCAAGGAAACGCCTGTCGCTTCAATCACTGCATACGCCGGCACACGGCATCTTCCCGGCAGCGGCAACCCCGGACGTAGTTTAGTCGCCCGTCAGGACGGCCTGCCACGACGATGCTATTACCTCCTGCTGGACCCCGTCCTGATGGGCGATCAACCAACATACGTGCCCCCTTATAATGAAGTTATACGCCTTCCAAGGCCTTTGCCGCCTGCAGATCTTGACCTTGAGAACGGTATCAATACTGATACTATTCCTTGGTGGCTTCTGTCGGGGATATTCTGGCGGACATGAGGCGAAATCCGACAGGGATTCGCTTCAAAGATCTTTGCAAGGTTTGCGACCACTGCTTCGGAGAACCACGCAAATCACGAACGAGCCATAGGGCCTATGCGTATCCCGTGGCCCGGAAACTCTCGCGTCAATATCCAGACCGCAAAAGGCAAGGCGAAAGCGTATCAGCTGCGGCAGGTCTTATTGGCTATGCAACGATTAGAGAATGACAATGGTTAAAGAAGCTGATCGCTACACCTACCGCGTTACCTGGTCTGAAGAGGATCAGGAGTACGTCGGTCTGTGTGCAGAATTTCCGAGCTTGAGCTGGCTGGAGAAATCCCCGGAGAAGTCTTTGCAAGGTATTCGGAGACTGGTAAACGAAAGTGTTACCGATCTCAAGCGAAACAAGGAACCGGTGCCAGAGCCAATCTCGACTCGCCCTTATAGTGGAAAGTTTGTCGTTCGCGTCCCGCCCGAAGTGCATCGCATGCTCGTTATTCAGGCCGCCGAATCCGGAATCAGTATCAATCGTTTGGTGTCGAGCAAACTATCTTGACAAAGGCGTATAACCAGAACTGTATCCATTCGGTTTCCGACGGGACAAACATTTCCTCCAAGTCTGTTTGACCTGTCCCCGAGTTCAGGGCCAGTTGCTTCACGCCGGAACCTGGATTCGCCCGCCGCCTCGCCAGGCGAAGATCCCGACGATCTGTGGATTGTCGCCGCCGCAACCGAGGGGAATGCAAATGTGCTGGTGAGTGGAGACCGGGATCTGCTCGAAATCGCGGACAGAGTTCAGATTGCCATACTCTCACCGCGCGGTTTCTGGGAGGCACTGCGATAATCTGCCCGGATATTGCAGCAGAAAAAGTGAACCGTGGTCGGTTGCAGGTTCATTAACCGAGGTTCGCGCCCAAACTATGAAATGAATTATGTCGCATTTAGGAATTTACAGCACTATACGGACGTAACCTACGTAGATGGCTAATAAGGACGAAGTAAGAGAAGAATATAGTCGTAAAGACCTCGGCGCCGGTATGCGAGGCAAGTACTACGATGATTGCCGGGAAGGTACTAATATCGTCATTTTAGATCCTGACGTAGCCAAGGCGTTCCCCGATTCGAAATCCGTGAACCAAGCGCTTCGAGAGTATCTCGAGCAACGCTCCTGTTAGGAATGCGACATGACGAATCGCTGCACTCACCGCCTGCCTGTCTGTCATGTTGCTTGCATTCGCAGTCCTCGCGCCAGACACTGGGCGCGAGTGAGCTAAACCGTTATATTCAACTTGCAATTGAGCTACGTGGGTCTGCTATTCTTAGCTGCAGAGGTGAAAACGGATGTCCGCTGCGAAAGAGCACCTAACCAAGCTGATCCAGAGCCAACCGGACGATAGTTCTGAGGTCGATATAGTAAGAGAGCTGGCTTTTGACGTAATGGTACGTCGAGGGTTGGCCGATGCTGATGCGAATCGAACCATTTCAAACGAAGAAATGGGCCGGCGGATTCGCTCATGGCAGAGCTAGTTTGGACCGAGGAATCTGAGCGCTGGCTAAGAGATATATTTGAGTACATTGCGCTCGATAATCCGGATGCGGCTGACGCCGTCATTACCGGGATCTACGACCGAGCTCAATCCTTGCTGGATTTTCCCGAGTCCGGTTACACATACGAAGGCAGTACTGAAGACGTACGGATACTGCTCTATAGTCACTACCGTATTGCCTATTCACTCGAGGGAGAGACAATCGTTATCCTTGGTGTATTTCATGGTGCCCTCGCCATAGAAAGGTACTTGATTTGAGATTGTCGAATATAGCGATCGCTGCGCTGGGCAACTAGCGCGCCAGGCGCTGAGCTGCCAGTGAGCTAACCCGTTAGGCCACAGGTCATCAACGCAGTATGATTTAGTCTGTGAAGCTCCCAAACATCGATTTTGCAATCATCCGGCCTGAGAAACTTCGGGACTACTTATTATCGTCAAGCCATCCGATTGGTCGTTACAAAGCGGTATTTTTTCGGTCACTGGGATATGAAAAAGATTCTTGGACGGTGCTCGAGAGCGATATTCGATCGTTATTGGCAGGCGATGCTGACGAGATCGAGATTACAAAATACGGCAGTAAGTACGGGATACTTGGGTCGATTACTGGCCCCAATGGCCGCTCGGCGAATATCATTTCTGTATGGATTATGCTTACCGGTGAGGGCGTACCGAGGTTTGTATGGCCTATCCTGAGGATTGAGTGATGAGCATTAGTGAACTTGATACCGTAGTGCTAAAAGCTGATTTACCGAGTCACGGATTGAAGCAAGGTGACGTCGGGGCTGTTGTAGAAATATACACACCGGACGCCATAGAGGTCGAATTTGTAACTGCCGCCGGTCATACTCAAGCTCTGGTAACGCTTGGCACAGATCAAGTTCGCCCCGTAGGCCCAAGAGATATTCTTGCCGTTCGTCAGCTCGACGCTGCTTGACAGGAATGCGGCCTAGCACTGCACTCGCCGCCTGCGAATCTTCAATCCGGTCCGGCACCAGCCGGAGCGCTTCGGGAATTCTCTCGGTCAGCCAAGTCGGGTTTGCCAATACATCGACATCGCAATCAGCAATGAGCCTGTCGAGTCGCTCGAGAAATTCATCGGCGTAGGTTTCCCGTTCAATCGCCCAGCCGCGTTCGCCATAAACCAACAGCGGCCACCACTGAAAATCAGCTCGTCCGCACCGCGCAGGATGATACAAATCTCCTCGCCGGAGAATTCGGTGATGCCCTGAGGGTCGAGAGTAAGCGGTACGCGTGTGACTTTGCAGCTCATAATAAATTGCGGTATAAGACCTGCAGAAAATCAGTCTTATTTCTGCTCATATTTTGGAGATGTCATATATTTATTTATTAATAATAACTGGTTATAGTTATACCGCAAAACACATACACTTGCGGTATAAATGATGCGAAAAAATGACTGAAATCACGCGCATACCCGACAATCTGCTGGTGCAATACAGCGAGCTCATGCAGAACTGTATTCATCCTGTGCCGGACGGCTCAAACATTTCCTTCAAGTCCAAGCGAATCAACGACAAGAAATA
>JACZWL010000011.1 GCA_022572185.1 Pseudomonadota bacterium | reverse complement strand
GCGATCCGAAAAGTGTGATTTTCGGATCCCTCACATTTTCAATGGCTTATAGCCATCGAAAATGATGGTACATCCCTGTACCGGCTAACAGGCTGTAGAAAAACAGAGTTTTTCAACAGCCTGCTAGCCCTCTTTGGGCCGCTTGGTAATCCACAGCCTCGGGTCGACCGGGCGCGTTCCCTGACGAATTTCGAAATACAGGCTTGCCTGCTGCTGCCCACCACTGTTGCCGACGGTTGCTATTACATCGCCGGGCGCCACCCACTCACCGCCGCTTTTCAGGATGGTTTCGTTGTATCCGTATAGCGTCATGAAACCCTCGCCATGATCGATGATAAGCAACAGCCCCATACCGGCCAGCCAGTCAGCGAAGACCACCCGACCATGATAAACAGCACGGACTTCGCGCCCCTGCGGTGCCGCAAAGACGACGCCTTTCCATTTCAGGCGACCGCGGGCCCTCGGCTGTCCGAAATCATGCAGCAGGCGACCCGCGACCGGCCAGGTCAGTCGGCCTTTTAGCTGGCTGAACGGCTCTTCTGAAGTGATTGGATAATCGGACAGGATGCTGGTCAGCTCCGCGATCAGGCGGGCCAGGTCGTTTTCCTCTGCGGCGAGGCGTTCGATTTCGTTCCCTTCCTGTTCAATTTTCGACTTGAGGGCGAGCAGAAGATCCTGACGCTTTTCCTGCTCCTCGTTCAGCTCCACAAGCTCCGCGTATCTTGCCCTCGCCAGAGCCGCCAGCCGGTTTTCTTCCTCGGCCGCCCTCTGATGCAGCTCGGCCAGTTCATCGATAACTCGTTTTACTTTCCCGATGTTTTTGCCCCGGTAGTCATTGAGATAGCGGTAATAGACCATCATACGGCCGGCGGTCGCCGGGTCTTGCTGGTTGAGCAACAGCTTGATTCGCTCCTGCTTGCCGCTCGTGTACGCAGCTCGAACCTGCGCTGCGAGCTGGCCCGATTCCTGCTCGAGTTCCGCTTCCCGCTGTGAACGCATTTGCTCGAGTTCCGCTTTTCTTTTCTCGCTGAACTGCCTGAGTCTCCCGATTTCTTTCAGGCGAATGCGCTTCTCAGATATTTGTACTTCGGCTTCCTGCAGATCACCCGTGAGACGATCCCTGTCGGCCGCTCGCTTATCCATGCTTTTCTTGAGCGTCGAGATCTTTTCCCGTACGTTCTCGAGCTCACGCTCCTTGACCTTGGCCAGGCCCCCCTCATCCTCCTGTGCCAGCCCCGCGGCCATGAGGCTGGACGCAATGATCAAAGCAAGAAAGCCTTTGCAAATTGAGCCGCGGAGAGTCATGGCACGGAAGTCTAAATCCTTTGATGCCCCGTGAGAAAGGCCAATGCCTCATCTCGAAAAGGGTCCTGTCTGCAGGTCCGGGTTCGTCCCCGGCCCGCAGATGTTCCGGCGGCCGGCGCTGTTATAATGCCTGTCTCTTGCCGGCGCATGATCGGCTCAAACGATATCCCTTACCTGAATAATGAACACTTACCTGGAATTTGCCGGTAACCACCCGTTGCTCATCGGCGCGCTGGCATTCAGCTTCTTTCTTTTGGTTTTCACCGAATTGCAGCGCAAGGCCCGCGGCATGACCAATATTGAGCCGCAGGATGCCGTCAAGCTGATCAATTCGGACGCGGTCGTTATCGACCTGCGCAACGCTGAAGCGTTTGCCAGGGGCCATATCGTCAACGCCAAGAACATTCCTTTCGACGAACTCCAGGCCAACAAGGACAAGATCGCCAAGTATGCGAAGAAGGCCATTATCGCCGTCTGTGATGGCGGCATGACCTCTGGCAAGGTGGTCGATTCCATGCGCAAGTCCGGCGTCGAAAATGTTTATGGCCTGAAGGGCGGTATCAATGCCTGGACGCAGGCGAATCTCCCGCTCGTGACCGCCAAGAAGACCAAAAGCAAGTCCTAGTACTCCGTCAATGACTCTGCGCGGCAGAAAGCATGCCTACTGCAAAAGCACCACAGCCCAAGGTAGTGATTTACGGCAACGATGTCTGCGCCTATTGTGCCGCTGCCCGAATGCTGTTTACGAAGAAAGGGCTTTTATTTGACGACATCATAATTTCCGGCGATGACGAACGGAGCGAGGAAATGCTGCGACTTAGCGGAAGTCAGTCGGTGCCGCAAATTTTTATCAATGATCGGCTCATCGGCGGATTTGACGAGTTATGCGCCCTCGACAAGGGCGGTGATCTGGACAGACTGATCGGGCAGTAGCCTTACTTGCCCTGATTCCTTTTGCATACACGGGAAAACGTAATGGCCGAACAGCAAAAAACCGGGAAACAAATAACGATTCAGAAAATTTATTTGAAAGATTTCTCGTTCGAATCCCCGAACAGCCCAGCCATCTTTACGTCGGGAAAATGGACTCCTAATACAAATCTCAATCTTCGAAGCTCGCACACACGACATGACGACGACCGCAGTGAAGTCGTGCTGACGATAACGGTCGAAGCGAAGCACGAGGACAAGACTCTTTTTCTCGTCGAGCTGCACCAGGCTGGTCTGTTTCATATATCAGGCTACGACGAAAAGGAATTCGGCGTGATTGTGGGAAGTTTTTGCCCCAGCATCCTGTTTCCCTACGCCAGGGAATCCATTGCAGCAGCCATATCAAAGGGCGGCTTTCCGGAATTTATACTGCAGCCGATCAATTTTGATTCGCTTTATGCACAGAGCCAGGCACCGGCTGAGGCTGAAGGCGGTAACGGCGGTAACGGTGGCAGCCACTGAACGACGCCGACAAAGACCGGCCAATCGCGGTAATTGGCGCCGGCTCCTGGGGCACGGCACTGGCGCTGCAATTCGCCCGCGGCGGCCGTCTCGTCAGGGTATGGGATCGTGATACCGCAAACCTGAAAAAAATCGCCAACGATGGCGCCAACGAGCGTTACCTGCCCGGCGTGCGCTTTCCTGAAAACCTTCGCGCCGAGTTGGATCTTGAGGCCTGTCTCAATCATGTTCGGGACATTCTCATTGCGGTACCCAGCCACGGCTTTCGAGAAACTTTGCTGACCATACAGCCGATGCTCGCCGCCGACATGCGAATTTGCTGGGCGACCAAGGGCTTCGAACTGAGTACCGGTCTGTTGCCGCACCAGGTCGCAGAGGCCATCCTCGGTCCGGACCGGCCAATGGCCGTTTTGTCCGGGCCGACATTTGCGAACGAGGTGGCCGCGGGTCTGCCAACAGCAATGACCATTGCTGCAAACGACAGCGAATTCGCGAGCGACGTAGCCGAAGAAATCTCCGGCGAAAACTTTCGTGCTTACACGGCACAGGACATGATCGGCGTCGAAGTTGGTGGCGCGGTCAAGAATGTGCTGGCTATCGCCGCCGGGCTTTCCGATGGCCTGGGCTTCGGCGCCAACACGAGAATCGCGTTGATTACTCGCGGTCTCGTGGAAATGACCCGGCTGGGCCTCGCGCTCGGTGCGAAGCAGGATACGTTCATGGGCCTCGCAGGCATGGGCGATCTCGTCCTTACCTGCACCGATAACCTTTCCCGCAATCGTCGCATGGGCCTGGCGCTTGCCACCGGCAAGACTATCGAAGAAGTGCAACAGGAAATACAACAGGTCGTCGAGGGCGTGCTCGCTGCAAGAGCTGTCCGCGAAGTCGCCGACCGCCTGGGTGTCGATATGCCTATCTGTCTCGAGCTCTACAGGATTCTTTACGAAGACCTTTCACCGCGCGAGGCAGTCAGCGCCTTGATGGGGCGAACGCTGAAACCCGAGTAGCGCCTGAGGTGCCAGGCAATTCTTTATCCGCCGCCGGCAAAATCCTGCTGCCGCCAGGCCTCGTAAATGACGACTGCCGCCGCGTTGGACAGGTTCAGGCTGCGGCTCTCCTGGCGCATCGGAATGCGCAAACGCTGCTCCGCTGGCAACGATTCCAGGATTTCCACTGGCAGCCCACGAGTTTCGGGGCCGAATAGGAAAGCATCTCCTGCTGCGAAGTCGGGCGCTGAATAAGTCGTCACGCCGTGCGTACTTAATGCGAAGACCTTTCGCGGGGCGCTTTTTGCAAGGCACTCATCGAGGCTGCTGTGCACTTCGACGTTCACAAATTCCCTGTAGTCGAGCCCCGCTCGCTTTAGTCGCGGCTCATCGAGGTCAAAGCCCAGGGGCTCGATCAAGTGCAGCTTTGTGCCGGTATTGGCGCAAAGACGTATGATATTGCCGGTATTCGGTGGAATCTCCGGCTGATAGAGAATAAGGCTGAACATCGACTCTTTCAGAACTCCCCTTGTCACCCGGTGATTGTAAACTGCATGCTCGGCCCGCTCGCAATTCATTGAGATACCCGCAAACATGGCCCTGGCAGTAAATCCTGAGCACGATCCCTTGAGCATTGAGTTCTGCGGCATGATGCTTAGCTCGCCGATCGTTCTCCTTTCAGGCTGTGTTGGCTTCGGGGAGGAATACACTCGCATACAGGGTTTCTCGAATCGTGATGTTGGCGCTGTCGTTTTGAAGGGAACGACAAGAGAACCGCGGCTCGGTAATCCGCCACACCGCGTCTGCGAAACACCGCTGGGAATGCTTAATTCGATCGGTCTGCAGAACCCGGGCGTCGACAAAGTTATCGACGAGATTCTGCCGACGCTTGACTTCAATGAAACACGATTCATCGCCAATGTTTGTGGATCAACGATCGAGGATTACGCCGAAGTTACCCGGCGTTTCGAGGACTCACCGATCGACGCCATCGAGATCAATATCTCCTGTCCGAACATCGCCGAAGGCGGCGCTTCGTTCGGCAACTATCCCGATATGTCGGCCAGAGTCGTTGAAGCCTGCCGACGGGAAACGACTAAGCCAATCATTGCCAAGCTGTCGCCAAACCAGACAGACATACAGGAGAATGCCCGGCTCTGCATTGAAGCCGGCGCCGATGCGCTCGCCGTCATCAACACGATTTCGGGAATGGCGATAGACGTGGAAGAACGCCGGCCAGTAATCGGCAACCTGAAAGGCGGTTTGTCCGGCCCGGCGATAAAGCCAATTGCGCTATTGAAAGTGCATCAGGTTTATGAAATTGCCAAACCCTTGAATGTGCCAATCATTGGTCAGGGCGGAATCACGACCCCAAACGATGCGCTGGAATTCATGATCGCCGGAGCGGCCACCGTGGGTGTCGGCACGGCGCTGTTTTACGATCCCCTGGTCTGCCAGGCCATTAACAGCGGCATCGCCGGGTATTTGCTTCGGCACGATATGCGATCCTTGCGTCAGGTGATTGGTTCTCTGACCGTGTGACATCGCCGGGCAGGAGTTGTCCGAGCGCCATGGATGGTGGGAGTGCGGGTGTTGCAGGAGCATTCACCTGACGGGCGATTCTTAATCCAGCTCGAGGCTCTTGATCTTCCGTGTCAAGGTATTGCGTCCCCAGCCAAGCAGTTTCGCTGCGTCCTGACGGCGTCCTTTTGCCTGGTTGAGCGCGATGCGAATAAGCGTGCGCTCGAATTCAGGCAAGGCCGCATCGAGAAGCGGGCTGCGATCCTGGTCGTTCAGCTGCTGTTCGGCCCAGTGTGCCAGGCTCTGTGTCCACTCCTGGAAAGCGCCTTTGCCGGACGACTTGCCACCGAGGTCCTCCGGTATGTCGAGGGCGCTGATGACGCCGCCGGCTGCGGTCACGGTCAGACGGCGGGTCGCGTTGACCAGCTGACGTACGTTGCCCGGCCAATCGTATGCGCGCAGAATATCCATCGCCTCAGGGTTGATGGTTTTCGCGGCGGCGCCGAGCTCTCTTGCAGCGTCTGTCAGATAATGCTCGAGCAGTGAAGGGATATCCTCTCGCCGCTGCCTTAACGGCGGCGTATGGATGCGAATGACGTTCAGCCGGTGGAACAGATCTTCGCGGAATCGGTGTTCCTTAACGGCACGCGCAAGATCCTGGTTGGTGGCGGCAATGACCCTGACGTCGACCTGGATTAAGGCCTGCCCACCGACGCGAAAAAACTCGCTCTCCGCGAGCACGCGCAGCATTCGCGTCTGCAACGCCGGAGACATATCGCCGATTTCATCGAGAAACAGCGTGCCCCCATCGGCCTGCTCGAAGCGTCCGATGCGCCGCGAATCCGCCCCGGTAAATGCTCCCCGTTCATGGCCGAATAGCTCCGACTCCAGCAATTCCGACGCGATCGCCGCGGTATTGAGCACGATAAACGGTTTATCGGCCCTTGGGCTGTGTTGATGCAGCGCCCGCGCCACGAGCTCTTTGCCGGTGCCGGACTCGCCCGTAATCAAGACCGTAATGCTCGAACGCGCCAGGCGCCCGATTGCACGAAAGACCTCCTGCATGGCGGGTGCCTTGCCGATCAGCATTGGTATTTTCTCCGCCTCCTTTGCAGTGTCACGTGATGCGGGTCTGCCGTTCTTGCGCGCGGCTTTTCTTACGAGCTCGATGGCCTCGTCGAGATCGAAAGGTTTCGGCAGGTATTCGAATGCGCCTCCCTGATAGGCGGCCACCGCGTGATCCAGGTCCGTGTGCGCGGTAATGACGATGATCGGCAGGTCGGGACAGCTGCGGCTGACTCTGTTGAGCAGCGCAATGCCGTCCATGCCCGGCATGCGCACGTCTGTAATAAGGACGTCGGGACGGTCGTGCCCGATTGCTTCGAGCAAGTGTTCGGCGCGATCAAAGCTCCTGGTTTCCATGCCCGCCTGGCGCAGCGCTTTTTCGAGAACCCAGCGCAGCGATTTATCATCGTCGACAACCCAAACGCTTAGTTCTCCATCAGGCATGCCGATCCTCCGCGCTCGGGCCAGGAGGAATGGCAGGGACCAGCGGTATTCTGACAAAAAATACCGTGCGCCCCGGCCGGCTTTCAAATTCGATAAGCCCCTGATGGCGGCTGATCAGTTCCTGTGCGGCCGGCAGCCCGAGGCCGGTGCCGTCCGGCCTGTTCGTGACCAGTGGATAAAATATTGAGCCCTGCAGCTCCGGCGGAATGCCCGGCCCGTCATCTTCAATTTCTATACTGGCGATCGCCTGATGTCGTGTTTCGCCTATGGTGAAATTCATGATCGCGCGGCTCCGAAGGATAATCGTGCCCTGCCCGTCCAAGGCAACAACAGCGTTTCTCACGAGGTTCAGAAACGCCTGCACCAGCTGGTCGCGGTCAAGATCGATCAACGGCAAGCCGGGATCATAATCGCGCCGAATGTTGATCTCATCACCGGCTTCTGCCTGTATCAGGCGCAACACATATTCGAGCAACTCATGCACATTGGTTGCTTGTTTGTTTGGTGGCCCGCCCGGGCCAAGCAGCGTATCGACGAGACTGGCCAGACGGTCAACTTCGTTGATGATGACACTCGTGTACTCCTGAAGTTCTTCGCTTCGAAGCTGTTTGCTGAGTAACTGCGCTGCACCACGAATTCCGCCGAGTGGGTTTTTTATTTCGTGTGCCAGCTGGCGAATCATTTGCCGCCCTGCGCCGTGTTGAATAAGCAGCGCGTTTTCGCGGCTGATTCTTGAGCGGCGAGTCACATCCGCCATTTCGATCAACAGGTCCGCGCTCAGATCCGCATTTTCCGGGGATGACACGCGGAAATCCACGATGCGGTCTTCAGCATGAACTTCCGTCGGCCCGAGCCGAAGCTCGGTCGCGTATGTCCGGCCGCTGCTCAGTGCGCGGCAGAGAATATCCTGGAATTCACGATCGTCGTCCACGAGTTGCAGCAGCGGTCTGCCCCGCGCCCTGCGTCGGCTGATGCCGAGCAGGTTCTCGGCGGCGGGGTTCAGGTCGGTGATCAGGAGGTTCTGATCGAGAAGTACAACGCCGGTGTTCAAGGCAGCAAAGATATCGCCCGATGCTGCGCCGCCGCCTGCAGTCTTGGAAGGGTTTCCGCCTAGTTGTGGGCCGGCCTTCGACTGATCGTGTTTTGCTGCACGTAGAATCGGTTCGTCACGCTGCGAATCATCAGCTTGCCGGTCCCGTCCACCACCTCCGCCTGAAGATTGTGCACGCCACGCCAGACTTCCTGAACCTGAAAGGACGCGCTGTCGACCGTTTGACGCTTGCCGTCGAAATACACCCGAACCTGGTGGCCGTCCTGAAGCGCCGGGCTCAGTGCCAGTGTTACGTTCAGTACGCCTTCTATGTTCCACAGCGTTTCTTCTGCTGCCGGCGAGGCGATCGCAAGGCTTTCGTATTTGAATACGCCGGCATCAGCCCGCTCATCACCGGCAGACTGCGCCGGGACTGCCGGCGCCGCGCTGAGTCGTCGCTGGGACGCGCTGCGATTATTGCGGACCAGCTCGATCTCCTCAGCCCCCGGTATCGGTCTGTCGGAAAAATGGACAATGCCGTTTTCGTCCACCCAGCGGTACGCCTGAGCCAGGACAGTACCGGTGGCCAGAAGGATCGAGGCAGCGATAAACAGACACATGCGCATAGGACTAGCATAGCAGCGCTCTCCGGGTCGGGGCCAGCGCCCGGGCGGCAAAATGTCGCCCGGTTCACAGTTTCAGGCGCCTAAAGGCTGTAATACATGTCGAATTCCACAGGATGTGTGGTCATTCGAAGCCTGGTCACGTTTTCCCATTTGAGGTCCATATAGGCGTCGATCACGTCATCGCTGAACACGTCGCCGGCTTTGAGGAAGGCACGATCAGCATCGAGCGCCTCCAGCGCCTCATCGAGTGAAAATGCGACGAGCTTCAGGTCCTTTTCCTCTTCAGGCGGCAGGTCATAAAGATCCTTGTCCAGCGGATCGCCCGGATGAATCTTGTTCTGAATGCCGTCAATGCCAGCCATCATCATCGCCGTGAATGCGAGGTATGGATTGGCCATCGAGTCAGGGAAGCGGATTTCCAATCGGCGCCCTTTCGGCCTCGAATCGTAAGGAATGCGAATCGAGGCGGAACGATTGCGTGCAGAGTACGCGAGTATTGTCGGCGCCTCGAAACCCGGCACGAGTCGCTTATAACTGTTCGTCGACGGATTCGTAAACGCGTTTAGTGACTTCGCATGTTTGATGATGCCGCCGATGTAATACAGCGCTGTGTCGGACAGGCCCGCGTAGCCATCACCCGCGAATAGATTCTTGCCGTCCTTGAAGAGAGACTGATGTACGTGCATGCCGTTGCCGTTGTCGTTGACGAGCGGCTTGGGCATGAAAGTGGCCGTCTTGCCGTAGCTGTGCGCCACGTTGTGAACGACGTACTTGAGGATCTGTACCTCGTCTGCCTTACGCACTAAGGTATTGAATTTAACGCCTATTTCACCCTGGCCGGCGGTCGCTACCTCATGATGGTGAACCTCTGTCTCGAGACCCAGCTCTTCCAGCGCGAGACACATTGCCGAACGGATATCGTGCAGGGAATCGACCGGTGGTACCGGGAAGTAGCCGCCTTTGACGGTTGGCCGATGACCGGTGTTACTGTCGTCGTAACTTCTGCTCGTGTTCCACGCACCTTCGCTCGAGTCGACCGAATAGAACGCACCCTGCATCGTATCGTCCCAGCGCACATCATCGAATACGAAGAACTCGTTCTCCGGACCAAAATAAGCCGCATCCGCAATGCCTGTCGATTTCAAATAGGCCTCCCCGCGCTGAGCCAGGGATCGCGGGCACCGGTCATAGCCCTGCATTGTCAAGGGCTCGATAACGTTGCACCGTAAATTCAGTGTCGTGTCTTCTGCAAAGATATCGACGACGGCCGTTGCCGGATCCGGCAGCAGAATCATGTCCGAATCGTCGATGCCCTTCCATCCGGCGATCGACGAGCCGTCGAACATCTTACCTTCTTCAAAAAGGTCTTCATCGGCTGCCCGGGACGGCACGGTAACGTGCTGCTCCTTGCCTTTCGTGTCGGTAAACCGAAAGTCGATGAACTTCACCTCTCTTTCTTTTATCAGGCCGAGAACCTCAGCAGGTGTCATGAATCACTCCTCCAATTTGGCTTTCAAAAAAATGTCGCCGGCCGATCGGCCGGCATTAATTTTTATGCTTACTATTGCTTATGCTTCCTAATAATAACTACTGCAGGAACCGTGCCACAGGCCGTAAACTTCAAGTCATTAATTATCAAGGCCTTTCGAATTTGACCGTGGCAGAGTTTGCACCAAGATGGTGCGACCTCGCCAGGTAGCGCACCAGTGTAGTGCACTTCTGTCGCGTCTGCATCATTCCGGGCGCATCGCTTTTCCCCCGCCAGACCAGCTAACGCGGCCATCGGCAGACAGCCCCATCTTGGTTATACTGCGCGCCTCTGCAGGCATTGAAAGCATTGATGAAAAAGGACAACCCGCCTGCGTTGCTGACTTTCCAGGATCTGATCCTGGCGCTGCAGCAATTCTGGGCTGAGCGCGGCTGTGTTATTGCACAGCCCTATGACATGCCAATGGGGGCCGGTACGTTTCATCCGGCCACCTTCCTGCGTGCCGTGGGCCCCGAGCCATGGAGCGCTGCCTATGTGCAACCCTGCCGCCGCCCGACTGACGGCCGTTACGGCGATAACCCCTTCAGACTGCAGCACTACTACCAGTTCCAGGTTGTCATCAAGCCATCGCCTGAGGACTTTCAGGACGTTTACCTGGAATCGCTGTGTACGATCGGCATCGATCCGACCGTGCATGACATACGCTTTGTCGAAGATAACTGGGAGTCACCTAGCCTGGGCGCCTGGGGCCTTGGCTGGGAGGTCTGGCTCAACGGTATGGAGATCACCCAGTTCACCTACTTCCAGCAGCTCGGTGGGCTCGAGTGCCGGCCGGTCACCGGCGAGATAACTTACGGCCTCGAGCGCCTGGCGATGTATTTGCAGGATGTCGAGAACATCTTCGACATCGTCTGGACGGACGGGCCGCTTGGCCGCATCAGCTATCGCGATGTTTATCATCAAAACGAGGTGGAACAATCCAGGTACAACTTTGAGCTGGCCGATATTGACTCGCTGTTCCATGCATTCGACCTTGCTGAGCACGATTGTCAGCGTCTCATCGAACTCAAGCTGGCGCTCCCCGCCTACGAGCAAATGCTGGTCGCCTCACATACTTTCAATCTGCTTGACGCACGACAGGCCATGTCGGTCAGCGAACGCCAGCGCTTTATTCTTCGCGTCAGGGACATGTCCAAATCCGTGGCCGCGGCCTATTACGCAAGCCGCGAGGCCATGGGCTTTCCGATGCTGGAGAGCGCCGGGCCGCCGCAGCGCGGAGCCTCTCAGCGATGAGCAAGGCTGCCGATTTTCTGGTCGAGATAGGCACCGAGGAGCTGCCGCCGAAGGCGCTCAGGAACCTCATGAATGCCTTTGCCGGCGGTTTGCAGAAAGCCCTGGATAAGGCCCGCCTCGAGCACGCATCAGTATCCGCTTATGCGAGCCCACGCCGGCTTGCTGTCATTGTCGCGTCGCTTGGCTTTGCACAAGCCGACCAGGAGCTTGTCGTAAAGGGCCCACCTGTATCGGTCGCCTACGACGCCGCCGGAAAAATCACGCCCGCAGCTAAGGCGTTTGCGAAAAAGTGCGGCGTCAGACCCGACGCCCTCGAGCGTTTGACAAGCGACAAAGGCGAGTGGCTCTGCTTTCGCTCGCTCGAGCGCGGCCAAAAAACCGCGGAGCTCATACCAGGGCTTGTGCAGACCGCTCTCCAGGGCCTGCCGATACCGCGCCGAATGCGCTGGGGCGAGGGTGAGGCCGAGTTCGTGCGGCCCGTTCAGTGGATCGTATTGCTGCACGGCAGAAATGTCATTGAGGGTTCCGTGATGAACGTGCCCGCCGGCAGGATGACCCGCGGCCACCGCTTTCATGCACCGGGCGAGATCGAAATTGATGAGCCGGCAAAGTATTTGTCTCTGCTCAAAAAAGCGCATGTCCTTGCCGATTTCGATGCACGGCGGAAGACCATTGTCGCGGCCGTGAAAAAGGCCGCGAAAGAAGCCGGTGGCGAGCCCGTAGCCAACGAGGCCCTGTACGATGAAGTTACTGCCCTGACCGAATGGCCCGTGCCGCTGATCGGCAGCTTCGACAAGTCGTTCTTGTCTTTGCCGAAGGAGGTCATTGTCGCTACGCTCGCCAGTCATCAGCGTTATTTCCCCGTTGCCGACAAGGGTGATAATTTGTTGCCCCGGTTCATAACGATCGCGAATCTCGTCAGCAAAGAGCCTGACCGGGTGCGCGCCGGCAATGAACGAGTGATTCGGGCCCGGCTTGCGGACGCCGCGTTTTTCTGGGAAGCAGACAAGCGAGTAAATCTCGCAGATCGCCGCGATGCGCTTAGAGATGTCGTCTATCAGCGCGGCCTCGGCAGTATCTATGACAAAAGTGCTCGCGTCGTCAGGCTGGCTGCCGCGGTGGGCTCCCAGCTCGGCGTGGAAACGCCGGCCATTGAGCGCGCGGCTTCGCTTGCCAAATGCGATTTGCTGACCGGCATGGTTGGCGAGTTCCCCGAGCTGCAGGGTTCAATGGGCAGGTATTACGCGGCAGCTGACGGCGAACCCGGAGCCGTAGCCGAGGCAATCGGAGAGCAGTACCTGCCGCGGTTCGCCGGTGACGCCCTGCCGGAAACTGTGGCCGGACAGGCTCTCGCGATCGCCGATAAACTGGACACGATTGCAGGTGTTTTGGCCCTGGGCAAGAAACCCTCCGGCAACCGCGATCCGTTCGGCTTGCGCCGAAGCGCTTTGGGCATTGTCCGTATCATTATCGAGCAGGGACTTGATCTTGATTTTACAGCGCTAATCGCCGCGACTATCGCCGATCAACCCGTCGGCGACAAAGACGAAAAAGACCTGTCGGAAGGTCTGTATGACTTTGTTACCGAAAGAATGCGCGCCTATTATCTCGACGGGCAAAACAGTCTGACCACAGAAATGTTTGCCGCCGTGATGGCGAAGCGCCCGGTTTCTCTGCTCGATTTCGATGCGCGCCTCAAAGCCGTCGCCGCGTTCGTGAAGCTCGAGCCGGCGTCGAGCCTCGCTGCCGCAAACAAAAGGATCGGCAATATACTAAGACAGGCGGGTGTCGACGCTGGCGTATCCATCGATCAGTCCTTGATAACAGAACCTGCTGAAACAGCACTATTCGAGTCCGTCGTAAAAGCACAAAAAGCCGTTGCTCCTCTTTTGGCAAGCCGCGACTACACCAACGTCCTGATGACCCTTGCTGATCTCAGGGATCCTGTTGACGGGTTTTTTGACCACGTCATGGTGATGACGGATGACGCGGCGCTTCGCAATAATCGCCTGGCTTTGCTTGCCGAACTGCGCGCGATGTTTCTGAATGTCGCAGATGTCTCTCGCCTGTCTATCAGCCAGGAGTCTGCGCACTAGGAAGCTTTCCTGTTACGCAACTTTCCGGGCCCCGGGGAATGCAGACGATGTTTTTGCTACGGGTGCTATTTCTTGTCTTGTATTTCGTGCTGACGGTCGTCCCCGGCGCCGTTGCCATCATATTGCTCTGGCCGCTTCCATATCGGGTCCGCTTCGGCATAGCCCGGGCGTGGTCCAGGGGGATGCTATGGGCCGGGCGCCTTATATGCGGGCTCGAATGGGTGGTCGAGGGCGGGGAAAACCTGCCCGCCGAACCGAGCGTCATTTATATCAAACATTCTTCGGTCTTTGAGACCTATGCGCAGGTCGGTGTGTTTCCGCCTCACGCCTGGGTAGTTAAAGAAGAGCTTCGTTGGGTCCCTGTCATTGGCTGGGCAGCATCTGCAATGAAATGTATCGCGATAGACCGGCGCGGCGGCGGCGAAGCAGTCAAGCAGGTAATTCGGCAAGGTAAAGCGCGCCTGGCCGAAGGCATCTGGATCACGATCTTTCCGGAGGGCACCAGAATGCCGCCAGGACAAACCCGTCGTTACGGAATCAGCGGCGCGGCCCTTGCCAGAGAGGCCGGGTGCCTGATCGTCCCGGTCGCACACAACGCCAGGGATTTCTTTCCGCGCAACGGCTTGCCTGAGCGGCCCGGGCGAATCCGTATCTGCATTGGACCGCCTGTCGACCCGTCAAGGCAAGAGCCAAAGGAGACAAATAAGATTACCCAGGCCTGGATTGAAACAAAGATGGCGGAGATTAGTGAGGGTTATTGGAATCGCGGCTAAAGCCGCTCCTTCAAACCGCGATGATTCCACTCACACGTCAAGATTCGAGACCATCAGTGCATTTCGCTCGATGAATTCTCTGCGCGGCTCGACCTGGTCGCCCATCAGGGTTGTGAAAATCTCATCCGCTTTGACGATGTCTTCGATTTTCACCTGCATTAATCGGCGGGTTTCGGGGTTCACCGTCGTATCCCAGAGCTGTTCCGGGTTCATTTCGCCCAGGCCCTTGTACCGCTGAATAGTCTGGCCTTTTCGCGCCTCATTCATCAGCCACTCGACGGCTTCTTCGAACGACTTGATCTCCATGCGCTTGTCGCCACGCTCAACGTATGCGCCTTCGCCAATCAGCTCCCTTAGTTTGCCGGCCAGTTTCATGATGTGCCGGTACTCGTTGGTATCGAAAAATTCTCTTGGTATGTAGCGCGTGGCGCCAACACCATGCTGCACCTTTTGCACGGCAATTCGAACGCCTTCCCCCTCGCCAGCACCGCGCTCGAATGCCGCAGTGTAATAGCCGCCGCTGCCGTTCGTCGCCCTGTCGCCCTGTGCTTTCGGCAAAATCGCCGATAACTCTTCCGCCCATTTCTCCAGGCCATCGAGGTTTTCAAACAGCTCTGAATCAATTTCCGGCAGCGCAGTCATCGCGCGGAGCACCGTTTCGTCATACCGCTTGGATATGCGCGCAATGATGCTTTCCGCTGCCATGTGTTCTTTCGCCAGCGCTTCGAGCGCCTTTCCTGTTAAGGGCGGCGCCTCTGAATTCACGTACAGTCTGGCGTTATCGAGAGCAGTGTTCAGAAGATGTGCCTTTAGTTCGGCATCGTCTTTCACATACACCTCCTGCTTGCCTTTCTTAATCTTGTACAAGGGTGGTTGTGCAATATAAACATGGCCGCGCTCGATCAGCTCACGCATCTGCCGGTAAAAGAAAGTCAGCAACAAGGTTCGGATGTGCGAGCCGTCGACATCCGCATCCGTCATTATGATGATGCGGTGATAGCGAAGCTTGTCCGGATCAAAATCTGCCCGGCCGATGCCGCAACCCAGGGCGGTGATCAACGTCCCTACTTCTGCGGACGACAGCATTTTGTCGAAGCGCGCCTTCTCCACATTCAGAATCTTTCCCTTGAGCGGCAGAATAGCCTGGGTCCGGCGATCCCTGCCCTGCTTCGCCGAGCCGCCGGCTGAATCGCCCTCAACGAGAAACAATTCGGACAGCGCCGGGTCTTTCTCCTGGCAGTCAGCAAGTTTGCCCGGAAGCCCTGCTATGTCCAGAGCGCCTTTTCGCCGTGTCATTTCCCGGGCTTTTCTTGCGGCTTCCCGCGCCCGTGATGCGTCGATAATCTTCGAGACAATAGCCTTGGCTTCCTGTGGGTTCTCCAGCAAAAATTCCTCAAGGCGTTCACCTATCGCCGATTCAACAATACCTTTCATTTCAGACGAGACTAATTTGTCCTTTGTCTGCGACGAGAACTTCGGGTCTGACATCTTCACCGACAGCACAGCGGTCAGTCCTTCGCGGGAGTCGTCACCGCTTGGCGACAGCTTGTCCTTCCTCCCTGACATTTGTTTTTCGATATAGGTGTTAAGGGTTCGGGTCAACGCGCTGCGAAAGCCCGCGAGATGAGTGCCGCCATCGCGTTGCGGAATATTGTTCGTGTAGCAGAACATGTTCTCCTGATAACCATCATTCCACTGCAGCACCGCCTCGATAAGCACGCCGTTCCTTTCCGACTCAAAATGCAAAACCCGATCATGAATTGGTGTCTTGTTGCGGTTGAGGTGCTTGACGAAGGCCTTAATCCCACCGTCGTATTCGAAAACATCTTCTTTGTCTTCTCTTTCGTCGACCAGACGGATGCGTACCCCCGAATTCAGGAACGAAAGCTCTCTTAGCCGCGCTGCGAGAATGTCGTAGTGAAATTTGATATTGGTGAAGGTCTTCGCGCTGGGCTTGAAGCGTATTGTCGTACCCGTCCTGTCGCTGTCGCCGACAATGGCAAGGGCAGCGGCGGGCTCACCCAGGTGATACTCCTGTTGATAGACGCTGCCGTCGCGATAAATTGTCAGCACCAGGTGTTCGGACAACGCGTTGACTACGGATACGCCCACGCCATGCAGGCCGCCGGAGACTTTATAGGAATCGTCATCGAATTTTCCGCCAGCATGCAGAATGGTCATGATGACCTCGGCCGCCGAGCGCCCTTCTTCGGGGTGTATGTCTACCGGAATACCGCGGCCATCGTCCGTAATAGTCACCGATTCATCGGCGTGAATGGTGACCGTTATGACATCACAATAACCCGCCAGCGCTTCATCAATTGAGTTGTCGACAACCTCGAAAACCATGTGATGGAGGCCCGTGCCATCATCGGTGTCGCCAATGTACATTCCGGGCCTTTTCCGGACGGCCTCCAGGCCCTTTAACACCTTGATATTACTGGAAGTATATTCTGATTCGTCCGCCATTCGATGCCCTCTGAGGATAAGCCCAATATTGTATCATTTAGGGCTAAATAAAGGGCCCTGGAAATCACGCGCAAAGCCGCTTTTTACAAGGCTTTTCAGGGCAAATAGAGGGCCAATTTCCAGGGCTTATTTTAACCAGATTGGACTATAAATTATGCGGTTTTTTGCAACTCGCCCTGTTTCACGTGGAACATCGCTGCCGGCCCTGGAAACACCAGCGTTTCCGCGCCCAGCGCCGTCGCTATGATCTGGCTGCCGAGCCCGAAAACACGGCTCATGAGTCGATCCAGAGCCTCTTCATCCAACTCGGCCGCGGGATCATCCAGCAACAGCAGTAACGGCCGCTCCAGTGCTAGCTGCACCACTTCCGTGGCAGCCAGAATCATTGTGCATGCGAAAAGTTTTTGCTGGCCCCTGGACACCAGGGGCTTTGCTCGCCGCTCATCATAAATCAGTCGTAGCTCCGCTCGCTGCGGGCCGGCTTGCGTCGTGCCCGTCTGCTGGTCTCTCTCCCAAGCAATCTCCAGCGACTCTTCCAGGCCGCGCTCCGCTGCCCAGCCTTGCAGATACTCGAAACCCACGGCGCAACCAAGCAGCGCCGCACCCGTTTGCTCCAGCGCCGTGTGTGCGATATCGAGGACCCGCCGCCGGGTTTGGTCTACCTCTTCGGCCGCTTCCAGAAATTCGCGGTCCCAGGCACTAATCGATATCTTGTTTGCGCCCTCCCGCAATGCTGCATTTCGTTGCCGAAGTGCGCGGCGAAACCGGCGCCAGCGCTGCTGATAACCCGGTTCCACGTGGAACGCCATCCAGTCGAGATACCGCCGTCGGTGCTCCGGCCCGCCCGCCACGAGACTGTGGACCTCGGGGTCGAGGACCTGTAAAGGCAAGATCTCCACCAGCGCTGCCGCCCTTGTTTCGCGATCGCCATCTATCTGGACCTCGAGGCCCTCCTTGCTGTTACGAACCCCCACGGTCACCTGCCGCCTCCGGGTATCTACTTTTCCGCACAACAGGAATTCGCTCGCCCCGTGCCTGATGAGGTTTTGCGGACTGGCGCCGCGAAAGGATTTACCACGCCCGAGGTAAGCTATAGCCTCCAAAACACTGGTTTTCCCAGAGGCATTCGGGCCATAAATCAGATTATACCGAGGGTCTACCTCTAAGCTGATACTTGTCAGGCAACGAAAGTTAGTGGCTTGGAAATGGCGGAGTGCCAACCGTTTCTGCTTTGTTGCCTATAGCCGCATCGGCATGACAACGTACTTGCAGTCCTCATTGCCCGGCATCTGTAGCAGGCAGCTGGAATTGCCATCTACAACGGCCAGAATGACTTCATCGGAATCAATCGCTCCGAGGGCATCCAGCAGATAATTAACATTGAAACCTATCTCGATATGCTCACCCTTATAACTAACTTCCAGTTCTTCCTCTGCTTCTTCCTGTTCGGGGTTATGGGCCTGAAGGATCACACCGCCATCACGAATAATCAGCCGAATACCTCGATATTTCTCATTCGACAAGATCGCAGTCCGCTGCAGTGCGCCCCTCAACAGCTGTCTGTCGGCAGTGAGGTGATTGCTCGTATCCTGTGGTATCACCCGTTCATACTCCGGGAACCGCCCATCGATAAGCTTCGAGGTAAATCGAATACCATCGAGCTCTATCCTGATATGATTACTTCCCAGCTGCAGTTCGACATCCCCCTCCCCGCTCATTAGCCGCTGTAGTTCCAGCACGCCTTTCCGCGGCACAATAACCTGTTGCTGAGGCATTTTCTTGCCATCAAGTTGCACCTGGCAAAGCGCCAGCCGATGGCCATCCGTGGCCACTGCCCGCAGATACTTACCATCTGTTTCAACAAGCAAACCATTCAAATAGTAGCGAACATCCTGCTGAGCCATTGAGAAATGCGTCTTATCCAGCAAGGTCGCGAGTGTCGCCTGCGGCAGAGCCAATGTTTGCCTGGCGTTAATATCTTCTACCGTGGGAAAATCCGCTGCCGGCAGGGTCGCCAACGTAAACTTACTTCGCCCCGATTTAATGCTGAGTTTTTCGCCACTCAACTGTACTGCAAGCTCTGCTTGCTCCGGCAAGGCCCTGCAGATATCCAGCAACTTCCGCCCTGACACCGTTATTTCCCCGGCTCCTCCTATTTCAGCCTCCATACTCGCTACCAGCTCGACCTCCAGATCGGTTGCCGTAACCGATACGCGGTCATCCTTGGCGACAAGTAGGACATTCGCGAGTATAGGCATGGTCTGCCGACGTTCCACAACACCAATAACTGCCTGTAAGGGCTTTAGCAACGCTTCGCGACTAGCGGTAAATTTCATTAATTTTTCCTGTTAATAAATATTGGAAATTTTGCTTTATTATTATTATTAGCAAAGCAAAGGCCTGTGGATAAGTTAAACTAATCGTTTAAAATCAATGGGTTATCAATCATTTTGTGCTGCCAGAAGGCCTGTAACAATTACGACTAGACTGTGAGTTTCTTGTGGATAACTTTGCCTGGTTTTTTATCCACTACTTGTGCACATCATCCTGTCAGGGTTCTCAACAAATTCCGGTAATCATCATCTATTCGTTTTTCGGTATTACGCAGCATCGTGATACGGCGGCAGCCATGTAAAACTGTTGTGTGATCGCGGCCCCCAAAAGCAGCGCCAATTTCAGGCAGGCTATGGTTTGTAAGTTCCTTGGCGAGACTCATTGCTATTTGCCTGGGCCGGGCAATCGATCTGCTGCGTGTCTTTGAGAGCAAGTCTGCCAAACGAATCTTGAAATATTCTGCAACGGTTTTTTGAATATTTTCTATAGAAACCAAGCGGTCTTGTACGGCAAGTAAATCCTTGAGTGCTGTCTTTGCGAAAGCGAGGTCAATTGCCTGGCCGGTGAACAGGGAGGTGGCCATTACCCGGCGTAGCGCGCCTTCCAGTTCACGTACATTGGAGCGAATTCGCTTGGCGATAAAAAATGCGACTTCCTCCGGTAGCTCCAGGCCTTCTATGGCCGCTTTGCTCATCAAGATTGCTACTGATGTTTCCAGTTCCGGTGGCTCAATGGAAACCGTTAGTCCCCAGCCAAAGCGGGACTTCAATCGCTCCTCGAGGCCGGTGACTTCCTTTGGATATCGGTCGCAGGTCAGGATGATTTGGCGATGCCCTTCCAGGAGTGCATTAAACGTGTGAAAGAACTCTTCCTGCGAGCGCTCTTTTCCGGCGAAGAACTGAATATCGTCGATTAACAGAGCATCCAGTGAGCGGTAGAAACGTTTGAATTCCGAAATGGTATTGTGCTGCAAGCCCCTGACCATATCGCCTACAAACCGTTCCGAATGGAGATAGCTCACTCTTGCGGATGGATTGTTTGCCAATAAAGCATTGCCGACGGCTTGCATCAGGTGCGTTTTGCCAAGACCCACACCACCGTAAATAAAGAGCGGATTATATGAGGTGCCGGGGTTTTCCGCGACCTGGCACGCAGCGGCCCTGGCCAGTTGGTTGCTCTTGCCCTCGACGAAGGTTGCGAAGGTAAAGGTCGGATTAAGGCGGCTTGCGATTGGCTCAACGCGTGCTGGTCGTAATTGCCTCGTAGCGCCAGTACCGTCGACCGCGCCTGTTTGCCGGGAGCCGACTTCGAGTACCGGGTCCAGCCGGCCTTTAAGAAGCTCGCTGATTTTCTCGAGGTAGTGCCGTTGGACCCATTTGACGACAAACAGATTTGGTGCCAGCAGGCGTAATACGCGGCCGTTTTCGACAGCCTGAAGGGGCCGAATCCACGTATTAAACTCCTGCTCCGCAAGTTCGGCCTGTAAGGCGCCGACGCAGCGGTCCCAGGGAGTAGCTTCGGCCTGCAACAGGGGTCCCTCAACGGTCATTTGGATCAGACACAAAAATCGGCAAAGACCAAGCAGTCTATAACGTCTATCGGGGCTTCGCCAGATACCCGCAACATTCAATTCAATTGCCGATTGGGAGGTTCCGGGACCTTATTCTATTGACACAATTTTCACTCCCGCGTACCCTTGCCCGCCTTCTTTTTCGCCGCTATCTTAAGGTTGCGGCAGGCCCAGGATTGACGCAAATGAAACGCACCTTTCAGCCCAGCCGAATCAAGCGGGCACGCACACACGGCTTTAGAGCGCGCATGGCAACAAAAGGCGGGCGGAAAATCCTGAATCGTCGACGCGCGAAACGGCGCGCGCAGCTGTCGCCGTAAAATATCCCGCGCATCGCGCACAATACAACTCAAGCGCTGAGCCGCGCTCTCCGTTACGACTGAAAATAAGCCAAAGCAGAAAGACATCTCGAGTCACCGGTTTAGCAGAGAAACCCGGCTGCTTGACGCACGCTCGTTTCAGCGCGTATTCGAGAAATCACAGCGGAGTCGTGACACACTGTTTACGGTCCTGTCACGAGCGAACGGCAAGCAGGGCGGCAGGTTGGGTCTGGCGATTTCCAAGAAGAACTGCCGGTCGGCGGTGCAGCGAAACCGCCTGAAGAGAGTGGTTCGTGAATCTTTTCGCTTGCACCAGCAAGTATTAGGCGGGCTGGATGTCGTGGTCATGAGCCGGGCTGGGGCAAGCGGGGCCAGCAACAGGACGCTTTTTGACAGCCTGGCCGGACATTGGCAAAGATGCCGAACCGGGAACGCAAAGCCAACCGGTGCAGGATAGAGGGCCAAATGGATAATCAACGACTGCTGGTGTGGGCCGCCTTCGGCCTTTTGGTCTGGTTTACGTACCAGCAATGGAGGCAGGATTATGGGTCCCCGCCGGGGGCACCTGTGGCGCCCGTCAGTGAACAGACCCTGTCGCCGGCCGCCCAGGACAGTGAGTTGCCGGCCCTGCCGGATACCACAATCGATGCTCCGGTCATGGAGGCGGCGCCCGAGCTACCGCAGGTTGCCGCTGTTGAGGCCGCTGCGGGTCTTATACGGGTAAGCACGGACGTCTTCGATGTGGAGATCGATACGCGTGGCGGCACTATTCGCAAAGCCGTGCTGCGCAACTATCCGGTAGCCAAGGACCAGCCCGATACGCTCGTCGCACTCCTCAGCTCACAGCCAGCGAATCTCGGGCTCATCCAATCGGGACTGCGGGTGGCCGGCGGCGGGCCCGAAGCCAATCATCTCGCATCATTCTCCAGCAACAGAAGCGATTACGCGCTGGATAGTAACGATGAGCTTGTCGTTCCCCTGACCTGGACGGACGGCAACGGCGTTACCGTTATCAAAGAGTACCGTTTTACGCGCGGCAGCTACGTGATTGGCCTGCAGCACAAAGTCATCAATCGAAGCGCAGACGAGTGGCGCGGCGCTGAATATGCGCAGATCCAGCGGCGGTCCTACCCGGTTGAGCGCTCGATGTTCAATGTTGATACATATTCGTTCGACGGACCGGTCATATACGACGGCGACAAGACAGAGAAAATCAAGAGGGACGATCTGCTGTCGGATGGCCCGTTCTCAGCGTCTGTACAGGCTGGCTGGATCGCGACAATTCAACACCACTTTCTGAGCGCCATCGTGCCAACGACAGAGGAGCCGTATCGAGTCAACGTCTCACAGAAAGGCGAGGTACTCGTGGCGAGCATCATCGGGCCGGCGCGTAGCGTCGCGGCCGGCGCTGATACGACCTTCGACACGACCTTGTTTGTCGGCCCGAAGCTGCAGAGCCAGCTCGAAGAAGTAACCGAAAGCCTCAAGCTGACCGTTGATTACGGCTGGCTGACCATTCTGTCGCAACCGCTCTTCTGGGTGTTGAACAAGGTTCATGCGGTTGTGCAAAACTGGGGGGTCGCAATTATTTTTGTGACGATTCTCATCAAGCTCGCTTTTTACAAGCTGACGCAAGCCAGTGGCCGCTCGATGGCAAAGATGCGAACCATTCAACCGCGCATGAAAGCGCTGCAGGAGCGCTACAAAGACGATCGCCAACAACTCAGTCAGGCGATGATGGAGCTCTACAAGCGGGAGAAGGTCAACCCGGCGGCGGGCTGTTTGCCGATATTGATTCAAATGCCGTTCTTTCTCGCGTTTTACTGGGTGCTGCTGGAAAGCGTCGAAATGCGTCAGGCGCCATTTGCTCTGTGGATTACGGATCTGTCATCCCGGGATCCATATTTCATTTTGCCGCTTATCATGGGTGTCGCGATGTTGCTGCAAACGAAGCTCAATCCGGCGCCAGCGGATCCCGTTCAGGCCAAAGTCATGCAGATCATGCCGATCATGTTTACCGGCTTTTTTGCGTTCTTCCCTTCAGGCCTTGTGCTGTACTGGGTGACCAATACGATTTTGTCGATTGCGCAACAATGGCGCATCAATAAAATCGTGGAACAGGAAAGCAAAAAAGCGAAGGGCAAGTCAAAAGCCTGATCACGGAGGGTTTGTGAGCGACAAGCCTGACTACCTGCACGATACGATTGTCGCGGCGGCCACCCCAGCCGGCGTCGGCGGCATCGGTATTGTGCGCATCTCCGGTCCGGACGTGCCGCAAATAGCCGGGAAGATGCTGGGCGGCCTGCCACCACCGCGCGTGGCAAGCCTGAGGGAGTTTCACGATGCGGCAGGTGAGCCGATTGATACGGGCCTGGCGCTTTATTTCCCAGAGCCCGGGTCATTCACCGGCGAGCCGGTTCTCGAGCTGCACGGCCACGGGGGCCCCGTCGTCATGGCGCTTCTTGTCGATGCCGCAGTTTCCCTGGGTTCACGGCAGGCAGAACCGGGCGAATTTTCGAAGCGAGCCTTTCTGAACGACAAGCTCGACCTCGCCCAGGCCGAGGCAATTGCCGACCTGATTGGCAGTGGCACAGCACAGGCAGCAAGGGCGGCGCTTCGTTCCTTGTCGGGAACATTTTCAGCTGCGGTCGATGCGTTGCAGGAGCAGCTCATCAGGCTTCGAGCGCAGGTAGAGGCGGCGCTTGATTTTCCCGAAGAAGAAATCGATTTTCTCTCTGATGAACAGTTAGTCGCAGCAATCGATGATTGTCATGCGGCGTTCGCAGCACTCAGGGAAGGAACGCGCGCCGGCCGACTGCTCAGGGACGGTTACCAGGTCGTTATTGTGGGGCGGCCGAATGTCGGCAAGTCGAGCCTGCTCAATCTCCTTAGCGGCCAGGAAGCGGCAATTGTCACCGAAGTGGCCGGTACCACGAGAGACATATTGAGAGAGCATATCAACCTCGACGGCCTGCTGGTCGAGCTGATTGACACGGCTGGTCTCCGGGAAAACCCGGACCAGATCGAGGCGGAAGGCATCCGGCGGGCGCGCGAAGCCATCAAAAGCGCAGACGCTGTCCTGTGGATTCAGGACGCGAGCGCCAAAGAAAACGCGATAGAAAAAGAATCGCTGGCCGCACTGGGCGAAGAATTGCCGGCCAATGTGCCCGTCATCACCATTCGTAACAAAATAGACCTGAGCGATGAGAATCCGGGCCTGCAGGATAAGCGGCCGCTGACGCTGAATGTTTCTGCGAAAACAGGTGCCGGCACAGACATCCTCCGGGAACAAGTGCTGAAGCTTGCCGGTCACAAGGACCTGGGTGAGGGCGCCTTCACGGCACGGCGCCGGCACAGCGACGCACTGGGGCGGGCAGAGGCGCATTTCCAGGCAGGCCGCAAGGTGCTGGAAGAGTCAAAGGCGGGCGAGCTGCTTGCAGAAGAGCTTCGACTTGCCCAGGAAGCGCTGGGCCAGATTACCGGCTCGTTCACGAGTGACGACCTGCTTGGAAAAATCTTCTCGGAGTTCTGTATCGGCAAATAGTCGCGATCACGCTATGCGTCGAAAGCGCGAAGTATTGCAATATCGATATGGTGGTCCATCAATATGGCCTTGCTGGACGACTGGTGGGGGTTCAGGCTGATGCTTCAGTCTGCGGCACGGTCGGGATGCGTCAGTGCCAGCATGTACTCTGCGGCGGCGGCTACCTCCGGGTCGGAGAGGGCGGGATCGCCACCCCTGGCGGGCATGTCGAGATAGCCCTCTTTGGCATGGTCCACGAGTACTGCCACCCACAATGAAGAGCGACCGGCCCAGGCTTCCTGGTCGCCCACAGCCGGCGCGCCAGCGAGACCTTCATCGTGACAACTGGCGCATACCCGCTCATACGCGCGTTGGCCGGGTATCGAAGCGCCCGCAGGCGCGGCGGGCGCCATCTGCCCGGCAGGGACTTTTGCCTTATCGCCCGGTGAGCAGGCAGAAGCGGCGCCAAGGAAAAGTATCAACAGGAAGTATCGGGACATCATTAGCGCCCCATAACGGCAGTCTGTTCCCCGCAGGCACGCGAGAACAATACGGGATGATACCCCACCGGCTAACCCAGGAGCCCCTCGCGCCGGTACAGGCGGGCACAAATCAATGTCACCATTCCACCGATAATCAATGTGCCGCTGACCGAGACAAGGACATGCAGCATGTTGACCGGCTCGTTCTTGATAAGGCCGACCAGCAACAGGTGCTGGCTCAGGCTCGGGATAAGCATCAGCTCCGTGCTTGGCCGGACCATCAGAATGCTGACGATGAGGATCGGCAGCGTTGGCGCGAGAAGCACCACGCTAAGCCAGGTTTGGGCTTCCTTGAAGCTTTTCGTGAAAGACGCGACGAGCGTCATCAGCGAAGCACCGAGCAGAGTAAACGGCACGAACAACAGAAACGCTTTTGCCACCACGCCCGGCCCGAAGTTCGGCGTCATGCCCAGCTTTTCGAGCGGCACGAACTTCAGCATCACATAGAACGCAACAAGGCTTAAGCCGAGCGACACGGCCATGAACAGGCAGGCGGCAAATATCTTGCCGAAAATCAACTGGTCGCGGGTAACCGGCAGGCACAGCAGCGGCTCCAGGGAACCTCGTTCCCGCTCTCCGGCGGTCGAATCAATCGCAAGGTTCATGCCGCCGGTCAAAAGCGCGAAGACAAAAAAGTAACTCAGCATGCCGAGCAACAGGGCAGAGCGTCCGCTGGGTGTGGATACATCCACGACGTCTATGTTCAGGGGCCGAAGAACCACCGGACTGACGCCTCGGGCCCGGAGCCGCATCGCCGCAAGCTGCTGATTGTATGAGCGAAGCGCTCGCACGGCGCGCCGGGACTGGCGTTGTGCCTGGGTGTTGGCAAGGTCGGAAATGACCTCCACCATTGCCGGGATGGTGTCCGCGAGCTGTGCGCCGAAAGTCTCGGGAATGACAAGCACCAGGTCGTGCTCGCCGGTCTTTACCGCTTTCACGGCCGCCGCACGATCTGCCGGTGCCTCGCTGATATTGATGTTGTGGCTTTTTAGAAATTCGATCAGGTTGGGCGCATGTTCCCGGCCGATGACCGGCACGTCCAGTGGCTCGCTGTCATCAGAGAGGGATTGTTTGAGAGAGATATTGATAACGAATGCAAACAGAATCGGCCCAAAAAGCGGGCCCATGAGCAAGGCAGAAAGCAAGGTCCGCCGATCCCGCAGATTGTCCCGCACCTCTTTTACGAAAACGGTGCGCAGCGGATTCACAGCGGTGTTCCAGCCAGGTTGATGGCTTTAACGAAAGCATCCTCGAGGTCGTCACAGCCCGTTCTGTTCCGGATGCCCTCAGCGCTGTCGTGTAACGCGACCCGGCCCTCGGCAATGATCACGATTTCATCGCAGAGCTGGGCGACTTCCTGCATGACGTGACTCGAAAACAGAATGCATTTACCGGCTGACCTGAGGTCCCGGATCAAAGCGCGCAGGGAGCGGGTTGCCATGACGTCCAGACCGTTACTCGGTTCATCGAGGATGATGTTGCGGGGCTCATGCACAAGGGCGCGCGCCAGGGCGACTTTCGTTCTTTGCCCCTGCGAAAACCCTTTCGTTCGCCTGTCGGCGAAATCTCTTATATCGAGTTGCTCGATAATTTTTTGCACGCGTTCGTCGACCACGTTGCAACTCATGCCGTACAGCTTCGCGTAATAAGCGATGTTTTCTCTTGCCGTCAGATGCGGATACAGGCCGGAGGCGTGCGGCAAGGTGCCGATCTGGCTGCGAGCCTTCAGGCTTTCGGCGACGACGTCTATGCCGTCGATCGTTGCCGAACCCGAATCAGGCTTGAGCACCGTGTACAGAATCCTGAGCGCGGTCGATTTGCCGGCGCCGTTCGGCCCGAGCAAACCGGTGACGCGGCCATCCTGTGCTTCGAAGCTGACGCCGTCGAGGGCCTTTATGTCACCGAAGGACTTGCGAAGATCATTTACGGAGATCACGGGTCGGGCCCCGAGAAGTCGACGAAGAAGGGCATCGCAAACTGTCGCAACAGGCAATCAGTATCGAGATCATTGACCCTGGCGGCTTCGACAAAGCGGCCCATTATGTCCGGCATGCAAGTGGTAGCGGCCTGGCCGTGACCCTGGTTGCGGCCAATCAGATGCCGCGCGTTGCCGAGACGCACCGCGGCGAGTTCGGCAAAATGCGGTGGGGTAACCGGGTCCGCATCACCGGAGAGCAAGAGCACCGGCGTGTTTGTAGCCAGCGGCGCCTTGAATTCCGGATCCAGCACGCCGGCTGGCCAGACAGAACAGATTGCCTGGAGGGCCTCGACCTGCATCGGGCCGATATAAGTCGATTCGAGCGCCTCCCGGCTGACGTTTTCAGCATCGTAGAAAGGGGCGTCTTCGGTGCAGACAACAGCGTTGTGCATGCCAATGGCGAGCAAGTCCGACATGCGCGCCATTGCCATAAGAAACTGTGACGCGAGGGGCGCATAGTTCCCGCTGACGGCCTCGTGGATCAACAAAGGCATCAGCGCAACCGTATGCGGGTTGTAGCTCATGAGGCGTATCGCAGCGGCAAGCTCGGCAGCGCCGAATTGCAGCGTCTGCGGAACACCGGTCAGCGGGTTGGCCAGATCGACCGAGACCTCGCCGGCCGCCAGGCGTTCCTCGAGTACCGCAAACGCGTCGACGAGCTCAGGGAAGCGCGCATTACAGGCAGCGTTCTCCGCGCAGCGAGCGAAAATTTTCCCCAGGGCCTTCTGCGCCTCAATGGCGATCCCGGCGCCAAGCGCCAGCTGGGGCGGCACGACACCATCGAGGATGACAGTACGCACAGATCCCGGATAACGACGCACATAATGTTGTGCTACCCGCGTGCCGTAGGAGACGCCGTAAAGATTGAACCGGGGAATGCCGAGCGCAATGCGCAAAGCCTCCAGATCGCCGACGGCGACGCTGGTCGTAAAAAATTCAGGCCGGTAAGGCAGTGCTTCGAGACAGTCCTCGGTTGCGGCGATGGTTTGACCGGGTGTTAATTGACCCGCCACGATTTCATCGCCGATATCACAGTCCATGCGTGCTGAGCTACCCGTCCCGCGTTGATCCAGCAATACGATGTTTCGTGTGCGCCGTATTTGTTCGAAGGCATGTGATAGCAGTGAATAGAATTCTATGCTCGACTGACCGGGGCCGCCGGCAATCGGCACAAAAGCGTCAGGCTCGGGCTCCAGGCTCAGGGCCGGCACGACCGCGACACGCAAATAAAGCAGGGGCGAATTCCTGTCCGACGGGTCTTCATGTCTTTCGAGAATTCCGCAGCGCGCTGTGATGCCGGGAAAGCCGGCGCCGCCGCTGATGCGACACTCCTCGAGAACGAGATCGGCAGCCGCAGCCGGCAGGGGGTGGTGCAAATCGCGCACAGCGCGGCTGTCAAAATAAAACGCGGTCTCAAGCTGTCGTCCCGTGGTCCCCGCTGCAAGCGGCGCCGCTATGTGAGCGGCGCCGCTATCTTCCAAGCTGCACGAAATTAAGTAAAGCATTATGGCGCCGCGTGCGCCCCCGCATTAGAATGGCTCGCCTCGTATTGCTCAATTTTTGATCAGTATTATGAACAGCGAAATCGATGTCATTGTGATCGGCGGCGGCCACGCTGGAACGGAAGCGGCACTCGCTGCTGCGCGCTCCGGAGCGCGCACGCTTCTTATTACCCAGAACATCGAAACGCTTGGGCAGATGAGCTGCAATCCGGCCATCGGCGGCATTGGCAAGGGACACCTGACGAGGGAAATCGATGCAATGGGCGGCGCGATGGCGCGGGCCATCGACCAGGCCGGGATACAGTTCCGCACATTGAATGCGAGCAAGGGCCCGGCCGTCAGGGCGACCAGGGCGCAGGCCGACCGGCAACTCTATCGCCAGGCCATACGCAGCCTGCTGGAGAACCAGCCTGGCCTGTCTCTGTTCCAGCAGTCGGTAGAGGACCTGATCGTTGAAGGTGATCGGCTTACCGGTGTTGTGACCGGTCAGGGTCTCAAGTTCTACGCGAAAACAGTTGTTCTGACGGTCGGGACGTTTCTGGGCGGCCGCATGCTCATCGGTAGTACGGAACACGCCGGAGGTCGCGCCGGCGATCCGCCCTCAAATCTGCTTGCCGCGCGTCTGCGTGAAATGCCCTTTCGCGTTGCCAGGCTGAAGACAGGGACGCCGCCGCGACTCGACGGCAGGACAATTGATTTCAATGTAATGACACCGCAGCCGGGCGACGAACCGCGACCGGTGTTTTCTTTTATGGGAACGCGCAGCAATCACCCGCAGCAGGTTCAATGTCATATCACCAGGACAACGGAAGAAACACACGAAATCATTCGCGGCTCGCTCAGGAAATCGCCGATGTTCATGGGAATCATCGAAGGCGTTGGCCCGCGCTACTGTCCGTCGGTCGAAGACAAGATCGTTCGTTTCGCCGACAGGCCGTCGCACCAGATCTTCGTTGAGCCCGAGGGCCTGCGCACGCGCGAAGTTTATCCGAACGGCATTTCAACGAGCCTGCCCTATGAAACGCAGCTTCGCTTCGTGCGCTCGATACCGGGATTTGAAAATGCGCACATAACGCAGCCGGGCTACGCGATAGAGTATGACTATTTCGATCCGCGTGATCTCCGACCGACACTCGAAACGCGATTCGTGGCCGGCCTTTATTTCGCCGGGCAGATAAACGGCACCACGGGTTATGAAGAAGCTGGAGCTCAGGGGTTGCTGGCCGGCATTAATGCCGCGCGCCGCGCGAAAGACTTGCAGGAATGGTACCCGTCGCGCCATGAAGCGTATCTCGGGGTATTAATCGATGACCTGATCACGCGCGGAGTCAGCGAGCCATACAGGATGTTCACCAGCCGTGCCGAATACCGACTCTCGCTTCGCGAAGACAACGCCGATCTGCGACTGACGCCGATCGGGCGTGAGCTTGGGCTCGTTGACGATGAGCGCTGGCGAATCTTCGAAACCAAGCGCCATGCTGTTGTGCAGGAACAGCGGCGCCTCGCCAGGCAATTCGTGCGCAATGCCGATCTGAATGCGGCAGACAAAGAGATTCTCGGCGGGGATTTGCAGCGCGAATGTTTCGCGGCGGATTTGTTGCGACGCCCGGAGTACGGCTACCGGGATATCGCCAGGCTCTCTCCGGTCGGGGGCGGTCATTGGGACGATACGATCGGCATCGAACAGATCGAGCAGATCGAGCTGCAAGTCGAGGTGCAGGCCAAGTATCAGGGCTATATCGAAAGACAGGAGCGAGAAATAGCGCGGCAGGCGAAGCAGGAATCGCTGAAACTGCCCGCTGACCTCAAGTACTCGAATGTGACGGGCTTGTCGACCGAAGCCATGCAGCGCCTGGAGAGCACGAGACCCGCAACGCTGGGCCAGGCGTCGCGGCTTGAAGGCATGACACCTTCTGCCGTTTCCCTGCTGCTCATCCATCTCAAGAAGCGTCAGATGAAGAAATCGGCGTGATGTCCGCAGGGCAGAGACGGACGATCCGCGTCGCGATAATCCTGTTGGCTTGCGCATTCGCGGCGTTCATCTACCTGAGCGCAACCGAGCCGCAGGGTGCTGCCGGGACCGTGCTGCATCGGGGCAACGGACCGGAGCCCGAATCGCTGGATCCACACAAGTCCCGCAGCATTCAGGCAGCCGACGTCCTCAGAGATATCGGCGAGGGCCTGATAGGGTATTCGCCGGACGGCGAGTTGATCGCGGCGGCAGCCGAGAAATGGGAAATCTCCGAGGACGGCCGACAATACGACTTCTGGCTGAGGCCGGCTGCCCGGTGGTCAAACGGGGACACGGTGCTCGCCGAGCATTTTGTCTTTAGTTTCCGTCGACTCGTAAACCCGGAGACGGCTGCGTTTTATGCCCAGGCGCTCGCGGACATCGAAAATGCGGCAGAGATCATTGCCGGCAACAAGGCGATAGACGGCCTCGCGGTCGAAGCGCCGGAGAAATTTCATCTTCGCATCAGGCTGAGAAATGCGACGCCCTATTTTCTCGGCCTGCTCACGCATCCAAGTGCGTTTCCGGTACATCCCGCATCCGTCGGGCAGTATGGGGACGCGTTTGCCAAAGCAGGCAAGCTGATATCGAATGGTGCCTATAAACTCGATTCCTGGGAGCTGGGCTCGGTCATACATTTGAGCCGGAATGTTTACTATTGGAACAACGCTGGCACGGCCATAGATAAAGTAAACCACTACGTAACCCCGGAACCACAGGTGGAACTCAACCGCTATCGAGCCGGTGAACTCGACATAACGGCAACTGTGCCTCCCGAAGCATTTGCGGCTCTCCGGCAGGGGCGGCCTGAGGAGTTACGTGTCGCAGCTTATCTTGGCGTCTACTACTACGGTCTGAACGTGACCCGGGCACCATTCAAGGACAACCCGGCACTGCGGCAGGCGCTGTCCATGGCGATCGACCGCGAGGTATTGACGGAAAAAATTATCGGCCGCGGCGAGCAGCCCGCGTATAGCTGGGTGCCGCCGGGCGTCATTAATTACCAGGCGATTCGCTTGCCGTATGCCGACATGACCCCCGCAGAGCGTCATGCGGGCGCGAGACGCTTATATAAGGAATCGGGTTACGGCGAAAACAATCCGCTTGAGGTGGAGATTCGCTACAACACGTCGGATACACATCAACGCATTGCGCTGGCGATTCAGTCGATGTGGCGGGAGACGCTCGGTTTCGAGACCACATTGATTAACGAGGAGTTTCAGGTGCTCCTTGCCAACATGCGAAACAGGGAAATAACGCAGGTGTTTCGCTCGAGCTGGACGGGCGACTACAACGACGCGCACACTTTCTTGCAGGTGTTGCAAGGCGGGAACCCGTCGAACATGAGCGGTTACGTGAGTGAGGAGTACGATTCCCTGATGCGGCGCGCGGCGGAGCAGACAGACCTCTCCCGGCGTCGGCTTTACCTCGAGGAGGCGGAGCGCGTGCTGTTGGCAGATCACCCGGTCATCCCCATCTACTTCTATGTCAGCAAGCACCTGGTCAAGCCGCGCGTTCGCGGCTGGGGAGACAATGTGCTGGATTACCATTACAGTCAGCACCTGAGTATCGCCGAATAATAGAGTCTGATGCTGCGATTTGCCTTGCTGCGACTCCTGTGGGCAATTCCCACTTTGTTGCTCGTGATTGTCCTCGCGTTTCTCATGGTACACGCGGCGCCTGGCGGGCCCTTCGATGCGGAACGCGCTTTGCCGCCGGAGATCGAGGCAAACATCGCCAGGGCCTATCATCTTGACGAGGCATTGCCGCAACAGTTCGCCCGGTATCTCGGTGGCGTCTTAAGGGGAGACTTCGGGCCGTCATATCGTTATCGTGACTACAGTGTGTCGGAACTGATCGGCAACGCCATTCCCGTCTCGATGAAACTTGGTGCTCTGGCGATGGCGCTCGCCGTCCTTGTCGGTATTAGTCTTGGAACCCTGGCCGCGCTACGGCAGAATTCTGCACTCGACAGGTTAATGATGGGCCTGGCAATGACCGGAATCTCGATTCCGGTATTTGTCATTGCGCCCTTGTTTATTTTGTTCTTCGCCGTGAAATTGCAGTGGCTGCCGGCCAGCTGGAGCGGCAGCACAAGTGCCTGGCGCCTCCTGCTACCGGTTGTCGCGCTCGCGTTGCCGCAGATCGCGTACATTGCCCGCCTGACACGTGCCAGCATGATCGAGGTGCTGGGCAGCGATTTCATTCGCACCGCCAGAGCACAGGGACTCGGGACGGCGGCGATCATCCGTTACCACGCCATGAAACCGGCGATGCTGCCCGTGTTGTCCTATATGGGGCCCGCCATTGCGGCAATATTGACGGGTTCCGTCGTCGTCGAAGAGATATTCGGTATCCCGGGAGTCGGACAATTCTTCGTGCGCGGCGCGCTTAACCGCGATTACACGCTGGTGCTCGGCATCGTGATTTTTTACGCAGCACTCGTGATTCTCTTGAACCTTATCGTCGATGTGCTTTACGGCTTCCTCGACCCGAGGATTCGTCATCGATGAACGCCGGGCTTGTTCTGTCGCGGATCTGGAAAGAGATACGACGCTCGAGGTCGATCACGATATGCGGCGGCATTCTCGTTTTCATCGCGGCGCTCGCTGTACTGGGGCCGCTCATCAGCCCGCACAGTTATCTGACCACGGATTTTGATGGCCGCTTCATCGAACCGACGCTAAACAATTTTCATATCTTCGGTACCGATGACCTTGGCCGCGACCTGTTCGTACGTACGCTTATGGGCGGGCAAATTACGCTGCTGGTCGCCGTCATCGCCAGTTTCGTCAGTCTCGTGATTGGCGTCGCCTATGGCGCGGTTGCCGGCTACGTCGGCGGCCATATCGACGCGATCATGATGCGCGCTGTTGATGCGCTTTACGCATTGCCCTTCATATTTCTGGTCATCCTGTTGATGGTGGTGTTTGAGAGAAATTTCTTATTGATCTTCGTGGCGATCGGAGCAATAAACTGGCTCGATATGGCGCGCATCGTGCGCGGCCAGACAATTAGCCTTAAGCAGCGCGAATTCGTCGATGCGGCGAAACTAATCGGCGTACCCGCGTGGAGAATTATCTTCCGGCACATCACGCCTAACCTGCTGGGTGTTGTGATCGTTTACGTTACGTTGACGATTCCACAGGCGATTCTCGTGGAATCATTTCTCAGTTTTCTCGGACTCGGCGTTCAGGAGCCGCAGACATCCCTTGGGGCACTGGTAAACGGCGGCGTGCGGCAGATGGAGCAGGCGCCCTGGATGCTATTGATACCAGCGGTGCTGCTTGCAGTGGTCCTTCTGTGCTTCAATTTTCTGGGAGACGGATTGCGGGATGTTTTCGATCCGAGGCAGGAGGCTAAATGAGCCTGCTGGAAATCAGCGGACTCAGTATCAGCTATCCGGGATCAGCGGCGGTGCTCGATCGCTTGAGTTTCGTCATCGAGAAGGGAGAGTCGCTCGGCCTGGTCGGTGAATCAGGTTCGGGCAAGACCCAGACGGCACTTGCGATTATGGGTTTGCTGCCCACGAACGCCAGGGTGGCGGGAGGCGTTGTCTTCGATGGCACGGAGCTGCTTGGTCAGCCGGAGCGAATGCTGAACCTGTACCGCACCAGGCGCATGGGCATCGTGTTCCAGGATCCGATGTCTGCGCTGAACCCGTATGTCCGGATTGGTGCTCAACTCAACAGGATTTTGCTCGAGCATGGCCTGGCAAGCGACGATGAAGCAGACAGCCGCTCGCTGGAAATGCTGCGGCTGGTTGGCTTGCCCGATGTGGAAAGGCAGTTCCGGTCATATCCGCATCAGCTGTCGGGCGGCATGCGGCAGCGCGTGATGATCGCTGCGGCATTGATCGGCAAACCGGACCTCTTGATCGCAGACGAACCGACAACAGCGCTCGACGTCACGGTGCAGGCGCAGATTCTTGGTCTGCTGCGCGGGCTAAGGCACGAGTTCAACACAGCGTTGCTTCTGATAACGCATGACCTGGGTGTCGTCGCCGGCAATTGTGAGCGGATGATTGTGCTCAAGGACGGCAAACTGATCGAAGAGGGTATGACGCCGCAGATCTTTGCAGAGCCCGTGCATCCGGTCACCAGGGCGATGCTGGCGGCGGCCAGGCGCTCGGACTTTCTGGCTCGGTCTCACGAGCGGACCCCAAAGGATCAGACCCCGGTACTCGAAATCGAAGGCCTTGCTGTCAGTTATGCCGTTCCAGGCGAAAGGAGGAGCCGGAAAAGACTGCCCGCAGTGCAGCAGCTGACTATGACAATTGCGCCAGGTGAAACGGTTGCACTCGTGGGTGAGTCCGGCTCCGGCAAAACCAGCCTGGCCCGCGCTATCGTCGGATTGCTGCCCGTGCAGAGCGGCAGCATGGTGCTCCTTGGAAAACCGTTAACCGGCCGCGTCGAATCGAGGCCGAATGCGCTGCGCCGCGCCGTACAAATGGTGTTTCAGGATCCGGTTGGATCGTTGAACCCGGCGATGCGCGTCGACGACATAATCACCGAGCCGTTAACGGTTCATGAGCCGGACAAGATCAAAGCTAACAAGGACGAAGTTGTCGCAGCGATGCTTCGACGAGTCGGGCTGGACGATGCCCTGAAGAAACGATTTCCACACGAGCTGTCGGGCGGACAGGCGCAGCGCGTCGCGATTGCAAGAGCACTTGTTCTGAAACCGAAAATTCTGATTTGTGATGAAGCCGTGGCGGCGCTCGATGGCTCGATTCGTCAGGACATACTCGAACTGCTCCGGGCCGAGCAGCAACAATCGGGGCTGTCGTTGTTATTCATCACGCACGATCTGACGACGGTCAGGCAGATCAGCCATCGCGTACTGGTCATGTATCTCGGACGACTTTGCGAGCTGGCAGATACAGAGAGCCTGTTCATGCGGCCGAAGCATCCGTATACCAAAGCGCTGCTTGATGCCGTACCGATTGCCGATCCGGCTATCGGTATTATTGTAGCCAGCGATCTCGGGGAAGCGCCGTCGATGTTGCAGCCACCATCCGGGTGCGCGTTTCACCCCCGCTGCCCGTATTCAATCTCGCGCTGTAGCGAAGAGTTGCCCGAGCTACAAGATTTCAAGAAAAGCAGCGCGGCCTGTCATCGGGCTGCTGAACTGGCGCTGTAGTTTCAATAAGAAAGAGGTCGAAACGAGGGTTTCCGCTGGAGTAAATCACTACGGACATGAATAGCCAGCCTGCAGTCTGAGACACGCCGCAAGTACGTCCATGTAGGCTCGGGGCCCGCATCCCTGCGGGCCACGGTCTCAGACTGCAGGCTGGCAACCCATGTCCTGGATCGTCGTACCCGGTTTATAGGACAGCAGTGGGTCCAGCCCTTTTCAAAAACCGGACAGGGGCATAGGCAGGGGGGCGCCGTTCACAATTAGCAGGCCCTTTGCATACTCGGCCCGCATTTCATAGAAGTCACCGTCCTTCTGCAAGAAGCCCATCGCGACAAGCGTACCGGCTTCCGGGCTCATCTCCTGCACCATGTTGAAAAGTTCCACGGGCAGCCGGATATCGGCGGACGCGTCAAGTACAAGCAGCAGGGCGGGCCAGGAAAACTCTGCCGTCGGAGCAGTGGCCGGTAGATCGAAGCGCAGTTTCGTGGTCACTTTGCCGCTCGGTAGCGTGAGATCGAATCGGTCAATCCGTATCTCAAACCCTGTGGTAAGGAATTTTTGAAGGTCGGCCGCTATAACCGGATACAGCTCTTCCATAGCGGACTCCGGATCAGCGGACCCATGCGAATTTTTCAAGGCTTGTGCAATATTATGAAAAGAAAGCGCATCGAGCCCGTTAAGAACGAGATCCATCGCCACATCGATATTCTCGAAGTCCAGGGCCCTGATGCCCGATATGTCGAATTTCGAAGCGGCGTTGACCCGGCCGCCGTCGATTTCGCTGCTGGCGTTGAACGAGAGCTTGTTAAAGCCGGTTCCCGGGCTATTGCCGTTTTCGATGTCTACCCGGCCCAGCTCAAGCTGCATGCTGCCGGTGCCAAAGTCGTACGGGCTTTTCTCCTGGCTCCCCTCGATCGTCATGCCGCCGAATCTGACGCTGCCATGCTCGTCCAGGATCGACCATGGCAGAACGTCGCCTTTTAGGGATACGGAGCCGGTCGCAGGATTCGTATGCACGGTGACATCGGCGCCCTGCCACTCAGCCGTTTTGTTGTCGAATTTTCGGGAGCCAGCCTGCAGAAGAAAGCGAAATGCCGTTTCGCCCGTTAATCCGACATCGGTGTAAATCTTGCCGGGTATTTCGAACAGCTCACCGTTGCCAAGGTCAAGCGTTATCGTGGAAACTGCGCTGGCGAGGCTGGGTTTGAGCGAACCGGAATCGCGCGACAGGGAGGTGACCGGGATCAGGCCATGATCGATGTGGGTATCGATGATTAAAGATGGAATACGCTCATGCTCGTCCGCGTCATTCTCGAAGAGGGCGCGGACACCGCCTTCACGAAGCTCGATGCGGTGCCGGCCTTCGGAAGTGAACCAGCCGCGGTCGAAATGCTCGGTCGTGATAACAACATCATCGTTTTCACTGGCTACAAAATCGAGATTCTCCTCTACACTTTTCTCCGCCAGGCGTCCGACAATGCCGGGCGAAACGAGGACGATCACAGCGAGTGTGATCAACGACGCCACGAACCATCGATTCACTCCGAATCTCCGTTTGTATCGATTGATCCCGGCGATGCTAGCACGGCACCGCTGTTCGGGCCGGCGCTGGGATTGCGCCCTGGCCGCCTGGAAGTCAGTGGGCTCTGCCATTACCATAGCGTGCCTGCCTTTTCCCGGACAAAGACTCGTGAACAGAGCTAATCAAGTGGCCCGCATAACCGAGCTTGAAAACGGCATATCGGCAATAGACACCGACCACTTGCGGCCGTTATTCGATGCCAGCCACCTGATTATCCAGGATGGCCATGCTGCCTTTGTCGACACCGGCGTCAATCACAGCACGGTGTTGCTGCTTGACGCGCTGGACCGTAAGGACATTGATGCAGCAGCGGTCGAATACGTATTTCTAACGCATGTGCACCTCGATCATGCGGGAGGGGCCGGGGCGTTAATGCAACACCTTCCCAACGCGAAAGCCGTCATTCACCCGCGCGGCGCAGCGCATATGATTGACCCGGCGAAGCTCATTCAGGGAGCCAGGGCCGTGTTTGGTGCGGAGCACTTCGATAAAGAATACGGGGTCCCTGTGCCAATCGATGCGAAGCGAATAATTGTCGTCGACGATGAACAAACGATCCTTTTACAAGGCCGGCCCCTGCAGTGCATTTTCACCGAGGGCCATGCGCGGCATCACTACTGCCTGTCGGACCCGGCATCGAAAGGCGTGTTTACCGGCGACAGCTTCGGCGTGTCCTACCGGGAGCTGGATACTGCGGCTGGCGAATTTATTTATCCGACCACGACACCGATTCACTTCGATCCGGCCGAGGCGCACAAGGCAATTGACCGGATAATGGGTCTGCAGCCGGAACAGCTATACCTGACGCACTACAGTCGCGTCACGAACCTTGTCCGCCTCGCGGATGACATGCACAAACGAATAGACGACTTCGTTGCAATTGCAAGAGAACACGCCACCGACAACAATCGAACCGAGGCGATGCAGACAGCCATGTTTTCGTACTTGACCAATTGCCTTGAGACGCATGGCGTCGAAGCAGATGAGGATCGGCTGCATGCCATCCTCGACCTGGATGTTGAGATCAACACGATGGGCATCGAGTACTGGCTGGATAGGGCCGGGACCGCCGAAATAGACTGAAAAGAAAAGGAACTGCTATGGAAAGCTTTCGTGCTTTTCGAATCGACCAGGATAATGACAAGATCATTGCTGGTTTTTGTGAGCTCAGCCTCGATGACCTGACCGCAGGAGAGGTCGTTATCAAGGTCAGCCACTCGACCATCAATTACAAGGACGCCCTCGCAGCGACCGGTGCCGGCAAAATATTAAGAACCTACCCGCTCGTCGGCGGCATTGATCTCGCGGGAACTGTCGTCAGTTCCGAAGATGAACGCCTCGAACCCGGCTCGGAAGTGCTCGTCAATGGTTGTGGCCTGAGCGAAACAGTTGATGGAGGGTATGCGGAATACGCACGGGTGAAGAGCGATTCGGTCGTGCCCGTGCCGGTCGGGATGACTGTGGCACAGGCGATGCAGATTGGTACAGCAGGCTACACGGCGGCGCTTGCCATACAGCGCATGGAGCAAAACAGCCAGCGTCCCGAGAACGGGCCCATCGTTGTTACGGGCGCAAGCGGCGGAGTCGGCAGCATTGCGGTCGATATGCTGGATGGCCGTGGCTACGAAGTGGTCGCGCTTACCGGCAAAGCGGAACAGATAGAGTATTTAAAGAGCATCGGTGCGCACAAGGTACTGTTGCGGGACGAAGTCGATCTCGGCAAGAGGCCGATGGAAAAAGCACAGTGGGGTGGCGCCATCGATAATCTCGGCGGTGACGTGCTGACCTGGCTGACGCGCACCGTCAAATACGGGGGCAACATCGCCAGCATTGGTCTCGCAGCAAGCCCGACGCTCAACACGACCGTATTGCCGTTTATTCTGCGCGCTGTCTGCCTCCTCGGCATCAACTCTGTCGACACGCCAAGGAACCTCAGGCTTGAGGTCTGGGCGAGAATCGGTGGTGATCTTCGTCCCCGGCACCTGGATGTAATCAGCGGTCGCACGATTGAATTCGACGAGCTGCCCGATGCATTTCAGGCTTACATCGACGGCACGGTAAGCGGTCGTACGGTCGTCAAAATTACCTGACGGTGCCGGCACCGTCAGGTAATTTGTTAAAATCGCCGCCTCCCCGGAAACTTGATAAGGATTAAATCTCCTGATCGGGATCAAGTTCCTGACGAGTGAGGAATCGCAATGAGCGCAGGTGCAAGGCTGTGGCAGGCCCTGGAAGAAGAGCGACCGCTACAGGTCGTGGGCACAATCAATGCCTATAGCGCATTGCTGGCAGAACGCGCCGGCTTCAAAGCGATTTATTTGTCCGGCGCCGGCGTCGCCAATGCCTCCTTCGGCCTGCCCGACCTGGCCATGACAACCCTGAACGATGTCTGCGAGGACGTTCGGCGGATCTGTTATGCCACCGATGTGCCACTGCTCGTGGACGCGGATACCGGCTGGGGCGGTGCGTTCATGATCGGGCGGACAGTACGTGAAATGATTCGGGGCGGTGCTGCGGGTTGCCATATCGAAGACCAGGTCGTCGCCAAGCGCTGTGGCCATCGGCCCGGTAAGACGCTCGTCGATACGGCGGAGATGATGGACAGGATCAAGGCAGCCGTCGACGGCCGGACCGACCCAAAATTCGTGATCATGGCCCGCACAGACGCCCATGCCGTGGAAGGGCAGCAGGCTGCGCTGGAGCGGGCCGCAGGCTATGTCGAAGCCGGCGCAGACATGATCTTCGCCGAGGCCTTGACGACGGTGGAGGAGTACAGGCAATTCACATCGGCAATCGATGTTCCTGTGCTGGCGAACCTCACGGAATTTGGCAAGACGCCGCTGTTCACGAAGGAGGAAATGGCGGAGGCTGGCGTGCGCCTCACGCTGTATCCGTTATCGGCTTTCCGGGCGATGTCGGCGGCAGCCGAGAACGTCTACCAAACGCTCCGCAAGGACGGGACCCAGAAGGCGATCATCGATACGATGCAAACCCGGTCCGCACTGTACGATGTGCTCGGCTATCACGAATACGAACAAAAACTGGACAAGTTGTTTGCGGACACCGAGCTGACAGACAAGCCGGACGATTAACCCGATTACAGTGGAGAAAAAAGTGGCAGGAAACAAAAAAACGGGCGGACTCGCGGGCGTATCGGCGGGAGAAACCGCCATCTGTACGGTCGGCAAGGAAGGCGCGGGCCTGACGTACCGCGGCTACGATATCTACGATTTGGCTGATAACGCCGGTTTTGAAGAGGTCGCCTACCTTTTAATGCATGATAAATTGCCGAACAGGTCGGAACTCGACGCATTCATCACGCGGCTCAAAACGCTGCGCGGCCTGCCCGATCAAGTGAAGCAGGTGCTCGAAATGATTCCGGCGGACAGTCACCCGATGGACGTTCTTCGAAGCGGCGTTTCAATTCTCGGCAACATCGAGCCTGAAGGCGATTTCAAAAACCAGGGTCACGTCGCCGACCGCTTACTCGCCTGTCTGCCGTCGATGCTGCTTTACTGGCACTGTTTTCATACCGATGGCAAGCGTATCGACGTCGAGACCGATGACGACAGCGTGTCAGGTCACTTCCTTGACATGCTACATGACAAAGCGCCGAGCGAGCTTCATCGCAAAACGCTCGACACGACGCTGATTCTTTATGCCGAGCATGAATTCAACGCGTCGACATTCGCGGCGCGGGTGATTACCGGCACCTTGTCGGATTTCCACTCGGCAGTAGTCGGTGCGATCGGCGCGCTGCGCGGCCCGCTGCATGGCGGGGCAAATGAGGCGGCGATGGAACTCATTAAGAAATACTCCTCGCCCGAGGAGGCGACCGATGGCGTACTGGCCATGCTCGAACGCAAGGAAAAAATAATGGGTTTCGGTCACCGGGTTTATACGACTTCGGACCCGCGCAATGCGGTCAACAAGAAAATGTCGAAAGCACTTTCGGATGAGGCCGGCGACACGCAGCTTTATGTTGTATCCGAGGCGGTCGAAAAAGTAATGTGGGACGAGAAAAAACTGTTCGCTAATGCCGACTTCTTTGCCGCGAGCGTCTATCACTTCATGGGAATACCGACCTATCTGTTCACACCCATCTTCGTCTGTTCCCGGATCACGGGATGGGCCGCACACATCATGGAACAGCGAGCCGACAACAGACTTATCCGGCCCGCTGCGGATTACATCGGGCCCGGTCTTCAGGCCTGGGTGCCGATAGACGAACGGGGCTAACGCCGTGTCGGGAGCAGATATTCGATCGGCGAGGCGCGCCGAGCCGGATCGGCTTCTCATCGATATTGCCGATTATGTTTGCGGCACAGATATTGACAGCAAACTTGCCTTCGAGACGGCGCATTACTGCCTGTTGGACACGCTGGCCTGCGGCTTTCAGGCACTTGATTACCCGGCCTGCACCAGGCTCCTCGGACCTGTTGTGCCGGGCGCGACCCTCGCAGGCGGTGCGCGCGTGCCGGGAACGTCATACGAACTCGAGCCTGTGGCCGCCGCTTTCAACATAGGAGCGATGGTCCGGTGGCTGGACTTCAATGACACCTGGCTGGCTGCCGAATGGGGTCACCCCTCGGACAACCTGGGCGGCATCCTGGCTGTCGCCGATTATCTGAGCAGGCGAAACCGCGCCGAGGGCAATGCGCCTTTTACCATGCGGGATGTTCTGACGGCGATGATAAAGGCGCATGAAATCCAGGGCGTACTGGCGCTGGAGAACAGCTTCAACCGTGTCGGGCTCGACCACGTGTTACTCGTGCGCGTCGCGTCGACCGCTGTCGTGACACGGATGCTGGGCGGCGAGCATGAGCAGGTGATAAATGCGGTCTCCAATGCCTGGATCGATGGCGGTGCACTTCGCACGTACAGGCACGCGCCGAACACGGGCTCGCGCAAGAGCTGGGCGGCTGGCGATGCCACGAGCCGCGCGGTGCGCCTGGCGTTGATCGCGATGAGCGGCGAAATGGGCTATCCGTCAGCGCTAAGCGCAAAGACCTGGGGCTTTTTCGACGTGCTCTTCGGCGGCAAACCGTTTACTTTTCCACAAGGCTTCGGCAGTTATGTGATGGAAAATATCCTGTTCAAGATCTCGTACCCGGCGGAGTTTCATGCCCAGACTGCAGTCGAGGCAGCAATGACGCTGCACGAGGCGGTCAAAGACCGGCTCGATGAAGTAGAAAAAGTCCTTATCGAGACCCAGGAAGCCGGTGTACGAATCATCGACAAGACCGGGCCGCTAGACAATCCCGCCGACAGGGACCATTGCATTCAATACATGACGGCCGTGCCGATGATTTTTGGCCGATTGAGTGCGGCCGACTATGAAGATGAGGTAGCAAGTGATCCTCGCATCGATGCACTTCGCGATAAGATGGAAGTCACGGAAAACGAGGGTTTTAGCAAAGACTATTTCGATCCCGCGAAACGCTACATCGGCAATGCTCTGCAGGTATTCTTCAAAGACGGCTCGAGTACCGAGCGTGTCAGTATTGATTTTCCGATCGGTCACCGACAGCGCCGGACAGAAGGCATGCCGGTGCTGATTCGCAAGTTCGAAACGAGCATATCGCCGAAGCTGAAAGCCGGGCAGTGGAAAGAGCTGAATGCGCTTTGTGCAGATCCGGAAAAACTCGCCGCAACCACGGTCGATGATTTTATGGCCTTGCTCGTTGTGTGATAAACGGAGACAGTCGATATTCATCGATCTTGCGGATAATCCTGATTGTCATGGACCAGGCACAATTCATCGATCAGATTACGAGTGGCGTCGAGTCGCTCGGACAGGAGCTTTCGCCGGAATGTGTGCAAAAGTGCGCGCGGCTGCTGTGCGAACTCGATCGCTGGGGTGCGCGCATGAACCTGACGGCGATTCGCAAACCGGTTGCGATGGTCAGCGGCCATGTGCTCGACAGCCTTGCGATGCGGCCGCTGATCTGTGGCAAGACCCTGATCGACATTGGAACGGGCGCTGGTTTTCCGGGCCTGCCCATCGCAATTTCGGAGCCTGGACTGGCCGTAGAGCTCCTGGACAGCAACGCGAGGAAAATCGCCTTCGTGCAGCATATGATTGGCGAGCTTGAAATTTCCAACGCGACTGCAGTGAGATCGCGCGCCGAGAACTATGCACCCGGCAAGCGCTTTGATACCGTGATCGCAAGAGCGCTGGCACCATTACCGCAATTGCTCGAGCTTGCCGGCCATCTGCTGGCGGAAGAAGGCGTTATGCTGGCACAGAAAGGCCGGTATCCGGCCGAGGAACTGAAAGAGTTACCCGATGCGTGGAAATACAAGGTGACCGAACTGGCGGTACCGGGACTGGAAGCGCGACACGTTATCACCCTTAAACGCAGGAAACCTGACGCATGACGCGCATCATTGCCGTAGCAAACCAGAAAGGAGGCGTTGGTAAGACGACGACCTGTGTCAATCTGGCGGCGTCACTGGCCGCAACGCAGCGTCGGGTGTTGCTCGTAGATATGGATCCGCAGGGTAATGCCACAATGGGCTGCGGTATCGACAAGATGAGCCTCGAACGCTCCGCTTGCGAGGTATTGCTGGGCGAAGAGACAGCGGCAGACGCGATTGTTTCGGCACCCGAAGGCGATTTCGCCGTTTTGCCAGCCAACGAGGACCTTACGCTCGCAGAGGTGAAGCTCCTGCAGGAACTCGGCAGGGAAATGCGCTTGCGTCAGGCGCTCGCGCCGGTTCGCGGCTTATACGACTTTATTCTGATCGACTGCCCGCCATCGATAAACATGTTGACGATCAACGCCTTGACCGCGGCTGACGGTGTGCTGATACCGATGCAATGCGAGTATTACGCACTCGAGGGACTCAGTGCGCTACTGAACACGGTCGAACAGGTGCGAAAAACGGTCAACCCCAATCTCGAGGTGTTCGGCTTGTTGCGCACGATGGTTGATCCGCGCATTAATCTGTCGAATGAAGTATCGGCACAACTTGTTGCCCATTTCGATGACAAGGTATTCAGGACGGTCATACCGAGAAACGTGCGGCTTGCCGAGGCCCCGAGTTTTGGCCGGCCGGTGCTGTTTCACGACAGGTCATCGCGTGGCGCAATAGCGTATCTCGCTTTGGCCGGCGAAGTGCTGCGACGCGAAGACGAGCGCCGGGCCGTAGGGTAGTGACAGAAAAATGGGGTCCGCGCCCGATTACTCAGAGATGCGTGAATGACCGTTAAGAAAAAACGGCTGGGCCGCGGACTTGAGGCGCTGTTGAGCAAGCCCATCGCAGATACCGCTTCTGTTACAGGGGCGGACAAGGATACGCTCAGAAATATTCCGCTCGAGCTGCTGCAGCGTGGCAAGTACCAGCCGCGCATCGACATGCGGCAGGACACACTGGAGGATCTCGCCAATTCAATCAAGTCGCAGGGGGTGGTACAACCTATTATCGCCCGGCTGCTGAAAAAAACAGATGGTGAAACGCAGCGATATGAAATAGTCGCGGGCGAGCGCCGCTGGCGCGCGGCTCAAATGGCCGGCCTGACGGATATTCCGACCGTCGTACGGGTGGTGCCCGATGACGCCGCGATTGCAGTGGCGCTCATCGAAAATATTCAGCGGGAGAACCTGAACCCACTCGAAGAAGCACAGGCACTCGACCGCCTTATCAAGGAATTCGGACTGACGCATCAGGAAGCGGCGGATGCGGTTGGGCGATCGAGGGTTTCTGTCAGCAATCTGTTGCGGCTTCTCGACCTGTCCAATCGCGTCAAGGGGATGCTCGAGTCGCGACAGATCGAAATGGGCCACGCCCGGGCTCTCCTTTCTATCAGCAGCAGCGAGCATCAGCTGGAGGCGGCCCGTCAGGTTGTCAGGAAGCGGTTGTCGGTACGCGAGACCGAGCGGCTTGTCAGGCGCTTGCTGTCAGACCAGGCTCGTAAGACAACTAAGAAAGCCGCAACCAGCAACAATGCAGACATTCGGCGGCTCGAGCTTGAAGTTTCGGAAAAGCTCGGGGCGAAAGTGCGCATCGACCATTCACAAAAAGGCTCAGGCAAGCTGGTGATCAACTACAACAGCCTCGACGAGCTCGACGGAATTCTTAAACACATAAAATAGAATTAGCAAAAACCATTTGCGTCTAAAGCCGTTCCTACGGCGCATCTACAGGCACCAGCGGGAGCGGCTTTAGCCGCGAACAATTACAAAGAGGAAAATTATGCGTGTCGCCGTCTGCCTGATACTGGTGTCAGTTTTGTTGAGCATTTCATTTGCCGATGAGCACATCACCATTGTTCATGCGGGCGCATTGCTGGCGGTGCCCGGTGAAGCACCGAAAGCCAGACAGACGATAACTATCGAGGGTAATCGCATCACGGCCGTCGATGACGGGTTCGTTGACCCGGCAAACATGGACGGCGAGGTTACGATCATAGATCTTTCCGACAAATTTGTCCTGCCAGGACTGATGGACATGCATGTACATCTGCTCAGTGAGCTGGGCCCGAACACCCGTACGGATGCCTTGCAAGTCACGACGTCAATGCAGGCGCTGCAAGGCGCATTGCATGCAAAGCGTACCTTGCATGCAGGATTCACGACAGTGCGGGATCTTGGCGGAAAACCCGAAGCAATTTACGCCCTTCGGGACGCGATCGACCAGGGTGTCGTTCCCGGGCCGAGAATTCTCGCGGCTGGCAGTTCGATTGCTGCGACAGGCGGGCACGGTGACGTGGACGGTTTTAAAGCCGAATTGCTGACCTTGTGGACACCGGACACGATCTGTGACGGCCCCTATGATTGCCGTCACGCAACGCGTTATGCGATCAAGTACGGCGCCGATTGGATCAAAATTACGGCAACCGGCGGCGTACTGTCAGATACCGCAACCGGCACGGACCAGCAGATGACGGACGATGAGCTTCGGGAAATCATGAAGACGGCACACAGTCTCGGTGTCAAAGTGGCAGCACATGCACATGGCACCAATGGCATCAACGCCGCACTCAAAGCCGGCGTAGATAGTATTGACCACGGCACCTTTCTCGATGATGAATCGATAAAGCTCTTCAAACGAACCGGCGCTTACCTCGTGCCGACGCTGCTGCCCGGGCATAAGGTCCCCGCGACGATGGAGGGCAATCCTTTCTTTACTGACGCGATAAAAGCGAAGGCGCGGGCAGCCGCTGCTGCGTCTAAAGCCAGTTTCGGTAAGGCCTATAAAGGTGGGGTCAAGATTGCATTTGGCACCGATTCTGGTGTGACCAGGCACGGTGCTAATGCGGAAGAATTCGCTTTGATGGTCGATGGTGGCATGAGTGAAATGGAGGCCATTCGCTCCGCCACCGTTGTGGCGGCAGAGCTGATCGAAATGTCGGACAGCCTTGGCACGATCGAGCCAGGCAAACTCGCCGATATGATTGCGGTGGACAGCAGCCCGCTGGACGACATCAGCGTGCTGGAGAACGTCCGGGCCGTCATCAAGGACGGCAAACGACAATAGCAACATGGGGGCATATCATGAAAAGACGAACTTTCTGTAAAGCTACAGTAGCCGCAGCCGCAGCCGCGACATTCCCGGCATGCAGCACAAAGGTTGCCGGCGGAGTACCGGCAATCAGTCTGAGTGGCGAGGAACTGACGCTGGAGGCCGCTGCAGTAAAGGAGCTGGGCGAAAGCCTCAACGGACGACTGCTGTTATCCGGAGATGATGGCTACGATGCAGCACGGACAATTTGGAACGGCATGATCGACAAGCGCCCCGCGCTGATTGCCGTCTGTGCGGACGCAGCCGACGTCCAAAACGCGGTGACATTTGCCAGCGAAAGAGGCTTGCTCGTTGCGGTCAAGGGTGGCGGCCACAGCTTCCCGGGTAAATCGGTGTGCGAAGGTGGCCTGATGATCGATCTGTCACTGATGCGCTCGGTCGAGGTCAATGCCGAGGAAAAAACGGCCGTTGTCGGTGGCGGTGCTCTTCTCGGGCAGCTGGATACCGCAACCTTCGCGCATAATCTCGCAACGACGACCGGCATCGTTTCCCATACGGGCGTGGGTGGCTTCACGCTTGGCGGAGGCTTTGGGCGAACCGATCGGAAGTTCGGCCTCGCGATCGATAACGTTTTGGCTGCAGATCTCGTCACGGCGGATGGACAGCTGCGGCATGTTAGCGCCGATGAGAATTCGGACTTGTACTGGGCTATTCGCGGTGGCGGCGGAAATTTTGGCGTGGCTACCTCATTCACATACCAGCTGCATCCGTTCGAACCGAAGATCTTTGGTGGCAGCGTCGTCTATCCCTTCGAGCAGGCGAAAGATGTGCTGCTGTTCTATGCGGAGTATTCAGAATCGCTGCCTGACGAAGCGAATGTGGAACCCATTGGAACTGTATCACCGGAAGGCGACAAGATTTTGGTCGTCGAGGTGTGCTACGCCGGAGATCACAAGAAGGCGGAGCAGGTCTTTGCGCCGCTGCGCGCATTCGGTAAACCAATGTTCGATGACATCGGTCCGCTTTCCTATCAAGAATTGCAGACAAAATACGACGGCGTTATGGGGCACGGACTGCAGAATTATCTCAAGTCCGGCTACATACCGGAGCTGACGCCAGCCGCCGTCGAGGCCATTGTCGAAAACTTCGATGGCGAAAATGTTTCGATGATGTGGTTTCAACACCTGGGAGGCCAAACCGCCCGCGTTGCGCCGGATGCGACGGCGTTTGCGCACCGCAAGGTGCACAGCAATTTCGGCATCCAGGGATTCTGGACCGACGAGGCGGAATCCGATCAGAGAATTGCAGCGGTGAGAAAATACTACGCGGCGATGGAGCCGCATATGGCGGGTTTCTACACCAACCTGAACGATGACACCGAGAAAAAAACCTGGGGAAATTACGGCAGCAATTACGAACGGCTGGTCAAAATCAAAACAGAGTTTGATCCACACAACCTGTTCCGCCTGAACGCGAATATCAGACCGGAATCGGCTTAATACATGGGGTCGAACCGCCAAAGATGCTTAGCGGCTCGACCCCTTGCTGATGCTTAGGCGACGTCTTCGACGTCGTTGGACTTGGCGCTGTAGACGCGGCGGATGATGTCGGGCAGCACGGCCTCCGAGATCAGGAAGCCCTGCATCTTGTCGCACTTGATGGTCTTGAGGAACTCGAAAGTCTCCTGGTCTTCGACGCCCTCGGCACAAACGGAAATGCCCAGCCTGTGGGCGAGGCCGGTAACAGCAGCAAGAACCTGCATTGTGACCGGATTACGTCGTGCTCTCGTAAGCAGTGAGGCGTGAATCTTGATTTCGTCGAACGGCAACTGCTCGAAAGTGCCGAGTGAAGACACCACGGCGCCAAAGTCATCGAGGGAAATCCGGAAACCCTTTTCGCGCAGGGCGCTCAACACACGCAGGTACGGGGCGCCGGAATTGGCAACATCCTTCTCGATTACCTCGAATGTAAAACTGCTGCATTCCAGGCCATGCTTTTTGACAATCGCCACATAGTCGTCCGGAATCTTCGGGTCTATGAGCAGGCTGGAGGCCAGGTTTATGCAGGAATTCAGGTTGAGACCCCGCTCCCGCCACCTGACGAGCTGGGCGGCGGCCTCGTTAAGCACGAATTCACTGACCGGGCCAATCAGGCCGAACGCCTCAACCTCAGGCAGAAACTCCAGGGGGCCGAGCAGACCGTGATCCGGATGGTGCCAGCGCAAAAGTGCCTCTGCTTCCTTCGTAATCCACTCCGAACCGTTGCTACGTTGAACTTTCGGCTGGTATTGAATGAGAAACTGTTGCCCGACAATTGCAACTTCGAGTTCGTGCTTCGAAATTCGAAGCATCCGGCGGCGGCATTCCCGGGCTGCCGCGCAAAGTGAATCGACGTCGTATTCTCTTGAGATCCATTCGACGTTCATAAGCCCTCCTACCCGGTGCAGGAGCTCGGCACGCTTACTGGTCCTCAAGCCGGCCCGATCGGCGCAGATAATCAGGCCGAACTGGGCGCGGCCGTCGGCTTTCTCGAGGCTGGCAAGGGTTCCCTCATTGATGTCCTCTTCTGTGAGGACGACGATGCGCCGCGAGTGGCCGGTCATCAGCTTGTCCAGCGTCTCGACGCTGGCGAAATAACTGGGGGACAGGCTGAGCTCCCGCGCAACCTCGAAGAGTGTCCGAGTCCTGCCTACGGACTCGCTGGTTACCATTAGCATGACGCCTCCAGAGCCGGGCAATCCTGTCAGACTCGCCCCGTCCGTTTTCACCGCTCCCGGCACACTGTCCCGGCAAGCACGTCCAGTTATACGTGCCGCGGCGCCTGCAGAATGTGCGGTATGTCGCAATACGGAAATGCCGGTAGGCAGGCCCCGCAGGCGTTGAAAGGGCCTCAGCAAGCCCCATGAAAGCCTGGCGAAGACAGGTATTTGATGTGCCCGGATTTATTGCCTTGCACCATTTGCAACACTATAATGCGCGGGCCAAGAACAGGCCCGCCTGGAAATATCGTTTCATGACGCCACCAACCGCCGGTTAGCCGATGGACGTGGCGTTTTTAGTGCCGGAGGCATGTTGAGTCTTATCTCGAGAGTCCTGCTGGCACAACTGGGCCTGAGCGTGGTTTTTGCGGTGCTGTTTTGGGGCGTGAGCGGACGCGTAGCCGGCTACTCGGCGTTGCTGGGCGGGCTGACCTGCGTTATCCCGAATGCCTTTCTGGCGCTGCGACTGGTAGTGCCGCGCCGGGAGCCCGGGGCCGGAGCCCTCGTTAGAGCGGCATACATTGGGGAACTCGGAAAGCTGGCGCTGACCGTAATCATGTTCAGTGTCGTCTTTACGCTGGTACAAGCACTTGCGGTCTGGCCGTTGTTTGCGGGCTTCATAGGCGCGCAGCTGGTGACCTTCGCTGGCTTTCTGATGCGGGACAAAGAAGTACAGGTGGAAAAGAGAACAGAAAATGGCGACTGAAGGCGGAGCACAGACCTCAGGCGAATACATTCAACACCATTTGCAAAACCTTCAGGTTTGCAGGGCGCATGGCGAATGGGTGTGGAACCATTGTGCCGGCAATCCGCTGGCCATCAACGTCGACTCGATGTTCTTCTCCGTCCTCCTGGGCCTGATCTTTATTTGGCTATTTCGCGGCGCCGCCAAGAAGGCGTCGAGCAACAAGCCCGGCAAGCTGCAGGCATTCATCGAGATTATCATCGATTTTGTGGATTCCAGCGTTAAAGATACCTTCCATGGCAAAAGCCGCTTGATCGCGCCGCTGGCCCTGACGATATTCGTCTGGGTGTTCATGATGAACTTCATGGACCTGATCCCGGTCGACTGGCTGCCGATGATAGCAGGGGCAATCGGCGTGCCTTATCTCAAGGTTGTGCCAACCACCGACGTCAATATTACTTTCGGCATGTCCATTGGCGTGTTCTTCTTAATCATCTTTTATACGATAAGGAGCAAGGGTATTGGCGGATTCATCGGTGAGCTGACCCTGCACCCGATCGCGCCACCGACCAAGGGCCTCGGGCTGATCGCCGCGCCATTGATTATTGCCTTTAATTTCATTCTTGAGTCGGTTTCGTTACTGGCGAAGCCCTTATCCCTGTCGTTGCGGCTGTTCGGCAATCTGTTCGCAGGGGAATTGATTTTTATCCTGATCGCGTTACTCGGGATCTGGCAGCTGCCGCTGCATTTTGCATGGGCGGTTTTTCATTTGCTGATTGTTACGCTGCAGGCCTTTATATTCATGATGCTGACCATAGTTTATTTGAGCCTGGCAATTGAAGAGCATTAGATTTCTGAATTATTTTTCGACCACTTCGACCTGATCTCAAAGAGGAGACACTGATGGAAACTGTAATTGGTTACACTGCGATCGCCGTCGCGATTCTGATTGGCCTGGGTGCACTGGGCGTCGGAATCGGCATGGGGCTTTTGGGCGGCCGCTTCCTCGAAGGTGCGGCCAGACAGCCCGAGCTGGCGCCGATGTTGCAGACCAAAATGTTTCTGGTCGTCGCGCTGCTCGATGCCGTCGCCATGATCGGCGTAGGTATCGCGCTTTACTTCGCGTTTGCCAACCCGTTCATCGGCCAGCTGCAGGACGCGCTGGCACCAGTAAGCGGATAACCAGGCATCGCAGGAGCGGCTTTAGCCGCGACAGCCATGCAAGCAAAAACGACAATGTATCGTAGGGGCGGCTTTAGCCGCGACAGCCATGCAAGCAAAAACGACAATGTATCGTAGGAGCGGCTTTAGCCGCGACAGGCACCCAGGGAGAGTATCTTGGATATCAATATGACTCTCATCGGTCAGACGGTCGCGATGTTCGTGTTCGTCTGGTTCTGTATGAAATTCATCTGGCCGCCGATCATGAATGCGATCGAAGAACGTCAGACGCAGATCGCCGATGGTCTTGCAGCCGCGGAACGTGGACAGCAGAGCCTTGACAAGGCCAAGGTGGAATCCGACGACATCGTCGACGAGGCGCGCAAGCAGGCGACGACCATTCTCGATCAGGCGCACACCCGGGCGAATGAAATCGTTGCGGAAGGCAAAGCTGATGGCGCGAAGGAGCGTGAGCGGCAGATAGCGGCAGCGCTGGCGGAGCTTGAGCAGGAAACCAATCGCGCACGCGAAGAACTGCGTGGCCAGGTCTCGGCCATTGCTGTCGCGAGTGCGGAGAAAATATTGCAGCGGGAAATCGATAGCAAAGCTCACGCAGACATTCTGAGCAAGCTGGCGGCGGAACTGTAGGTTCAGGCAAATAAAACGATGGCTGATAATCACACCATAGCCAGGCCTTACGCACAGGCGACTTTCGAGTTCGCGAACGAGTCGAATGGCCTTGCCAAATGGTCGGAAGCACTGGGTGTGGCCAGGGACTTGCTTGGCGACGGTCAGGTAACAAAGTTTCTGGGCAACCCCGCATTGACTGACGATGAACGGCTTTCCTTCCTTACGGACCTGTTCGCCTCGGCGGGCGGCAAATCGTCGATTCTGGCCGGCGGCAACAAGCAGGGGACGAACTTCCTGAAACTGTTGCTCGAATACAGGCGTGTTTCCGTATTGCCGGAAATTGCCGATCACTTTGATGCCTTGAAGGCCGAGGTCGAAAACACGATAGATGTCATCGTGACATCCGCTGCACCATTGAGCGCGGCACAACAGAAAACCATTGCGAAAGCACTCACGGACCGGCTCGGCCGGGAAGTCAATCTGAAAACAGAGATAAACGAAAATCTGATCGGCGGTGCTGTCATTCGCGCCGGCGACGTAGTCATTGACGGATCACTGCGTTCGAGACTCGAGGGTCTGGCGAACGCGCTGATCACTTAAAGAGGAAAACAAAATGGCACTCAAGGCTTCTGAAATCAGCCAACTGATTAAAGAGCGAATCGAGAATTTCGAAGCATCGGCTGAAGCACGCGATGTGGGCACTATCATCGGCGTTACCGACGGTATCGTGCGCATTCACGGACTGGCCGACGCGCGGTACGGTGAAATGCTCGAGTTTTCGCAGAACACGTACGGCTTGGCGTTGAATCTCGAGCAGGACTCGGTCGGCGCGGTAGTGCTTGGCGATTACAAGCACATCTCCGAGGGTGACACGGTTAAGACAACGGGGCGCATTCTCGAAGTTCCGGTCGGTGAAGCGCTTCTGGGCCGGGTCGTCGATTCGCTCGGCAACCCGATCGATGGCAAGGGACCGGTTGAGGCCTCTCAGTTTTCGCCGATCGAAAAAGTCGCGCCGGGCGTTATTGCCCGTCAGTCGGTCAGCCAGCCGGTACAAACCGGGCTGAAGGCGATTGACGCCATGGTGCCGATTGGTCGTGGCCAGCGCGAACTGATCATCGGCGACAGGCAGACCGGCAAGACCGCGCTTGCTATCGATACGATCATCAACCAGCGTGGCACAGGCATCAAATGTATCTATGTCGCGATCGGCCAGAAAACCTCTTCGATTGCCAGCGTCGTACGAAAGCTCGAAGAAGAAGGTGCAATGGAGCACACTATCGTCGTCGCTGCGGCGGCAGCGGACTCCCCTGCCATGCAGTACATCGCCCCCTACTCGGGTACCTCGATGGGCGAGTATTTCCTGGAAAAAGGCGAGGATGCGCTGATCATTTTCGATGACCTCACGAAGCAGGCCTGGGCATATCGTCAGGTGTCGCTCCTGCTCCGTCGTCCGCCGGGCCGTGAAGCATATCCTGGCGATGTTTTCTATCTGCACTCACGCCTCCTCGAGCGCGCGTCGCGAGTAAGCGCCGAGCACGTCGAGGAGGTTTCAGGCGGCAAGATCAAAGGCAGAACAGGCTCGTTGACCGCCTTGCCGATCATCGAGACCCAGGCCGGTGACGTATCGGCATTCGTACCGACCAATGTGATCTCGATCACCGATGGCCAGATTTTTCTCGAGACCGATCTCTTTAACGCTGGTATCCGTCCGGCGATAAACGCCGGTCTTTCGGTATCTCGTGTCGGCGGTGCGGCACAGACGAATATCATCAAGAAACTCGGCGGCGGCGTTCGCCTTGCGCTGGCACAGTATCGAGAGCTCGCGGCATTCGCCCAGTTTGCTTCCGATCTTGATGAAGCAACGCGCCGACAACTCCAGCGCGGACAACGCGTCACGGAACTCATGAAGCAGAAACAGTATTCACCGTTGTCCGTCGCGGAGATGGCGCTTTCGCTTTACGCGGTTAACGAGGGTTATATCGACGATGTCGATATTGCAAAGGTTGGCGACTTCGAGGCGGCCCTGCATGACTATGCGCGTGGAAACTACGGCGATCTCCTCGATAAGATCAATGAATCCGGTGATTACAACGACGAGATCGAGGGTGAACTCAAAGGCGTGATGGAAGCATTCTCGGAGAAAGGCGCCTATTAATTAGGTGCAACGACAAAGCGTCGCAGGAGCGGCTTTAGCCGCGACAACAACGCAGGGAAAAACGACAAAGCATCGTAGGAGCGGCTTTAGCCGCGACAACAACGCAGGGAAAAACGACAAAGCATCGTAGGAGCGGCTTTAGCCGCGACAACAACGTAAGGAAGAACGACTTGGCAGGCGAAAAAGAAATACGCACAAAGATCCAAAGCGTGAAAAACATGCAGAAGATCACCAAAGCGATGGAAATGGTGGCAGCCGCCAAGATCCGCAAAGCGCAGGATCAGATGGAGGCATCACGCCCGTATGCCGAGCGTATTCGCCGTGTAGTCGGTCACCTTGCCCAGGCAAACCCGGACTACAAACACCCGTTCCTTGTCGAACGCGACGTCAAGCGCGTCGGGTATATCGTTATTTCCACGGACAGGGGCCTTTGTGGCGGGCTGAACGTGAACATGTTCAAGGTTGTCATTGCCGGGCTTGCGAAGTGGCAGGACGAAAACGTCGAGATCGATCTCGCCCTGGTCGGCGCGAAGGCGGTTCAGTTTTTCAGGCGCCTGGGCGGCAACGTCGTTGGTACGGCGACGCATCTCGGTGATCGGCCGAGCGTTAACGACCTGATCGGCAGTATCAAGATCATGCTCGACGAATACAGCGACGGGAAAATCGATCGGCTGTTTCTCGTGCACAATGAATTTGTCAGCACGATGAGCCAGAAACCCGAGGTCAAGACCCTCCTGCCGGTCAGTGCGATCGATCTCGGCGAAGAAACCTTGCAGAAACACTGGGACTATATTTACGAACCGGATGCGGTCGATTTACTCGATGACGTTTTGATGCGTTACATCGAATCACAGGTGTACAGAGCTGCGGTCGAGAACTTTGCCTGCGAAATGGCAGCAAAGATGATCGCAATGAAATCGGCCACCGATAATGCAGGAGAAATCATAGACAAACTGCAACTTGCCTATAACAAGGCTCGGCAGGGGGCGATCACACAGGAAATTTCAGAAATAGTCGGCGGCGCGGCCGCCGTATCAGGTTAAGGACCTTATTTATGAGCACAGGAACAACCGTGCAGATTATTGGCGCTGTCGTGGATGTCGTATTCCCGAGGGACGCCATTCCCAAGATTTACGATGCGCTTTTCCTGGAAGAAGCCGGACTGACACTCGAAGTTCAACAGCAGCTGGGCGATGGTGTGGTACGCACGATCGCGATGGGCTCGAGCGAGGGCCTGAAGCGAGGCATGTCCGTCAGCAACACGGGCGGGCCGATCACGGTCCCGGTTGGCGAGAAGACGCTCGGCCGCATTATGGATGTGCTCGGCAAGCCGATCGACAATGCCGGAGATATCGGTGCCGAAACCCGATTGCCGATTCACCGCAAACCCCCAAGCTATGAAGACCAGGCGCCGGCAACCGAATTGCTGGAAACCGGTATCAAGGTTATTGACCTCATCATGCCGATCGCCAAAGGCGGCAAGATCGGCCTGTTCGGTGGTGCAGGTGTCGGCAAGACAGTCACGCTGATGGAGCTCATCCGCAACATCGCGCACGAGCATTCCGGTTACTCGGTATTCGCCGGCGTCGGGGAACGTACTCGTGAAGGAAACGACTTCTACCATGAGATGAAGGAGTCAGGCGTTATCAACCAGGTCTCGCTCGTATATGGTCAGATGAACGAGCCGCCGGGAAACCGTCTCCGCGTTGCTTTGACAGGACTGACGATAGCGGAATCTTTCCGCGACGAAGGTACCGACGTCCTGTTGTTCATCGACAACATCTACCGTTACACGCTGGCCGGCGTCGAAGTTTCTGCCCTGCTTGGCCGCATGCCGTCAGCCGTGGGTTATCAGCCGACACTCGCTGAGGAAATGGGCGTTCTGCAGGAACGCATTACGTCGACCAAGACCGGATCGATTACATCCTTCCAGGCGATCTATGTCCCGGCCGACGACCTGACCGACCCGTCGCCGGCAACGACTTTTGCTCACCTTGACGCAACACTCGTTCTGTCTCGTCAGATTTCGGAACTGGGTATTTACCCGGCGGTTGACCCACTCGACTCTACCAGCCGTTTGCTGGATCCGAACATCATCGGCCAGGAACATTATGACTGCACCCGTGGCGTACAGCTGGTACTGCAGCGCTATAAAGAATTGCAGGACATCATTGCGATTCTCGGTATGGATGAATTGTCAGAAGACGACAAACAGACAGTAACCCGCGCCCGTAAGGTTCAGCGTTTCTTGTCGCAGCCTTTCTTCGTCGCCGAGACGTTTACCGGAACCGATGGTAAATATGTTGCGCTCAAGGAGACCATTCGCGGCTTCAATGGAATCGTCAATGGCGACTACGACCACCTGCCCGAGCAGGCGTTTTACATGGTTGGTTCGATCGAGGAAGCCGTCGAACAAGCCAAGACCTTGCAATAGGCACACGAGAACAATCGAATGGCAACAATACGCGTCGACATCGTTTCAGCCGAGGGCGAAATCTACTCGGGTGACGCCAAAATGGTGTATGCGCCGGCCCGTATGGGTGAGGTCGGCATCGCGCCACGCCATGCGCCGTTACTGACGGCGCTGAAGCCGGGAGAGGTTCGTGTCGAAGACCCGGAAGGCAAAGAGCACTTCTTCTATATCACGGGTGGCCTGCTCGAGATTCAGCCACACCTGGTAACTGTTCTCGCCGACACGGCGCTTCGAGGCGAGCAACTCGACGAGGCGGCGGCACTTGCATCGAAACAAGAAGCCGAAGAAGCGCTGAAAGGCATTTCGGACGAAACAGACCTCGCCCGTGCCCAGGCCGAACTCGCAGAAGCCGAAGCCCGCTATCGCGCTGCGCAAAAACTCAAAGGCAAGCGCTAGGCCGAAAGTCGCCCGTCAGGACGGGCTCCTTGTATGTTGGCACTCTTCTCTGCTTAGCTATCAGAAAAAAGGGGCGATTATCTGATCCGAACTCCGGCGGATTGCAACCTGACAAGCGAACCCCTTCAATGTCGGGCCGTCAGGAACCGTGTAAGCTTGTCTGGATCTCCATCGATCGGTGTCGTTAGCGGAATCTCCAGAATCTCCATCATCAGTGCATAAATGTCGACGCTGTTAATAGTGTCGATTCTCTTGCCTTGCGGCAGCCGCGCACCTGCGGCAATAAAGATGCCGTGCATTTCCTTATTACCGGGATCCCAGCCATGGGCTCCGCGATTCAGTTTGTGCAGTTTGTCCCGAGAGGAGACAACGCCATAATGCAAGTAAGGCTGCACGATAACATCAGGAAAATGGGAGTCTGCTGAGACATGCCAGTCTTCGGGTGATTCTCCAGGTAGCCAGGCGCGACCATGGCGCCAGCCTCGATTTATTTCATCCCGAATCGCAATTGCGCGATCCGGATCTTCCTTATCAAAGAACAGGAATGCATAGCTGCCACCCTCGACAACAGAAATGCCCTCGAGGTCCAGGAATCCGTTCAGAGTGAGAACCCTGGTATCAGTATCGTATCCGGACTGTCCATGATCGGATACCAGAATAATGTAGACGTCTTTGCTATGTGGCAACTTATCGATGCCGTCCATTAGGCTGCCCAGGTAGCGGTCTATTCTTTTAATTTCGCGGACACTTTTTTTGGATCCGATGCCGCTGTCATGGGTACTCCTGTCGACGTGCTCGAAATAAAGCGTAATGAGATGCGGCCGCGTTTCGACAGGCATCTGCAGCCACTTCAGGACTTGCTTGACGCGTCGCTTGGCCGAGACCTTGTAGTCGAATTTGTGCCAGTAAGTCGGTTTGATTCCCTTGATGTCAGCTTCTGTGCCGATCCAGAAAAAGGCGGCGCTGACCATGCCGTTTCTTTCGGCGGCCACCCATATCGGTTCGCCGCCATACCATCGGCCTTGCCGCACGATATCGGGGCGGTTGTGCATATACCAGTCATCGCTGTCGGGATCGGGAAAATCATTGGCGACGATGCCATGCTTAGCGGGGTAAAGCCCTGTGACGATGCTGTAATGATTGGGAAACGTCAGCGTCGGGAATACGGGCTGGAGCGATTCGGCCTGTACCCCACGAGCAGCCAGGCGATCCAGCGCCGGTGTCTCGAACAGGTCCTGATAATCCCATCGAAAGCCGTCAATGGATATCAATATCAGGTATGGCTTGTTCCGCCGCTCAGGGGCGTTTATGCCGCCGGATCCAATTTCGGCATTTGCCGGTATACTGCAGGCCGCTATGGCCCAGAGCGCCAACGATAAAGTCCATGAAGCAAGCTTCAAATCACATTCCCTGATGCAAGAAACTACGGGAGGGCCATTTGGCCGTTAGCATCATAATTCTCGCTGCGGGCCAGGGAAAGCGCATGCATTCTCTGCTGCCGAAAGTCATGCAGCCGCTGGCAGGAAAGCCTCTGCTGCAACACGTTGTTGATACGTCGGTACGAATCGGCGCCGATGATATCTGTGTCGTCTATGGCCACGGAGGCGATGCCGTGCCGGCTGCTTTTGCGGGGCAAAAACTGCGCTGGGCACTGCAGGCAGAGCAACTGGGCACCGGTCACGCAGTACAACAGGCGATGCCTGAGACACCTGAGGGAAACCGCGTGATGATTCTCTTCGGCGATGTGCCGCTGTTACGGCCGGAAACACTAAGCCGTCTGCTAGACAGCTGCGGTGCAGACGAAATCGCTGTACTGACCGTCGACATGCAAGACCCTTTCGGTTACGGCCGCATCATTCGTGAAGGCGGGAACGTGGTCCGCAATGTCGAGGAAAAGGAGGCAACAGCTGAGGAACGGGCGGTCACTGAAATCAATTCCGGTGTTATGGTCTGTCCTGCCGGGCGACTCAAGGGCTGGCTCGACGGGCTGGATAACCGCAACAGTCAGGGAGAGTATTATCTGACAGACATCATCAGCCTTGCCGTAGCTGATAGTTGTATGGTGCACGGCGTCAAAGCCGATAGTTGGGTAGAAGTAATGGGTATCAATGACAAGAAGCAACTGGCGGAAGCGGAGCGTGCGTTGCAGGCGAGACTCGTGGACGAACTGATGACGCAGGGTGTGGGTTTTGCAGATCCTGCAAGGGTAGACATTCGTGGCAGTTTGAACTGCGGCAAGGATGTCTATATTGATGTGAACGCGGTTTTCGAAGGCGAAGTATCGCTCGGTGACAACGTCAGGATTGAGTCGAACAATCTCATCCGCGACAGTCAAATCGGTAGCAGCACGATTGTGCACTCGAATTGTCATATCGAAGGTGCGAAAACCGGCGATGACTGCGAGATTGGGCCTTTTTCCCGGCTTAGGCCGGGGGCCGAGTTGGCTGACAATGTCAAGGTCGGCAATTTCGTTGAAATCAAAAAGAGCACGATAGCGAGCGGCAGCAAAGTCAATCACCTGACTTACATCGGCGATACGGACATCGGTAAGGACGTCAACGTGGGGGCAGGAACCATCACCTGCAATTACGATGGTGCCAACAAATACCGCACGACGATCGGCGACAATGCGTTCATCGGTTCCGGCGTGGAGTTGGTGGCACCGGTGGATGTCGGCGCAGGGGCCACAATCGGCGCCGGTTCGACCATCTCAAAGTTCGCACCGGCCGACGCATTGACCCTCGAGCGCGCCAAACAGGTGACCGTGCCCGGTTGGAAGCGCCCGAAAAAGAAAAGTTAAAAGCTCATAGTTTTCAATGATTTATTTCCTTCCGGGCAGCGGCCAGGATACTGCTTGCTGAATTCTGCGAATTCATGCACTCTGGCCGGCCGCGAAAGCTGCGACAATCAGACTGAGTCAATAACAAGTTCAGGAAGAGCGCATCCATGTGTGGAATCGTCGGTGCTGTTGCCGAGAGAAATGTCGTCCCGATACTGATGGAGGGCCTGCGCCGGCTCGAGTATCGCGGTTACGACTCGGCGGGTATCGCGATTCTGGACGGCAAGGTCATTAACCGGATTCGCCGTCTCGGCAAAGTGCGGGAATTGCAACAGGCGCTCGACGAAGAACCGCTCCAGGGCACGACCGGCATCTCGCATACGCGCTGGGCGACACATGGCGCCCCGAGTGAAAATAATGCGCACCCGCATATGTCGGGGCAGACGATTGCCGTTGTTCACAACGGCATCATCGAGAACTATGAAGAATTGCGCGAGGATCTGAAAAAGTCTGGTTTCGAGTTCGAATCCGAGACCGATACGGAAGTTATCGCACACCGTATTCTGCTTCACCTGAAAGAGACAAAGGATTTCCCGGCAGCGGTTCGGGCGACCGTTGCCGAACTTGAAGGCGCTTATGCACTCGCAGTCCTGAGCGCGGACGATCCGGACACAATTGTATTGGCGCGAGCGGGTTGTCCGGTTGTCATCGGCTTGGGGATAGGTGAGAACTTCGTTGCATCTGATGTTGCCGCCCTGCTGCCGGTGACACGGAAGTTCATGTTCCTCGACGAGGGAGACGTGGCTGTCGTGCGCCGGGAAGACGTGACGGTTTATGACAGCGACGGTAAGGAGGTCGCACGGCCCGCTAAGGAAAGCGAGCTGTCGGCCGATGCCGCCGAACGCGGCAAGTTCCGGCACTACATGCAAAAAGAAATTCACGAGCAGGCTGCTGCAGTCTCGCGCACGCTTGATAAACGTATCGCGAACGGCAAAGTGCTGGACACGGCTTTCGGAGCGAAGGCCAACAAGGTGCTCGACAAGACGCGCGGCGTGCATATTGTCGCCTGTGGCACCAGTTACCATGCGGGATTGATAGCGCGTTACTGGATTGAGCAACTGTGCAAGCTGCCCTGTAACGTCGAGATAGCCAGCGAATATCGCTATCGTTCGCCCGTCGTGCCGGAAGGCACTCTCTTCATAACGATCAGTCAGTCCGGTGAAACGGCCGACACGCTGGCAGCACTACGCCTGGCAAAGGAAATCGATTACATCTCCACGCTGGCGATATGCAACGTACCGGAGAGTTCGCTGGTCCGCGAGTCGGAACTCGTGATGATGACGAATGCGGGGCCGGAGATTGGTGTGGCATCGACAAAGGCGTTCACGACTCAGCTCGCGGCGCTTTCCCTGTTGACCATCGCACTCGCAAGGCGCAATGGTCTCGAGGAAGAGCAGGAACGTATGCTGGTTACTCAACTCGCGGAAATTCCCGGGCTTATAGAACAGGTCCTGACCTTGGATAGTGCGATAGAGTCCCTGGCCAAGCATTTCGCGGATAAGCATCACGCGTTGTTTGTCGGCCGGGGTGTGCAGAATCCTGTCGCGATGGAGGGTGCGCTGAAGCTCAAAGAGATCTCGTATATCCATGCCGAAGCGTATGCAGCCGGGGAGTTAAAGCACGGACCATTAGCGCTGGTTGACGAGGACATGCCGGTCGTTGCGGTGGCGCCGGATGACGAACTCCTGGAGAAACTCAAGAGCAACCTGCAGGAAGTGCGGGCACGCGGCGGAGAGCTGTATGTGTTTGCCGACCCGAGGGTACAGTTCGGAGATCGGGTCGGCATCCACACGATGAAAATGCCCGTGCCGATTCAGGACTTTCAGGCGCCAATCATCTATACGATTCCGCTGCAGCTACTCGCCTATCATGTAGCCGTACTGAAAGGCACGGACATCGATCAGCCGAGGAATCTCGCAAAGTCGGTGACTGTGGAGTAGTCACCCGACAACACTGCCCTGTTCAACAAGTCGTAATATATGACGAGATACAGCAAAAAATCGGCGTTATATCGTAGTTTATGACGAGTTACAGGTTTTCCAGAGTTCTTGCAGCTGTGGTTTAACTAACGCGGTATTGGCGAGACGCCGGTGAAATAAGGGTGCAGGAACACCAGGACGAAGAAGATCACGACGCTGATCAGAATGCCCCTGATTTCCACCGACAGGGCCGGACCATAAGGCCTTACCCAGACGCCTTCCCGTCGGCTGATCAACGGCATTTCGATCAATGCCCACAAACCCAGTCCACCGAACAATACGAGAGAGCGGGAATCGCCGTTCGAAAGCAGGTGGCTCAGAGACCACACAACCATGCCGGTCAACTGAGGGTGGCGGATGAATCTCTTGATTCGGGTTGGCTGATGGGCCGCGCCGAATAACAATACAGCAATCAGCATCAGCATCGATGTGAGCGAGGCGCCGGCAGTCGGAGGCACATAGATGAGTTCCGGCGTCGTGGAGCGCCAGCCGATTACCATTAGCGCGATGGATAAAACAAGTGTGAGAGCAAAGATACCCTTGTAGGGATTTTCACCGACGCGCTCGACCAGCGAGGTCCGTAACCCCCGGGCTGCACTCGGGATGAAATGCACGACCATCCAAAGCAGTACACCAACGCAAAGCCACACCATGTCAGTTCTCCCCAGCCGTTTTCGGCACTATAACCTACCCGCGCGGGAATCAAGAAAGGTATCAGTTAGCGCCTGCGCATTGAATGATATCGGCCGATAGTGACGCGCCTTTCATTAGACTCGCGCTAACGCTCGCCCGGCGTGAAGAAAATGCCTGAACCGATCATGTCGCCCATGACCACGGCGAGCACCGCGGACAGGCCCAGTTTTCGCTTAAATGTCATCGATTATCAGGGTGGGAGGGTAGCCGATTTTGTTCGTACGGGCTCGAAAGGTAAGATTGTGCTGTAGCACGATAATACTATGCCGGGTCGAGCAGCCGACAATAATGATAATTCTCAACGCGGAAAACATCGCCGAAGCACTACCTTATGACGCCTTGATCGACGCACTCGATACAGCGTTTAAAGCCGGGGCAAACAGTCCGGATCGATCCCATTACCCGGTCGAAGTGACAGGCGGCGCGGATGGTACGCTGTTACTTATGCCGTGCTGGCAGGCAGGCGGGAAGCTCGGCGTCAAAATCGCCACCGTGTTTCCGGATAATTCTCGACATGAGTTGTCCGCGGTCAATGCGAGCTACTTCCTGATGGACGCCACCACAGGTGTTCCTCTCGCAGTGCTCGATGGCACGGAGCTTACGCTGCGACGTACGGCTGCGGCATCAGCCCTTGCAGCAAGGTACCTGTCACGAGGCGATTCGAAAACACTGCTGATGGTTGGTACAGGCAAACTCGCGCCGCATATGGTGGCGGCACACGCGACTTCGAGGGACATCGACAGAGTTCTGATCTGGGGTCGGCGCGAACAGGCAGCAAGAAAGGTGGTGGAAAACTTTTCGGTGGAGTCTTTCTCGATTGAGCCTGTGACTGATCTTGAAGCAGCGGTGCATGAGGCCGACATTATCTCCTGCGCGACGCTTTCTATCGAACCAATAATAAAGGGTGAGTGGCTGCAAGAGGGACAGCATCTGGACCTGGTCGGCGCCTTCAAGCAAGACATGCGCGAAGCAGATGGCGAGGCGGTCGCACGCGCCGAAGTGTTCGTCGATACATACAACGGTGCATTATCGGAAGCCGGTGATATTCTGCAGGCGATAGAAGAAGGAGCGATGAAAGAATCGGACATTGTCGGCGATCTGTCCGAGCTCGCCCGCGGAAAGTGTCAGGGGCGCTCATCGGGTGAAGCGATCACCTTGTTCAAATCAGTCGGCACGGCACTGGAAGACCTCGCAGCAGCAGAGCTCGTCATGCGGAATCAGAATGCGTAGCAAAGACACGATAGAGATCATAAACTACCACACCGAAGCTGAGCTGGGCGACGTTATTGTCGGTGGCGTTTTTCGGCAATGGCGGCTGGTGCCCTCAGAGCAGTCGGTCGCGTGGCAGGATGGTGACAGGCCGGAGTCGACCCGATATAGATATTCCGTCCCGTTTTCTGCCGGCCATTTCGTTCGTTTTTCTAGCTGCATGAGTGGCTGCTATACGCAAAAGCCGACGGTCAGGATTCGGTTGCGAAGACTTTTTGTGTTGCGTTAACCGCTTGACATGGCACTCGAGGAGCGGCCTGTCGGACGTGACCAAACCTGAGGCCGCCTGTCAGATGGGGTCTCTACGATCGCAACTACTCACTCTCAGACTGCGCTTCTCGTTTCGCCCGCTTGCGATCCTCTACCAGGCCCCTGGCGTCGTCTTTGTCCGAGACCGCTTCGATAGTCCGAATGCGGCAGGACTCCAAGCCCCGGCCCATTTGGCGGAAAACAACCTCACCGAAACTGTTGGAACAGACGCGGCTCATTGTATCTTTCACAGCGATCGTCTGTGCGCTGCGCAGCCCGGTGCATCCGCCATACATCGTGAAAAGAAAATGCTTCTGCTCACCACGGGCTTTGATATATATGTGCCGGTCATCAATAGCATCAAATGAGCTGATGTTTCGCACATTCACACACACCTTCTCGGGTGCTCCCAGAGACTCGTCAGCGACGTTTCCCGATGAGGCAGCGCAACCGCCCAAGACCGGGATGAGAATTAATGATTGCCATCGTTTCATGATTTCCCTCCTCATAGTTATAACGGATGTTCGCCCACTTCATTTACATTCAATAGCCGTATTTTTACTTACCCGCCGGCAACTAGTGTATTAAGCGGTCTTTCTGAAGCTGCGCTACGATTTTTGATACGTGGACATCGACAAATTCTTCTGAGGAGGCAGTATCTGCACTCGTGCTCCTGATCGCCCAAATTCTTTTCTTGTCCGCAGCAGCATAGAGTTCCGTCACAAGTTCAACTGCGTCGCTTACATTGATGTCGTGAGGCTGGTTGAGTTCGTCGTAGTCGAATCGGAAAAGATCAACGACAGGTAATTCCCGATTCACCGGACGCGTTAGCAATATGGCGTCAAATCCACGGGAGCGGACCGCAATACTGATAAGTTCTCGTCCAATTGGCTGTTTGCGACCCATAACCGCATAGTAGGCCGATGCCGATGTGTCCAGGTCGCCCAGGCGGGATACCAATGTCTTTTCAAACAGTGTTCGCGAATCGGAACTTCCGGCCACTGTTATGACAAGGAAATTGCTGAAGAACGTACCATCATAAGAACCATCGTGAAAAGTCTTGACGATGCTCGTAGACTCGGCGCAGGCACCCAAACCAAGAGCGAGGGTCGCGATAACGGCTGCTGTTCGATAAGCTCTTGATATCACAAGCATTTCCACGGGACTCCTGAGCAGCGCCAGGTAAGGTATATTCGGTGCAATCGGCTAATGTGGCGACCAGGCGAATACCCTACCGGGCTACGGATTCTACAGCAGTGCGCGACAGGAATAAGTGGGCCAGATTAGCAAACTTGCTGATTTGCGAATTTAGTGAATGTTTCGACTCAGGCAAAAACACTCGCGTAATCTCGGCCGGGAAGTCACGCTCGTCAACGCAGAGAAATTGATTGCTGCCCAGTCCGTTCGGGCGGCGATTACAGGCGCAGCGATCGCGATCATCATGTTCAATATTATCTGGGCATATACGGCATCAGCGTCCGGCAAGTTTTTGCCGTGGATTTCCATCGTACAAGGCGCGGTCATCGGGATGGTCGTTCAGAGGGCCGGGCGCGGACTGGACTGGCGTTTTCCAGTGGTTGCCGGATCGGCAGCCTGGATAGCCGCATTTAGTGGCAATCTGTTCATTGCGCTGGTATTTACGGGGACAGAAGCTACCGGTGTTGGCAGCAACTGGTGGCGGGTCCTGGGGAGCTTTTTCGAGAATACCGTATCTGTTATCGACGTGATCTACGCGTTTTGTGCCGTCGCGGTTGCAATATTCTATTCGAAGAGGCCACTAAACCGGTACGAGGTACTCGCATTGAGAAAGCACGCGGCAGATAGAAATGCCGAAAGATAAGTTTGTTGTTTACGGTGACTCGCGATCCGGCAACTATTACAAAATAAAATTGCTTTGCTCGCAACTGGGTATCGCATACGAATGGCACGAAGTGGATATCCTGGCCGGCGATACCCGCACGGCTGAGTTTCTTGCCATGAACGCCAACGGAAAAATTCCCCTGCTTGCGCTGCCAGACGGTCGCTATCTTGCTGAATCTAATGCGATTCTTACTTACCTGGCGGACGGCTCGGAATTGGCGGGTTCGGACAGGTTCTCACGTGCGGCAGTTTTGCAGTGGATGTTTTTTGAACAGTACAGCCATGAGCCGAATATCGCGACATCGCGATTCATCATTCAATATCTCGGCAATCCTCCTGATCGGCAAGCGGCGCTCGAGGAGAAACGGCTTGGTGGTTATAAAGCGCTCGATGTGATGGAGCAGCAGCTTGGTGACAACACGTTCATGGCCGGGTCAGAGTACAGTATTGCGGATATCGCACTTTATGCTTATACCCATGTCGCCCATGAGGGCGGCTTTGATTTGAATGGTTACCCGGCAACGCGCGCGTGGCTGGATCGCGTGAGGGCCATGCCAGGCCATGTACCAATGGAGTCCCGCTAATGGCAAAGAAGCTTGAGTTTTTCTACGACTATGTGAGCCCTTATTCCTATCTGGCCGACAGTCAGGTCGTCAAAGTTGGCGGGTCAAGCCTGGTCTACCGTCCCATGTTTCTTGCTGCGGTCATGCAGGCAACGGGCAACAAACCGCCCGGTTCGATCGAAGTCAAGGAAAAATATCTACGAAAAGATATTAGTCGCTGGGTGTCACGTTACAGCGTATCGTACAAATGGAATCCGAAGTTTCCACAAAACACGCTCAAAGCGCTCCGGCTCGCAGTCGTGGCACAACGGGATGGCGTATTCGATAGAGTCCATAGTACATTGTTTGCGGCGATGTTCGTGCATGAGTTGGACCTGGATGACGATAAAGTGCTTGCAGATATCATGAATGCTGCGGGCCTCGATGAAAGCGAGACATTTGCCCGTATCGCGGATCAGTCAGTCAAAGACGAGCTCAAAGCAAATACTGACGAAGCAGTCAGCAGGGGCGCGTTCGGGGCGCCGACATTTTTTGTAGGTAAAGAAATGTTTTTTGGCAACGACCGCTTCGATTTCATTAAGGAAGCACTAAATTAGGGGCCGAACCGTTAAGAAACGCAATTCGACGCCATTTCTTAACGGTTCGACCGCTGTTCAGGGCGTCGCGCAAATCGCCTGTCAGGATCCTACCAGCAATATCAGGCAGTGGCGTAACCGCTGGTGACCTGTGCGGTCTTCGGCACTTTCGCCAGGTAAGCGTGGACAAGTTTTTCGACGTCCTGAATGGCGCTGCGGATTCCCAGGAAGTACGGTGGGCTGCGGCGCAAGAGCCTCCAGTCACTCGATTTGAGCACGCGGACGAGATGCATCATGTTGTTCTTCATTGCATCTACGTAAGGATTCTCGCCGTCGTACAGAACTTCTATGTAGCGGTAGGCGCGATTGAATTTTTGTTGCAGGCGTTCGCGGGACACCTGCTGATAAAACAGGGGAGTCTTGGCGAGAAGATCGATGCCTGACTTGTATCGTATTGTGTACTCGCCGGGACTGGCATTTTCGACCGCAATCCCGCCCAGCACGAATTCGTTGTACAAGCGGTCCCTGCATTTTTCGAGGTAGCAGCGGTCTGCCATCTGTGCGATGAGGTCGGCAGTTCCGAGCAGATGTCCGCAAATAATGTCCCTCGGATCGTCGAGTTCTATTTTGTCGAGATCCAGTTCAAATCCGGTGAAATGGACAATCATGCTGCTGACCGGAACATCCCTGGACATGCCGAGCTCGGGCAGGTAACGGCGGAGAAAATCGGCACTTCGTGATACGTGATAAAGCGTGAACTCGGCGCCGTTGTGAAACCCGCTGTCTCGCTCCTCGTGACGTATGTAGCCGGAGTCGTGGAACAGAGACGTGACAATTGCCATCTGGGCACGTTCGGCGCCGAGGCGGTCAGGGAGCTCGACGCTGCGCTCGCGGCCGGCGACGAGCCTCGTGAGGGCCAAGGTCATGTCCAGCGTATGCTGCATGTCGTGATACGTCGTATCGCAACCCTTATAGCCGGGAAATTTTCCAGTGAACAGCCGCTCGAAGTCGTAGAACGCAAGCCAGAGCTTATCGAAAGAGGCGCTGGGGAACGTCTCCAGGATGAGTTCGTGCACGGCATCGCGGACCGCGGCAGGACTGCTGACCTGTACCGTATTAGTCACGTCGTAATCGTTACGTCGATCCTGAGACAAAATTTGCTTCTTCTTTTTATCTTTCGGTGGCGCAGTCATCGCAGGCATTGCGATGCGGGGGTTACTCATATTATTCATGCCAACCCCCGCTCCGCACTGCTCGCGGATAGCCGACGGCGTGTCGGCTTGACGTAGCAAAATAATACACTGAGGATCATCGTCGGGCACAGGTTTTGGCAAGAATATGTAATATTGGCCTGACTTTTGTCAGATCGCAAATTCCGCTACTACGGGAGCGTGATCGGATGGCCGCTCCCAGGCACGCGGCTCCTTGTCTATGTAGCTTGCCCGGCAGGCCTGTGCCATGGCCGGGCTCGCCAGTATCAGGTCGATCCGGAGTCCTGCGTTGCGCCGGAAGCCAGCCGCCCGGTAGTCCCACCAGCTGAAGCTCTTCTCTGCCTGATCGAATTGGCGGAATACATCGCTTAGCCCGAGTTTGATCAACTCAGCTAAAGCATCTCGCTCCGGCTCGCTGCAGAGAATCCCATCGCCCCACTTTTCCGGGTCATAGACGTCACGGTCAGCGGGCGCGATATTGAAGTCTCCGAGTACGACAAGCCTTGAGTGATTATCGAGTTCTTGCTGCAGGAAATCGCGCAGGGCTGCGAGCCAGTTCAACTTGTATTCGTATTTTTCCGTGCCGACAGCCTGGCCATTCGGCACGTACAGGTCTATGACACGTACACCGTTGATCGTGGTCGCTAATATGCGGCGCTGGAGGTCCTCGAACCCCGGAAAATCGGTGACGGGATCCAGGGGTTTGTCGCGACAGACCGTAGCGACGCCATTGTATGTTTTCTGGCCGCTTGCGATCGATTGGTAGCCGGCCGCGACGAAAGCCTCTTCCGGAAAGACCTCGGTTAGCTGCTTGATTTCCTGCAGCACGAGCACGTCGGGCTCATGTGCCCCAAGCCACTCGAGGACGTGCGGCAGACGGACGTTCAGCGAATTTACGTTCCATGTCGCGATCTTCATGCTGCGAGGCCAATGCCGTTGTAACGGAGCAGAGCATCCATGGTCGGTTTGCGGCCCCGAAATGCAATGAAGGCTTCCATGATGTCCTTGCTGCCGCCGATCTCGAGAATCTCAGACCGAAAACGTCTGGCGGTTTGCTCATCGAAGATCCCGGACTCTTCAAATGCAGAAAATGCATCGGCCGCCAGCACTTCAGCCCACTTGTAGCTGTAGTAGCCAGCCGCGTAACCGCCGGCGAATATGTGCGTAAAGCTGTGCGGCAGCCGGTTGTAGTCGGGGTGAGGCACCAGAGACAGCTCATCGCGAACTTGCCTGAGTATGTCCAGCGCTTCGGTGCCTTTGTCCGGATCGTAGTTGGCGTGCAACTGAAAATCGAAAAGTGCGAACTCGATCTGCCGCAGCATCGCCATTGCCGCACCACAATGCCGGCTGTCATCGAGTTTCTGAAAAAGGGCCTTGGGCAGCGGCTCGCCGGATTCACAGTGTCCCGATGCACCGACCAGAACGTCGTAACACCAGGCAAAGTTCTCCATGAACTGACTTGGCAGCTCGATGGCATCCCAGGGCACCCCATTGATGCCCGCAAGGCTTGGATAGTCTACTCGTGTAAGAAGATGGTGGAGCATGTGCCCGAATTCATGAAAAAGCGTGACAATATCCTCATGGGTCAGCAAGGAACCACCATTTTTATCGGGCGGAGAGAAATTACAAACGAGGTAACCGACCGGCAATATATTTTCGCCGTTCAGATTTTTCCTGACCACGCATTCGTCAACCCAGGCACCACCCCGTTTACCGTTACGGGCATATAGATCGGCATAGAAACCACCGATTACGGTGCCGCTTCTCTCACGCAGCTCGTAGTAATCTACACTGTCATGCCATTTTTGAATGTCGTCGTTCTTCGCAATGGTAACGCCGTAGAGCTTTTCCGCCAGACTGAAAAGGCCACTTAGCGCACGTGCGATGGGAAAATACTGGCGCAGTGTATCGTTTGAAATCGAGAATTTCTTCTGCTTTAGTTTTTCGGTGTAAAAAGCGATATCCCAGGCAGCAAGATCGTGAGAGGCGAGCGCTGCGATAGTCTCGAGTTCGGTTTCTGCGGCAGATCGGGTACGCGAAGCCAGCTCGCTCAGAAAGTCGATAACCTCAACCGTTCCAGCGGCCATCTTGGTGGCCAGAGAGTATTCGGCATAGTTATCGAAGCCGACCAATTTCGCTACCTCATGCCGCAGCTGCAAAATCCTGCCGATGTTTCGGCTGTTGTCGAAAGTTGTGTCAGCGCCCTGATCGGAAGCCCGTGTCGACCATGCGCGGTAAAACGTTTCTCTCAAACTCCGGCTCTCGGCATGAGTGATAACCGCCTGATAAGTCGGATGATCGAGAGTGAGCCACCAGCCGCCAACATTATTAGCTTCCGCGTCATTGCGGGCGCGAACCGATGTTTGCTGTGGCAGGCCGGCGAGCTGTGCTTCGTCCTCAGTATGAAAATGCCAGCTATCGGTGGCGTCCTGGACATTCTGATCAAAATTCGCCTGCACGGTGGCAAGCTCCTGCATCAACTTCCTGAACTGCTTTTTCTTGTCGTCCGGCAGGGCGACGCCGGCCAGGCGAAAATCCCTTAACGCATGATCGACGAGACTGCGCTTCGCGTCTGGCGCATCGGCAGGAAGCGAGTCGGACAGGCGTTCAAAAACCTGATGCAGACCCTTGTTTTGTGATATTTCGGTGCCGTGTCGGGTCAGAAGTGGCAGAGAAGCGTTGTATGCTTCGCGCCAGCCGGGTGCCTCCAGAACGCTTTGCAGATGACTTACGGGGGACCAGACGCGGCTCAATTCATGGCTCATTTCCTCGAGTGGAGAGACGAGCGCTTCGAAGTCTTTTTCCTCGGGATCATCGAGAAGGGCCGCAAGCTTTCTACGATGCTCTGCGATAAGCTTCTCCAGTGCGGGCAGCACATGTTCGGGCGCGATGTCAGCGAAGCGCGGTAATGCCGATGTATCCAGTAAAGGGTTGGTCATGAATGCTGTTGATGTCCTGTCAGGCGCAGGATGTTATCACAGGGGAAAAGCATGCCGCGTGTCAACGGCGCCGGCAGCCTGGCAGGAGCACGGGTGAAAAAGAAATTCGATTTGATCGTGATTGGCGGCGGTAGCGGTGGTCTGGCGCATGCACAGAGAGCGGCAGAGCATGGGGCGGATGTCGCCGTGATTGAGAATGGGCCGCTCGGCGGCACCTGTGTCAATCTCGGCTGCGTGCCAAAGAAAGTCATGTGGTATTCGGCGAGCCATGCACACAGTGCCCGGCTTGCGGCGGACTATGGATTCGATCTGACGGTGAACGGCCACGACTGGTCGGCACTCAAGCAAAGGCGCGATGCCTATGTCGCAAGGCTCAACGATATCTATCAGAAAAATCTCGACAAAAGGAATATCGAACTCATCAGGGGAACGGGACACTTCGTCAACAAGAACTCGATTCGTGTTGAGAGTGACGACTATCGCGCCGACAACATTTTGATCGCGACCGGGGGCCGTCCGATCATGCCCAGGATTCACGGCGCCGAGATGGGCATAAGCTCAGACGGGTTTTTCGAGCTTCCGGACCGTCCGGAACGGGTGGTCCTTGTAGGCAGCGGCTACATCGCTGTCGAATTGAGCGGCATTTTCAATGCCCTGGGATCGGACACCACCGTGCTGGTCAGGAAGGACGGTGTATTGCGCAGCTTCGACCAGATGCTCAGGGACGAGCAGCACAAGGCCATGCAGCGGGACGGTATTCAGCTCGAGACCGGCGTCGTGCCGCATGCACTTGAACGAACTTCCGCTGGACTCAAGCTCATTGCCGAAGATGGCCGCGAGTTTGGCGCCTTCGACAGTATTGTCTGGGCTGTTGGCCGCGCGCCGAATACAGAGCATTTGCAACTTGAAGCCGCCGGCGTGCAAGCAGACGGTTACGGTTTCGTGCCCGTCGATGATTACCAGGCTACGAACGTCGACAACATTTCTGCGCTTGGTGACGTAACGGGCAGGGAAGCGTTAACACCGGTCGCGATAGCGGCGGGCCGGCGCCTGGCCGACCGCTTGTACGGCGGCATGGCCGATCGTCATCTTGAATATCGCTTCATACCCACAGTGGTATTCGCCCATCCGCCGATCGGCACGGTTGGAAAGACTGAGGCCGAAGCCAGGGCAGAATTCGGTGATGATGTGAGAGTGTACGAGTCAAGATTTACACCCATGCTTTATGCGCTCGGCAAGCATAAGGAACCGTCAGCCATGAAGCTCGTGACGATTGGTCCGGAGGAAAAAATTGTCGGCTGCCACGTCGTCGGCGACGGCGCAGACGAAATGATGCAGGGTTTTGCCGTTGCGATACGTATGGGGGCGACGAAGAAAGACTTCGACGATACGGTCGCGATTCATCCCACCAGTGCGGAAGAGTTCGTGACTATGCGCTAATCTCAAGCTGCTCCAGCACCTTTTGCGTGTCCGGCCTGACGCCACGCCAGAGATCAAAAGATTCCGCGGCCTGTTCGACCAGCATGCCCCAACCCATCACGGAACGCGCCGCGCCCTTCCTCGCGGCCCAGCTGCTGAATGGCGTGGGACTGAGGCCGTAAGACAGGTCGTAGCAAAAAGTCCGGTCAGTGACCGCGGATTCGGGATAAGGCGGCAATTCGCCCTTAGCACTGGCTGAGGTGGCATTGATGATGAGGTCGAATGACGATGAGGGTTTCACCTCTCTGAACCGGCAGGCGGTTACGGGGCCGGAAGCGGAAAAATGTTCCGCGAGGACCCGGGCTCTCGACAGAGTCCGGTTGGCAATGGTTATCGATTTGGGCTCAGCGTCCAGCAATGGACCAATGATGCCGCGTGTTGCGCCACCGGCGCCGAGAATCAAAATACTGGCGTCCTTGAGTTCGAGGCCGAGGTTACCGACAAGGTCACGCATGAGTCCGATTCCGTCGGTGTTGTCGCCGAAAATCTCTTTATCCCGAAATACCAGGGTATTGACCGCACCCGAACTGTTGGCGCGCTCGCTGAGATCATCGACGAGCCGCGTCACTTCGCTCTTGTGCGGCAGGGTGATGTTCAGGCCCTTGCCTCCCGTACGCTGAAATTGCCTGATCGCGGTTTCGAGCTTGCTGGGCGCGACCTGAAGCAATTCATATTGCAGGTTCTCGCCTGTTTGTAAGGCGAACAGGCGGTGAATAACCGGGGAGCGGCTGTGCGATACCGGATAGCCCATGACGCCGTAGCGATCAACAGCAGCGGGCTTACCGTCCACGGTCGCTAGGCCATTTTCGTCGCGAAGTTTTCATGCTCTCTGACGGTAAAGAATACGCCCCCTGGACCTGTCTTTATTGTTATCGATTGTTACACAAACCGTTTAATTGCTGCTCTGCCGGCTCAGTATACCTACTCCGCCAGCCAGCGAGCCACGGCCAGCGAAAAATAGCTCAGGACTGCATGGGCGCCCGCCCGCTTGATGCAAAGCAATGATTCGAGCACTGCCGATCGCTCTTCGAGCCAGCCGTTTTCGGCCGCGGCCTTGAGCATGGCGTATTCGCCACTGACCTGATAGGCAAAAGTGGGGACCCCGAATTCGTCCCGCACTCGCCTGATCACGTCGAGATACGGCATGGCCGGTTTCACCATGACGAGATCCGCACCCTCGGAAAGGTCCAGGCCGACCTCTCGCAGGGCCTCGTCGCTGTTTGACGGGTCCATCTGATAAGTTTTCTTGTCGCCGCCTGCGAGATTTCCGGCCGATCCGACCGCATCGCGAAACGGGCCATAGAAACAGGAGGCATATTTGGCGGCATAGGCAAGGATGAGGGTATTATGAAATCCATTGCCTTCGAGCTCGGTACGAATCGCGCCGATGCGCCCGTCCATCATGTCAGATGGAGCGACGATATCTGCTCCCGCTTCTGCATGCGAAGCAGCTTGTCTGACGAGCATCTGGACAGTCTCGTCATTCAGCACATAGCCATCCTCATCGATGATGCCGTCCTGCCCGTGTGTCGTATAAGGATCGAGTGCGACATCGCTGATCACGGCAAGGTCGGGATGCTTCGCTTTGATGGCTGTAATGGTACGCTGCACGAGCCCGACCGGGTTTGCGGATTCTTCGCCATTGAGGCTCTTTAACCCGGGTTCGATGACCGGAAACAAGGCGACTGCGGGAATCCCGAGAGATACGGCCTCGTCAGCTTCCCGCAAAATGCCATCAATGCTGTGTCGCTGAATACCCGGCATCGAAGTTACGGCCTCCGAGCGTTTCTTGCCGTCCAGCACGAACATCGGGTAAATCAGGTCCGCAGCGCCGAGCGCGGATTCGGCGACCAGGCGCCGCAATGCTGCACTGCGGCGGACTCGCCTTAGCCGGGTGGATGGAAACTGACCCTGTGTTGTTCTTCTCATACCACGGTCGCAAACGTTGGTAACACTTGGATTTTCGCTGTATTTCGGTAAGGTTTCCACGCCTTAATCACATCTTTCCTTAGCGTGGGTAATATTTCGCCAATTGAGCAGGTCATCTCGTATGAATAGTAGCGATGCGGACGTGGGACGCAAGCAGCGGTTTGATCGCCTGGTAGGTGTATGGCATCGGGATATGTACCGTTATGCAGTGTGGCTGTGCCGGGACCCGGCGATCGCCGAAGACGTCGTACAGGAAGCGATGCTCCGAGCCTGGAAGTCGCTGGATGGGTTGCGCGACGATGCGGCGGCAAAGCAATGGGTGTTGACCATTGTGCGCCGGGAGAATGCGAGATATTTCGAAAGGAAGCGACTGGAGACAGTGGACATCGACAACTTGACCGCGTCTCAGGCCGTGATGCTTGCCGAAAGTTCAGACTCGGATCTCGATGACGTTAGACAGGCTATTTACAGATTGGAGGACGATTACCGCGAACCGCTCGTACTGCAGGTCCTGATGGGACATTCGACGAAGGAGATCGCGGAACTGATGGATATCAAGCCGGGCGCTGTTTTGACCAGATTGCACCGGGCACGCCACAAGTTGAAGGATGAAATAGGTGAAGGAGCGGCCCCATGAGCGCCGCCGGACGAAACATGAATTGCGAGGACTACAAACAGGCAATAGCAGCAGACCCGTCGGAATCATTCGATGGTGGCGCCCTGCACTCGGCTGAATGCCCGTCCTGCAACACTGTCAAGGCGGAAATGCAGGCGCTCGATGTGAGGATTGCTGCGGCGCTTGCGATTGACGTGCCAGACCTGAAGATGCCCGAGCTGCCGGCTCTGACGGGCGCAGACAAGGTTGTCGACCTGGCATCGCGCCGGCCGATCAGATGGACGACACCGGCCTGGATCGGTCTGGCAGCCAGTGTCGTTCTGGCAACGGTTATCGGTGTGCGAATGACCGACACAGGCATGGGGCACGCAGGCAAGGAGGGCGGTACGCTGGCTGAACAGATTATCGCGCACCTTGACTACGAGCCTCAGGCACTGAAAGTTACGGACGTGGCCGTGTCGGACCGCAGGCTTTACTCGGTAGTCCGGCCTGCAATAGCGACCCTGGATCGTGGCATCGGCCTGATCACCTATGCCAGGAGTTGTGAGATTAACGGCAAAGATATCCCACATCTCGTCATACAGGGCAAAAAAGGCCCCGTAACAATTTTGCTGATGCCTGAAGAAATGATCGATATGCTGATACGCCTCGAGGGCCAAAGTATCGAAGGCGTCATTCTTCCGATCGGTAACGGCAGCATCGCGATCATCGGCGAACGCGGCGAACAAATTGACGAGTTGAAAACAAGAGTCACCGAAACGGTGAAGTGGAGTATTTAGGAAGAAGGTGTCAGGTAAGTTTTCCTTTTTCCTTTTTTGGGGGTGTCACTAAATAGAACCTGACACCTTTTACATTGACCAGAGGAAGGAGATCGAAATGTCTGATAAGAAAGTAGCAAAGCCCATTGCATTGGCAGTCGGCATAGCACTGGCTGGCTCACTTGCAGCTGTCGAAGCTGCAAGCGCTGATACGGGCGCGAGTCCGTTTGCCATGACGACGCTGAGTGTTGCCTATATGCTCGGAGAGGGCGAAGGCAGCTGCGGCGGCGACAAAGGTGGCGATAAAGCTGAAGGCAGTTGCGGCGGCGACAAAGACGCCGAAGGCAGCTGTGGTGGCGATAAGGCCGAAGGAAAGGCTAAAGACGCTGAGGGCAGTTGCGGCGGCGACAAAGATGCTGAAGGCAGTTGCGGTGGCGACAAAGACGCCGAAGGCAGCTGTGGTGGCGACAAAGATGCTGAAGGCAGTTGCGGTGGCGACAAGGACGCCGAAGGCAGCTGTGGTGGCGACAAGGACGCCGAAGGCAGTTGTGGTGGCGATAAAGACGCCGAAGGCAGCTGTGGTGGCGACAAGGCCGAAGGCGAGGATAAAGGCGCTGAGGGCAAATGCGGCGAAGGCAAGTGCGGAGGTTCGGTCTAAGACCCCAAACCTTGTTTAAGCACGTTAAGCAGAAAAGGCCCGCGTAGTTGCGGGCCTTTTTTGTCGCACTAAGGACCAGAAAAGAAAGGGGACGGGCCCCTTTTTACCTATTATTCTGGGCTTGATGACTGGCGCATGAAAAAGGGCTCCGCCGCTACTTCATAAGAGGAACGCTAATGACAAACAAGGTCACCCGATGCGCCTGGGCGGGGGAAGTGAGTCTGCCGTATATCGAGTATCACGACAAAGAATGGGGGGTACCCGTCCGGGACGACAAGACCCAGTTTGAATTCCTGATCCTCGAGGGTGCACAGGCAGGCTTGAGCTGGTCGACCATTCTCAACAAACGCGAGGGCTACCGGAAAAACTTCGCCAATTTCGACGTTGAGAAAGTGGCGCGATTTACAAAAAAAAGAATAGAAAAAATCCTGCAGGATCCGGGCATTGTCAGAAACAGGCTAAAAGTCAATTCGGCGGTAACGAATGCCAGGGCGTTTCTCGAAGTTCAGGAAGAGTACGACGGCTTCAGCAATTACATCTGGCAATTCGTAGACGGCAGACCGAAGCAGAATAAATTTCGTAAAGACTCCGATATCCCGGCAACATCTGCGGAATCGGATGCGATGAGCAAGGACATGAAAAAACGCGGCTTCAAGTTTGTCGGCAGCACGATTATGTACGCACATATGCAGGCTACCGGGATGGTCAACGACCATGTGGTCAGTTGTTTCCGGTACAGGGAATGTGTGGCGTTGGCGAAGAAAGGCTAAGCCGGGGACGGACCCCGGGTCCGTCCCCTTACGGGCCAGAAAAGCAAACTGTTAGCGCCCGGACCCCTGGATAGCGACGCCCGGCGGGAGATTATGTCCATAAGCACAATCACGTATTGCTATCGCAAATGCGAATCGTTATCATTTGCAATCAGATGGTAGGTAGGCGGAATTCAAGGACTTGCAGACAATGACTCTCGCATCTTTAGGACGTGGCCAG
>JACZWL010000088.1 GCA_022572185.1 Pseudomonadota bacterium | reverse complement strand
GTACGAGACGGTTTGTCAAAACATGCAGGACCCGGTTGTCATCGGTGACGAAAAGGAACGCATCATCGGTTTGAATCGTGGCGCCGAGCTATTGCTCAACGTTTCGGAATCCGAGGCGCTGCGCGAGTCGCTTGATTCCGTGTTCGGACAAGAGGTCCCGGAGATTCATAAGGCGCTCGATACCGGCAAGTCGCAGAAAATGCTGACGACTACGGGGCGTATCCTGCACGTGCAGGTATCGCCGATATCGACCAAAGCGGCCGCCCGCAACGGGCGTGTCTTGATGTTTCACGACATTAGCGATGTTGAGAAAACGCAAAAAGAAGTTGGCGGCAGTGAAATGCTGCAGCGCACGCTGGTCAATCATTCGGTCAATGGCAGCATTCGGATGCGCTGGGTTGGCGAGGAGGGAGCAAGGTCGCTCCGTTGCATTTTTTCGAACGCTGCTGCGGCGCGATACCTGAAGACCAGCCGGGAGGACATGCTTGGACTGACAGCCGGCGGAATAATGAAACTTGCTTCCAGCGGGATGGACGCGCGCGATTCTGAGGACTTGTTGGAGCGATTCATGGAAGCGGCGGGGAACCGGGAGGTAATAGACACGGAGGTCAGGGTTGGTACCGATTCGAGTCAGGAGTGGCTGCGTCTTATCGGTGAACCCGTGGGCAACGATGTCGCGGTTTCGCTTTTCGACATGACGGCTCGAAAGGCAAAGGAGATTCATATGGAATCCATCGCCTGGTTGGATCCACTGACCGGCGTATTGAATCGGCGCGGGTTTGAACGGGACGCGGCGAAGAGGCTGTCGGACAGCGATGATAATGCGACCGGTGCGTTGTTATACATCGATCTGAACGATTTCAAGCAGATAAACGACAAGTGCGGCCACGAGGTAGGCGACCAGTTATTGACGATCGCTGCAGAGCGCCTGCGAACGAGCCTCCGGTCCCACGACATCATCGGGCGTCCCGGTGGTGACGAGTTCGTTGCCCTGGTTTCGAATGTGGAGCCCGAAATTGCCGAGAAGCTCGCGGCCAGGCTGACCAAGCGACTGGAAGAGCCTTACAGTGTCGGCGCCGAGATGCTCCATTGTGCCGCAAGCATCGGGCTGGCATTGTATCCGGAGCATGCCAGTACCCTGACCGGTCTGTTGCGCGCCGCAGACGAAGCCATGTACCGGGCAAAAGCCCGCTGCCGCGGCGTTTCAGACATTTCAGATACCGACTTACTCGAAAAAGCCGTCTGAATGGCCCCCTGGGTAACTCCCGCCTGGCGCCGGTGCCTTCAGCAGTCCTTAACATTTCTTTGCTGTCTGTTTGTGTCGCGGTTCCAAAAGCCCGGCATACTGGTGCAATAATCGGGCTAATATCGAGCGTTCGGCAACATGAGAAACGATTAAAGACAGCATCTTGACTGGCGAATCCCTGGCAAGTGCCGCTTCCCGGAATCCGGTGATTCGGCTGCAAAATCTCGAGCGCTTTTATCAAATGGGCGAGGAGACCATTCGTGCCCTGGACAACGTGTCTCTCAGCATAGAGACAAATGAATACACCGCGATCATGGGTCCGTCGGGCTCCGGGAAATCGACTTTGATGAATGTTATCGGCTGCCTGGACTCACCGACAGATGGGCAATACTGGCTCAACGGCCAGCTGGTGTCGGCGATGAACGATCATCAACTCGCCAGAGCGAGGAACAAGGAGATCGGATTTGTTTTCCAGACTTTCAATCTCCTGTCACGGATGACGGCGTTGAGTAATGTCGAGGTGCCACTTATATATGCGGGACTGCGCCGCAAAGACAGACACGAAAGGGCGGCGCATGCTCTGGAGACAGTTGGCCTTGCGGACAGGATGCGCCACCGCCCGTCGGAAATGTCGGGCGGTCAGCGACAACGTGTTGCGATCGCGAGAGCACTCGTAACAAATCCAAGCATACTGCTCGCGGATGAACCGACTGGAAACCTGGACTCGAACACCGGAGATGAAATTATGAGCCTGTTCGATGAACTTCAGGCGGCAGGTAACACTCTGATCGTTGTGACGCATGAGGAGTACATCGCCAAACATGCAAATCGGACGATTCGTCTAAGCGATGGCAAAGTCGTCAGCGACTCGGCAGCGGAAGAGCACAAATGAAGTCAATAGTTGCTGCATTATGCGGGCTATTACTTGTCGCGTGCAGCGAAGACAAAACCAATACGCTGATTTATGAATCGGCGTCTGTCGAACGGCGGTCTATTGAGGTCAGCGTCGACTCGTCGGGCATCGTTGAGCCCTTGGCGGTTGTCGAGGTGAAATCCAAAGCGTCGGGTGAGGTGCTCGAGCTGCTTGTGGAAATTGGTGACCACGTCGAAGCGAGCGACCTGCTCGTTCACATCGATCCAAGAACAGTCAGAAATCGCCTGGCCCAGGCCAAAGCGGAACTAAAAGCGGCCCATTCCCGGCGCACGATATCCGAAACCCAGATGAAACGTGCCAAATCCCTCCTGAAGAAAGGCACATATACTGAATCGGATCACGAAGCGGCGGCGTTGGAGCTGGCGAATGCCGAGGCGCAGGTTGTGAGCGCCACAGTCGCAGTCGAGAACGCCCGTATCGCCGTAGACGACACCGATATTCGGGCACCGGTGTCAGGAACGATTCTCGAGAAGCCGGTCGAAAAAGGCCAGGTAATTTCTTCACCCACGCAGGACTTCGGTGGCGGAACGCTGTTGCTGACAATGGCGGATCTGAGCGCAGTCCGGATTCGTGCGCTGGTCGACGAGACAGATATTGGCAAGGTCAGGCCAGGTATGACTGCCAACGTCACGGTTGCGGCCTATCCGAACCAGCCGTTCGGTGGTGAAGTAACGAAGATCGAGCCACAAGCCGTGGTTGAGCAGAACGTCACGATGTTCGCGGTTCTTATCTCACTGCAAAACCCCGAAGGGCTTTTGCTGCCGGGAATGAACGCCGAGATCGAAGTTTCGGTTGCCAGAAGCGACAACGTGTTGACCGTTCCTGTAATCGCATTGCGTACGGAGCGTGATGTGTCCGCCACTGCAGGTATTCTTGGTATGAGCGAATCAGCCTTGCGAGCCGAACTCGACCCTGGCGGATCCAAAGAAGACTTACAAAGCACCAATACCGCGGCAACAATAACGATGGGTGGCCGTACAATTCAGTTGCCGCCGGGTGTCGGGCCCGAAAAAGTTCGTGAGGTCATGGCGAAGCGGCGTAGCGGCCAGACCATGAGTCCAGGCGAGCAACAGCTCATGCGGCGTGTATTTCAAGGTACAGGCAGGTCGCCGGGGCACGGGCCGGCGGGTGGAAAGTCTTCGGCAACCGACTATCGGTTCGGAGGTAACTTCTGGGTCGTCGTCGATAATGACGGTGAACCGCAAATTGTAACCGTGCGCGCAGGGCTGACAGATCTCGACCGTGTTGAGATCATCTCCGGCCTCGACGCGACCGACAAAGTATTGTTGTTGCCCAGCGCACACCTGGTCGAGACTCAGGAACAGTTGCAGCGCTTTATCTCACGCCGCATCGGTGGCGTGCCCGGCATCGCGAAGCGCAAGTGAGAGGGATACCGAACCTGTGCTGATGTCAGAAACATTCTGGATTGCGCTCCAATCGATTCGTGGCAATCTGTTCCGTGCGGCATTGACGATGCTTGGCATTATCATCGGTGTCGCGGCCGTCATTACGATGGTCGCGCTCGGCACCGGGGCGCAGCGCGCGATCGATGAGCAAATGGAAGCACTTGGCGGCGACATCCTGTCAATTGCTGCCGGCAGTTGGTTCAATCACGGCGTCGCGCGGGACTTGCGGACACTGACTACAGATGATGCTGCTGCACTGGCTCGCGATGCGAGACACATCGAGGCTATCGTGCCGGAGATCAGCGAACGGTATCAGGTCAAATACGGCAACCGAAATATCAACGTCAATATACTGGGCACCACGCCAAACTATCCGAATGTCCATGGATTTGATATCTCGCTCGGGCAAATGTTTACAGCGTCACACGATTCGAGCAGGAAACGGGTGGCCGTCGTAGGCAACGAGATACCCGGGATGCTGGATACCGATGCGATCGGTCTCCTCGGCCGCACTATCGCAATACGCTCGATTAACTTTGAAGTGATCGGGGTCCTTGAGGCGAAGGGCACAACCGGCTGGAGAAATCCTGATGATGACATCTGGATTCCTCTTAGAACGGCACAGTTCCGCGTAACCGGCACCGACAAAGTGGAGACGATCAGTGCGAAGGTGGCGCCTGATTCGAGTGTTGAGTCGGCGATGGTCGATATCGAACGCGTGTTGCGTCGCGAGCACGGAATATTGCCGGGCAAGGACAATGACTTTGCGATTCACGATCGCAAGCAATTCTTTGACGCGCGACAGGAAGCGACAGAAGTATTTACCTATCTGCTGGCAGGCATTGCCGGCGTAAGTCTGCTTGTCGGTGGCATAGGCATCATGAACATCATGTTGGTGACGGTCACCGAGAGAACACGGGAAATCGGCATTCGCAAGGCCCTGGGAGCGACGAAGGGCAATATTCTTTTGCAGTTCCTGGTCGAGTCGATGACCCTCTGTCTGATCGGAGGTGCCCTGGGCCTTGCGGTCGGGGCAGGTGCCGCGATGTTTGCCGCCAAATTTGCCGGGTGGCAGACCGTGGTGACATCGGGTTCGGTACTCACGGCCTTCATATTCAGTGCTGCAGTCGGACTCTTCTTCGGCATCATGCCGGCGAAAAGGGCAGCGAATCTCGACCCCATCGACGCCCTGCGACACGAATAAATCAGGGCTCCGCTGTAATAAAAGGGGCACACTGCTGGTCAGATCGACAGCCCCCTGGAGTATTTGAGATGTCAACCGCCCAAAATTTCATCCGCGCAACGTTTTTCGTGCTGTTGATCGCGTCGCTGGTCGTTTCGGTCTGCAGACAAGGAGTCGCTGCCGACAATTTTACTTTGCCGTCGAGGGCGGAAGATATATCGCCTTTACAGGCTGGCGATCGCGCACCGGCATTCACCGTTCGAACGGTTGAGGATGAACCCTACCATTTCGATCCGGACAAGCTCGAACGTCCGACCATTTTGATTTCTTTCCGTGGCGGCTGGTGTCCCTACTGTAATATGCACCTGGCTGAACTCAGGCACGTTATCCCGGAACTGAAAGAAAACGGCTTTGACGTGCTTTTCCTGAGTAACGACCGCCCGGAACTGCTCTACGAGAGCCTTAAGAAAGAGACACAGGACGCCATTGACGGACTGGACTACGTCATCCTCTCGGACGCCGATATCAATGCCGCACGAGCTTTTGGTACTGCCTTCACTGTTGCCGATCGGCTCGTCGACTATTTGGACGACAAGGGCCGCGACTACGACGAGTCATCGATCAGCAACTATCGGGCGCTTGCTGTGCCGGCCGTTTTCGTCATCGATAGAGCCGGTGAAATATCGTTCGCCTATGCCAACCCCGACTATAAAGTGCGGCTGTCCGCAGACGCGCTGAAAGAAGCGGCGAACAGGCTCCTGCCGGATTAAGTGCATCCGGTCATTATTGGGGGTCAGACTCACTGCTGTCCCATAAGGCCGGTACCACTATCAAGGACATGGATTGCAAGGCTTGTCTCAGAGACCGTGGCCCGCAGGGACGCGGGCCCCGAGCCTACATGGACGTACTTGCGGCGCGTCTCTGAGACAAGCCTTGCAATCCATGTCAGTAGCGAGACTCTCCGACAGAACCCCATACAATCACTTCGCTCCAGCCGCCGGAACATTTGTTTACGGGACAGCAGTGGGTCTCGCCCCCTTTTTC
>JACZWL010000010.1 GCA_022572185.1 Pseudomonadota bacterium | reverse complement strand
CTACCTTACCGCCGACAACGGTCATCAAGACGGTCACGTCTTTGATGTCGTCGGGATCCATTGTCAGCAGGTTGTCCGAGAGAACCGCGAAATCGGCCATTTTGCCGACTGTTATCGAGCCTTTGATGTCCTCTTCGTAGGCCGCATAGGCCGTGTTTAGGGTATAGGCCTTAATCGCCTCCTCGATCGTGATTTTCTCCTGCGGGAACCAGCCACCTTCGGGTTGGCCTGATAATGTCTTTCTGGTCACGGCTACGTAAAGGCCCAGCATCGGGTTGAGGTAATAGCGCGAAGCATTGGTGCCTGGGGAGTCCGAGCCGAAACTCAGCACGGCGCCTGAATCCCAGATCCGCCTGAATGCATAGGCACCTCGGGAGCGTTCCCGGCCAATGCGCTCTTCCATCCAGCGCATGTCATCAGAGGTGTGATACGGCTGCATCTCGGCGACGATGTGCATCTTGCCGCCTCGCTCTATGTCTCTATCGGTCATTACCTGGGCATGTACGAGGCGAAAGCGCCTGTCCTTCTCGCCGTTCCTGGCAATGATCCGCTCCAGCATATCCATCAGGTAGCCGTTCGCTTCGTCGCCGATTGCATGAACCGTGAGTTGTATGCCCGCGTTATCGGCCTGAAGTGCCAGTCGCTCGAGGCGACTTTGCATTTGCTCGGGGTGATCGGGGTGGCGCTCGAACGGGAACATGATGTCGCGCCAGATGCCGCGACTCGACGGGTTGTGTGTATAAGGCTCATAGAATCGCGCCGTACTATTGCCCATGATGCCGTCGATCCATGCCTTGACGGCTCCGAATCGAATCCACTCATCACCAAAGCCAACGCGAATACCGAGCGCTGCCATCGAGTCCCATTGATCGAGCGGCGGACGATAACGGGCGCGAGCCGTCATCAAGCCTTTTTGCCTCAACTCTTTATAGATATCGACTTGAATCGGCGCCGAGGTCACGTCGGAATAACTGGTAACGCCGACGCGCCTCATCTGGTCCCAGGCTTGCAGCGTTTCTTGAATGCGCTGTTCCCTCGTCGGCTCCGGGACGAACTCCCTGAAATGCGCACGCACGTTGTCTTGAATCAAAACAGTGGACTCGACCGCTGCTTCAACCGGATTAAACAAAGCACCGGTCGGCTCACCATTACGATCGCGCTCGACGGCGATGCCGGCCGGATCCGGGCTGCCTTTACGGATGCCGGCGATCCCGAGAGCCTTGCTGTTGGCCAGGTAGACTTTTCGATCGAAGCGATTGACAAGCAGGGGGTGTTCTCTGGTGCAGCCGTCAATCATGTGCCTGTTGGGCAGGAACAGGTTGCCGTACAGATCGTCAGGGTTGACCTGGGCCCCCGCCTCGCCGACATCGCCCGCCTCTCAGGTCTCGTAAGCAGACCAGTCACCGCCGGTGATCCAGGTGCCTGGCTCATAACGATCATTTACCGCTTTGATGCGGGCAGCGAATTCTTTTTCGTTCGAGACGTCGAGCAGGTTGAGGCCATACAGAAGCCTTCCTGTGTCTTCGAAGTGCACCTGATTGTCGTTAAAGCCGGGAACAAGTAACTTACCTTTAAGATCAATGATTTGTACATCATTGATAATGTACTTACTTACCCCCTGGTCGGAGCCGACATAGACGATTTTGTCACCAAGCGTTGCCACGGCCGCGGCCCTGGGATTGTCCTCGTCGACGGTCCAAATTACGCCGTTACGCAATACGAGGTCTGCTTGCTGGGCGACAGCGGGACCATCTGTCACCGCAAACAGTGCGACCATCGTTGTGGCTACCGCCAGAATTTTCACAATATTTTTATTGCAGCGGATAGCCGGCTTCACTCGGCAGCTTGCCGTCGACCCGGACAAGCTTAACATCGTCCGTTACGTCGTGGGCCCGAATAAATGAAATCGACCCGGGTATAGCGATCACCAGCTCAAGCGTCATGTCTGTACTAAAGACAATTTTCGGGCCACGCGGCACCTCCGCGCGAAACATTTTTGCGATCCAGTATTTCCGGAATTGCATTTCGGACATTTCGTAGATCTTATTGAGGACGAAATCGCGTTCGTCTGACTGTGGCGCCCTGACCAACAGGATTATTCGTTTCCTGTTCTGCCAAAATTGCTGATCGGCCAGAAAAATACTGCGCAGGTCTGCAAGTGAAAGATTTTCAACCGCGGTATCCTTGTGCACCACTATGGCGATCGGACTCGATGTCGCCGAGTCATCGGCACGTGTCGACTCGAACGGCATAATCAGCAATGCAATCAGGCAAATGAATAATTGCCTGAGACTACTGATTTGCATTCTGAGACGTGCTGCCATATTGACTCTGTAATTACAATTTCGCTAACACGAAAGATATCTGCAGCCGGAAATTGTTTTCCCGGCCACTGCTGCCAAATTCCTCATTACGGTATTCCGCCTTCAAGGCTGCATAGGGATTGAAGTCCCAGCGCACGCCAAGAATGCCCGCCTCATAATTAAGGCCTTCGGCACCAAGCAGAGGATCCGCGTCGTCTATGTCCTGGTACTCCAGACGCGCATACGGCTTCCACTGCTCATACTTGCCCTTTAGCCTGTAGGCGAACTGCGCATACCAGGCATCGACATCGCCGGACACGCTACTGTCCGTAGTCAACTCGTGTTTTGAATGGAGGTATTCGAAAATAATTTCAGGGGATTCCTTGGTCCATGCCGCATATGCAGATACCGTGTACTCCTTGACGTCGGGACTCAGTTCCGGTGATACCTCGTCACTGTAGAACCCTAAACCAAAATCCAGGCCAAACATGTTTCTTGGGCGGGAATTCAGCTGCACCATCCATGCTTTATCCCCATTGATATCACCTGCATCCCCCGACCGGGCAATATTTGCGTGCCTGCCGTTGCCGAGTCCGGCCTTGTAGGTAAGTCCGAAATCGCTGATTGGAACGGACCCTTCCAGCAGGACACCCACAAAATGAATAGGCACCAGCTTCGAACCAAATTTGAGCATTTCGGGTCTGCTTATGGTCGTTTGTAACCAGGTGCCATGGTGAAATGCCGAGTTCCAGTAGCCGATTGGTGTGTGATAACGACCAGCGGACAGCTTGTAGGTATCAGAGAAATCATATTTGACCAGCAAGCGTTCGACCTCGAACGAATACTCCGAGTCTTTGCCTGTCGCACTGAATTCACCGAATACACTGAGCGATTCACCGAGGGATGCGCTCAGGTGCATCACCGCCTGGCCGATTACGAATCCGTCTTTGTCACTGCCGTCCTGGGAAATATAACTGATGTCTCCGAATCCCATCAGCCGGAACTCGGGCGCCGAGAGATCTGTCAGGTTCGTGGATTCCGACGACTGCGCGAACGATGTCGATGCCAGGCCCATGCATGTGCAAAGCAAGACGACAATTTGCGTAAGTGCAGATAATTTCATTGCTTCTTGAGTGGCGGTCAAAACGCCAAAAGGGTACGACGCGCCTGAATAGTACCGGCTTTTCGCGACAACTGCCAAGCCTCCAGGCCCTTGCTTGTTATACTCCGGCATGGCTGGATCACACCGAAAGCAGTAGATCCAATGGCACAGAGAGCAACATCTATCTGGCTTCCCCAAGTCATGTTCGAATCCATGCTGATCGTCGTCAGCATTCTCGTTGCACTGGGTCTGGACGAGTGGCGTAGTGATCGGCAGGATGCCGAGAACATAGAGCACGCATTGTCGAACTTTATCAGCGAGATTCAACAGAATAGGGCGCGTGTAGAAGATGCAGCTCCCTTCAATCAGGGCCTGCATCACGTACTTAGCCGGCGTCAGGAAGTCAGGGCCATCGAATCGGTGGCGACGTTTATCAATATCATCGATAGTTATAGTCCGGTGGTCTTGCAAGCAACTGCCTGGGAAACGGCGCTCGCAACCGGTGCACTGGCAAGAATGGACTACAACCTGGTGTCCGCGCTGTCACTGACTTATAGCCTGCAGAACCGCTACCAGCAAGTAAGCCGGATCGGCAAGGCGCAAATGACCAGCCCACAGAATCTTTCGCAAGATAAGCTGGAGCTCGCGGTCTACAACGCCATTCGGTATCTGGATGACATAACGAGCATGGAAACAGAGCTCAGTGTGGTCTATACAGAAGCTGAATCCGTCATCCGATCTGCCAGACGAATCATGAGCGGCGAGCCGGAGCCAGAGCCGGAATCGCTGGCGATAGATTTGGCGCATCCCTAGGAGCCGCGGCGATCCGACCCGTCGTCAGGTATCGCATATAAGGTGAAAAAAATGAAAACACATCACGGGATAATCCTTTGCCTCGCTGCCGTGATTGTCGCCACAACGTCCACTATTTCTGTGGCTGACGATGCGCGTGTCAAGCCAACCGTTGGCATAATCGGTACCGGCGACATGGGTGACTCGCTGGGCCCGAGGTTTGCTGAACTCGGTTACTCGGTGGTTTACGGCTCCAGGAACCCTGACAGCGAGAAAGCACAGAACGTCGTCAAACTAACCGGTGATGACGCTCGAGTAACCACACAAAAAGAAGCAGCCCAGGCCGGAGACATTGTGGTACTCGCCGTGCCATGGCCGCCAATGGAGACCGTCGCACAGAACCTGGGTTCACTTGACGGCAAGATCGTCATTGATATCTCGATGCCCGCGGAACAAGCAGAAGATGGTTATCTTGTCTCGCTGGTCGAAACCTCGAGTGCCGAGATGATCCAGTCGTGGAACCCTGGTGCACGGGTTGTAAAAGCATTCGCGACGCTGGCCTCCTATGTTATCGACAATCCAGACGTTGTCGGTGGGCCGGTAACGGTGCCGATTGCCTCAGATGATCGTGCGGCGAAAGAACGGGTCGGCAAAATCATCGCGGCAATGGGCCTCGATCCCGTTGATGCGGGACCGCTGCGCTTATCGCGCGAGATCGAGGCCCTGCAACGTCTCTACATGGTGCCCCTGTTGCAGCGGCGCAGCGCAGCGTGGGAGCCCTATTTCCGCCGCAGCTATTTCTGGGAGTGCATCTGGACGGATGACTATAGCGACCCGGTCGGTGACGCCGACGACCTGGCGGACATGCCGGATACCCAGGGTCCCGCCAGACCTTGCCCCGGTACCTGACGGCACATTTTTAACGACCGCGGCTTGCGGTTTGTCACATCCGATGACGTATCAAAGCGCCATTGCAAGTACGTAGTAGCCGAAAAATTGAGCGCCAGCTACGGATTCCTGGCGCCGCCGCAGTTTCATATCCTGCATCGGCAGTCGATGCGCGTGGACCTGACACGAGTACGCAATGTTGTGAGGAGAGCTGGCCGTTGTGACCGAGGACAAGCGCGAGAAAATCGGCAATTTCCTGCTGCCCAATGCGCCGACCTTTATTGTTGCCGGTGATTCTGCTGAGGCACGCATATTCCTGACGCAAAGCAGATTCGGTGACTGGACCGAAGTCGAAACCCTGAGCAACCCGGACGCCGCTTTGCGGGAAAGGGACCGGGGGACCGACAGGCCTGGCCGTGTATTCGACAGTTTCGGCAAGGGCCGTCACGCGATGGCGCCCGAGGAAACCGGCCAGCAGCACGAGACTCATCGTTTTGCGCATCAGGTCGGCAGCTATCTGAACAGGGGAATGACAGCGGGCAAGTTCAACAATCTGGTGTTGATAGTGGAGCCGACCTTCCTTGGCTACTTGCGGCAAGAACTCTCGGCGGCAACCAAACGAAGTCTTTGTTACGAAATGCCGATGAACCCGACTGCTTATGACATGAAAAAACTGAAATCGCTTTTTGCTTAAGCGCTACGCGTTTACGGAGATCTAAATGAGCGATAAAGACAAGATCCTGGTAATGATCGAACTGGACGATAGCCCACATGCCATTGTCGACCGGGCAGTCTGGGTTGCGAAGCTGATGGACTGCGAGCTCGAACTTCTGTTATGTGATCCAACCGCGAGTGCCCTGGGCGACGGCTTCTTCGTTTCCAATGAAGCCAAAGAGATCGGCCAGAAGATCAGGCAGGCACAAGAAGAAATGATCGATGAACTGGCGGAGGACGCCAGAAAAGCAGGCGTCACCGTTACGACTGACGTACTGGAAGAGCGGCCTGTCGCCAATGGCGTGCTGGCAAGAGCACTGAACTCCAATCCCAGGTTCGTCATGAAAGGAACGCAATACCACAGCATTACCGAACGCGCGATTTTAGTCGATACCGACTGGCAACTGATTCGGCGTTGCCCCTACCCACTTTGGTTGGTGAAACCGGGAGACTTCAGGCAAGAACCCGTCATTATTGCGTCCGTCGACCCCACGCATGAGCACGATAAACTCGCGGCACTCGATCAGGCGATCATCGATGCCGCCAAATCCATCGCCGGGCCGGTCGGTGGTGACGTGCACCTGTTCCACACCTACCAGCGACTGATCGGGATCGGCTCGGAAGCCAACAAGACCTTTAAGGCGATCACGTTGCCGATCGACGAAGTCGACAAACGGATGAAAAAAGAGCACCGCGAAGCGCTGGACGCGCTTGCGGAAAAAAACGGCATCGACAAGGAACATACACACCAACTTCCGGGTCGAACGCGCGAGCTTCTGCCGACCTTTGCCCGCAGCAAGAAAGCCGATCTCGTGGTCATGGGCGGCCTCGCCCGCTGGGGAATCAAACGAATGGTGATTGGCAGCACGACGGAAAGGGTATTGGATCATCTGCCGTGTGACGTCCTGATCGTAAGAGCCAAGCAATAGATCCGTCCTGACGGGCGGTATCTATTCCGTGATGCCCACGAGATCCAGGAAGAAGGCGTAAATCAGCGCTGTCTCGCGTAGCGGTTGATAGCGGCCGGTCTTGCCGCCATGCCCTGCATGTATATCCGTATACAGAACCAGTCTATTGCTGTCGGTCTTATTAGCGCGGAGCTTGGCCACCCATTTCGCAGCTTCCCAATACTGGACCTGTGAGTCTTGCAGCGCCGCCGTAACGATGAGATTCGGATAGTCTTTTTTCTCGATGTTGTCGTACGGTGAATACGACAGCATGTAATCGTAGGAAACTTTCTCGTTCGGATTGCCCCACTCATCGTATTCCGATGTCACCAGCGGAATATCGGGATCCAGCATCGTCGTCACTGCATCAACGAACGGCACGCCTGCATCGACTCCTTTGTACAGATCGGGCTCCATATTGACGATCGCACCCATCAGCAGTCCGCCAGCGCTGACTCCGGTCGCAAAAACGAAGTCGGACGATGTATATCCCTGCTCAATCAGGTAATGCGTACACTCGATAAAATCAGTGAATGTGTTTTTCTTTTTTAACTGCCGGCCGTCGTAATACCAGTTTCGACCCAGTTCCGAGCCGCCGCGTATGTGTGCAATCGCGTAGATGAAGCCGCGGTCAAGGAGACTCAGCACGTCCGCATCAAACTCCGGATAAACCGTATCGCCGTACGAACCGTACCCGTATTGCAGTAACGGATTTTTGCCATTTTTTACCATGCCCTTTCGGTAGACCAGAGAGACCGGTACTTTGCTGCCATCGCAGACGGTCGCGAAAAGGCGCTCGGACGCGTAATTGTTCTTGTCAAAGCCACCAAGCACCTCCTCCTCTCTTAGCAATGTCTTTTCGTGCGTCGACAGGTCTATGTCGTAGGTCGATGGCGGCGTCGTCATGGATTCGTACACGAAGCGAAACATTTGTGCGTCGTATTCGTAGTTGTCGTCACCGGACACGGTGTATACGGCCTCATCGAATTCAATCATTCGGCGCACGCCGGTTTGTTGATCGATTGTTGCTATTCTTGCAAGCCCGTTATCTGTTTCCTCGATGACGATGTGATCCTTGAATACGGTAACGGTCTCGAGAAGTACATCCTCCCTGTGTGGCACGACGACCTGCCAGTTCTCCTTCGAGGTCCTGTCGATGGGGGTCTCCATTAACTTGAAGTTTTCGGCGTTGTCGTTGGTCACTATGTAGAAGCGGTCATCACCGTCTGTAATTGCGTACTCATGCTTTGCTTCTCTGGCGAGAAACAGTGTCGGAGCCTCGCGCGGATTATTGGCGTCGACGAAATATTCCTCGGACTGGTCCGTACTCTCAGTCGTTATGTACAGGAATCGCTCGGATAAAGCCTTGCTGACATATACATTGAAGGTCTCATCCTGTTCTTCATAGACGAGTTCATGTGAGTCAGACCCGATCTCGTGCCGGTACACACGGTCCCAACGCAGGGTATCCGGATCCTGTTTGGTATAGAACACGGTCCTGCCGTCCCCAGCCCACTCGAAATTGTCGGTGATGTCCGGAATGCTGTCCTGCAGAATCTCTCCGGTGTCGAGATCGACAAAATGCAAGGTATAAAAGCACCGGCCGACCCGATCCACTGGAAACGCGGCGAGGCTGTGATCCGGGCTGGCCTCGAATTCCCCGACGTCATAATAGTCGTGCCCTTCCGCGATTTTGTTCACATCGAGCAAGACTTCTTCGTCGGCGGTCAATGACCCTTTCTTACGGCAATAGATCGGGTATTCGCGATCCTTTTCATAGCGGTCGTAATAGAAATAATCACCGTATTTGTACGGGACTGATTCCTCTTCCGGCTTGCTGCGATACTTCAGTTCCTGGAACAGCGTCTCCTGCAGCTCTGTCGTATGTGCCATGGCCTGAGCCGTGTAGGCGTTCTCTTGCTCCAGATAGGACAGCACCTCCGGATTGTCCCGCTCATTGAGCCAGAAGTAATCGTCTATCCTCACGTCACCGTGAATTTCCAATCTGTGAGGATTTTTTCGGGGTACCGGCGGCTTCAAGGTTTCTTCAGTACAAGCTGATAGCCGAAAAATCGTTAAATAGAAGGGCAGGCAAAAATTGTCTCACTGTTGTTAATTCCCGCGCGGCGCATGAATTCGAACAATTATCGACGTTCTCACCAAGATGCCCATCGATTTTATGAAACCACGGCCGCCGAAATATTTGTATTTTCATGCAGAATACGCGACAGTCAATCAGGCTGAATACGAATTACAATAACAGGGGGCACGAGCAGATGAAATTTCTGGATAGTCTTGCACCACATGTGCATTGGTTAATAAGGTTGTCGCTTGCAGGCACGTTTATTGCCCACGGTATACCCAAGTTTCCGCCCGATGGCCTGGTAGCAATGGGCATGCCGTTGATCGTTAGCTGGGCCGTGGCGTTTGGCGAAGTCGGGGCCGGTATCGCTTTGATAGCCGGTGCATTCACCGACGAACGATTAACGCGCCTCGGCGGACTGCTCGTCGTCGTTATCATGATCGGTGCAATCTCACTGGTTCATTTTAAAAACGGCTGGCTTGTTCAGAATAAAGGCATGGAATTCCAGGTCCTGATGCTTGCCGCCGGGATGTATTTCCTGACCAAGGGCAACAAAGTCTGAATTCAAAAATACGCCGGAATGGAGGCATCGCCTGTATTCCGGCATCTCTTTAAACCGCGGCCTGACTTTTATGGATTCGCCCATCAGCACGGGCGATTTTTCCGTGTCTAGTCGCTTTCGTGGGCCAGCGCTTCCAATCGTACCGCCTCGAACTCATCCCCTTCGTTCCATGCCGGCATTTCGTCGGCATTGGCGATCGTCAGTCCGGTCCAGAAACCCAGTAAAGCGTCCATGACCGCGCCATCAAAATTCCAGCTGTCATCGTATTCGTCGGAAGGCTGGTGGTAGTTAACGTCCGTGAAGTGATTGATCTGAGCCTTTCCCCAGCCTGCCGGCCGGTCGACAAAATCCATGCCGGGATCGAGATAAACGGCAGGCACGCCGATCCTGGCAAAACTGAATTGATCGGAGCGGTAAAAGGAACCCCGACTCGGAAACTGATCCGCTGTTACGACCCGGCCTTGCTCAGCGGCTACCGATATGACGATCTGGTCGAGTGACGACTTGCCGAGACCAATAAACGTCACGTCATGTGTGTGACCCCATATATTGGGGGTGTCGTAGTTGATGTTGGCCGCGATTTTACCGCGTGCGAAGGTCGGGTTTTCCGCATAGTATTTTGAACCCAATAATCCCTGCTCTTCAGCGCCGACGAGGGCGATGAGAATGGAGCGCCGCGGTGCCTGTGGCAAAGCTTTCATTCCTTTGCCGATTGCCATTACCAGCCCAACGCCGGATGCATTGTCGAATGCACCGTTATAAATGGCGTCGCCTTCTTCGTTCGGCTTGCCAATGCCGAGATGATCGTGATGTGCCGTATAAATAACGACTTCGTCTTTCAAATCCGGATCACTGCCGGTAATCAGGCCCAGCACGTTGGCCGAAGCAGTGTGAGTGATTTCCACGTCCATGCTCAGCGAGGTCGTTATGCCTAGCGGTACCGGTTCAAAGTCACGATTGTCCGCGGACTCGCGAAGCTCATCCAGATCAAACCCGGCCATCCCGACTAACGCGCGGGCCGCGTCTTCGGTAACCCAGGAGTTAACCTGATTCCGGGGCTCATCTCCCGCCGGCAATTCGAACTGCACGCCGGTCCAGGACGTCTGCACGACCTGGAACGGATAACCGGCGGACGGCTGCGTATGAATGATGATTGCGCCGACTGCACGCTGGCGGGCCGCGCTCAGGTATTTGTAATCCCAGCGGCCGTACCAGAGCCGGGTCTCGCCGGCGAAAAGCTCCGGATCCCATTCGGGATCGTTGTTCATGATCAACAGGACTTTGCCCGTCAGGTCCTGGCCTTTGAAATCGTCCCAATCGTATTCCGGCGCCTGAATGCCATAGCCGACAAAGACGACTTCGGCATTCTCAAACTCTGCCCGTTCAGCTTGCAAGCCGCTTGATACAACATACTGATCCCACTGTTTCAGCGTTAGCGAGTTATCGCCCCGCAGGAATGTCCACTCATCGGGCTGATCCGTGTGTACGCCGACCAGGTCGAACGCTTGTTCCCAGCTTCCGTCTGCGGCACCCGGTTCGAGACCCATCGCCTCGAATTCCGCTGCGAGATATTGTCGTGCGGCAACATCGCCACGACTGCCAGGACCTCGCCCTTCGTATTTGTCTTGCGAAATCTCCTTGACGATTTTCCGCATGTATTCTCCGCTGATCTGTGCTGCAGCCGCTTCGGCGGCGGTGTTTCCGGCGCCGGCTGAATCAGAAACCACAGCGGTCGGCTCAGTGGCGGGTGGCTCGCTCTGGCTGCAAGCAGCCAGCGCGAGGCTGAACAACACGGCCAGATAAATAACATTTGTTCGAATTTTCACTGCGTATTTCCCCTGCGGGCTTTATCAACGGGTCGCAACCTTATCATAGCCGCGGCTTTGAATTGGACGGCTTGTCGCCCGATGCACGGGCGATTCATTGATCAAGCAAAGATCTCGGACAGAAAATTCTGCATTGCGTTCCACGAACGCCGGTCGGCATCCGGATTGTAAACGGTGCCGAAATCCGGGTCATTGGCTTGCGGATTGGTAAATGCATGCATCGTGTTGCCGTAGCCGTGGAGCTGCCAGTCCGCGCCCATACTCGAGAGTTCTTCGGCAAGCGATACCACCTGGTCCGGTGGTGCCATCGGGTCATCCCAGCCATGCAAGGCAAGCACCTTGGCCTTGATCTTGTTGCCGCCAGTGTTGCCCGGCGAACCGAAAAGGCCATGAAAGCTGACGACGCCGGCCAGATCGGTGCCGGTTCTGGCGAGGTCGAGAACGCAAAGACCACCAAAACAGAAACCAATAGCCGCGACCCGGCTTGCGTCGACCTCGTCGAGGCCTTTAAGGACATCCAGTGCGATCTGCAATCGACCTTGAAGCATTGCCCGGTCATCGAGAAATGGCTGTATTAGTGCGCTGTTCTCTTCCGTATTCCTGCCAAGGATACCCTTGCCAAAGTTATCCAGCGCGAAGCCGACGTAGCCGAGTTTCGCCAGCTTTTCGGCTTTGCCGTTTTCGAAGTCGCTGCGCCCGGCCCAGGCATGCGCGATCATCACGCCGGGTCGTTTCCCTTCGACTGCATCGTCCCAGGCGAGGTAACCCTGCAGATCGACGTCGCCATCCTGATAATCGATAGTCCTGGTTTGAATCGTCATTGCCTGCTCCACAAGTATGCTTCGCTTGCATCATAACGAACTGCCTTGCTACAAAAAATCCTTGCATTGAATGAGCAATATTGATTATAGTTAACCAATAAGTTAACTATCAGATCCCGATGCAGCAAGAAATCAGCAATCTCGACCAGGTGTTTTTTGCCCTCTCCGACGGCACGCGACGGGCCATTCTGAGCCGTCTGGCCGAGGGTTCGACGACCATTGGAGAGCTGGCCGAGCCGTTTTCCATCAGTTCGCCGGCGATCTCCAGGCACATGAAAATTCTGGAAAAAGCCGGCCTGATCGAACGCCGGATCGATGGCCGCCAGCACCACTGCAGCTTATCGGCCCCTGCGTTGAAAACGGCGGAGGACTGGATCAACTTCCATCGCAAGTTCTGGGAGTCCCGCCTCGATGCTCTGGAAGGCCTGCTGAGCCATCAGAAATCGTCATAAATTAAGGAGTCATTCTAATGGCCAAAGGTAACAGTCTCGTTCTGACGCGGGTTCTCCCCGCCTCTCGCGAAAAGGTATTTGCCACCTGGACCGAAGAAGCGCTGATCAAACAATGGTTTTGCCCGCAAGCGGGCATGACGGTCCGGGTGGCGGAACTGGATGTACGCGAAGGCGGTACTTATCATCTCGTCGTCGAGGACACGGACGGAAAAACCTATTCGCCAAGTGGCGTATACGAAACAATCGTGACGAATGAGAAAATTATCTTCAGCTGGAAGTGGGCTGATGCCGAATTGATCACGCGCGTCACGATCGAATTGCGCGCTTTGGGTGACAACGAAACCGAACTAACGCTGACCCACGAGGGATTTCCCGATACTGAGATACGCGACCGGCATATTCAGGGCTGGGAAGGTTGTCTGGCGAAACTGCCGGACGTATTCTGATAACTTATCAGGAGGAGAATTTAGTCATGAAACTCTACTACAACCCGATTTCCACCTACTCACAGAAGGCGTTGATCGCCTTTTATGAGAAGGGTATCGACTTCGAGCCGAATATCGTCAGCCTGATGGATCCGGACGACCTTGCAAAATATCGCAAGGTATATCCGATGGGCAAAATACCTTGCCTGGTCCTTGACGATGGTCATCTCATTCCGGAATCAAGCATCATTATCGAGTACATCGACGACATGGGCGAACCGCGACTGATCGACGGTGATAACGAGCAAATCAGAAAAATCCGCTTCAAGGACAGGATGCTCGATCTGTACCTGAACGATCCCATCGTAACTTTGCTGCTCCAGGGCATGAAACCCGAGGACCAGCGTGACCCGGAGCGCATGGCAACCGCACAATTCCGCATCGACACGATGTACGGCTTCATGGAGGCCGAGTTCGAAAAGCATCCCTTTGCCAGTGGCGATCAATTTTCGATGGCGGACTGCGCTGCTGCGCCTGCCCTGTTTTGTGCGGAACAGACCGCGCCATTTGCCGAATACAAGAACATCTCGGCTTACTGGGAGCGCCTGAAACAAAGGCCGTCCGTACAGCGAACGCACGAGGAGGCTCGCCCTGCGCTGGAAGCGTTCATGAATAAGAACGCGGCCTGATCTCTTGCACCAAAACAATGCCGGGGCAGTACGCTGCCCCGGTTAACTCCTGATCTGAAGTGTTTTATCGTCGAACGACAATTACGTCGATGTGGCCGTCCGGGCCGATGTACCACGATGCCACTGTGCTCGTCAGGCTTACGACCAGCGAACCGAAGATGGCAGACCAGAACCCCGCAACGACGAAGTTATCCAGCATGGCTGCGACGAGACCAAACATTGCGGCGTTGAGTACGAAAAGAAACAGGCCAAGCGACAGGATCGTGATGGGCAGGGTCAGCAAAAATGCCACCGGCCGGACGAAGCCGTTGACGAGTCCCAGAAGAACTGCAGCGAAAATAACGCTGCCCGTGCCGTGAATTTCGACGCCGGGAATAATGGCAGAGGCCAGGAGCAGACCCAGTATCGTGATCAGCGTTCGCAGGAAGAAACCGTTCATGGGACCCTAGATGAGGTCTGGCGAGCAGATTTAAAGGCCTGATCTTATTCCAGTATCTCAAACTCCGCCAGCCAGGCGCGTGCAAGTTTCCTGGCCTGCAGGACTTCAGAGGTTCTCATGTTTTTCGCCGATATGATGCGGTTCTGTTTGCCATAGTCGCTGCCGAGATTCTCGGCGATATAGAACCACTTGTAGGCCTGTACCCTGTCAAGTCTCGCGCCTTTGCCGGTATAATACATGGCACCGAGATTGTTTTGAGCGATCGGATTCCCCTGGTCCGCTGACAGGCTGTACCACTTGATGGCCTCGATGTTGTCTTCGGCAATGCCTTCGCCGGCATCATACATCGCACCCAGATTGTTCTGAGCATCGGCATCGCCCTGCTCTGCTGCACGTTCATACCAGGCCATTGCCGCTACATTGTCTTCGATAACACCGTTACCGTTATCGAATAACACGGCAACCGCATATTGTGCTTGCGCCGAACCCTGGTCCGCTGCGAGACGGTACCATTTCAAAGCCTCGACAAAATCAATCTCGGTGCCCTCACCGTTTTCAAACATGACACCCAGGTTGAATTGTGCATCGGGATGGCCCTGCGCCGCTGCGGCACGATACCAGTGAACAGACAACTCGTTGTCTTCCTCGATACCTTCGCCAACGTCGTACATGACGGCAACATTGAACTGCGCTTTGACATGACCCTGCTCGCCGGCATGTTCATACCATTCGACGGCCATTACGTTGTCCTCAGGCACACCGTCGCCCAGATCGTAAATCAATGCAATCGCATATTGCGCTTCGGAATTACCCTGTTCGGCAGCCATCCGGTACCACCTGAGCGCTTCGTGATTGTCTTCCGCAACGCCCTTGCCAACGTCATAGCTGTAACCAAGGTTGTATTGCGACGCCGCATGGCCCTGATCGGCCCCCAGGCGATACCATCTGATCGATTCGGCGTAGTCGACGGCCACACCCTCGCCGCTGCCGTACATCACGCCCAGATTATATTGTGCCTGTTCGTCCGCCTGTCTCGCTGCCGCGCGATACCACTTGATGGCCGCTTCGTTATCTTCGGCTACGCCCTGCCCATAGTCGTAAATAATTGCCAGATTGAATTGCGCGGTGACGTCACCACGGTTTGCCGGCTCCAGATACCACTTGATCGCCTTGACCTTATCTACTGGCCCTGCGAGGCCTTCATCGTAGATTAGAGCAACGTTATACATTGCATTGAGATCGCCGTCTTCGGCCAGCGGCAGCCACTCGTCAAGCGCGCTCGCAAAGTCTTTGGCATTGAACGCGTCCAGGCCTGTCTTGAAGTCAGCGGCTAACAGGGGACCCGCGACTGCTGACGATAAGACAGCGATCTTCAGGACACTCAAGGCAGCGGAAATACGGTAATTCATCGTGGCATACGCTACAGGGAGGCCGGGAGACCCCGGCCAGTGCGAAATCTTCTATTAGAATACTGACCTGAGTCCCTGAAAACGTTGAACTAATCGTCATCCTGGATACAAAGAACGACAGTGCAAAAACACCCGGAATGGGCGCCAGCCAAGGGCCGCAGGCCCCTTTGGGCCGCTTGGCAACACCGATGGAGTTTTTGTGCACTACAACACACACGCTATTGCGGCCTTCGTCTGAGCGTGATATGGTTACCCATATTTATTACTATGGGTAACCATATATGAAAACCACCGTCGACATTTCTGACGAACTGCTGAAAAAAGCCAAAAGACTCGCGGCGAAGAGACGTACAACCCTACGTGCAATTATTGAACAGGGTATCCGTAATACCATCAAGGAACAGCAACGCGGCGCGAAATATGTACTTCCTGACATGAGCATTGACGGTAAGGGTTTACAAGCAGAGTTCAAGAATAAAGCCTGGTCAGATATTCGCGATGCTGCCTACGAAGGACGCGGCAGTTGATTGCAGTCGACACCAACATCCTGGTCTACGCGCATCGCCGGGATTCCGATTGGCACGTACAGGCCGCTAATCTGATCAAGGAGCTGGCCGAAGGCCTGAATCAATGGGCCGTGCCGTGGCCAAGTATCAACGAATTTCTCGCCATCGTTACCCATCCAAAGATCTACGCACCACCATCGACCGTGAAGCAGGCGGCCGCGCAGGTCGATGCCTGGCTGGGTTCGGCCTCCCTGGTACTCCTTGGTGAATCCAGTGATCACTGGATGGAGCTAAAAGAACTGGTTGTCAAAGGCCAGGTCCGCGGCCCACTCGTTCATGATGCGCGCATTGCGGCGCTTTGCACGACTCACGGTGTTACCGAGTTCCTCACTGCAGACCGTGATTTCAGCCGGTTCCCGACGCTGTCGACCAGAAACCCCTTGTTAGCCTAACGAAAAAGGGGGGAAAGCACTTTGTCCGCTGGCCTGCTCCAAGATAAGGAGTAGTCGGGCAGGACGCTGCTGTAAACAGGCAGTGCTCGACCCAGCTACTACGCAATGCGCGGCCCGCCTCCGGATTTAATCGACTGCGTGAAACCTCTCAAATAGCGCTCAGTTTTCAGTCTCCGCAATTCCGTGGAATCATGCGGGCTTGAAACAGCCGGATTCAGGGCATAAGTAGACCCCGGCGAAAATCGTGCGCCCGGCAGGATTCGAACCTGCGACCCCCTGCTTAGGAGGCAGGTGCTCTATCCAACTGAGCTACGGGCGCAATAAACGCTTTTTTTTGGACAATCCCTGTTTTACTGGACAGGGGATGTCCGTAACCTCATAAGTATAAACGCCTGTCTTGCACCCAACATTTTGTTAGGAATCTGGTGCTCTGTCCAACTGAGCTACCGGGGCGTTGTGAACGGCGGGAATTCTATCAGAGCCGGGCATTCCCAATTAGCCTATGTTTCTTCGTGAGATTCATTATACTGCCGGTCGCGGCAGTGCCCGCATGCAGAATAATCAATTACAAGTTCAGGAGACAAAAATGAAATCAAGACTAATGGCGGCATTGGCCGTTCTTTTGTGTGCATCAATGTTCAGCGTCCCGGCAGCCGCGCAGGACAATGACCGAAACTGGGAAAACGGAAATGTCATTGCGACTACTCAGGTATTCACCGAGCCCGGCATGTTCAATGCTTACATCAATGACTTGAGAGGCCTTTGGCGGGTTTTCCTCGACCAACAAATCGAGGACGGCAACGTCGTCTCTTACCGCATGCTCGTCAACTCATTCGCCCGGGATGGAGAGCCCGACCTCTTACTGATCACTGAGCACCCGAACTGGGCGGCATTTGATCTGAGCTCCGAGTACTTTGATGCGTTGACCGAAAAGCTTCAGGGTTCTTTGGCCAAGGCCCGTGATGCCACAATTGAACGCGGCAAACTGCGGCGCCTCGGCGGAAACGCGGTCTATCAGGAAATTAAGTTCAAAGACTGATTTGCAGGTAGTAACAGGGAAAAGGCCTCTGCACTCACGAATTGCAGAGGCCTTTTTTATTCCAGCAAATTTCGGCTATCATCTTCGCCTCGATAACTCGAGAGGTAAACAAGGAGAGTTTATATGCTCCAACCTGGTTCAAAAGCCCCGGAATTCGTTTTGCCGAACGAGAGAGGTGAGAATGTGTCGCTGATCGACATGTTGGAAAAAGGACCGCTCGTACTCTATTTCTATCCCGCGGACTTCACGCCGGGTTGCACCAAAGAAGCCTGTTCGATTCGTGACATGCATGACGACATCCTGTCAGTCGGTCTGAGGGTTTTTGGTGTCAGCCCGCAGGATGCCGCGAGTCACATGAAGTTCAAGGAAAAATACGAACTGCCATTCACGCTCCTTAGCGATCCGGACAAAGTGGCAATAAAGATGTATGACGTCGATGGCCCCTTCGGAGTTGGCGTGAGGCGCGCAACCTACCTGATTTCGCAAAGCGCAGAAATTCAGGCAGCCCTGCAAGCCGATGTCCTGATCAACCGGCACAAGGAATTCATCGAGAAAGCGATTATTCTGAGGGAAACTGCCAGCATGACAGCCAGCGACGCGGAACAACGATACGGTGATGATTCAGACTGAGCTGTTCGCCCGTCAGGATGGGCTCCTACTGCCGGTCAGCGTCAGGATCACGTTTCGCTGATGCGGTGCATACCGGTGTTCCCACAAGTAAACTCCCTGCCAGGTACCAAGGGCGCAATGACCGTTCGAAATCGGCAGATTGATATCTGACTGAGTCAAAACACTTCTGATATGTGCCGGCATATCATCGGGACCTTCTGCCGTGTGCGTAAACAGAGGATCACCATCCGGGACCTGGCGTTCCATGAATGCTTCCAGATCCCGCATGACTGCGGGGTCTGCATTTTCGCAAAGCATCAGTGAAGCGCTGGTGTGTCGAATAAAAACGTGGCAAAGCCCGGTAACAATCCCCGATGCACTAACGACATCGTCTATCTGACGGCTGATGTCATAAGTGCCCCTGCCGGTCGTCGAGATTTTTAGTTCAGTTTGCGAAATCACGTCGGTCTACGTTTGAAAAGAGCAGCCGTCATCGCCCGTCAGGACGGGCTCCTACGCTGTTATGTCGGCAACTGTGCTTTGCCTGTAGGGCTCGCCAAAACGCAGACGAATAGTCTTGGTCTTGCCAAACCATGGAATGGAAATAATGTATATGTTGTCGTACTCGAATTCATCGATCGCAGGAACATTCTTACTCGCTCCGAGGTTCGCAATGAGTTCCGGCAGCGTGTCGCTATGACAGACAACCAGGATTATTTTTCCTTTGTGGTTCTTGAGAATCGTCTCGAGCACTGTCTCCCTGTCGGCCGCATCATATGTGTTCATTTGCAAGTTCAATGCTTCAGCCAATGGCTGTGCTGTCTCCCGAGCACGTCTGAACGGTGTGGTGTAGATCGCGTCGATGCCCGCCACTACGTCCGCGTCGACGAGTTGCCGCGTCAATTCCGTTACCCGGCGGCGACCGGCATCACTTAAGGCGGGATCGTCGCCCGAATTCAATTCTTTCTCTGCGTGCCGGACGAAGATGATTGTGGTCGTGGCCTGGGACTCAAAGAACCACGCCAAGCCGATGGCGATACCAGCATAGATAATGATGGCTTGAATTCGGCGGCGCCGGCGTTTGCGGCGCCGATCTTGATCTGATTTCCCGCTTCGCATGGATCGCGAGCTTACGGGGTTTCTGGCGGTTTTCCTATTCTTTAGTCCGGTCGGTCTTCATCCCGGTGCACAGAAACTACCCGGTACTCGCCTTCGATAACGGTATTGTCACCTGATCCGGGTCGCCCTCGCCCGCTTGCCGCTCTGCTGTGTTTTGGCAGCTTCCGGCCAAGCCACCACATCCGAACGCCCAGCACGACGGCCAACACCAAAATAATGCCGCTCAGTGCGACGAACGCGACGACGCCCAGAATGATCGTCGCGCCGATCACGAGCGCGCCGACAATAACGACGAGCACGTTGGCGAGCGGATTGCCTGCAGGAAAATGCCTGTTTGCTGTGTGCCGAATCAATTATTTCTCACTTGCTTGCCGTTCCATATTGGTCCGAGTATAGAAGCCTTCGAACCACGGCGCCCAGGTTTCACCACCATCGCTGGATTGCTCAAAGAACTGACGAACACGACCGTCAGGTAATGGCGTCCACAATCCCCTGAACGGTGCAGACGTGCCGTTAGCAACATAGTTGATATGCCCCTCCAATAACAGGCCCTCGTCGCTGAGTCCGCCGCGAATCACAATCTGCGTGCCGCCCGCGCCACTCCACACCTGCACCCATTCCTCGCTCGATATATCGAAGTAATTCACGCTCATACCGGAAACACCAGTCACGCTGACCCAGTTTTCGACCAGCACACAACCGGCCTGTGCTTTTTCGATTCGATTCTTGCCGGCAAATGACCCGTTCGCTGTATGCACATCCCATTCGCCCAGCCAGAAATCGAATTCACTGAATTCGTCCCGATGTTCGCACGGGTACGCCTGTATCGACTTTTTTGCCCCAGGCTCATCTTCGACGGTCGCATTAAATGACTTTTCCGAAGGCTCCGGGGTGTTCGCGGTACCGTCCTCGTGCGAGCACGCGGACAGTGCCATCATCAATATCACAATCGAAATAAGGACTGAGAATTTCATCGTCTTGCCTTGATCCTTCAGCCGGGCGCAGTCCGGTGTTCTATCTGACAAACTGGCCGAATCATGGTTCGAAATGCGGCCTGAGCTGCGACTGGCACTATTTTGTGCCTGGCCAGCCGATTTTCAATGATTACTGCTGAAAAATGCCCTAAATCAACGATAGTCAGCGTTGCGTTGTTGAATCCCTGGCAGCCTGCGCGCAGAATGCGCCGTCGAACAACCGGTGTCATACAGGCCCCAGGAGAGGTGGCAGAGCGGTTGAATGCACTGGTCTTGAAAACCAGCAAGGGTTAGTTGCCCTTCGTGGGTTCGAATCCCACCCTCTCCGCCAAGAACAACGGGTCCTTTTGGGGCGCCGTTGTTTTTGGAGAGGGTCAGGGATTTGAACGCTGTTCGACAGATCGGCAGGACAGCCGATCTGGACGCACGAAGTGCGCCCGAAGGGCGAGGTGCAAGGATGCACCGAGTCAATCCCACCCTCTCCGCCATCTGGAGTAAAATCCTCACCAGTCGATCGAACGGACCATCCCGAGGCAGATGTCCACCATGAGCGATGAATTAGAAGGAATACTGAATAGCAGTCTCATCGGCGCAGTCGTCAATTGACCTATGCCTGAAGATAAATTCCGGTTCCGGCTGCGCAGCTTCTTCCATGAGCTCAGGCGACGCAAAGTCATACGTGCAATGGTGGCTTACTTGGTTGTCGGTGCAGGCATTGCCGAGGGCGCGACCATTTTCCTGCCGCCGCTCGGCGTACCCGTCTGGGTGCCCAACATGGTCGCAATTCTCGTTGTACTGGGTTTTCCGGTCGCCATGGTGCTCGCCTGGATGTTTGACATTGTCCCTGACCCGAAGGAAGAGGGAGAGGGCGAGGCACAGGCCAGCGACGCTGGCACCGCGGGTAGTGCGGCTCCGGCAAGCGGCCGGTTCCTCTCCGCCACTCAGATGGAGGGCCAGCGGCTTTTTCATTACGACATTCTCGAGCGGCTTGGCGTTGGTGGAATGGGCGTGGTTTACAAAGCCCGTGACACTCGCCTGGATCGTATCGTGGCGCTCAAGGTCCTGTCCGATCACCTGCTCGCAGATGCGGACGCGAAGGAACGCTTTCTCATTGAAGCCAAAGCTGCCGCGGCACTGGATCACCCGAACATCTGTGCGATTCACGAGGTCGGTGACACAGACGATGGACGTTTTTATATCGCCATGCAGTACTACGAAGGCGATACGCTCCGGCAACGCATCGATCAGGGTCTCGTTCCGCTTCCGCAGGCATTGGACATCGCGGCACAGATTAGTCGCGGCCTCGTGAAAGCTGCCGAGCAGGGAGTAATCCATCGGGATATCAAGCCGGCCAACATAATTCTGACCGCAGATGGCACAGTGAAAATTGTCGATTTCGGCCTGGCCAAGTTTGGCGCAATCGGGGTAACGAAGACGGGTGTAGGTGTCGGTACGGTTGCCTATATGAGTCCGGAGCAAACGCGGGGTGACAAGGTCGACCAACGGACAGACATCTGGTCGCTCGGCGTCGTACTCTACGAAATGCTATGCGGCACCCGGCCTTTCCGCGGCGGAAGTGATCAGGCCGTCGTTAACGCCATCCTGAACAGCAAGCCCGAAACCCTTACCAGCCGGGTGCCGTCGCTTCCGCCCAATGTCGCTGCTGTGGTCCAGCGCGCCACGCATAAAGACCCCGAGCGGCGCTACCCGGATGCCTCGGCAATCCTCAAGGACCTGGAACTACTGCTGGACGATCCGTCCTGCCAGATTTCTCTCGATTCCACACCAAGCCTGCCACCGGAAGGGGAACGCCGACGCGTCACTGTTATTGCCTGCTCGATCAGTGGTTTCGAATCCCTGCTCGAAACGCTGGATCCTGACGAAGTGGAAACTACGTTGGCAGGCTTGCGTACAAGCGTGCAAACCATCGTGGAAGACTATGGCGGAGTATTGAATGAGTTTTCCGAAGACAAATGTATTGCTCTTTTTGGCGTCCCGACAACACACGAAGACGACCGACTCCGTGCAGTCCGGGCTGCACTCGAAATCCAGGCCGGCGATTCGGACGAGGCGGGTCTGCCGGAGGGCGTCCAGCTGCGTTTTGCCGTAGGATCCGAGCAGGTTGCGATTCGCGCCACCGAATCGGGCGAGCGGCGTTATCGTGTTGGCGGCACGGTCGCCCTCGACACCACACGCCTAGCCGCGTTGGCTGCCCCTGGCGAGATCCTGATTCCTCCAGATCTCGCACGGATTGTCGAGCCATTCGTCTCTATTGAGGGACGCGCCCCGGTCAAGCTGTTGCCCGATCAACCGGCCATGACACCGCTGGCCGTACTGGGTGAGTCCGGGCACGCCAGCCGGTTGGAGGCGTCGGACCCGGGAAGCCTCACGCGGTTCGTCGGACGCACGAATGAGCTTGCCGCACTGTCGCAGGCGTTGGAGGACACTCAGTCAGGGATGGGACGTTTCGTGACCGTTGTCGGTGACGTCGGCGTCGGCAAGAGTCGCTTGCTGTTCGAATTCTGGAAGTCACTCAAGGATCACAACGTTCGTTCCACAGTGGGCCGTTGCCGGGAACGCGGCAGCCTGACGCCGCTGCTGCCATTCATCGAAAGCGTGAAAGACATGCTCGGCATGCCGAAAGTGCTTCCCGACAACGCTCACGACGAGGTCGTCACAAAAACGCGGGACCTGGCGCCACAGCTCGAGGCCTATCTTCCCGTCATACTCCATGTACTGTCGATCGAAAGTGAACAGTACGCGCTCCCTTCCTATTTGGAAGGTGAGGACCTGCAAACCGCTTTAGGTGAGGCGCTGATCTCTGTTTTTACGCTCGGTGCAGCCGGGCAGCCCCTGGTAATGCTACTCGAAGACTGGCATTGGGCAGACGAAGGCTCCAAGGAAGTGCTTTTTCAATTGCAGGAAATGGTGTCGGCTTACCCCCTGCTGGTGATCGTGGCATCGAGGCCCGTACAAGCTGGCGCGAGCCCGCTGCCGACCGGCGACGTGCATCTCGAGCTCTCGCCACTGGCTGGCGGCCCGGCAGCCGAGATGTTGCGCGCATCGTTTGACGGCGCAAAGATTCCGGCAGAATTGTCTGATCGCATTGCTGAGAAAACGGGGGGCAACCCGTTTTTCATAGAAGAACTGTGCCGAACCTTGCTCGAATCCGGAACGCTTGTCATTGAGGACGGCGAAGCGCATCTCACTGGTACGATTGACCGTTTGCAGATTCCCGACACGGTCCAGGCCGTGTTGAAGAGCCGGCTCGACCGGCTCGATCCGGAGGCCAGAGAAGTGCTGCGCACTGCTGCCGTTATTGGACTGCAGTTCGGCCTGGAACTCCTGAGCCGCGTCGTTCCTTCACGCTCACGAGTCGAAGGGGCGTTGGAGACACTTCGGTCTGCCGGGCTGATTCAACGAACCGGGCTCGTGCCGGAGCCCACCTACCGTTTCAAGCACGCACTAACGCGCGACGTTGCCTACGAGAGTTTGCTGGAGCGGCAAAGAAAAGAGCGGCATGCGTTGGTCGGCGAGGCCATTGAGAATCTGTACGCCGAAAATCCGGAAGAACAGGCGGCACGGTTGGCGACCCACTTTGCAGCGGCAGAAGAGTGGGACAAGGCGATTCACTACGGACTGGCGGCGGCGAAAAGTGCCGAAGGCCTGTGGCGCCTGCCGGAAACCGTAGAGATGCTGAGTCGGACGCGCGGCTGGATCGAATGTAGTAACAAGAACCCTGCGGAGCGATCGTCGCTACTCATTCAGTTGCTGCTCGATCTGGAGCGTCATCTTGAGAAACTGGGCCGCCGCGACGAACAACAGGCCATCATCGATGACCTGACAGACCTTTTGCCGACTGATGTGGCAACGAAGGAACGCGGTGAAGTTTGCGTGCGCCAGGGGGACCTGTACACGCTTCTGGCCCGCTTTTCTGAAGCAAGGCCACCTTTCGATCAGGCGCTTGAGATCGCGGGGCAGCTCGAGGACTCGGAACTGCGGGGGAAAGTGCTGCGAAGCCTCGGCCACACACTCTGGCGCCAGGGTAATTATGATGAGGCGGTGCCATGGCTTGAGCAGGCCGTCGAGCAAACGCGCGAGCACGCCGATAAAAGTCGCCTGATCGCCGATCTCTGCAACCTTGGCCGTGCTCTTCGACGGCAGGACGAGTGGGATCGTGCAATGACGATCGGTGACGAAGCTCTGCAACTGGCGAATGAAACCGGCAACCCGGTCGATGCGCTATACGCATATAACTACAGGGGTCACCTGTTTCGTGCGATGGGGCAGACGGACGACGCCATTGCAGCATTCAAAGAAGGAGGCCGGCGCGCCCACGAGGCACGAATACCCGCTCGCGAAGCGTTCTGCACGCTCGGCCTGGCGGCCATTTACCTTGAGCAGGGCGAGCTGGATGCCGGTCTGGCGGCGTACCAGGAATCCGTTGATCTGGCGCGGCGTGCGAACCGCGCCGATCAACTGGCACAGTCCCTGGTGCTATTGGCCGAAGCACTCGTGACTTGCGGCAGACCAGATGAGGCTATGCCCAGTTTCGAGGAAGCGGTCAGCGTACTGCGGCGCATCGGTATTGAAGAGGCGTTGGCGTCGGCATTGACACAACTGGCAAATGCACAGCAGCGTGCGGGCCGTGTCGAGGCTGAGGTAAGCTGGCGTCAAGTGGCCGAAATGCAGGAGCGGCTGGGCGATCGTCCGGGCACAATGGACGCACTTGAACACCTGGCAGGCCTGCATCGAACTACGGACCGATCCGAGGCACATTGGTTCTACCGTCGGGCGCTATCGCTTGCGACCGAGCTGGAGGACCCGGAGACAGAAGCGCGCATTCGCAACAGCCTTGCGGTCCTCGCGTGGCAAAGCGGAGAGCTTGACGAAGCCGAGAAGCAGTACAGCATGGCGGCAGCGCTTCTTCGACGCAATCAAAACAGGCAGGAACTCGGCGTCGTATTGAATGGCCTGGGTGCTATCCTGAGCAAACAGGACCGCGCAAGCGAGGCGCTCAAAATACTCGAAGAGGCGCTCGCCACTAACCGCGAATACGGCCAGGACAGCGCAGAGGCTGACAGTCTCGCCGCGCTGGGTGCCGCCGCCCGTATTGCCGGCGACTTGACGGGCTCCGGGGTCTGGTACCAGCAATGCGTCGAACGCCGTCGTGAATTCGGGGATCGCGCCGGCGAGGGATGGGCGCTGCAACGCCTGAGCGAAGTGTCACGGGAGGCTGGCGAACAGCAAAAAGCCGATGCATTCTCCATTGCAGCACTGGCCATCGGGCGGGAAATCGGTGACAAAGAGCTGGAATCGCTCGCCAGCAAGCTACAATCATCTGACTACACAATCTAAAACAGAGTATTCCAACCAAGGAGGCTTGCATGCCTGTTTACATCATCGAAAGAAACATGAAACCGGAAAGCCCGGAGCAGCTGGCGGAAGTCGGCAAATTATCGGCCGCGGTTTGTGATGACATGGAAGGCGTCGTCTGGGTCCGGAGTTACGTGTCCGAAGCCGAAGGCAAAGTCTACTGCGAATACGAAGCACCCAATCCTGAAGCGATCCAGGAACACGCCAGACGGGTCGGCATCCCTGCCGACAAGATCAGCGAGGTATCGATGGAGATTGACCCCTCAATGTTCCGTTAGTCCGACCTGAATCGTAATTTGCCTGTTTCTACGGCGCAGACGCTGTTTGTCCAAATAGTTACCGCATGTAGTTCGTGAACTGCGCCATAATCGTGCGGTCAAAAGTGGTAGAATTCGTGGTTTGATTTTCAGCGGGAGTTTGCAGCATGAACGACAACGTCAATTATCTGGCACCGGTCTCAGACGCATCCGTCGAAGATCGCTCCGACTTTATCTGGAAGTGCTATGCCCACGTTGTCGGCGCAATTCTCGCGTTCGCGGCGATCGAAGTCTACTTCTTCCAGTCCGGGATAGCGGAACGCATTGCCATTCCAATGCTCAACAATTGGTGGATGGTGCTGGGTGTATTTATTCTGGCTGGCTGGGGTGCAACGCATGTTGCACACCGTGTCGAATCGAAGAATGCGCAATACGCGGCTTTCGCGGCATTTATTGTACTGGAGTCATTGATATTCGCGCCAATGCTGTTCATTGCGAGTATCAGGGCACCCGGCATAATCGACAGCGCGGCGGGCGTAACAGTTTTGGGCTGTGTCGGACTGATTGCGACCGTGATGATTACGCGAAAGGACTTCTCGTTCCTGCGAGGCATGATGGTCTGGTTGTTTTTTCTGGCTTTGGCGGCGATCGGCGGCAGTCTGCTTTTCGGGTTTGAACTCGGTACCTGGTTTTCGGTTGCGATGATCGGCTTTGCGGGCGCAGCGGTTCTCTACGATACTTCCAACATCCTGCACCACTATCCCCAGGATAAGTACGTCGCAGCATCGATGCAGTTGTTCGCCTCCATTGCGATGATGTTCTGGTATATCCTGCGCCTCTTTATGAGCCGCCACTAGCAAGATCTGATGCGAGGGCATTCACATGAATGCCCTCGTCCCTCCATTTTTTATCGTCATCGCTTCGCTGTATACTGCAGCGAGCGTGGCTCCGGAACGAATATTCCAAAGATGATACAGGCGAAAGCACTGGCCCGACGTCTCGATCCAAGGAGTTCCTTTCTCTGCATTTTCCCAATCTTCCTTTTCCTCTTCGGTCTGCCTGCGCAGGCTCAGGAGGTAGATGTATTCGATCCCATCAGCGTCGGTGCCGAACTCGACCAGCTCGCCAGTCACCTCGATGACGAACAAGTAGAACCGCCTTTCCTCGCTGCCGCCCGGGCAAGGGTGGTTGCGGTCGATGCCGCGGCTGAAAAATGCCAATTGGAAGCAACCGAAGAGCGCGCACGACTTGAAGCACGTTTCGAACCGCTTAAAGAGGTAGATGCCGATGTAGCACCCGCCGTTATGGATCAGCGTAACGAGATCAGGCAGCTTCTCGATGACACAATTGCCCGGCAAACGCAGTGCAACAGCGTCAAGGACTACGCAAGTTCACTGCTCGATAGAATTACGAACAAGCAGTCGGAGCTCTCTCAGCAATACTTGTCAAGCCGGGGCCGATCGATCGTTACATTGATCCGCGAGATGCCGTCACGTTTGCTGACCTGGCCTGCGCGTCTCAGGAAATCGGTCGACCTCGAACTGATCGAGGACGTGACACCGGTCAATTTGTTCTGGCTGCTGATACTTGTGGGCAGCCTCACCGCAGCGATCGGTCTCTTCATTCGCCATCGGTTCAATCGCTGGTTCCTCGCGAGCGGCGGCCGTGATGCCGAACCGCAAATGAAATACCTGTTCCCGAAACCGCTGGCCCAATACTCCCCACTGCTGCTCGAAGGTATGGCACTTGTTGCTTTACTCATGTTGACGCTTGAGGCCGCTTCGTTCGAATTTGCAGTGGTTCGGATTGCGATGGCGATCCTGCTTTATGGTGTCGCCTGCGTAATCATTGACTGGGCGACAGGGCCGTTGTCGCCGTCTGCCCAGGTCAAGGGACTGATACCGGACCATGTCCGCCCGCTGCGTCTGCGCTTGCGATTCCTCGCGCTTGCACTCGTGGCGAGTTTCGTCGTCCTCGGTACACGCTGGTTGACCATTCGCATGGTCGACCCGAATGTGAGTGGCCGGGCAACCATGATTTTTGTCGTTGCCGCGACCCTGTATTCCGTGCTTGCTTATCTTGGTCGAATACCGGGTCTTCAAGGCCGCTTCCGGCTCATTCGCTATCTCGGCTCACTCGCATTGATCGCCGGCGTTGGAGCACTTTTTCTCGGCTACCAGAATCTTGCCGGATACCTGATACACGGAGTCACACGAACGGCACTGGCGTTGTTCCTCCTCTGGATTCTTCTTTGGCTCGTTTTGATGGCGTTTGAGTACTTGTTGCGTCAGGACACGCCCAGCGCGTCCAGGCTACGAGCAAATTTGGGCGTAACGGAAAAAGCGTCGCAAACCGGCCTCGGCTTCATGCAGCTGATCGCCGATCTCGTACTCTGGCTGAGTTTCGTTGTCTATGTGATCTATGTCTGGGACGAGTCCGGCACGACGCTCAATCGTCTTTTCGATCTCATCGTAATGGGCGGCGTCGTTGGCAGTATTCGCCTCGTGCCAATGGATATTATCGGCGGCATCCTCGTGTTCGCGTTTTTCATGGTCGCGATCGGCTGGATCAAGGGATGGATCAACCGCCGCTGGCTGCGGCACATCGTTTTGGAACGCGGCGCCCGTGACGCATTAATGACCCTCTTTGGTTACGTCGGATTCATTTTCGCCGTCATAATCGGCCTCAGCATGGCGGGCGTGGATCTCACTGGCATCGCTTTCATCAGTGCCGCCCTCGCCGTGGGGATAGGCTTCGGCATGCAGGAGATAGCGAATAACTTCGTTTCGGGACTTATCTTGCTGTTTGAGCGTCCGATACGCGCCGGTGACTTCGTGACGGTCGGCGAAGTGGAGGGATTCGTCCGCAGCATCCGAATACGTGCGACAGAAATCGAGACACTCGATAACCAAAACGTGCTTGTGCCGAATTCCGAACTGGTTTCCGGGCGCGTAACAAACTGGGTATTGCGCGATACCTATGGACGGCTGAGGGTCAACGTCGGCGTCGCATATGGATCCGATATTGAAAAAGTCCGCGAAATACTCGAGACGATCGCACTCGCCCACCCCGAAGTCATCACGGACGGCCGCGCACCCGAACCACGCGCATTGTTTATGGGCTTCGGCGACAGCTCACTGGATTTCGAACTTCGCGTCCGGATCCAGAGAATCGAACGACGATTCCAGGTGACAAGCGACCTGAATTTCTCGATCGATCAGGCGTTCAGAGACGCGAACGTTACGATTCCTTTCCCGCAGCGCGATCTCCATGTTATTTCCTATCCGGATACGCGCGAGGAAGTGGCGCCGGCTGCCAAGAAGGAGGAACCGCCGAAGGCCAAAGCAGCGCCTCAACCGGAAAGCATAACGCGCAGTCACAGGGCCGAGCTCGAGGTGGCTGGCAAAATCAACGACGTGTGGACGGCGATCACCGACATCGAATACCTGAAGAAATGGCTGGCGCTTGATGGCGAATTCACGCCGCAGATCGGTCGACCATTTTCGTTGTCGCTTCGCGACGGATCCGAATCGGCAGGTCGCATCGATGTTTTCATGCCGCCGCGACGCATGCGCCTCGTCATCGCGCCGCGCGAAGGCGAAGATCCATTGCCAAGCGGACCGATCACTGTGGACTTCTTCCTGCGCGAGCGTGACGAGAAAACACTGATGACGATCAGCGTTGCAGGCATTCCTGCGAGCGAAGACTGGGAAGAATATTATCGATTGTCCGACGATCGCTGGCAGAACGCGCTGGTCGAACTCAAACACGTCTTAAATCGAGAATAGCGCCGCTTTATGGACACGGTTTCGTCAGTCGAAATCGGGTAGCTCGATATCCAGTTGCTCGACGAGGAACGCCCATTCATCCGCAGCTTGCTCGATGCGCATCCAGGTGGGTTTCCCGGAACCATGTCCCGCCCTGGTCTCGATGCGAATGAGAATCGGGTTGGTGCAACCCTGGGCCTGCTGCATTTCGGCCGCGAATTTGAAGCTGTGCCACGGCATCACGCGATTGTCCCGATCGCCCGTCGTAATCAGCGTGGGCGGATAACAAGCCCCTTTCTCGACATTGTGCAACGGCGAGTAGGCGAACTGGGCCCTGAAATCCGATTCGTTCTCGCTCAAGCCATAGTCGCTGGACCAGGCTCGGGCGTTCGCACTTGTCGTGTGATAACGCAACATGTCGAGCACCCCAACATTTGATATTGCGGCGGCAAATAGGTCGGGTCGTTGCGTCATTGACGCGCCCACCAGCAATCCACCGTTACTGCCGCCATTGATTGCCAGTTTCGATTTCGACGTGTATTTATTTTCGATCAACCATTCAGCGGCTGCTATGAAATCGTCGAATACGTTTTGCTTGTGTTCCCTTGTTCCCGCTTTGTGCCAGGTTTCGCCGTACTCGCCTCCGCCACGAAGGTTTGCGACCGCGACGACACCGCCCGTTTCCAGCCAGACCATAAACTTCGTGCTGTAACGCGGCGTCTGCGAGACATTGAACCCACCGTAACCGTAAAGCAGCGTTGGATTTGTCCCGTCCAGCACTATGTCTTTGCGGTGAGTGATGAACATCGGCACCAGCGTGCCATCCTTACTGCTGTAGAAGACCTGCGTGGTTTCATACGCATCCACATCGGCAGCGATTTCGGCGACCTTGTAAATCTCGCTCGTATCGTCCTTGAGCGAATACCGAAAAATGCGTGGCGGCGATACATATGATGAAAAAGAGAAGAATGTCTCGTCATCTTGCCGCTCGCCGGAGAAACCGGACACCGTGCCAAGCCCCGGCAGTATCACTTCCCCAAGGTAATCGCCATCACGCGTGTATCTCTCGATTTTCGAAGTGGCATCATTCAGGTAATGAGCGAAGAAACGCTCACCTACCGAACTTACTGTATCGAGCACGGAATCGATCGGTGGTATCAGAACCTGCCACGCATCTATGTTGTTCCTGGTGATATCGACCGCAACAAGTTGCCAGTGCGGCGTGTTCTTGTTGGTATGCACATAAAACGTATCGCCATCGGTATCAACAATGCTGTAAATGGCGTCCCACTCGTCGAACAGCCTGCTTACTGTCCGCTCCTGATCGTCGAGCGGCATATAATAGATACCGTTCGAGTCGAATCCGTCGGACACGTGTATAACGAGAAATCTGCCGTCGTCTGTGACAGTGCCATACGGATTCCTCGTTGCGTGATCCGTAATCTCGTAAATCAGCTCATCTTCGTCCTGCGATTCACCGAGCCTGTGGTAATAAATGGCAACCTGCTGATTGTCGTCGGCCGCAGCGTTCTCGACCATCGGGTAACGGCTGTAGTAATACCCCTTGTCGTCGATCGACCAGGAGACTGGCGTGAACTTGGTGCCTGTAATGACGTCCGGATAGTCCTCGCCGCTTTCCACATTGCGAACCCGCCAGTCTTTCCAGTCGCTGCCGCCTTCTGAAACGCTGTAGGCAATCTTGCTGCCATCGTGGCTGACCTCGTAGCTGCCAACCGAATTCGTCGCGTCTTCTCTGAACTCGTTCGGATCGATGAGTACTCGAGCTTCTCCTCCCAGCGAGTCTGATACGTACAAGATACTCTGGTCCTGTAAGCCATCGTTATGCCAGTAAAAGTAACGTCCCGCCTCATGCCTCGGCAAACCGAATTTCTCGTAGTCCCATAATTCCCGGAATCGCTTGATGAGCGCCTCGCGTGCCGGTATCGCAGCCAGATAGGGAAACGAAACCTCGTTTTCGGCTTTGATCCATTTTCCTACGGCTTCGCTTTCTATGTCCTCCATCCACCGGTAAGGATCCGCAACCAGGACGCCGAAGTAGTCGTCTACCTGATCCGAGCGCATCGCATGGGGATAGGTAAGCGCATTTTCGGCATGGTCGCCAGAAGAGCACGCAAGCAGCAGAGCAACAAACGCTGTCAGCAATATCGGCTTGAACGGTCGGGAATTAGCAGGATACATGCATGCCTCCAAGAATCAGATATCGGGAAGGGATGGGCTAGGATGCCGGGCGAAGCGCTTCGATACCGCCCATGTACGGAAGCAACACTTCCGGTATGCTGACGCTGCCATCGGACTGCTGATAATTCTCCATAATCGCAATCAGGGCTCGTCCGGCGGCGATGCCCGATCCGTTCAGGGTATGCAATAATTCCGGGCGGCCCGTTTCGGGATTTCGCCACCGAGCCTGCATTCTTCTGGCCTGGAAGTCCGTGCAATTGCTGCAGGAAGAAATTTCTCTGTATTTCGTCTGGCCCGGCAGCCAAACCTCGAGATCGTAGGTTTTCGCGGATGCAAAACCAACATCGCCGGAACAAAGCGTTACGACGCGATAAGGCAATTCGAGTCTCTGTAGAATCATTTCCGCGTTGGCGGTCAATTCCTCGAGCGCATCATACGAATCTGCCGGCGCCACAAGATGCACGAGTTCGACTTTTTCAAATTGGTGCTGACGAATCATGCCGCGAGTGTCTTTGCCATATGAGCCGGCTTCAGAGCGAAAACACGGTGTGTGTGCAACCAGGCGCTTCGGCAGCTCTTCTGCTTCGAGAATGCTTTCTCTCGTCAGATTCGTCAGCGGAACTTCCGCCGTCGGAATCAAATAAAACGGTGATTCGCCTTCTGTCTTGAAGAGATCTTCTTCGAACTTTGGCAGTTGGCCGGTCCCCATCAGCGCATCCGCCTGCACGAGATAGGGGACGTACGTTTCCTCGTAGCCATTTTCGCTTGTGTGCACATCCAACATGAACTGGATGAGCGCCCGATGCAGCCTGGCCAGCGGGCCCCGCATCACGGCAAATCGAGATCCGGAAATGCGCCTCGCCGCGTCGAAGTCGAGCATGCCGAGAGACAAGCCCAGGTCCACGTGGTCTTTTGGGTCAAAATCGAAGTCCGGAACATCTCCCCAGCGCCGTACTTCCTGATTCTTCGATTCGTCGTTGCCCGTTGGAACGTCATCGTGAAGCAGGTTCGGCAGGCCGAGTTCTATAGACCGCAGTGCCTCCTGCACTGCACGCAGTCTTGCTTCGCTGCCATCGAGACGATCGCCGAGATCCTTGACCGCCGCGAGTAACGGTTCAACGTCATCCCCCGTGGCCTTGGCCTTACCAATGTTCTTAGCGCTGGTATTGCGTTCGTTCCGCAGGCCTTCCGTGTCGACCTGTAATGTCCTGCGCTGCTCCTCGAGTGCCAGGTAAGCATCGGCATCAAATTCATGGCCACGTCTGGCGAGATTGTCAGCAACCTCTTCGGCAGATTGTCGTAGTAGTTTCTGATCGATCATTTTTCACGATTCCGGCGCGCAATTTCCTTCAGCTTCTCGCCGATTTTCAGCTCAAGGCCACGAGGCACCGGATGATAATACGTCCGCTCCGGCATGTCGTCCGGAAAATACTTTTCGCCGACCGCGAGAGCATCTTCCTCGTCATGCGCGTAGCGATAATTTTCCCCGTAACCGAGTTCTTTCATCAGACGGGTCGGCGCATTACGCAGATGCATTGGCACTTCCAGCGAACCGAATTTCTTTGCGTCAGCCTCGGCCGCTTTTGCTGCTTTATATACCGCGTTGCTTTTGGCCGCACACGCCAGAAAAACGATGGCCTGCGCCAGCGCGAGCTCGCCTTCCGGACTGCCAAGTCTCTCGATTGTCTGCCATGCATCGAGCGTTATCCGCAGGGCTCTCGGGTCTGCGTTGCCAACGTCTTCCGAAGCGGCACGAACCATTCTCCTGGCGACGTACAGGGGATCACAACCGCCATCGAGCATGCGCATCAGCCAGTAAAGAGAAGCATCCGGATCCGATCCCCGGATCGATTTATGCAACGCCGAGATCTGGTCGTAAAAGTATTCGCCGTGCTTATCGAACCGGCGCCGGCTTCCCTGCACGACTTCTTCAGCGACGGCTTTGCTGATGGTGATTCCCGACGCGGTCTGCGGAGCCAGGTCAGTGGCCAGTTCCAGGAGGTTCAGTGCGCGGCGCGCATCGCCGTCCGCCGCAAAGACGATAAGTTCCAACGCATCGTTGTCGACCGTGACAGAGCGGCTACCGAGCCCGAGCTCCGGATCAGCCACCGCCCGGTTTACGATACCGGACAAGGCCTCGATATCGAGCGTCTTCAGGACATACACACGTGCCCGCGACAGCAACGCATTATTGAGTTCGAACGATGGGTTCTCAGTAGTCGCACCGATAAAGGTCAGCGTACCGTCTTCGACGAAAGGCAGGAACGCATCCTGTTGCGATTTATTGAAACGATGAACTTCATCAAGGAACAAAATGGTCGATCGGTCTTGTAATTGCCGATGTTTGTGCGCGTCGGCTACAGCCGCACGAATGTCCTTCACGCCGGCCATGACCGCAGACAGCGCAATGAAATGGGATTCCGTCGTTTCCGCGATCATCCTCGCCAGTGTGGTCTTGCCTGTCCCGGGTGGCCCCCAGAAAATCATTGAATGTGCTTTGCCCTGCTCTATCGCCTGCCGTAACGGCTTGCCCTCTGCCAGCAAGTGAGCCTGTCCAAAGAAATCGTCAATTTTCGTTGGCCGCATGCGATCGGCCAGCGGGCGGTCCACTAGAGGTTCTTTTTCCCTGGCGAATAAATCAGTCAACGCCGACATCCACACTCTTTGTTGCGAGCCACTGCTCGAATCGCAGGCTCCAGCCACCGGCGCCAGCGACAGCAATGATGAACCCAATGCCTATGCCGAATAGATCAGCGACGAGGTCCATCCACTCGGCCGTCCGATAGGAGATCATGCGTTGGCACAGCTCGATCAATACGCCAAATGTCGTGAGACCGACTACCAGTCGCCAATATGAACTGCGCTTGTATTGTCCGGAGAACCACAAGGACAGGAAGAGGAATGACAGGATGTGCAGCCATTTATCCAGCAGCGGGAATCTGGTCTGGGAAATATCGGGCCAGAACCATAAAGTCGGTGTCACTGCCGCCGCCAGAAAGACAAACAATATTCCGATGCCGGCTACACGCCAACGCTTTTCATGGCGCAGTGGCAACATCTACGATTCCGCTGCGTCGTCCGTGTTGCTTTCGTTGACCTTTACCGGTGTGCCGACGATATCGACACCTTCCGGTGGTTCAAACTGAAAGCGCTCCGCATCGATATCTTCGTTTAAAGAAACATCGAATAGTGCAATCAATGTTGTCTGTTCGAGATTATCCGAGAACATCATCCTGGTCAGATTGCCGTCGGTGAATCCAAGCTCGACTTTGTTGAATCCGCTCTCAGTATCTTTCGGCCGCAACCGTATCCAAACCGTGCCACGATCGCTGAAGCTGCCGACGTAATCGAACTGATCCAGCGCATCTTCCGAACCACCGAGCAATAAGGCCGGCGTGTTTCTGAGAACTTCCAGTTGCGGCTTGACTGTCACTTGCGCCAGATCGACATCGTAGCTCCACACATTCAAACCATCGGCAACGAGTACCTGCTCATAGGGCTCAACGTAGACCCAACGAAACTGACCGGGGCGTTGGATTTCGAGTGTCCCGCTCGATGTTTCGACAAGCTGATTGTCCGCGTCGACCAGCGACTGTTCGAAGCGGCCCTTCAGTGTCCGAATATTAAGCACGAAATTTTCGACGAGCGCCTTGCCCTCGGCTTCGCTGACCATGCCCGGCTCGGCCGCAAAAATCGAGCTGCATAACATGAGCCCGGACAGGGCAATAAATAATGAATATGCTTTCAATTCAGCCTCACAGGAATGTCACTCATTTGTGGCAACAGGGACCAGGATTTCCCGGCTTCCGTTCGACTGCAGCGGCCCTACCAGCCCTGCCTGCTCCATCGATTCGACCATGCGCGCCGCACGGTTGTAGCCGATCTTGAGCCGGCGCTGAACGCCTGAAATCGACGCTTTTCGGGTCTCGATGACGATCTGAACGGCCTGATCGTACAAGGGATCCTGCTCCGCATCGATCCCGTAAGCTGGCATCGAATCGATGCCAGCAAGCCCGGGTGTTGCGCTTGTCGGCGCCTGCAATATCTCATCGATGTACCGTGGTGCGCCACTCTTCTTGAGATTCCGCACCACCGCGTGCACTTCGTGATCGGCCACGAATGCGCCGTGCACCCGAATCGGCACCGAGGTCCCGGGCGGCAGATAAAGCATGTCGCCATGACCGAGCAAGGTTTCGGCTCCCATTTGATCGAGTATCGTTCGCGAATCGACCTTCGCGGAGACCTGAAACGCGATGCGACAGGGAATATTCGCCTTGATAAGGCCCGTAATCACATCAACAGACGGCCGCTGTGTTGCAAGCAACATATGTATGCCGGACGCACGTGCTTTTTGTGCAAGGCGTGCAATCAGCTCCTCGATTTTCTTGCCGACGACGATTATCAAATCGGCCAACTCGTCGATAATGACGACGATAAACGGCAACGGCGTGAGGGTCGGGTGCTCGACCGGCGCGTCCTCGTCCTGCAGAGGAGGCGGCGTGAAAGTCGGGTCCGGAATTGGCCTTCCCGACTGGATGGCGTCTCTCACCTTGCGGTTGTAGCCACCAATGTTGCGAACGCCCAATGCGGACATCAAACGATATCGGCGATCCATTTCCACAACACACCAACGCAGCGCATTCGCTGCTTCTTTCATGTCGGTGACAACCGGCGTGAGCAGGTGCGGAATGCCCTCATAGACCGATAGCTCGAGCATCTTTGGATCCACCATGATGAGCCGCACGTGCTCCGGTTTCGCTTTATAAAGAAGGCTCAACACCATGGCATTGATAGCGACCGATTTGCCGGAGCCCGTCGTGCCGGCTATCAGCAGATGCGGCATACGTGAAAGATCCGCAACAACCGAATTGCCGCCGATGTCCTTGCCGAGCGCGAGTGTCAGGGGTGAAGCAAGCTCGTCATATGCCGTCGATTTCAGTATCTCGCCCAGAGTTACTAACTCTCTGTTTTCATTTGGTATTTCAAGGCCGACAAATGACTTGCCCGGTATCACTTCGACGACCCGTACGCTGACGACCGACAAGGCCCTGGCGAGGTCCTTGGCGAGATTGGTGATCTGGCTGACTTTGACGCCGGGTGCGGGGTCAAGTTCAAAGCGCGTAATGATCGGCCCGGGAGACACCGACACAACCTGGACTTCGATGCCGAAATCCAGGAGTTTCAGCTCGACCAGCCGTGACATCGCCTCGAGCGATTCGTCCGAGTACCCTTGTTTTTGAGCCGGCGGGTCATCGAGCAGCGACAATGGCGGCAATTCACCGGCTTCGGGCGGCTCGAACAACGGCACCTGACGTTCTCTTTCTGCGCGCACACTCTTCTCGAGCGCCGGCAGGCCCGGCTCAATGCGCGGAGGTATGCGCCCCAGGGTGCGCTTTTTCTCGGCCTCAAACGCTTCCTGGCGGGCCGCTTGCTTGCGCCGGCCTTCCGCTTTGTCGCGCAGCTCGCCGAGTTTCGCACGCCCTGATTCCCAGCCGACAAGACACCATCGGCCAATTCGATCCATGACGCTGAACCAGGAAATTCCCAGGAAGACAGAAATGGATGCGATCCAAAGGAATAACAGGAGCGTGCTCGCACCGAGCAGTTTCATCAGCGACTCCATGCCGCCACCCACGATCTGACCGATAATGCCGCCGGCCGTTTCACGAAAACCAAGCGGCGAAAAATGCAGGCTCGCCAACGCACAACTCGTGATCAGGGTGGCGATGAAGCCGCCCACGCGAAGCGCATAGTCGGCTCTTGTTAATGCTTGTTGCGTTTTTTGCTCACGGTAGATCATCCAGCCCAGATAGAAAACCATCACGGTGAAGAGGTAGGCCGGACGGCCAAAGAAATTGAAAAGCAGGTCGGCAACCAGCGCGCCGGCTGCGCCAATGCTGTTATGGACTTCGCCTGAGCCGCTCGCCTGAGTAAAGCCGGGGTCAGCCGGATCATAGCTAAAGAGCGCCACCCACAGGATCAGCGACAGCGAACCGAATACCCACAATGCGCCCTCACGAAGCGTGCGACCGACCTGGGCCGATATCCGGGCTGCTGGCTTTGCTGACTGGCTGGTTCTGACCATATTAAAGTAATCTGGAATAAAATGGCTGTACGGTACTGATTCTAATACAACTTTAAGGGCAAGTCCTGAGGGGCGAGATCGACCGGCCGCCGCGGCCGGACGCGACGCCGTATGTTTCTGTCGTCCTCGCTGGTCATGGACAGTCTTTTGCTCGCAGAATCGCTTTTCCCTACACTTGCATTCGGTTCGAACAGCCGCTGTCAAATGACCGGAGTTCATAACCTTGAATACCGCCGCGACGGACGCATTTCAAGGGCCTTGGGATAACGCTGGAAATGGCCGGCTGGGCGAAATTTTGAGGACGAATTATACATGAGCGACACGAAACATTGCCGGGTTCTGATTCTTGGCTCCGGCCCCGCCGGTTATTCGGCTGCAGTGTACGCGGCGCGGGCGAATCTGAATCCCGTTATCGTCACCGGCATCGAACAGGGCGGTCAGCTGATGACAACGACCGATGTCGATAACTGGCCGGGTGATATCGAAGGACTGCAGGGTCCCGAATTGATGGACCGCATGCTGAAGCACGTGCAACGATACAACACAGAAGTTGTGAATGATCACATTCACACAGCCGACCTGTCGGTTCGACCTTTCGTACTCGAGGGCGATTACGCGACATATACCTGCGACGCATTGATTATCGCGACCGGGGCCACAGCCATGTATCTCGGCCTGCCGTCGGAAGAAGCGTACAAGGGCCGTGGCGTTTCTGCTTGCGCGACCTGTGATGGATTTTTCTTTCGCGACCAGGAAGTTGCCGTCGTCGGCGGCGGCAATACTGCCGTCGAAGAGGCGATGTATCTAAGTAACATCGCATCGAAGGTTACACTGATTCATCGTCGTGACGCGCTACGCGCCGAGAAGATTCTGCAGGACCACCTGTTCCAGAAAGAAAAAGAAGGCAAAGTCGAGATACTGTGGGATCATGTTGTCGATGAAGTATTAGGAGACGACTCCGGGGTGACCGGACTGCGTGTTCGAAGCACAAAGGACGAAAGCCAGACGACTGACCTGGCCTTGTCCGGCATTTTTATCGCGATCGGCCACAGCCCGAACACGAGTCTGTTCGATGGCCAGCTCGATATGAAAAACGGCTATATCACGATAAGGGCCGGTTTGACCGGCAACGCCACGGCAACAAGCATCCCCGGCGTATTCGCCGCAGGCGATGTGGCCGATCAGGTATATCGCCAGGCGGTCACGTCTGCCGGGGCCGGTTGCATGGCTGCACTTGATGCCGAAAAGCATCTGGATGAGCTGGAGGCGGGTTCGCCCACCAGCAGCGCCGTCGCCTGACGGCCTGGATCAGGACCGGCGCCGATGCAGGTCGAAATTCACGACAGCATTGCCAAGTTTGACGCGCATGAGTGGAACCGCCTTGCGGGCAGCACTTTTCCGTTTCTCAGGCACGAATTTCTCGCCGCGGCGGAGAATACCGGTTGCGTTTCTCCGGCGACCGGCTGGACGCCGAGGCACCTTGCCTTGTATGGGCCGGATGGAAAAATTCGAGCGGCAATGCCACTTTATGAAAAGGCCCATTCCTGGGGCGAGTTTGTATTCGACTGGAGCTGGGCCCAGGCCTATCACCGGGCCGGCATTGACTACTACCCCAAGCTGATCTCTGCGGTGCCCTTTACGCCGGCGCCAAGCACCAGACTTTTGCTCGGCGACAGGCGCGACAAGGATCTCGCAAGGACATTGGTGGCATCAGCGATTCAGCTTGCGCGCGATACGGACTGTTCCTCATTTCATGTGCTGTTTCCCGAGCCCGACGAATTATCCGTGCTCCGTGAGTCCGGCTTGCAACTGCGCAAGGATTGTCAGTTCCACTGGCACAACCAGGGCTATCGGGATTTTGATGATTTCCTGCGCAAATTCAGCTCCGCAAAGCGAAAAAAAGTGAAACGTGAGCGGCGCCGGGTTGTGGAAGACGGAATTACGTTTCGGTGGTTGCACGGCGAGGACATTGATCACGCACTTTGGAAGGATGTCTATCAACTTATCAGTGTGACATTTCTCAGACGTGGTTCGATGCCCTACTTCGACCTCGACTTCTTTCTTGATGTGTCGAAGCATCTGCCCGGCACGATTCTACTGGTCCTGGCCGAACGACAGAAGGCATTAATCGCAGCAGCCGTTTTTTACGAGAGTGACAATGTTCTCTATGGACGTTACTGGGGAAGCGACGCTCACTACAATTCACTGCACTTCGAAACCTGTTACTACCAGGGCATCAAGTACTGCATCGCAAACAAGAAGAAAATATTTGAACCGGGCACACAGGGCGAACACAAACTCAGCAGAGGGTTCGTGCCCACAACGACCTGGTCGGCACACTGGCTGGCACATCCGGAATTCTATGCAGCGATCCGAAGCTACTTGCGTGAAGAGGGGCAACATATCGATCGTTATATGGATGCGGCAGGTACGCATACGCCCTATCGCATCGGCGAAGGGGCGGACGGTACGGAGCGGGAGTCGTGAGCACGCCACGTATTGCGTGGATCAGTCAGGATGATCCGCCGGAAGCATTTCCGGACATTGCTGCGGCGCTAACCGTACCCGATGGCCTGTTGGCAGCAGGTGGCAATCTCGCGCCTGACAGACTCCTGTACGCCTACCGCCGAGGCGTGTTTCCCTGGTTTGACAGCGGCCAGCCGATTCTCTGGTGGTCTCCAGACCCACGTTGCGTCATGCTGCCGGACTCCTTTCACCTGGCGCGCCGTCTTCGTCGCTCCATGCAAAACTCAGCCCTGGAGATTAGTTTCAACAAAGCTTTTAGTGCCGTCGTCGAGGCCTGTGCGGCCAATCGAGTCGGCCAGAAGGGAACATGGATTACAGATGAGATGATCGAGGCATACTCAACGCTGCACGGCCAGGGTTGGGCGCACTCGGTGGAAATCTGGCGGGACGATGAGCTCGTCGGTGGCTTGTACGGGCTCGCAATCGGCAAGGCCTTCTTCGGCGAATCGATGTTCAGTCAGGAATCCAACGCCTCGAAAATCGCCATGTGGACACTGTGCGGGCTGCTCGTCCGCCATCGCTTTGAAATCCTCGACTGTCAGGTCGGATCGCCACACCTGACGAGTCTCGGGGCAATACTCATGCCGCGGTCGGAATTCGCGGCTTTGCTCGAACGTGCCTGCGATCCTGCAACGAAATTCGCTGAATGGCCGCAAAACCGCATGCCGCTGCCGGCATTAATGAGCCTGGACAGCGATCCCGCGTTGCAATAAGGCGATGGTTTCTGCACAATTCTCGAGCCTTTTGGAACATAGATCAGAGTTGTGGCAAAAGAAGAAGCACTACAGATGGAAGGCGTCGTGACCGAGACGCTGCCCAACACGACATTTCGTGTTGAGCTCGAAAACGGCCATGTCATTACAGCGCATATATCGGGCAAGATGCGCAAGAATTACATTCGGATACTGACCGGCGACAGTGTCACCGTGGAGTTAACACCCTATGATCTCAGCAAGGGCCGGATCATCTATCGGGGTCGGTAATAAATTCAGGGGTCGAACCGCTAAATCCCCTTAGCGGTTCGACCCCTGAATTCCATTCTTACTCTTCGGGCAGGTGTGCCAATTCTTTCGTCGCGGGCTCAGACTTGAGTTCCAGGTTGCCGTCGGCTGCGACACAGATGCGGACGTGACCGCCATCGGCCAGACTGCCAAACAGCAATTCTTCGGCCAGCGGCCGCTTGATTTGCTCCTGGATTATCCGTGCCATCGGCCGTGCACCCATCTTGGGGTCGTAACCGCGTTCCGCGATCCAGTTACGCGCTGCATCGTCGAGTTCCAGCGTGACATTGTTTGAACCGAGCTTCGCTTCCAGTTCGACGACCAATTTATCGACGACGCGCGCAATCGAATGAGCATCCAGTGATGCGAACTGAATGATTGCATCCAGCCTGTTGCGGAACTCCGGCGTGAACGACTTCTTGATAATGGCCATGCCGTCGCTGCTGTGATCCTGCTCAGTGAATCCGATCGACGCACGACTCATTTCCTGCGCGCCGGCGTTCGTCGTCATTACCAGGATGATGTTCCGGAAGTCCGCCTGGCGGCCATTGTTGTCGGTCAGTGTGCCGTGGTCCATCACTTGCAACAGCAGATTGAAGACGTCGGGATGCGCCTTTTCTATCTCGTCGAGCAATACAACGGCATGTGGATTCTTGGTTACTGCCTCAGTCAGCAAGCCGCCCTGATCAAAACCGACGTAACCAGGCGGGGCACCGATCAGTCGCGACACTGTATGGCGTTCCATGTATTCAGACATGTCGAAACGAATCAGCTCGACACCCATGACCAACGCGAGCTGACGAGTCACTTCGGTCTTGCCGACGCCTGTCGGGCCGGAAAACAGGAACGAACCGATCGGCTTGCCCTCATCGGTCAGCCCGGATCGTGCCATCTTGATCGCCGCGCTCAAGGCCTGGATCGCTTTATCCTGACCGAAGATCGTCAGCTTCAAATCGCGCTCGAGCGTCTTAAGCACGTCCTTGTCGGATGCCGACACACTCTTCGGTGGGATGCGCGCCATTTTCGCAATGATGTTTTCGATCATCTCCACGGTGACTCGATCGCCGCGCTCCGCTACGGGTTTCAGGCGCAGGCTGGCACCCGCCTCATCGATCACATCGATCGCTTTATCCGGCAGTCGACGGTCGTTGATATATTTGGCCGCCAGTTCCGCCGCAACCTCAAGCGCTTCGGCATCGTATTTCACGCCGTGATGTTCCTCGAAACGGCTCTTGAGGCCGTTCAGGATAGCGATTGTTTCCTCGATGCTTGGCTCTGGAACGTCGATTTTCTGAAAGCGGCGCGCAAGCGCATGATCTTTTTCGAAGACACCACGGTATTCGGTATAAGTCGTCGATCCGATGCAGCGAATCTCACCGTTGGCCAGCACCGGCTTGATCAGGTTTGACGCATCCATGACGCCGCCAGACGCTGCACCGGCTCCGATAACTGTATGAATTTCGTCGATGAAGAGGATCGCTCCCGGGTCCTGCCGGATCTCGGCGATCACGGCTTTCAGGCGCTTTTCGAAATCGCCCCGATATTTAGTACCGGCGATAAGCGTCCCCATGTCGAGTGCGTAGATCGTGCTGTCATGCAACACTTCCGGCACACGCTCTTCTGTGATCAGTCGCGCCAGACCTTCTGCGATAGCCGTCTTACCGACGCCCGCCTCGCCGACATACAGCGGGTTGTTTTTTCTTCGCCGGCAAAGTATTTGAACCGTCCTTTCAATTTCGAGCTCGCGGCCGATCAACGGATCGATTTTGCCCTCGATCGCCAACTGATTGAGGTTCGTGGCGTATTTCTTGAGAGCGCTGGATTCGGGTTCAGCATCAGGATCGAGAGACGTGTCGATGTCTTCCTCGGCACCCTCACTGGGCAATTGCGGCATGCCATGTGCGATGTAATTCACGACATCGAGTCTCGTGACGTTCTGAAGCCCGAGGAAGTACACGGCCTGTGATTGTTTCTCGCTGAAAATCGCCACCAATACATTGCTGCCGGTGACTTCCTTCCTGCCGCTGGACTGCACGTGGAAGACTGCGCGCTGCAACACGCGTTGGAAGCCGAGCGTGGGCTGCACATCGCCCTCTTCTCCATCGAGCATCAATGGTGTTGCCTCGTCGATGAATTCGGTTAACTGCCGGCGAAGCTGTGTGACATTGGAATCACAGGCTTTCAGGATCTCATGCACTTTGGGGATGTCCAGGAGCGCCAGCAGCAAATGTTCAACCGTCATGAATTCATGGCAGCGCTCACGAGCATTTTGAAATGCTTCGTTGAGACAAAATTCCAGTTCGCTACTTAACATCGGGCCTTTCTCGTTTCACCGATCCGCGCATTCGCGCCCTGATCAGGACTCCTCCATCGTACACAACAAGGGATGTTGCTGCTGCTGTGCAATGCTCATGACCTGTGCGACCTTCGTTTCGGCAATTTCGAAATTGTAGACGCCGCAAATGCCCTTGCCCTTGGTATGCACTTCGAGCATCACCCGTGTCGCGTTCGAGCGTTCCATGTTGAAAATGGATTCCAATACTTCAACCACAAACTCCATGGGCGTGTAGTCGTCGTTGATTAGTATGACCTCATAAAGCGACGGCCGTTTCAACTTCGGCCGGGCTTCTGCGATCGCCAGGTCGTGGCCATCGCGATACAGATCGTTTTTTTCCTGTTCAGACATAGCTGCCAAAAGTCTTCATTTCAGCGAATTGACCGGCAAACGCGCCTGCCGCACCGGCTCTGGAGCCCATTATATATGGGCCCGGCGCCTATGACTCCAACCCTGGTCCGCACATTTCTCCATAAACCCGCACAGCCCGGCCACGGTATCTCCAAAAAGATTTAGAAATTAGGGGTATATACTTGCCGTATATAGGTTTTTTTGCTGTTCTGGGCTTGTTTGAGTGGGCATTGAAACCTTATTATCCCCCTGCTGCGTCAATGACAGGGGTAGTGGGCATATTCATGGGTATCGAGCGGGTCAGGTCTTTATGACAATTGAAGCGAAATGGTCCGATTTCAGGCACTTTGACGGCGAGCGAACGCTGTCTGCTGTCAATCAGTTATTGCCGCGCTGGGTGACTCTGATGCTGGTCATCGCGATCGCCTGGCAACTGGCCAGGATCATCTGGATGCTGATGCCCGGCTCCTCGGCCGGCGATCCGGTCGTGACCATACCCTCGCAGGTCAGCGCAGGAGGCGCAGTGGGGTCGCGCGCGAACGTGCAAGCCATCGCCAATGCCCATATTTTCGGCGCGGCAAGCACCGACGGGGCCGTGACCGAGGCCCCGCCCGTCATCGATGAGGACCTTGCAGAAACCCGCCAGAATCTCTTGCTCAAGGGTACGATTGCTGGAATGCGGCCTGACGAAGGGCTGGCGATCATCGCGGACAGCCGCAATGAGGAGAAAGTCTATGGCATCCGGGACACCGTTGTACCCGGTACGACCCTGCATGCGGTCTATCCGGACCGGGTAGTGCTCAACGAGGGTGGCGCGCTGAGAGCCCTGAAACTGCCGAAAGAATTTCCGCAAAGTCCGGTGCCGGTCAGGCGAAATACCACATCTGTCAACCGTGCCTCGAGCAGCAACCGGAGTATCCAGACCGTCATCTCGCAAAACGTCGCGAAACTCGCCGACGTGGTTCGGCCAACTCCGTACATGGTAGCGGGTCAGATGCAGGGCTACCGGGTGTATCCTGGTCGGGACCGCAAGCAATTTGCAGCGCTCGGCCTGCGCCCGGGTGACCTGATCAAGGATATCAACGGTGCGAGCCTGACGGATCCTCAACAGGCAATGCAGATATTTCAGTCACTCGGCAATTCGGACCAGGTTTCGGTCACCGTGGTGCGAAACGGTCAGCCGCTGTCGCTGATATTGAAGACCAGTCAACTCGATCTCGGTGACAAGTGAACTCAATGAATGCGTTGATGGCAAGAAATTTCGAATTCAAGACCCCCGTGCAACTGCTGACGGCGATCATCCTTTGCATCCTTGCTGTGCCCTGTGCGCAGGCACAGACTACGCCGAATTTCAGAGACGCAGACATTCGCAAGATCGTTGAGGCGGTTGGTGAAGTTACCGGCAAAACGTTCATTCTGGATCCGCGTGTCACGGCAAAGGTGACGATACTGTCGAAGACACCAATGTCCCCGGAGGCGTTTTACGAGGCATTTTTATCAATCCTTCAGGTGCATGGCTATATCGCGATAACGACTGGTGACGTCGTCAAGATCATTCCGGATGCGACCGCGCGACAGCATCCGAACCCGCCGACCACGGAAGGCGCGGCTGCTGACGACATCGTGACTCAGGTAATTCAGGTGCACAACATTGGTGCTGCACAGCTCGTGCCGATTCTTCGGCCGCTGATTCCTCAGTACGGACACCTGGCAGCTCATCCGGGCTCCAACATGCTCATCATTTCCGATCGGGCCAGTAACGTGAAGCGGTTGATCAATATCATTCGCCGCATCGATCTTTCCACCGATGACGACATTGAGGTCGTCCCGCTTGAACACGCGTCTTCTGCCGAGATTGTCCGGGTACTGACAGCGCTTACGCAAGCGCCACGCACCGACGGCATGCCGGTGACGACGAGCCTTGTCGCGGATGCCCGCACAAACAGCATCTTGATCGGTGGTGACAAGAGCGGCAGGCTAAGGCTGCGGGCACTGATCGCCCATCTCGATACACCGCTGGAGGATGGCGGCAGCACCCGGGTACGCTACTTGCGCTATGCGGATGCCGAAAACCTGGCCACCAAGCTGCAAACGCACTTTACGCAGCAGGCGACAGCAGGCGCCGCCGCAACCGGCGCCGCAGCGGCGGATCAGGTCAGTGTCTGGGCAGACCCGCAGACCAACGCGATCGTGGTCAACGCTCCGCCCAAGATGATGCGTTCCTTGATGTCCATCGTCGACAAGCTGGATATCCGGCGAGCACAGGTGTTGGTTGAAGCGATTATTGTCGAAGTTCTCGTCGACAGAGTATCCGACATCGGCGTCACCTGGGCTGTCGAAGGCAGCGGCAGCAATACCCCGGTTGGCATCACGAACTTTCCGGCGTCCGGCACGAACCTGATCAACCTCCTTGCTTCGGCTGGCAGCGGTGGTGCCGTCGACCCGAGCGGAGCGATCGGGGAAGGCGTTTCGATCGGCATTGGCCGCATCGTGGACGGCGGCACCAGCTTCGCGGCGATCCTGAGTGCCCTGCGAGCCGATGCCACCACCAACATCATTTCGACGCCGACGATCGTGACCACGGACAACGAGGAAGCCAGCCTGAACATCGGCCAGGAGGTGCCGTTTTTGACGGGCTCGTTTACCAGTACCGGTACCGCTGGCGGTGCCGTAAATCCGTTTCAAACCATTCAGCGCGAACAGGTCGGCGTCAAACTGACGATAACGCCGCAAATCAATGAGGGCAACGCGATTTTGCTGAAGATTTCGCAGGAGGTTTCCAGCATCAGCGAATCGACAGCAGCGGCCGACCTGATTACGAATCAGAGCACGATTGACACAACGGTCATCATCGAGGATGGCGGTATCCTGGTCCTTGGCGGTCTGATCAAGGATGAGCTGAGAGAAAGCACTCAGAAGGTTCCGATTCTCGGCAGCATCCCGCTGCTCGGCGCCCTGTTTCGGCATCGGAGTGTCGTAAAAGTGAAAACCAACCTGATGGTATTTATCAGGCCGACGATTTTGCGGGACGGTACACAAGCAGCTATTGCGACACACGCCAAATACAATTATATAAGGGATATCCAGATGGGCAGCGGGAGATCCAAAGTACCGCAGTTGCGCGGTGCCAATCGCCCGGTCATGCCGCCGCTGGAGTCCTATGAAGAAGAAGCGAACGCAATCAAATCTGCCGATGATTCTGGTGAATAACGCCAGGTAACGGCGTTACGGGCATGGACAGCAATACCGAAATCGTTCTCGAAACTGAAGATGTTACTGCCGTCGAGGTCGGCGATAGCGTAGCAGCGGGTGATGCCAGCGCACGGGCCCTGCCTTTTTCGTTTGCCAAGCGCCATGGCGTCCTGATTCGTGAAATCAAGGACGGCAAAGCAGACACCGTCTATCGCACCGGCGCCTCGCCGCTGAGCCTCGCCGAAGCCCGGCGTTTCGCCGGCGTTCCCCTGCAACTGACCAGAGTGCCCGCAGAGGCATTCGACGCAATGCTGCAACAAGCCTACGAACAGGGCAGTAACATGGCGATGCAAATGGTCGGTGGCCTCGATGAAGACATCGACCTGTTGCAAGTCGCACAGGAACTCCCGGAGCCATCGGATCTCCTGGAGAGCGATGATGATGCACCTATTATTCGCTTCATCAACGCGGTGCTGACCGAAGCCGTCAAGGAAAACGCATCGGATGTGCATATCGAGCCCTACGAGAACCGGCTCGTTGTGCGTTTTCGAATCGACGGCGTTCTCCAGGAAATTCTGCAGACGCGTCGTGCGCTCGCCCCACTCGTGGTCTCCCGGATCAAAGTGATGTCAAAACTGGACATTGCCGAGAAACGCCTGCCGCAGGACGGCCGTATATCTCTGAGAATTGCCGGCCGCGCCGTCGACGTGCGCGTATCGACCATGCCTTCGGGTCACGGCGAACGGGTCGTATTACGCCTTCTCGACAAACAAGCAGGTCGTCTGGATCTGAGCTCTCTCGGCATGGACGAGAACTCCCTCAAGATCATGGACGAACTCATTCACAAGCCGCACGGCATCATCCTCGTAACAGGACCGACGGGCTGCGGCAAGACGACGACTTTGTACGCTGCGCTCGGGCGCATCAATGACAACAGCCGCAATATCATGACGGTTGAAGACCCGATCGAGTATTTCATCGACGGCATTGGCCAGTCACAGGTCAATACCAAAGTTGAAATGACCTTCGCGAGGGGCCTCCGGGCGATTTTGCGCCAGGACCCGGACGTCGTCATGGTCGGCGAGATCCGTGACCTTGAAACCGCACAAATTGCGGTTCAGGCGAGTTTGACCGGTCACCTTGTTCTCTCCACCCTGCACACCAACACCGCAGTCGGCGCGATAGCCCGGCTCCGCGACATGGGCGTCGAACCATTTCTTCTGTCGTCCAGTCTGATCGGCGTTCTTGCACAACGCCTGGTTCGGGTTCTCGACGACGCTACCAAAGTGGCCTATGTTGCCCGCGACTACGAATGCCACACCCTTAAAATGGACCCGGCCAATCCGCCGACGATCTACAGGGCCAGCGAAAGCGCAAGCACGGGCTATCGTGGCCGCACCGGCATTTATGAACTGATTGCTGTAGATGACGTAATGAGAACGATGATTCATGATGGCGTCAGCGAGCAGCAGCTCGAACGGCACGCCCGAACGATGACCCCAAGCATTCGTGCCGACGGCCGTCGCCGCGTGCTTGCCGGCACTACCACACTCGATGAAGTACTTCGTGTGACGCGCGAAGATTGATTGGCATAAAATCCGCTTATGGGCGCCTTCGAATATGTAGCACTCGATCAAGCAGGTAAGGAATCCAAAGGCCTGCTCGAGGGCGACACCGCCAAACATGTACGCCAGACCCTCCGCGACCGGCACATGTATCCGATCAAAGTTACTGAGGTCGCAAAAAAAGAATCACGGCGCCAGCGAAGTTTTTCCCTGAAACGCGGTCTTTCCGCAAGCGAACTCGCGCTTCTGACACGTCAACTCGCGACCCTGTCTCAGGCCGGCCTGCCCCTTGAAGAAGCGCTGCTCGCGGTCAGCCAACAGAACGAAGACGCGCAGGCACAGAGCATTCTGTTGGGCGTGCGGGCCCGCGTCATGGAAGGCCACACGTTCGCAGACGGCCTTGCCGATTTTCCGCACGCATTTCCCGAACTTTACCGTGCAACAGTTGCAGCGGGCGAACAGTCCGGACATCTCGACGCCGTGCTTGAACGCCTTGCCGATTTCACCGAGTCCCGGCACATACTGCAACAGCAAGTAAAAAACGCACTGATTTATCCGATTGCACTCGTTGTAACCGCGGTTGCGATTATCAGTTTTATGCTGGCCTATGTTGTTCCGAAAGTCGTCTACATATTTGAAAACTACGACCAGCAGCTGCCGCTGCTAACCCGGATTATGATTGCATCGAGCGATTTCATTCGTGATTACTGGATCGGCCTGATCGTTTTTGTTGTGGCGCTCATATTCGGCGTACGGCATATCCTCAAAAAAGAGGGGCCAAGACGACGTTATCATTTATTGCTCCTGCGCCTGCCCATCATCAGTAAACTGACACGCGGCATGAACACTGCCAGGTTCACGCAAACTCTGAGCATCCTCGCAGGCAGCGGTGTGCCAATTCTCGAGTCACTGACCATCGCTTCACAGGTCGTTGTCAATGTGCCGATGCGAGAAGCGGTTGAGGAAGCGACGCAACGAGTGCGCGAAGGCGCGATGATCAGCAAGTCGCTGGCGGCAAGCAAACTGTTTCCACCGATGACTACGCACCTTATCGCCAGCGGCGAAGCCAGTGGCCGGCTTGAGGAACTGCTCGCGCATGCCGCCACCAATCAGGAGCGCGAAGTCGACGGCCTGATCGCTACCTTACTCGGCATCATGCAACCGCTTCTTGTCATTGTCATGGCGGCCATTGTGTTGCTCATCGTACTCGCCATCCTCCTGCCGATTTTCGAAATCAACAATCTCATCCGCTAGCCCGCATCGGGGCTACATCGGAACCCTTACCAGGGCTCATTTGGGCATCTTTTCAGGGTAACTGAAAAAGTGCAGATCACTCTCTTGCGCCTCCGAATTTTTGGGCGTATATAAGCGATTAATGCAAACGGAACTGCTCACGTTTCTCAGGATTCAAGCTGTACATGAATTGAGGCTTTAGATGATGCATACCGAAATGGGTGATCGCGACAAAGCAGAGGATGCAGAGGTCGCCGTCGACGAAGAAATAACGGAAGAAACGGTCGTTTTGACGGAGACGGGAGTCACAGACAATGTTGGCGATGTGTCTGTGGAAATTAACGTCGAAGAACTCGTCGCCGAAATCGAAGCGTCACAGGGCGACGATGCACATATGAAAAACGAAATTCGAAAACGCCTTGAAGAAATACAGGAACAACGGGCGGCTGAGAAAGAACTCGATAATACATTTGATATCGATCTCGACGAGGAATAAGAAGACAATTGACGCTGAACAATGGGGGCAGCGCCCTGTTTCGTGCTAGCGCTCCAGGAGCAGGCGATAATTTTCGAGTTTCAGGGGCGCCGCCACCGGTTCATTCAGTCCGCTCAAGCCACCGAGTTCATCGAGTATCGGATCGATACGCGCCTTTTGCGCGTGAGACAGAGACCGGTAATGGGCCAATGGTCGCTGAAACATCCATTGGGAAAACGGCATGACGTATCGAGTTGCCTTCACTTTCCCAAGATAGAATTCGTGTTTGCCGATGAAGCGGGGAATTCCTTTCGCATCCGGATGTTCTGCTGCCCATCGCCCGACTCGCCGTACAGTATCCACGAGTACCGGCAGCTGCTCGTCAAACATGCGCCTCAGTAACGGATACAGTGTCTCGGGCACCCGGTCATCAGCAAGAAAGCTGCCGTCGAAAGTTGTGGGCCGCTGCATGCGCTCAACCCATTGCGCGACATTCGGTGCACGCTCCCTCATCAGCCGGCCCGGGTAGGGGTCTCGATACAGATGAGCATACAGCGGCCCGATCAGGCCGAAATCACCAACGCTCGGCCTCTCTCCCAGGAGATATGAGTGGTCTTCAAGGTGCCGATTGAAGTCATCGAGAAACGACTCGTAGCTTTTTTCTATTTCACCGATGTTGCCACGACTCCGCCCCATGACGGGCTTGTACAGATTACCGAACAGCATCGCTGACGGAAGCCCGCCTATCGGCCTCAACAAACGCGGCCATCCCGGCTTGATGATATCGCCGAAATTCCTCAGGACATAGGCGAGATTCTCCCGCTTGAAGTGCCAGCGATAGTGCATCGCCGGCAACACCAGCCACTCGTCGCCATAGACCTCAAACAACAACGACACAAGCCGTTGCCACGGCCCCTCCGGATACACTGATGCTTCGGGATAAAGGCGCTCGAAGTAGTCGATAATCTGCGTCGTGTCCTGCACATACTCGCCATCGGGTGTCACCACCACCGGTACCACGCGACGACCGACACGCTCTTGAATGAGCTTACGGTCTTCGACACTGATGCTCTCGACGAACGGGATCTGCTTGTGCCGCAGATAGGCGCGAGCCTTCCCCGAATACAAGGAGAATTCGTGGCCCAGCAGGCGATAACAGGGGGCAGGGCCTTTTATCATATCGGACATCGGATGATCACCTTATCGGCTGGCGCCACCTGGCTGCTGTGCTCTCGAATCTTGCAGTGCCGGTATGCAATCCAAATGAACGACTGCGCGCTGACAAATACAGAGCTGTCTTGATGCGGAATAAAACGCAATTGACTCGATCGTCAAAAGGAGTCAGCTCCGTGATTATTTGCTGCGGGGCCCTGCACGGAAACGGTAGCATCCCGTTCAGGTAGCTTTCGCTTGTTGGGCACATGATGACATTCGCTCGGATACCTTTACAAGTATCGCCCGTCAGGACGCCGGTCTTTTATTTATGGGACGGCGGTGGATTCGACGCAATAATTCTCAGCGGAAATCTCTCGACCGCAGCAGCAACTCCCCCAGCAACGCACTGTGATCGATCAGTTTCCTGGCGATGACGTGAATTACCTTGCCTTCGATCTGTAATTCGCCTTCCACTCCCATCAAGCGTGCATTCAGAAGTACGCTGCGCTGCTCGTCAGCAATTTTTTTCCACACAATCAGATTCGTGCATCCTGATTCGTCCTCAAGCGTGACAAAGGTGACTCCGCTGGCGGTTCCGGGTCGCTGTTTCGTGATGACCAGTCCTGCTACTTTCACCCGGCGGCCGCTCCGAAGGCCCGGTAACTCGTTGGATGAAACGTATTCGAATCTATCCAGGTAATGTCGAATGAGTGCCATGGGATGACGCTCGAGTGTCAGCCCGAGATGTTGGTAGTCGGCAACGATGTTCTGTCCTTCCGTGGGGCGCTTCAGCATCGGGACGGCTTCATGATGCTCCATCGAGGGAAAAAGCGCCGTTGGTCTTTCAACCCCAGCGACAGCCCAGCGGGCCCGGTGCCGGTGTCCCTCCAGTGTCGCCAGCGCACCTGCGGCAGCCAATGCACCAAGTGCCCTGCGATTCAGGGCGGTGCGCTCAAGCAGCTGCTGAATACTCCGATACAGACCGGATGAACGCTTGTCGACGATTGTCTTGCCCGCAGTTTCGGATAAGCCTTTGACCTGTCGCAAGCCCAGGCGTAATGCCGGCTTACCACTTTGGGTTCTCTCCAGTGTGCAATCCCAGTCACTTTGATTGACATCCACGGCCCGCACTTCGACGCCATGACGCCGGACGTCCTGAATGAGTTGCGATGCCGAATAAAAACCCATCGGCTGGCTGTTTAGCAGTGCGGCCGTATACACCGCTGGTTCATGGCATTTAAGCCAGCAGGAAACATAAACGAGTAACGCAAAGCTGGCCGAATGAGACTCAGGAAAACCGTACTCACCAAAGCCCTTTATCTGTTTGAAGATCTGCCGGGCAAAGTCCTCTGTATAACCCCGCTCCCGCATGCCCGTGATGAGCTTTTCTTCAAACTGGCCGAGACCGCCGCGACGTTTCCAGGCCGCCATTGCGCGACGCAGTCGGTCAGCCTCACCCGGGGTAAAGCCGGCGGCCACAACAGCCAGCTGCATCACCTGTTCCTGAAAAATAGGAACACCGAGTGTGCGCTGCAGTACTTCTTTGACGGCATCGCTCGGATACTCGACGGCCTCCTCACCGGAACGCCTGCGAAGATACGGGTGCACCATGTCTCCCTGTATGGGGCCCGGGCGGATAATCGCCACTTCAATGACAAGATCGTAATAACAACGTGGCTTTAGACGCGGCAACATCGCCATCTGTGCGCGAGACTCGATCTGGAATACACCCATCGTGTCGCCGTCGCAGATCATGTCATACACTTTCGGGTCTTCCGCCGGCACCGTCGCGAGCGAGTACTCCCTGCCGTCGTATTCCCTGATCAGATCGAAGCTTCTCCTGATTGCTGTCAGCATGCCGAGACCCAGCACGTCGACTTTCAACAGCCCCAAGTCCTCGAGATCATTTTTCTCCCATTGAATGACGGTGCGACCTTGCATCGTCGCGTTTTCGACAGGTACCAGTTCCGTCAAAGGTCCATTGGAGATGACGAATCCGCCAACGTGCTGTGAAAGATGTCGCGGAAAACCGATGAGCTGCCGCACGAGATAGAGCAGGCGTTTGATAACCGGGCTCTCGGGATCGAGCCCGGCCTCGAGCACCCGGCTGTCGTCGACCTCCTGGCCGTCCCACCACTGCATGGAACGGGCCAGCTTATCGACCTGCAGGCCGCTGAGACCAAGCGCCTTGCCGACATCCCGCAGTGCACTGCGCGGCCGGTACGTTACCACCGCCGCGGCGAGCGCCGCACGCTCCCGTCCATACTTTCCATAGATATATTGAATAACCTCCTCGCGTCGCTCGTGTTCGAAATCTACATCGATGTCCGGTGGTTCATTACGTTCTTTGGAGATAAATCGTTCGACGAGCATTGCCATGCGTCCCGGATCGACTTCGGTAATGCCCAAACAAAAGCAAACTGCAGAATTCGCTGCAGAACCTCGGCCCTGACACAGAATCCCCTGCGCCCTCGCATAAGTAACGATGTCATGCACGGTCAGGAAGTAGGGCTCGTAGTTAAGATCGGCAATGAGTTCGAGTTCATGCTCTACGAGCGCCACGACCTTTTGCGGAACACCATCAGGCCAGCGTCTTCGCATGCCCTGCTCGCTCAAAATACGCAGATAACTGCGCGGCGTTTCACCGTCGGGTACCAGTTCGTCCGGATATTCGTAACGAAGCTCATCGAGCGAGAAATCGATCAGGCCGGCGATTTGCAGCGTCTCCCGAGTGAGTTCTGCGGGATAGATCGTCTCGATTGATGCAGGAGATCGAAGGTAACGTTCGCCGTTCGGATACAGCGCGAAGCCTGCCCTGTCAAGCGTTACTTTCTTCCGTATCGCCGTAATCGTGTCCTGCAACATACGACGCGAGCGGCGGTGCATATGCACGTCACCGCTGGCAACGAGCGGCAAGCCCATCGTCCGGCTTGAGCTTTGCAGCCGGTTTAAGCGTTGACGTTCCAGGCCGTCGGCGAGCAATTCCACGGCAATCCACAGGCGCTCACGAAAAGCATCGCATATCCAGTGGTCTTCCGGTTTCAGTATCAGTTGACTGCCGGGAATCCATAACAACAGGCAATCAGGCAGGCCATCGGTAAAGTCATCGGGCGTCAGTCTGTAACTGCCCTTCTCTGCTGCTCGTCTGCCATCGGTAATGAGACGACACAAGCGGGCATAGCCGGCCCGGCTCTGTGCAAGGGCCACAAGCTTCAGGCCGGTACTGAGCCGAAATTCCGAACCGATGATGAGTTTTTTGAGCCCTGCGTTCTTTGCCGCCACATGGGCTCTTACGATTCCGGAGACGGAGCATTCGTCCGTGATAGCCAGCGCGCTGTAACTAAATACTGCGGCCGTTTCGACAAGCTCTTCAGGATGTGATGCACCCCTCAGGAATGTGAAATTACTGAGTACATGCAGTTCGGCATAGGCAGTCATAGATCTTCAAGTACTAGCAGCGTGTTGAAAAAGTCTCAGGCGAGTGCGAGACAAGGCAAGAATCGGCGAGCGCCGCTCTCGCCCATCCCTGGGCTCCGCGGCATTGGGACGTCCTGTCCGGCAAGCGCAGTGTACACGCCAGTACATGAGCATTTTGAGCCGATTCTTAACGCAGTATCGTGCCGTCTGAGGATTTTTCACGCGCTGCTAGCCGAATATGCCGTGCAGATACCAGTCACCCGACCGGCGATCCTGATACACCCAGACATGTATGCCTGCCGGATTGACGGCAATGTAATAATCCCGCGCAATGCCATCGTCATCCCACCAGCCCGTCTCGAGGCGCTCCGGCCTGTCAAGCAGCTTTAAAATACCCTGATACACCGGAGCACCCTGCTCGACCGGCAGCGGCCTCGGTTCCGGGAGCATCCACAGAGGCCTCCGCAATACCCTGCTTTCTTCGCACCAGTAGCTAGAAACAGCGGCACTCTCCGTCAGACCTGCAGGCATCCAGGCATACTGCGGGCGGTGCTCGGCGACGGTCGTGACACCATGTACTGATTCATCACCGATGCGTGCGCTCATGCGCTCAACAAGATGTGCGATGGGTTCACTCTGTCGCTTGCCCGCATTATTAAAGGGCAACTTGGAAGTTCTTGCCGTGAGTGATTGACTCTGCCCGCCAGCTAAACGAATCGCTATCACCGGCGCCGGCAACTGAAGCTGGTCAAACTTTATCTTCAGCAAATCAAACCAGTGCTGAACGCTGCGGCTTGCCTGCACACAACCCAGCGTCAGATGCGTTGCGGGCTCCCGCAAATGAAAAAAGCCAAACAACACACGCTGCACACTTAATTGCCGCGTCAGTAAAAAACGCTCGAGTTCAATAAGCAGTTCCTGACAGATATTGAGAAGCAAATCACTCGCACTCTCTTCTTCGACCAATTCGTATTCCGAACAAAAACGTTCGGGCGCCCGATGAGATTGACGGGGATCTGGCAAGCGGCCCAGCGCGCGATCAAGTTCGAGTAAGCGACCAGCACCAAAACGCCGCGCAAAACCTTCTCGCGGTAACCGCAGGCAATCGCCGACGCAGGTAATGCCCATACCGCTCAAATGTTCCTTGACGGAATCCGGCCACCCAAGACAGCGTATTGGCAGCTTGCGCAATGCACTGGTCAAGTCTGCCTGCTCCAGAATACAGACCCTGCGGCCCGCCTTTGCCAGCCAGGTCGATGCCTTGGGCGTCGGTGCGATCGAAAGTAGCGCGCTGAAGCCCTGGCTCTCCAGACCGGTCGCGATTCTCTGCCGCAGGGACGAAGGCCCGCCGAATAACCGCAGGCTGCCAGCGATTTCCAGAAGCAACACGCTGGGCGTTTCGATGCAGACAAAAGAGGTGAATTGCTCTGCCCAGGCAGCCAGAGCTTCTAAAGCCTGTCGCTCCTGTTGCAGGCTGCGTTCCCTGAGACAAAGCGCTGGCAGGAGCGCTAATGCGGCATTCACCGCCAGTCCGGGGCTTATGCCCGCTGCGCTGGCTTTTTTGTCGGCCAGCAATATCCGCTGCATGCCCTCCCGGCCTTCGAATACCGCTATTGCTTCCCGGACGTTTATATCATCTAAAGCCTGCAACGGCAGGGCCGGCAGATAAATACAAAGCCACAGACGTCGTACAGGCGTCGCCCGAGGCGCTTCAGGTTCTGCGACAGGCGTGAGCGACTGCTGCGCAGGCGTTTTTTGTAAGTGAGCAGGCTTTGTTATTACGGAGGGAGTCGGGGCGGCTTCCCGCAAAATGGCGGGCGATTTATCCGGGGACGACATGATTAACCCGAAGCTTGTACGAGCGTCCGGTTTGTGGCCGGATCTCGTGCAATGTTCGGGTTAACCCGCATAGTCCCGCACCACGGCCGGCCGGCCACCGCGACTTTTCAGAATACCCAAATCCGTGCCTTTTTCACCCGCTGTGAGCTGAATACGCAAAACAGCAGCCGACGCTTGAGCCAGGGCTTTCAGCGGGCGAAATGCGATTGCCCAGCTTTGTCCTTTCTCGGCAGCGAGTTGCAAACGCCGGCTGGAATAGTCATCCAGCGTATCCAACCACATGAGTACGGCTGCACAATTGCCGGAAGACAAAGCCTGTTCGGCTGCCCACAAGGTCTCACTCTCCTGCCTGGGACGCACAATCAATACCTGCGAGAGGTTGATACCCCATTGCAACAATGCGGGCGGGTAGGGTTGGAAAGGCGGTGCTATCCAGGCTATCCAGCCAGCTTCTGCATCGTCTGCTGCCTCACTGTCTTCCGGTTTACTGAGGCGGGCCAGTGCCGGCATCAACAATTGAAGCTCGCCCATGCCATAGTGCTCGAGCAGAATTTCGGTCAGGGCATGCCGTGGCCAACCACCGCCCGGCAAATAGCGATCGAGTTTTGGGTAGCCGCTGGGGAGACCTTGCCAGCCCGGGGTATTTGCCTGATCCCGCCCCCGCCAGAGATGCGGGTTTTGCAGTAATTTCTCGAGCGTGTCGGCCACAATGCAACAAGGTTTGCTTAGTGCCGGGACAAATTGTCACGGATGACGCCAACAACAACACCCTCGATCACCATCGTTTGTGTGTTCAGGTCCACCTGTATCGGTTCGAACTCCTCGTTCTCCGGTAACAGCCAGACCGTGGAACCATCCTGGCGATAGCGTTTGACGGTGACTTCGTCCCCCACTCTGGCCACAATAATCTGCCGGTTGCGCACTTCAGGTGTGCGGTGTACTGCAACAAGATCGCCGTCGAGAATGCCTGCGTTCTTCATGCTCATGCCATGTACCCGCAGCAGGTAATGCGGCTTGGGGTTAAACAGAGCCGGATCGAGCCTGTAATGTGTCTCGATATGCTCCTCTGCCAGGATCGGGCTACCGGCCGCCACCCTGCCGACCAGCGGCAGACCCAGCTGCTCGCGCAGTGAATCCTTGAGCTGTATGCCCCTGGACGTCCCCGGTACGAGTTCCAGCACCCCCTTGCGCTGCAATGCCCGCAAATGCTCCTCGGCCGCATTGGCAGACTTGAAGCCGAGCTCTTTAGCGATCTCCGCACGCGTAGGCGGCATGCCGGAATCGACTATAAATTCTTGAATCATATGGAGAATTTGAGATTGTCTGGGAGTCAGACCTTGCATCGCAATAACCCTGTATAAATAAACAGTGCCTGGGATTATATACAGGTATCAGTTCGGCGCAAGTCATTATTCGTCGAACTGGACCAGCAGGGATGGGTGTGTCGCTGAGCGTCGTATTGTCCGGGCGGAGCAGGATGCGGGAGCGGGGATACTCCGATGTGAGCGGAGTCCTGGACGACGCAGCGAACTTAAGCGAAGCGACACATCTATCCTCGCTCCCAAGCTCAGGTCACGTAGCAGACAGTAAATTGAAATGAACCGATAAGATCAATATACAACACCCTGTCGCATGAAACAGACATTAGCCGAATAAAAACGAGGTTTTCATTGAAGCCCAGGGCATATTAGGAAATAATGCGCCTGCAGTTTTATTCCAACAGAGGAAATTTGGATGATGATTAAGAATGTACTGAAAGTGAGCGCACTCGTGCTCGTGCTCGGGGTGGCCTCTGGATGTGCCAGCCAGGAAGCAATCGACAGGGCACAAGCGACAGCGGACAGTGCAGCAAGAGATGCGGCAGCAGCCAAATCTACAGCTGAGGCTGCCCGTGCAGCAGTGGACGGTGCAGCGCAGTCAGCTGCTAGCGCTCAGAGCACTGCGGATCGGGCTTTGGCTGCAGCTACTGAAGCTCAGGCTTGCTGCGATGCGAACCGCGATCGTTTGGAGCGCATGTTCCAGAAATCTATGTCTAAGTAGCCGAAAGACTACGAAGATTTTACTCAGACGCCGCGCTTGTCGCGGCGTTTTTTATGGTTCTACCGACCGGCATGGGAATGCCGTCGGCTCGCTCGAGCAGGTCCTCCGCCCGCTCCCAGTCGAGTTCGCCGGCACGTGTATTCGTTGCAGCGACGAACTGTTCAGTCAGCGCAGTCAGTATGTTGCGCTCGGGCTGCACGAGTAAATCTTCCGGCAGCCCTTCATTGCTTATCTCTCCGGAATCAGTTTCGAAAGGCACAAATTCAAGCGCGCGGTGAACTTCCATGACAAGTTCGTCGCCGTGCCAGCCGATTTTGACGGGCTGATTGATGATTCGTACCGGCGTGTTGACGCTTACCTGGTCAAACAGGAAACGTATGTCTTCGGGAAACATCCGTATGCAGCCATGCGTTACCCGCATGCCGACACCGGCTGGGCGATTGGTGCTGTGTATCAGGTAGCCGGGAAGACCGAGTCGCATCGCAAACGCGCCTAAGGGGTTTTTGGGCCCCGGCGGCACGATCCTGGGCAGCGGGTCGCCGTCGGCCGCATGTTCTGCACGCACCGATTCCGGCGGATACCAGGTCGGGTTCCTCACTTTCGAAACGATGTGCGTCAGGCCCAATGGGGTTTCCCAATCCATGCGGCCGATGCTCATCGGATAGGTCATGACTATTGCCGGCTCGCCATCTTTCGGTTCCGGAAAGTAGTACATGCGGTATTCGGCAAGATTCAGTATGACGCCCTTTCTTGGTCCGGGCGGCAATACATACCGGGTGGGCAGCAGGACTTCGGTGCCCTCGCCAGGCAACCAGGTATCGACCTCGGGGTTGGCACGTACAATGTCTTCATAACCGAGGCCGTGGCGACGTGCAAGATCGAGCAGTGTCTCGTCGGCGCGCGCGTTGACAACCGTCAATGCACCGACAACATCGTCGTCGTCAGGCGGCAATTCGAATTGTTCCGCCTGCACCGTGATTGGCAGCGCCATGACGAACAAAAGGGTCAGCATGTACCGTCGAAAAATCATTGTCCTGTTTCTTCTCTCTCGATAACCTCGGTTTCCGACTCGGCCGCGGCAAGCCAGTCCTGAAGCGCCTCGCTCTGTAGCAGGCGCTTCGGGTAGGCAGTGGCCGACTGCGGCAGGTTGATGCCATACGTGCGAAATCTCAAGACGACCGGGGCATACATCGCATCAGCCACGCTAAAGTTGCCGCAAAGCCAGTCGCCGGCCGATTTGTATCGCCTTTGGCAGTCCGACCAGATCTCGAAAATCCGGTCGATGTCGGCGGCGAGCGCATCGGGTAACGGTACTCTACGCCCCATCGCGCGACAATTCATAGGCATTGCTTCACGCAAAACCGAAAACCCTGCGTGCATCTCTGCGCAAATGCTTCTCGCATGGGCCCTTGCCTTGGGATCAGACGGCCAAAGCTTTTTTTCGGGCCAGCGCTCGACGACTGTTTCGGCAATCGCCATCGTGTCCCAGATCGCCTGCCCGTCCAGAATCAGCACGGGCACGCGGCCAGCCGGCGAATACTGCGCAATTCTTGCAGCACATCCTTGCGTATCGAGGGCGATACGCTCTTCCTCGAAGTCGATGCCGGCCTCGGCCAGCAGGAACCATGCCCGCAGGGACCAGGTCGAGTAGTTCTTGTTGCCTATGACGAGTTTCGCGGTCATGCGATCGTTACCTGATAGTCCCGGCACCCATGGTAAACCAAGGCACTGCCAGGGTCCTCGATTCCAGTTTTTTTGTCTCCCGGGGATTGCCCGATAGGCAATTGAATTGACCCAATTCGGTGAGGCCGGTAGCCTGTCAGGCCCCAAGCACCTCCGGACAAGCCTCATGGGAATGCGATTTTCAATCGAACTCAGTGATCGGGATCTGGATTTCTTTCGCGAGGCTTTGAAAAAGTCCCGCGATGCGGTCCGGCATGCCGATGAGTCGGAAATCATCGAAGCCATCGGCGATATATTGGCCGAGATCAAGAAAGAAGGGCCTTTGCCGGATTTCGTGGCACGCCGCATCCCGAGACTCGAGTCACTGATCAGGATGCTGCAGGATGACGAATGGGCGCTACCGACAGATGAGCGAGAACGCTTGCTGGCGATGTTCGTGTATTTCGGCGACCCGGAGGACATTCTGCCTGACTACATCCCGGTCATCGGATATCTTGACGACGTCATCATGATCGAACTGGTCGTTCGGGAGTTACGGCACGTACGTGAAGCCTATGACGATTTTTGTGACTTCCGGGACAACTATGACAAACAGTTCAAAACCGGACACGACCCGGCAGTCCGCCGCGATCGCATCGACAGGAAGCGACAAACTTTGCATCAAAGAATGAAAAGGCGGCGCAAAAGCAGCGGCAAGCGAGGCTCAATTTCGTAAACACGGGGTGAATGACCAGTCCGTCAGGACGGGCTAACGAATCGTATCGACCGCTCCTCTCCTGGCGTCTCGGAAAGTCAGAAGCGCATTAAGACGGAGCCCCAGGTGAAGCCACCGCCGAAGGCCTCCATCAGGATAAGTTGGCCGCGTTTGATCCTGCCGTCGCGAACAGCGACATCCAGCGCCATCGGCACCGAAGCGGCCGAAGTATTGCCGTGATCCTGTACGGTGACAATCACTTTTTCCATCGGCAGGCCCAGCCTCTTCGCCGTTGCCTGTATGATTCGCAGATTGGCCTGATGGGGAATCAGCCAATCCAGATCGTCTTTATCGATACCGTTCGCTTCAAGCGCAATGGTTGCGACATTGCCGAGGGTCTTGACGGCGACTTTGAATACCTCATTGCCGCTCATGATGATTCTAGAATCACCGACACCTGCCTTGTATAAATCCTTGGAGACGCCGACCGGATAATAAAGGAGTTCCTTGTATTTCCCGTCCGCGCCGAGATGGGTGGAGATGATTCCCGGCTCATCGGCGGGCTTGACGATGACCGCACCGGCACCATCACCGAACAGGACGCAGGTCGTTCGGTCGGTCCAGTCGATCAGTTTCGTAATGATCTCTGCGCCGATGACCAGGGCACACTTCGTCTCGCCGGCGCGAATAAATTTATCTGTCGTTGTTAAGGCATAAATGAAACCGGTGCAAGCCGCTTCAATGCTGAATGCAGGGCAACCATGAATACCGAGTTTTTCCTGAATAATCGTGGCGATGTTCGGGAAAATCAGGTCCGGACTCGTCGTGCCAACAACAATCAGGTCGATGTCTTCAGCCGTGATGCCGGCATCCTCGATGGCATTCTTCGCAGCTTCCACGCACAGATCGGATGTCAGCTGGTCCTCTGTCGCTACGTGACGCCGTTCGACGCCCGTACGGGTGCGGATCCATTCGTCGCTTGTGTCTACGATCTTCTCCAGGTCCGCATTCGTCATGATGCGTTCCGGCAAATAGCGTCCTGTGCCTGCGATTTTCGAATAGATCATGCAGCTTCCTGTTGCAACAAATTGCCGATTTGCAGCGGTACCTGGTTCTGGACCTCGACCAGCCCCGTATCGATTGCATGTTGAAACGCATACGAATCGGCGCTGCCGTGACTCTTGATAACGATACCATTAAGACCGACGAGCGACGCACCATTGTAGTTGCGCGAGTCCATCTCCACAGCCAGGCTTCTCAGAACGGGCCCGGCCAGCACAGCCTGAATCTTAGAAAACAGGTTGCGCGAAAAAGCCCGGCGAAGATAGTATACCGACAAGCCTGCCGTGCCCTCCATCGTCTTGATCGCAACATTGCCGGTAAAGCCGTCTGACACGACTACATCGGCTTTGCCCGAGAAAATCTCGTTGCCTTCGATAAAACCGACGTAGTTCAGGCCACTCTCAGTTAGCAAAGCGGCCGCATCCCTGACCGTATCGTGTCCCTTGCTGTCCTCGACACCAATATTCAGTAATGCGACGCGCGGCCTGTCGAGCCCGCGGATATCGCCCGTGATGATCGAACCCATGACTGCGAACTGAAAAAGTTGCTCCGGGCTGCCGACGGTATTGGCGCCGAGGTCGAGCATGTGAACGGTGCCGCCGATCGACGGCAGCTCTGCGATGATTGCCGGTCTGTCGATGCCAGGCAGCATCTTGAGCACGTACTTCGCGGTTACCATCAGGGCACCCGTGTTGCCGGCACTGACACAGGCCTGAGCGGATCCCTCTTTGACCATATTGATGGCAACGCGCATCGAGGAATCCTTTTTCTTGCGCAGCGCGTTGGCCGGTGATTCCGACATACCGACCACTTCCGTCGCCTGACGAATCGTGAGCCGTTTCTCCTCGCCGACGATCCTCGTAATGTGGCCGGCCAATTCTTCGGCGTCGCCGACCAGCACAAGCCTGAGATCAGGATGCTTTTCCAGCGCCGCGCGGGCGGCCCGAACGACCACCTCGGCGCCAAGGTCGCCGCTCATCGCATCAAGAGAAATTACTGAGCCAGTGCCCACGGAATCACACGGTCAGGCTGTCGCCTTCACCGAGACTGTGAATGCCTACTCTTCGTCGTCTTCTTCGGGCTGCACGACAACCTGCTTGCCGCGATAAAACCCATCGGGCGTGACACGATGCCGAAGATGGGTTTCTCCCGAGGTTGGATCCACAGACAGAGACGGTCCTTTCAGTTTGTCGTGTGAGCGCCGCATGTCGCGCCGCGAAGGTGTCTTACGACTTTTTTGAACTGCCATTTTTATCTCCAATAAATGATGACACGCATGCGCCACCATTGAATCTGAAATCTTTCGTCAGCTGCTATCTGACGATTTATCAATTCGGGTCGCGCATCTGCGATTTCAAATCGGCAAACGGGCGAACTTTTCCCGGTTCCTCTGTAAGCAGCTTTTTTGCCAGCGGGCCGCACATCGCAGAATCGTCATGAGCCGCCGACAATGGCATCGCCATAATCAACACTTCGTCCACAATGTCCAGGGGCCGCACAGTATCTTCTGCTGTCTCCCAGATTTCGTATTCTTCAAACGCTGTTGCATCACCGCCAGGGATCAGCAACATCAATTTCAACTGTGCGTTAAGTGATATCTCAAACGGTTCCAGACAACGCTGACAAACCGCATCAATTCTTGCCGAAATCTGTCCCTCAAGCGCCGGAATCTGACGGCGCACATCGGCCCAGCCAAACGCAAGTCTAATGTCTATCGGAGCATCCCGCCATTTTTGCGGAATTTTTGCGCGCGTCACCCTCGCCAGGTCCGCCTCCACAAGCATCCTCAAACGAGGGAATTCCGATAATTTTCCTTTTGTTTCAATCACTTGACCGCTTGCAGCCAGCTGTGCGGGCAGCGCACGATCGGTGAGTGGATTGGCCATGGCGCGCGCATCATAAGGGCAGTTTTCCATGCTGTCAAAAAAAGTGGTTACACTCGTCTGATTACTCAACATGCTGATTAACCATGCAAAACCCGGCCGCGGGCCCTGTCGTTCTAGCCTCCTCGTCCACCTATCGGAGAGGCCTGCTCGATCGTTTCCTGGGCGAGTACGAGGCGGTATCGCCCGAGGTCGATGAGTCCAGCGACGGCACCGAACTGCCGGAGTATCTTGCGGCACGTCTTGCCCGGGAGAAGGCCGAGGCGATTTCGAGCACCCATCGCGACTCGCTGATTATTGGTGCCGATCAGATCGCGGTTCTCGACGGTCAGGTTCTCGGCAAACCCGGTGATCACCAGAAGGCCATCGAGCAGTTGCTCGCGGTATCGGGCAAAACGCTGCAGTTCCTGACAGCCGTTTGCGTACTCGGCCCGGCCGGGCGAACACGACACGAACACATCGACCGTACCGCTGTGCGCTTTCGCCAGTTCGACCTGCGCCTGGCAGAGACCTACCTGAGACATGATGAACCGTATGATTGCGCCGGCAGTTTCAAGATCGAGGGCGCTGGTTTTGTTCTTTTCGAATCCGTTCAAACAAACGACCCAACCGCACTTATCGGCTTGCCCATGATCTGGCTGGCAGAGACCTTGCGCAAGCTTGGGTATCTGCTCCCCTGACGAAAAAGGCGTGGGCAAAGGTGTCAGATCACTGCTGTCCCACAAGCTATGCCCCGCTACCACGATCAAGGATATGGATGGTGCAAGGCTTGTCGCAGAGACCGTGGCCCGCAGGGATGCGGGCCCCGAGCCTACATGGACATACTTGTGGCGCGTCTCTGAGACAAGCCTTGCACCATCCATGTCCGTAGCGGGACATTCCGGCAGAACCCCATGCAATCACTTCGTGCCAGCCGCTGAAACATTCGTTTCAAGGGACAGCAGTGATCTGACGTTTTTTCACTACCTGTAGCGTTTTCTGGATTTTCTTGCCGACAATCCGTGCGTCAGGAAATGATCAAGGTCATCGGCGAGCGGAGCCGTGAAATGTCGCTCATTGCCGCTGCTGTCCGCAAAGGAAATCGACTGCGCGTGCAGAAAAAGCCGTTTGAGCCCCAGCTTCCCGGCCTGTCGATTGGCGTCCGCATCACCATATCGCTCGTCGATAACGAGTGGATGGCCGAGGCTTTGTGCATGTACCCGTATCTGGTGCGTACGTCCGGTCAGTGGCCGACATTGCAGCAGGCTAAAGTCACCGTAGGTCCGCGATAAGCTGATGCGGGTCTCTGCCGGCTTCCCCTGGTCACTGATGATGACGTGACGCTCTCCGCTTTTTCGATGCTGAACATGAAGCGGCGCGTCGATCAGGTAATCGCCGTATTGCCAGTCCCCGGCGGCCAGCGCCAGATAGTTTTTCTCGACAAGTCCCTGGCGAAACTTCTCGTGCAACTCGCGAAGCGCGCTGCGCCGTTTGGCGAGAACGAGGCAACCCGACGTTTCGCGGTCGAGCCGGTGCGCCAGCGCCAGGTCTTTCAAATCAGGACGCGAAGCCCGCAGCAGCTCGATCACGCCGTGACTGATGCCACTGCCACCGTGAACCGCGACACCGCTGGGTTTATCGATGACGAGCAATCGCTTGTCTTCGAAAATAACGCGCTCCAGCATATCCTCCGCCAGCCTGGCGGGCGGCAGCGCCGTCGGCGCACTGACCCGGGCCGGCGGCACGCGGACTTCATCTCCCGGCTGCAACTTGTATTCGGCCCTGATGCGGCCGCCATTGACGCGGACCTCGCCCCGGCGCAACAGGCGATAAATACGGCTTTTCGGCACACCGGGTAGCGCGTTGAATAGAAAATTGTCAATGCGCTGCCCGGCGAAATCTTCGCCGATACTGATCTTGCGGACGCCCGTCCGCACTGATTTGGGAGATTCCGGAACCATCACAATGACTTGTATCACGTTGCCGCGGTGAGCTGCTGTGTTATATTACCGGCCTGCGAGGGCAATGGAACTCGATTCAACCCTCGCGACGAGTGAATCACGACCGCGGTAAACCTCTGATTTGTCGTGATTGTTTTGTATTTTAGGCTTCGCACTACGCGAGACCTGTATCCACTTGGCAGCGAGCACGGCATACCGGCGCGAGCACCAAAGCGGCTTTGCCGCAGGGTAACAATGATCAGTATTCTAGCCGGCCAGATCGAAAGCGATCGGGCCTTTTCGAAAGTTGTGAGCTTCACGTTTGCGCGCGCCTGGCGCCGCGCACTCCGTACTGATTTCCCCTGCGCGGCCCCTTCGGCCACACCCCGCCTGTCCTTTTCGCTGCCCACCACTGATAACAAAGTAGGGCATCATGAAAAGAATGTTGATAAATGCGACCCAGGAAGAGGAGTTGCGCATGGCGATGGTCGATGGCCAGCGCCTGTACGATCTGAACATAGAGTTACCATCCGCCGAACGTAAGAAAGCCAATATTTACAAGGGAACGATCACGCGCATCGAGCCAAGCCTCGAGGCCGCGTTCATCGATTATGGTGCCGAGCGCCACGGATTCCTGCCGTTAAAAGAAATATCCCCGGAGTACTTCGTTTCCGAAGTCGAAAAGGGCAGTAAACCGAATATCAAAGAGGTCCTCAACGAGGGCCAGAACATCGTCATTCAGATTGACAAGGAAGAGCGCGGCAACAAAGGGGCCGCGTTAACGACCTACGTCAGCCTGGCAGGACGTTTTATCGTCCTGAAACCGAACAAGTCACGTTCGGGCGGTGTCTCGCGGCGCATTGTCGGTGAAGACCGCGACCTCGCGCGCAAGTCGCTCGCGGAGATCAACGTACCCCAGGGCATGAGCGTCATTCTTCGCACCGCCGGCATCGATCGCAGCGCAGAGGAATTTACCTGGGACCTGGACAACCTGCTTGCCGTCTGGGAAGCAATCAAGAAAGTCGTCGTCGAGCGACCCTCCCCGTTCCTGATTTATCGCGAAAGCAACGCCGTCGTTCGCGCGTTGCGCGACTACTTCACCAACGAGATCGGCGAGATTCTCATCGATGATGAGAAAACGTATGAAGAAGCGCAGGAATTTGTCGAACAGGTCATGCCGCACAATCTGCGCAAGCTGAAGCACTACACAGATTCGGTTCCTTTGTTCACCCGATACCAGATCGAATCTCAGATCGAGTCTGCATTTTCCCATTCGGTCACGCTGCCCGCCGGCGGCAGCCTTGTCATCGATCATACCGAGGCGCTGGTATCCATCGACATCAACTCGGCGAGAGCGACCAAGGGTAGCAACATCGAAGCGACCGCATTGAACACCAACCTCGAGGCGGCCGACGAAATTGCACGCCAGTTGCGACTGCGTGACCTTGGCGGACTGATCGTTATCGACTTTATCGATATGGGCCCGCAAAAAAACCAGCGGGAAGTCGAGAACCGGCTGCGGGAAGCCGTGAGAGCAGACCGCGCGCGCGTCCAGATCGGCAAGATCAGTCGCTTCGGTCTGCTGGAAATGTCGCGACAGCGCTTGCGTCCCTCACTGGGCGAATCGAGCTATATGACTTGCCCCCGTTGTTCCGGCATCGGCAACATTCGCAGCGTTGAGTCGCTCGCACTGGCTATTCTGCGCATCATCGGCGAAGAGGCAAGAAAGGAGCGAACCGCCAAAGTTATTGCCCAGTTGCCGGTCGAAGTTGCGACCTACCTGTTGAATGAAAAGCGCAGCTGGCTCCAGAGTCTCGAGTCGCGCAACGATATGCAGGTCGTTATGGTTGCCAATCCGGCCCTGGAAACGCCGCATTACCAGATCCGGAGAGTCCGGGATGACCAGGTCGAGCTGCCAGAGAACGTCGGCATCAGTTACACGCTAACCGAAATCGCCGATGAACCGGAAATCCCGCAGACATTGCAGGATCGCAAGGAAGCGGAGCCAGCCGCCGTCGCGACCGTCACTCCGCTCACACCCGTACCCAAACCGAGACGGAAAAAAGGTCCCGGGATCTTTGCGTGGTTGGCCGGATTATTCGTTTCTTCATCCGCTGCTCGCAGCAGCAAGCAGCGGCGTAGCCAGACACGAACACACAAGAAGCCTGACAGCCGTGGCCGTAGCCGTGGCGCTCAGCGCGGGCGCCGACCCAGCGAAGCAAAGAAAACTGCTGCCGGCAAAAAGACTTCACGGTCGAAGCAGCAAAGCAAGCGACGCAGCAAGAACGCCTCAGGCGAAGATTCTGCCCGCAGGTCGCAGGAAGTTCGCAAGGAAAAACGATCGGATTCCGGGTCTGACCAACGATCGAAGGCACGCGATCAGAATCAGGATGACAGTCGCAGGCAAGCGCGCGATGAGGCCCGTAGCGATGGCCGCAAGACCGGGCCCAAACGCCGTAGCCGTGGTGGAAGACGCCGCAGACGGAGCACGGAAGACAGTACTGCCGCCTCACAGGCCGGCAATGGACAGCAGGCTACTGATGAGCCCTCGATTGACAGGCCGGAAGCGGCCATACAGGCACCGGTGACTGACCAGGACTACGCTGGAACCGCCAGGTCCCCCGGCGGAAGAGCCGGTCGTGGTCTCGATGATCCCGGCAATCCCTGTCACAGAGCCGCCAGCAGATGTGCCGGCCGAGCCTCCGGCAGATGTGCCGGCCGAGCCTCCGGCAGATTCACAGGTGGACGATAGTCAGTCTGCCGACTACGACATCACCCAGCCCGAACTTCCGGTTCTCGATTTACAGATCTACGAGCAAGCCGCGAGCCCGGCTTCCGAAACGAAGACCGAGTCGGCGACGCCGGCACCAGCTGTCGATGAGCCACCGGCCGTCGAACGAAAAGCCGAAGCGGAAAAGCCGACTGAAACAGAGGCCAGGGCTCCAACAGAGGACAAGCCTCCAACAGAGGCCAGGGCTCCAATTGAGGACAAGCAGGAAAAGAAAGCCGAAACCAGACCCGAGGACATCGGCTCGGATGATGACAAACCCGCAGGCAGGCTGCTGCCATGGGAACCGTCTATCCCCGCGCCAGGTCCGACGGAACAGGAAACGCCGGACAAGGATTAGTCGAAGCCGCTTTCCCGTTTCAGCGTCTCGAGTAGTCCCCGGGACGCTTCTTCGACAAGGTCGAGTACGCGCTCGAAGCCGACCGCGCCTCCATAATACGGGTCGGGTACTTCCAGCTCACGGCCCAGTCCGGCGAATTCCAGGAACAAGCTGATCTTGCTGCGCTGATGTTCCGGCGCGCTGTCGCGCAGTATCAGAAGATTGTCCTCGTCCATCGCCAGAATATAGTCAAAATGCTCGAAGTCTTCGTCAATGACACGCCGCGCGCGGATATTGTTCAGCACGAAACCGCGACGCTCGGCCGCGGCCCGGGCACGCCGGTCGGGTGGCTCATTGATGTGATAGGCATGGGTGCCTGCCGAATCGACGCGGATATGGGCATCCAGACCGGCGTCACTGACGACTTTGCGGAAAACGCCCTCGGCCGTCGGCGAGCGACAGATGTTGCCCATGCACACGAATAATACGCGGATCCTCACCTCGTCAGTCATAGATCATTGATCCTACTAATATAGCTGTCCAAGCACGTGCACAGAAAATCGTAGGCATCCGGTTCGACATGTAGCCAGAATTGTAGCCCGAGATATAATAAGGCGTGCGGCAAATTCGATTTGTCAGGAAGACCGGATTCTCAAAGTTACGCAGCTAAAATCGGATATTTGAGTTCCACTTCGCTATAAAGCGCATGCGGTATGATCTTACGCTCCGGGCCCTCCTCCAATCGAACAAGGCCATAGCGCTCCATCGTCCTGAGCGTTCTCGAAAGGCTAGGTATCTTTCGTCCTGATAGAGCCTCCAGTTCTTTGTATCCCACCGGTTGATGTTCTGCAATGATCTGCAAAAGTTCAACGTTCCGCTTGGAGAGAACTTTCGCGAAACTTTCCAGAGATGTAAACCACACCTTCGGCTCGCCCCGTTTAGGCAAGTAGTCGCCTTTAGCAATCGCCAGTGAGCGAGCTTTCATTTCATCATAACTGGCAATCCCAACAATTAGCTTTCTCATCTAATCACTCCTTTGCAAGGCCTCATCACAACCGCTTGTCAACCTCGGCCCAGAAATCTTCCAAAAGCGTCAAGGCATCTTTGAAGTCATAAGGGGTAACCCTATTTCCAATATGCTTGTGATCATATTGTTTTGTACGCTTCTTACCTGGACCCGAACCCTTCTTCACAGCATGAGCATTATCAAAACACACGATACGATCGCCTTTAGCATTCAGCAGCATAAGCGTGTACTTAAGCCCATGCGGCATCTGTGGCGTAACCTCAACGCCAACAACCTTGAAAACGACCTCAAACACTCCTTTTTCATCAACGAAATAACGATCTCCGTTTAGAGCTAGCAGGTTGTCCGTCCCACGGTCCTTTTTCGCGGTCATTCCTGATGTTAACAGCATCTGTTAATATCCGTCAATCGCTTGTTACGCTATTAAGGCAAGAACTGACGAGTGTCAAATCGCCTTCCGGAGGCAGGCGCCGGAATACCCGCAGCAACTTGTAGCCCACCTTGTTCCAGAGTCACCTAACTCATTGTTTTTAATCCCATAAAAGTATGTTGCCCATGCAGACAAACAAAACGGATACTTTATCTATGATTTCAGTCATTTATAACGCTTTCTTCTGCCTCTTATTTGTCAATTTCAGCGCTCTTAAGTGTTTATTTTTATTGGTTTACCAACAAGAATAAGCGGCAGTCTTTTCACGGATATCTGCGCCGACGAATAGGCGATTCTACGTGCTATCGCGACACGAAAGAACAACTGCCATTGGCTTGAGCACTACTTGTTAACGCAAAAACCGCCTTTCCAGGACCGTTTGCATACTCCGGCGACCATCGACAATCAGATGGATAAAGACATCGCGGCCTATCACCTCGTAAATGATCCTATACGGCTTAAAGTCGACTTCGCGATATGACTTGATGCCGAGCGACCGCAACTCGGGAAGAAAGTGCCCCCTCAATGGTTGCTGCTCGAGACGCTCGCAAACGGCAAGAAGCGTTTCCAGCACATCGTCGGCACGATCCGCTGAATTATTAGTGGCGATGAACTCGACAATCTCGGCCAAGTCTTCCTCGGCCTCTTGCAGGATCCTTACACGATAGCCAGTCACGCTGAAGTTTTTGCCAGATCTTTGCGCAGCTTGTTTATCGCCGCCCGAAATGGTCGTGATTGTGACTGCTCAATACTGCGTTTACCTTGTGCCAGCAGTTTAAGCAACGCCAGTGTTTCCTGAGTCTCTTCAAAGGTTGCAATATCCTGGATAATTGCCTTGGCTTCGCCGTTTTGAGTGATGATGATCGTTTCGCGGTTTTCGTTGACCTCACGAACAACGTCAGCTGTATTCGTCTTCAGGTAACTAATCGGCTTGATGGACTCACTGGGCTTCATTGGAATACCTCCACTGGAATTCCAATATAGTACTATATTTAGTCTTTATTTAGTACCTGATTGTTGTCTGCATCAGTCTTGGATAAGCGCCGAGTGCTAGACCGCGTTCAGGAGGCAGGGGTCGGAGGTTCCGTCAGTGAATCGAATGTTGCTCGCTTTTTGACCAACCTCTGACCGTATCGACGATGTCGATCTTACCTTGATACAGCAATCACAGCACCTTTGCGGCCTCCAGCGTGTTGGAAACGGGTTGTAAGGGGTAGGTAGCAGAAACCGGTTTGGACACGTGCACCACCTTCAATGGCCGCAGTGGCTGATCAAAAGCCGTTGCATCTGACGAATAGCTGCCTGCACGGGCAAATCCGATTAAGCTTTGCGAGTGATAGTCACACCGCAAGGTCGGCACTTCACCTTCCCGACATTGCCTGCGGCGCCGAACCCGAAAGTTGTGTCGATGACGCGAAAATCATACCACCCCAACCAGCAAAAGAAACGACCAACTCCCGGTAGTACTCTTTGCATGGCCTGACATCCGGCAGCAAAGCGTATTTAGATCCACTGGGAACTCACTGACACAACTGACAAAAGTCGTATCGTCATTGCGTCTGTATTCAACTCAAACATGTGGCGCTGCTTAATTTTGCAATGACCCACCGCCTATCAAAAGTGTGATGGCGTTTATGGAAGAAGCCATCGCCGGGGGATAGAATCATACATAACGTTTTATCGCCACTAAGGAGTGGAACCAATATTTGCTGCCTTGAAGCAGCTGCAGAATTACAACGACAAACAATGATGCCATGGGGGAGCGAATTAAGGTTCCGTCAAAATGAAAGCATTAAGCATACTTTCGTTGTTTTTATTGTTTGGTTGTGCGCCCAGCACACAAGATCTTATCGAACAAGCACATTTCACCGGCGACCGGTCTCTGATCAATAAGAGAATTGAAGCAGAGGAAAAACTGTATGCGCACGAGGATGCGCTCATCCTTGCGAGGGAACGCTACGAGGCAAGGTTGCAGGCGTGTAAGGAAGCGGGCGGTGTGATGATGATTCACGCGCGGTCGACCAGGCTCAAGCAAAAGTTCACCCGTCATGATTATCAGTTTGCGAGGTGTGTGAAGTGGTGACATCCGCTTTGGGTTGCGGCTTCAACCAGTCGATGCAACACAGGCATTAAATCTCTCCGCCGGTGTTTCAAGGTTCCAAGTCTATCGTAAATTACTGATAACTTTGATGTTATTGTCCCGACAGCAGGCGTTCGACCTGGGCCAGGTCTGCCTCGGTGTCGACACCTGCCGGGGGCCTGCTGAGGGCCCTGGCCACCCTGATCTTAAGTCCGATCGAAAGGGCGCGTAGCTGCTCGAGCTGCTCGCAGGCCTCCGGATCCGAGCGCTCTGCGGCCACGATTTTTCTGAGGGCCGCACATCGATAGGCATAAATTCCGTGGTGATGCATGGCACTTTGCACTGCAAGTGCATCGGTCATTTCGCGCCTCGAGTACGGAATCGGCGCACGGCTGAAGTAAATCGCATTGCCGTCGAGGTCGCAAACAACTTTGACGACATTAGGGTTCTCAAAATCCGCCCGTGAAGCAAGCGGCGACGCAAGCGTTGCCATTTGCACCGAACTGTCGTCAAGCAACGCAGCGCACTGGTTGATCAGCTCGGCAGGCATCAAGGGTTCGTCGCCCTGCAGATTTACTATGACTTGCTCATCAGGCCAGTTCATCTGCTCGCTGATTTCTGCAATCCGTTCCGTACCCGAGCGATGCTGACTGTCAGTCATGCGCACAGATGCACCAAAACCTTCTGCTGCATCGAAGATTTTCTGATCGTCGGTTGCAATGAAAACTTCTCTGGCGTTGCTTTCTTTAGCTCGTTCATTGACATGTTGCAGCATGGGCTTGCCTGCAATCTCACGCAGTGGCTTGCCGGGCAGTCGCTCCGACGCGTAGCGCGCAGGTATTACTACAACAAATTCACTCATGCCTTGTCCCGCAGGGTTATCGCTGACAGTTTCGTTTGCAGTTCATCAAGCCAGTCCTGGGGCCGATCAACCGCTACCTCGACCGGTACATACCAGCATCGCTCGATAGAAAGGTTGCCATACTTGACGGCATCCTTCTCCGTCATCAGGACATCGAGCCCGTCATCGTAGCGCAAATCCTTCTCGGTCAGTTTGCTGTGATCCGGGAATGCGTGCTCGATGACCTGCATGCCATGCGATTCAAGAAACGTAAAAAAGCGGCCTGGGTTGCCAATCGCAGCCACCGCATGAATTCGCCTGCCCGCAAATCTGGCCAGAGGCGCCTGTTCGCGTTCATCCAGGCTTCGGACCATTGTGCCTTTCAGGTAGAAGTCGGTCACAGCAAGGCCAGCAGGCAATTCCCTGATGGCCCGTTCACTACGCATGACACTCTTATTCACGAGCACGCGATCGACTGACTTGAGGCGCGACAAAGGTTCGCGCAATGGGCCGGCGGGAAGTAAGCGGCCGTTGCCAAAGCCACGCGCGCCATCGATGACGGCAATCTCATAATTTCGTGCAAGGCGGTAGTGCTGCAGTCCGTCGTCGGCAATGATCACGTCAACATCGAGGTCACAAATTTCCCTTGCGGCGCCGGCACGATTCGGATGAACCACGACGGGACAGGCGCTACGTTTGGCCATCAGTACGGCTTCGTCTCCAACCGTATCGGGATCGCTGTCCGCGGTCACTCGCAAGGGTTTTCGACCAACCGATCCGCCATAGCCCCTGCTTACGATGCCGGGCCGCATACCGCGTTCCTTCAGTTGCAGTGCAAGCCAGATCGTCACCGGCGTCTTGCCGGTGCCGCCGACAGTTATGTTGCCGACGACGACGACAGGCACATTTGCCTGATAACGACGCAACGCCCCGCGCTCATAGAGATTCCGCCGGGCCGAAACGAGCCCGGTAAACAGCCAACTCAGCGGCAGGAGCACCCAGTACGCGGCCGAATCCTCGTACCAGATACGTTGGATCAGGTCTTGCAAGTAACGAATCACTAGCGGACCGCCCTGCCCACCAGCGCCGTTTCAGCTATCGCCGTTCTGTTCATCGCTGAATTGCATGCGATACAGGTTGGCGTACAGGCCATCCTGTGCAATGAGTTCGCGGTGCGTTCCAGACTCAACGATGCTGCCTTTGTCGAGCACTATGATGCGATCTGCACCTTCCACGGTCGACAATCGATGCGCGATTACGAGCGTCGTACGATTCTTCATCAGATGTTTCAGCGCATCTTGTATGTGACGTTCGGATTTCGTATCGAGCGACGAGGTGGCCTCGTCCAGAATGAGTACCGGCGCATCCTTGAGAAGCGCCCTGCCGATCGCGATACGCTGTCTTTGTCCGCCCGACAAAAGCACCCCGCGATCGCCCACGATCGTCTCGAGCCCATCCGGCATATCTTTAATAAAATCAATAACATGTGCCGATTCCGCGGCCCGGAGAAGATCGGCGCGTGAACATTGCCGCAGCTGCCCGTACGCAAGGTTGTTGGCGATGCTGTCATTGAACAGCACGACGTCCTGGGTCACCAGGCTGATATTATCGCGGAGGTTCTCGAGTGTGTATTCCTCCACCGGCCTGTCATCGAGGAGGATCGTGCCTGACCCGACATCGTAAAAACGCGGCAGCAGGCTGACAAGCGTGGATTTGCCACTGCCCGAGTAGCCAACGATAGCAAGAGAACTACCTGCTTCGATCCGCAGCGACAGGTCTCTCAGGACCGGCGTATTCTCTCCGCCATAGGAAAAATTAACGTTCTTGAACTCGACCGTTCCTTCAACACGGTCCTTTCGAAACGTGCCCGAATCGACTTCGTCGGGTTCGTCCATGATGGTGAACAGGCTATCAGCAGCCGTTATGCCACGTTGAAGAGACGCGTTCAGGTTAGTGAGGCGCCTCAAGGGCTGCAACATCAGAATCATCGCGCCAATAAAAGAAATGAAAGTTCCCGGGCTCAGGCTGCCCATTGCAGCTTCTTTGCCGGCAACGTAAATGACACCGGCGATACCGAACGCGAACAAGACCTGTGTTACGGCAACACCGAGTGCGCGCGCATTGATCAGCTTCATATTCTGTTTTCGGTTTTTCCCGTCGGCCTCGGTGATGCGATTCGTTTCGTATTCGTGGCCGCCAAAAACCTTGACGATGCGGTTTCCCATGAGAACTTCCTCGGAAACGCGCGTCACGTCACCAATGGAGTCCTGGATATGTCCGCTGTAGCGCCTGAAGGCCCGGCTCAGTATACGCACGGATATCGCGATCAGCGGGACGACAATCGCGACGAACGCCGTCAACCGGATACTGTGCCAAAGCATGACGCTGATAAACGCAACGACTGTCAGTATATCGCGCACCATGATCGTGACGACATTCGCACCAGCCTCCGCGACCATTTCGACGTTGTAGGTTATGCGGGACAGCAATGGACCTGTAGCTTGCGTTTCGAAAAATCGTGTTGGCAGTGTCAGGAATTTCTGAAACACGTCGCGCCGCAACGAGCTGATCACCGCGCGGCCGATCCAGCCCAGACTATATTCGGATGTGTACCCGGCCAGGCCCCTCACAATGAAAATGCCGATGAACGCCCAGGGCATCCAGCGCGCCGTCTCGAGATTGTGCTCGACGAGGGTCTGATCGGTCAGTGGTTTCAAGAGGATGATCAGACTGGCTTCCACAGCAGCCGCGGTAGCCATAGCCACAATCGCGGCAACGGCCATTACCCAGTACGGAGTGACGTAGCGCCACAGACGCCGGTACACCGCTACGTTATGTGGATCAAGTCTTACGATCACTGTTCAGTCGGATCGTTGACGGTGGCGATATTAATTTTCACGAAGCCGAGTTTGCCGGCAACGTCCATTGCGGTGATTACGTGCTGATGCCGGGCGTTCGCATCGGCGCTGATCGTCAGCGGTAATCTCGTGTTGCCACCCGAGAGTTTTTGCAGCGCGTTTCTGATCGTTTCCGGACGGCTATTGATAAGTTCACGCCCGTTGATGAGGTAAGTACCTTGTTCTGTGATCATGATTTCGAGGTGCTCAGGAACTTCTTCGACGACTACCGCACTATCCGCCGCGGGCAGCCTGATCGTGATTTGAGACTGCTTGACGAAACTCGTGGAGACCATGAAGAAAATCAACAACAGCAGAACTACGTCGATCAACGACGTCATGTTGACTTCAGGTTCTGCGCGTGGCCGAACTTTGAAGTTCATTTCTTCTTGCCGGAAGACGCCTGACGGCGATGCAGTGCTTCGACAAGCTTGATCGCTTCCTTCTCCATGTCGACCACCAGCGTGTCAACCCGGCTACTGTAGAAGCGATATCCGATCAGTGCCGGTATGGCGACAGTCAGGCCGGCGGCCGTCGTAATCAGGGCCTCGGCAATACCGCCAGCCAGGACGGTCGGATTGCCGACGCCATGCGTCGTGATAGCCGCAAATACCTTGACCATGCCGATGACGGTGCCGAGCAGTCCCAGCAACGGCGAAATCGCTGCGACGGTACCCAGGGTGTCCAGGTATCGCTGGAGTTCATGAACGACATGACGACCGGTTTCCTCGATACTGTCTTTCATGACTGCCCGCTCGTAGTCGCGATTGATGAGGCCTGCAGCCAGGATCTGGCCTAACGCGGAACCCTGGTGCAGAGTTTGAATCTGACCCTGATCGATCTGGTCTTTCTTGACCCATCCCCAAACCTTGCTGGTCAGATCTTCCGGTATCACGCGCTTTTGTTGCAGCGTCCAGAATCGTTCGAGCATGATGCCCATTGCGACAATCGCACACAGGATAATCGGCACCATCAACCAGCCGCCGGATTTGACGATTTCAACCATATAAACTGACTCTGAGGAAAATCGGAATATACAGCGGCCAGCCGAAAATTGCTCCCCGGCAAGCGTTCATTTCTCAGAATATTGATGCCAGTACTTGCGATCGTCCCGCCGGTGTTCGGCAAGGCGCCGTATGCCGTCATCGCGGCAGATCCGGTAGCTGATGGCCCCGGAACTGGCCGTATTCAACACCTCGGCACCGGCGCTCCGCCACAGGCTGACGATATCCTCCTTCGGGAATCCCCAGCGGTTGTGGAAACCAGCGGAAACGATAGCCACTTTTGGTCGGATGCTCCTGACAAACGCCTCACTCGATGAGGTGCGACTGCCGTGGTGCGGAATCAGTACGATGTCGGCAGGCGCAAGAACGCCGCTACGCGCCAGCAGACTCTCCACCGGTGCTTCGATATCACCCGTGAGAATAACCCTGTGTCGGTCAATGCGAAGCTCCAGGACACAGGACGCATTGTTGCCGTGCCAGCGGCCCGACTCCGCAGGGTGTATGACTGCGAACTCGATGCCGTCCCAATGCCAACGCTCGCCCAAGTGACACCATTCCTGCCGCAGATCGATATGCTCAAGCGCTTCCCCGGTCAGCATCCTTTTTATGCCGATTTCCTCTGTCAGCGACCGCGCACCTCCTGAATGATCCTGGTCCGCATGGCTGACCAACAGCAAGTCGAGCGAAGCAATGCCCTCGCTCCTGAGAAAGGGCACCAGGACCAGCTGACCGGTATCGCTGCCACCGCGAAACGACGGACCGGTATCAAAAACGGCTGCATGCCGGTGCGTCCGCAGGACCACAGCGAGACCCTGACCCACATCGAGCACGTGCATATCAATGCAATCCTGCGGTGGTGGCGGCGGCCTGTAGAGAATTATTGCCAGCGCGGCAACCAGGGCCAGTTTGCGTCCCGGCCAGCCGGGCGGAGCCAGCGACCAAAGCGAAGGCAATAGTGCCGTCACCACGATGAAACCCTCCGGCCGCGCGATGTGAAAGTTTGCGA
>JACZWL010000087.1 GCA_022572185.1 Pseudomonadota bacterium | reverse complement strand
GGTCGTTTTTGATCCGGAGAAGATCAGTTACGAGCAGTTGCTGAGGGTTTTTTGGGAAAGTCATGACCCGACGCAAGGAATGCGCCAGGCAAACGATATTGGCACTCAGTACCGCTCCGCCATATATACATTCTCCGATGTACAAATGTCGCAGGCACAACGGTCGCAGGCAGCATATCAATCTGAACTGAGCGTAGCGGGCTACGGCAGAATCACGACTGAGATACTGCCGCTAGACCAGTTTTATTACGCCGAGGACTATCACCAGCAATACCTGGCCAAGAATCCCGGTGGTTATTGCGGTATCGGTGGCACCGGCATTAGTTGTCCGGTCGGGATTCATACGATGCAGGATGTCGAATCCGCATAATTCAAAAGGACATGGCCGTCCATGGCCGCTTCGGCAAGTCTTGTCCCGTATGCAGTTCAGCCGTTCAATGCATTCGCTACAGGAGCAATGAAACGAATTTCTGTGCAAGGTGCCAGGTCAGTGGAAAAATACTCGCCGATCGTTCGATTTTGCAGCTCTTAAAGCAGGATTGGCCGAAATGCATAGACGACCTGTGACAGATGTCGGTAGTATCGACGACCTCAGCATACCAACCTAACGGGCAGCTCAGAAAGGTAGAGATCGTTGGCCAAGAAGAAAATCACAAAGTCAGGTAAGAAGCCCAAACGACCAAGTAGAAAGCAAGCCGAGGAAGCCGTTCACACGTTGCTCCTCTGGGCTGGTGAGGATCCGTCTCGCGAGGGCTTGCGCGAGACCCCGAGGCGCGTTGCGCAGGCCTACGAAGAGTGGTTCAGCGGCTATAAGGAGGACCCCGTCAGATACCTCCAACGCACATTCGAGGAAGTTGACGGATATGATGAAATGATTGTCTTGCGCGACATCACGTTCGAGTCGCACTGTGAACACCACATGGCTCCGATCATTGGCAAGGCACATGTCGGCTACTTGCCGAACAACAAAGTTGTCGGCATCAGCAAACTCGCGCGGGTCGTCGAAGCCTTTGCGAGACGTTTTCAGGTCCAGGAGAAAATGACCGCACAGATCGCCAACTGCATACAGGATGTCTTGAATCCAAAGGGAGTTGGTGTCGTTATCGATGCGTCACACCAGTGCATGACTACGCGTGGAATTCATAAATCAGACGTCTCAATGGTCACCAGCCAGATGCTCGGTTCGTTCAGAAAGGATGCCCGCACGCGCGATGAGTTTTTGCGGATGATCGGCAAGTATTAGATCCGACCAACAAGAACCGTTTCATATCGATCGCATGAAAAAGACCGCCACCGCAACTGTCACGTTACTCCTGTTGTTGTTGCTGTACTTACTGTTATGGCCGGTACCGGTATCGCCGGTCGCCTGGGACGCTCCGCAAGACCTTGGTCTGGTCGATCCGTTCAAAGCGAATGACAGACTCAGCCTCGCGAGACCCGTAAGCATTGATGGGTACGATGGGCCAGAGGATATTGCCGGCGGTAAAGGCGGTTTCCTATACGCATCAACGCTTAGTGGACACATTATCCGAATTCGTGAAAATGGCTTGGATCTCAGCGTCTTCGCTGATGTTGGTGGAAGACCACTGGGCCTCGAGTTCGACAGCCAGGGAAACCTTTATGTCGCAAATGCACCTCTGGGGCTGCAGCGGATCAGTCCGGACGGCAGCATTGAAACGCTCGTGAGCGAAGTGAACGGCGAGGATATATCCTATGCCGACGATCTTGCCGTAGCAGACGACGGCAGGGTCTTCTTTTCCGACGCCAGCAGCAAATTCAATCCAGCAACTACTGGCGGGCCATACGATGCGAGCCTGCTCGATATCCTGGAGCATGGCGGACACGGCCGCATCTTCGAATATTCTCCAATGAGCGGTCACACACGAGTGCTCATGGAAGGCCTGAACTTTGCGAACGGTGTCGCGATCAGCGAAGACCAGCAATTCCTTATTGTCAATGAGACCGGACATTACCGAGTCTTGAAATTTTGGCTTGAAGGCCCGAACGCCGGCACTACTGAAGTTATCCTCGACAACCTGCCGGGCTTTCCCGACAACGTTAACAATGGCCTGGAGGGAAAATTTTGGATCGGCCTTGTCGCACCTAGAAACAAGATGCTTGACGATCTGTCCGACTCACCCTTCTTGAGGAAGATCGTTCAACGATTGCCTGCAATTATGCGGCCGAAGGCCGTGCCCTCGTCGCACGTCATCGCAATTTCTGGCGATGGTGAGGTGCTGATGAACCTGCAGGACACCACGGCGAAATTCCCTGCGCTAACCGGCGTATACGAAACGCGGCAGTCGTTGTACTTGACAGCATTGTTCGGTAAGCGCATCGGAAAACTCGACAAGAAAGATTTGCGGTAGGAGGAGCGTCAGCCCCGACTGAGCAATTCCGGATCGCGGCTTCATCACTCTCGCACATCCCTGTGCTCCGCGATATAAGTACATCCATGTACGAAAAAGCCCCTGCTACCGCGGTAAAAGCGCCATATCGCCATCGTAATTCGCGCCCAGCATCTGCTGCCTGACCAGCGGGATGGGCGGATATCCGTAGCTTAGGAACTGATCGTGAAACCTTCCCCAGGCCTCACGACCACCGCGGCCCCTGGTCCAGTCTTCACGCAGTTTGCGAATCATCAGTTTGCCGAGCGTGTAATTCAGGTAGCCCGGGTCATAGGTGCCGCGAAGCGACTGCTGCGCGGCGGTACCATAATCTGCGAATGCCTTTTCCTCGAACAACTTGTGACTCTCCTCAACGGTCATCCCTTCGGCATGCAACCCGATCGCGGACAGGTACCTGACATTACGCAGCAAGGCATTTAATAGCTGCCCGATGCGTATGTCCGGCCTGCCGTCGGCGAGACCAGCATCGGCCATCATTTCCTCGGTGTAATGCGCCCAACCCTCGCTGAACGTGTAGGCACCGAAGTGCTGTCCAATATTGTTCCTGGCGCGATTGGAATGCAGGTACTGCAAAAAATGTCCCGGCCAGACTTCGTGCACCGACGTAAACAACAAATCTGATTCGCCGGGGATGTAAGCGAGCTGATCTTCTTCCGACCAGGTCGGGTCCGGCGGCGCGATGTAATAAACCGACGGCAAGCCGACCTCGTATGGGCCCGGAATTCTAATATAGGCGGAATTTGTGCGACGGTGCGGCGGCGCCTCATCGACCAGCGCTTGCTCCGTCCCGGGAATCGTCACCAGTTTTTGCTCTTCAAGAAACTTGCGTAGACCGGGAAGCTGGGCGCGGGCTCCGGCAACGGCGCCACCATCCGGCTTCTTGTCCTGCACGCCTTGCACGCATTCGGCAATGCTCTTGCCGGGCGCAAACTTTGCGCAAGCCTCATCCAGCATTGCCAGATTTCTCTCGAGATCGCGCTCGCCCGCAGCTTTGAGTTCTACCAGCGTAATATCCACGCCTTCGGCGGCCCGCAGCATCTCCAGGAAGCGCTCCGCGCCGAGGGCGAAATCATCATGCGCAGTCTCACGCAGGCCTTCGAGCCACTCGACGGTCTGTTTCACTGATGCGGCCGCTGCCATATTTGCTGCAGCAAACTCTGCCTGGAGTGATTCATCCTCCACGCTTGAAAAGATCTCCGGGACAGTGGTTTCGAGATATCCGACCAGACCGCCGAGTCTTGTGAGGCTCATCTCGATGAACGGCATTGCCAGTGGCGGCTGCAGATTCGACTGCATCGTTTCGAAATATGCCGGAAAATGCCCGACGTACCTTGTGTACCCGCGCAGCCGAATGTCCAACGGCGCGTATTCACGATCCAGATAGACGCTGAATCCGAGCTGGCCAACATAAACCGCCGGATTTCTGGACAGATAGTCAGCCGTCTCGAAATTGAATTCTTCTTCATTCATCGACACCACAAGATAGTCGCGCTCGAACGCCTCCATTCCCTCGAGATCGTCGTACATATTCGCATCGCTACGTGTTTTCTTGACCCACGCCAGGTATTCGGCAACCGATTCGGGGCCCAAGTCGCTGATCTGGCCGTCATACTGGTGCAGCCCTGCACTAACTGCTCGCTCTGGTCTGTGACGGTAATATTCGGCGACCGCCATCGTCGCGAACTCGGCCCATGGTGGCCTGGCCGTATCGGTGACGATGGCCGGCCCTGTCTCGTCCTGACCGCAGGCATACAAGCCCGTGATTGACAACAGCAGCAACGCAGAGAATCTGGCATAAACGGTCATGGTTGGTTTCCTGTCTTTGTTCATGTGGAAATGCAGCTTTAATCGAGCCCGAGTTCTGCAACACCCATATTGAATACGATATCCACGGGGATGTGCGCGTGCGTCAGCCTGTCGAGGTCGCTTTGCAACTCCTCGGAAATGACACCTTTCGTGGCCATTAGTTCCGAAGCGCCTTCATAGTCGCCGTTACCCTGCAGAGTCAGCAGCAGCTCCGATAGCGCCGCCATCGCATCCTGCATGCGATCGTAATCGACCCTGTACCTGCCGGTTTCGGTGTCACGTATAAATGCGCCGCGCTCTGCAAAAAAATTGAATCGCACCATGTTCGCCCTGCCGTGCGCACTGCTGGCCCCGAAACGAATCGAGCGAAAAATGCTGGCCATGAATGTAACGAAGTTGTCACGTAAATCAATCTCGCCGAGTTCACCGGCCTCATGAAGCTTGGTGATCATATAGAGGCCGAGCACGTCTGCCTTGCCCTCCTCCATGGCGGAATAAACATCCCGCAATGCTTCTCTCACGGTTCCCTCGCCGTTGATCGTGTTCTTGATGCCAAGCCCGTGCGCCACTTCGTGAAACATCGTGTTGGCGAAAAAGGAATCGAAATTGACATGCTGGCGTTGAGTCTCATCGATCAGCACGTCCGCGATAGGAGCTAGTATCTTCTCGAACTTGGCCTGAATCGCGTTCTTGAGTTGCAGCCGGCGCGTACCTTTTTGCAATTGCACCTCTTCATCATTGGGCAGATTGATTGCAATCGTCTTGGAGCCGGCGTTGCTGTGACCAGCGTAATAAATGACGTCATAAGCGTTCAGGTCCGAATCGGTGCCCGGTGTTTCCTGTTTGTATTCGTCGGGGACGGGCAACCCACGTTGCAGCTCCGGCAGGAAATCCGCGAACTTGCCCAGGCGCTCACTCCAGTCCCGGTCTTTAATCAGTACATAGGACTCGTAGGCAGCCTTATAACCGAACATCCGGTCTTCGTAAACCTCGATGGCGCCGATGACAAGGTCGATCGGATTGGTCTTTACATCCATCCATGCCAGGTCGCTTGTCTGATAGTCGTCGCTAACCAAGGTATCCGCTCTGAGCCTGAGATAGTTCCCGAAGCCCTCGTGATCTGCCAGATCTGCGGCCTGTCGCAGAAGTGCTGCTGCCCGACCCAACTCGTCCGCATAGGCGTCATGATAGGGAACGACGGTGAGCGCACCGTCGGCGTCCCGGCGCAGGAACGTGTAAAGCCCTTCCTTGCCCGGCAGATCCGCAGCCTCGAACTCTTCCTTGCTCATATCGTGGGGATAGAAATTCGCACCCAGCGGTTTGTCGCCGACCCCATCGATAAATGGCTTGTCATCGTCCAGCCGGTCCCAGGGCCCGTAATTGAGTTCGGCGAAACGCCGTACCGCATCGACGCCAATTGACGCAAGCCATTGCTGATAATCGTCTCCATAAGCCTGACGCCAGAACAGCTCATCCATGATCTGCGACGCTTCGATCAGTATGCCGATCATTTCGCGCTGGTTATCGCTTAAATAAGACAGGTCGCTTGTCAGTGTGAACTCGGCATAAACGTCCGGGCGCGGCGCGACCTCAGCTTTAGGACCCGCAAC
>JACZWL010000009.1 GCA_022572185.1 Pseudomonadota bacterium | reverse complement strand
ATTAAATCCGGAAGCCCCTTGGTATCAGACGGTGCAGTCCGCGGCTCGAACCAGGGGAAGAGGGCATCGACAAATTCACTATTCGGCACGACTCGCAAAGCGGAAGCACCACGAGCAAGCGCCGCGCCAACACATTCGATGAACTTGTCCTCGGTTTCATTGCCGAGGTGATAGCTTCTTGCCATGATCACCACGCCTTCACCGTCAAGTATTCCTGTAGCGGTCACCCTGACGTCTTCAACTCGCGCCGTGGTACAGGCACTCACAACAATGCACGGCAGAATCATCAACAGCAGCCTTCCAAGCGTACCGATTTGATTGCTAATGCTGCTAACTCGTTTAATCTGTCGTGTCCTCCGCAGCGGTGTTCTGGCTCTTCCCGTAGGGGCTCATTGACATAGTTGCCGTGGCGGGGAAAAAGTTACCAATACCAGTGCGAGCCAGTCGCGGCGGTGCGCTGGCGAGTTTTGAGTCAATTGATTCTTGAATGAGAGTTGGACCATCCTTGGCCTTGATGTATGACGACTCAGACTTGATCGTACAGACAACATCAGACTTCATCGAAACCGACTGCCTTGGGAGCTGCCGGTCAGATGATAGAATTCAGGCAGAAAGCGACTGCCATCTCAACCGGCAAATGCAACACATACGTTAAATCAGCGCTCCAAGATCGGAACCCACTGACGGGTAAGCACTGACCATCTTCTTTAGGTCGGCTGTCTTCAGCCCAAACTGTATGGCCAAACCGAATATGTTGATGAGTTCGGCGTACTCCGGGCCGAAAAGGTGCGCACCAACAATCTCGTCAGTCTGGTTATTGATTAGAACTTTGACAGCAGCGCAGTCCTCGCCGACACGCATGTTGGCATACCAGCCGCCGGTATCTGTGAATCTCACGCGATAATCGAGGCCGAGTTCCGTGGCCTCCGACTCCAGGAGCCCAACCCGCGTGAGTTCCGGAATTGTGAAAACGACAGTTGGCACGCCACGATAGTCGGCAATTCTGTTATTTCCCTTCAGCATGTTGGAAGCCGCAACCCGGCCCTCGAGAAAAGACACTGGCGTCAGCGGCCAGCCATCGGTATCACCTGCATCGCCGGCAGCATAGACCGTCGGGTTGGAGGTGCTCTGCAGGTATTCGTTAACCGTGACACCTTTTTCGTTGAATTCGACTTCCGCTGCTTCCAGGTTCAGCCGATCGAGCTCCGCGACCCGCCCGGCTCCATGGACAACTAAATCGACGTTCCAGTTCTGCTCGTTGCCGTCACACTCCGCGATTACTTTGAAGCTGCCGTCTATTTGTTTAATAGTGTGGACTTCCGTACGGGGATGAAACTCAATACCGACGTTTTCTGTACGCTGAATGAGCTTATCGACAAGATCGGGATCAAACGCTTTTAGCGGGCGGGCACCGTGATCGATAATGTGCACAGTGCTGCCGGCACGAGCGGCAATATGTGCGAACTCGAATGAAATAAACCCGCCACCCACAAAAAGGATGCGCTTGGGCAGTGCCTCCAGTTCCATAAATTGCGTGCTGTCGATTAGAAATTCGGTTCCGGGAATTTCGAGGTCACGCGGCTTCGCGCCGGTCGCGATCAGAATGTATCGCCCTTCCAGTGCCGTATCGTCTACTTCCACAGATTTGTGATCGATGAAGCGCGCTTCGCCGTGAAAGGTCGTGACGCCATTCTTGATAAGACTGCCTTCGACTCGGTCAGGTATCTTATCGGTAAAGGTGCGTTTAAAAGCCATCAGGTCAGACCAGTTGATTCGCAGCGAAGCAGTTTCAATCCCTTTGCCGCGCATCAAGTGCACCGCATCAACGATTTCGGCGCCACGGCGGAGCATTTTCTTTGGATCGCAGCCGCGCAAAGCACATGTGCCGCCGTATGGAAGCTCGTCCACAACGGCGACGGACCAGCCTGATGATGCGCATCTGTTGGCGGTCGAGGTAGCGGCCGTTCCAGCGCCGATCACAACCAGGTCGAAAGATTCCATGTCACCTCCTCCGATTGTTTAATTATTTTAGCGAATGGCTCTGTGTTACGGGCCGGATACTGAGTTCAACGTGCGTACGGCAGCCACCCAACTGTGAGCAAAAGCTGTCGCAGGGTCTTTGCGACTTGCTGTGGTACATTTTCGGGCCCTTTCCATTGTGCCAAGCGCTCGCTAACAATGGCGAGTCGCCGGCCCCATATGTCCTGTCAACTAACTCAGATCCGACGGGATCTATGACCACTCAAGGCGATGGATGTAATGATCGGGCTTTTCTCTGAATGCATCGAGGCAATGAGGACAACGGCAGAAGTAAACCTCCCGCCCGGCAATCTCTTCCTTGACTGCCAAACGCCGTGGTTTCTCCGCTAAGCAGCTGGGGCATACAATAAGATCGTTGATCTCCTGCAGGTATTTCTGCGGATCAGCGACGAATATATCAACGCACCCCTGGCAACAGAAGTGGTACTCCTCGCCCTCATAGCGACTAGTTGCAGCCTTATCTTTGCTGATCTTCAGCCGTACTAGTGAACAGCCGCAAGTTGGGCAAATCGGCGTATTCATCTTTGATTTCCTTAGGCTAGTTATCACGCTGTCGTTGTCTTACGGCAACTCACCCAGCGCAGCAAGACAGCTTGGTCACGTCCTTATCGGAATGTCTGCGCGGCACAAACGTCGAGGACCGGCCAGCTTACCGATTAATAAGAATACCACTTATGACATCCGTGCTATCGAACCAGGTGGTCGAAGGATCGATTCGCGGTACCGACCAGGTTGCATCTAAAATCGGATGAGACGTCACAAATAGCACTTTGGGCGCAATGCGAATGAACTTATCCTAAACTATGGGCATCCAAGGACACATTTAATGGGCGTCGCCACTGAGGGCATCTCAATGACAGCAAATCTAGCCGAAGATAAGCAGAATGAGACCAGCGCGGAAGCCGAGCGTGATCTCGATTTAAGCCCGGCGAAAGGGCTGTTTTGTGGAGAGATTATTCAGTCATGCTTCTGGCCATTTCCCGAGATAACAAATGAGCAAAAGGAAATGCTCGGCATGGTCCTGGATTCAGTCGACCGATTCCTCGAAGACAAACAGGAGAACTTCCGTCAATGGGATGAAGCCGGTGAGCAACCGGAGGAGTTTATTCAGGGTCTGCGAGATCTGGGCCTGTTTGGCCTGATCATTCCCGAAGAGCACGGCGGAATCGGCTTATCCAACACTGGCTATTCGCGCGTACTACAGCAAAGCAGTCGTTACGACAGTTCTGTGTCGCTGACTATTGGCGCACACAGCTCTATCGGCATGAAGGGTTTGCTGTTGTTTGGCACTGACGCACAGAAAGAGAGGTACCTGCCCAGGCTTGCGAGCGGTGAAATGATCGCGGCGTACTGCCTTACTGAATCCGGATCCGGTTCCGACGCCGCATCGATCAGGACCAGGGCGACCAGGAATTCCAATGGTGGCTGGACGCTGAATGGCGAAAAAATCTGGATCACCAACGGTGGTATCGCGGATTTCTACACGGTTTTCGCGCGTACAGACAGCGACGCCGGGAAATTATCGGCGTTTATTGTCGAACGCGACTCACCCGGAGTGAACATTGGCCTCAAGGAAGACAAGCTGGGCATTCGGTCATCGTCGACGACAACGGTGAGTTTTGCCGATGTGGAGATTCCTGCTGAGAATTTACTGGGTGAAGAGGGCAAAGGCTTCAAGATAGCCATGGCGATCCTCAACAGCGGGCGCACCGGCCTCAGTGGCGGCGCCGTTGGTGGCATGAAGACCTGTATCGCCCTTGCCTCGAAGCAGGCTGTAGAGCGGAAGCAGTTCGGAAGCAGTATTGCCGAGTTTGGACTGATCAAGAAGAAAATCGCTGAGATGACTGTCGACTGTTTTGCTGCCGAGAGCGCGGTCCGGATGGTGTCGCACTACATTGATTCGGGATATACGGACTATTCGGTAGAGGCGGCGATAAGCAAAGTATTTGCGAGTGAGGCCATGTTCCGTGCTGCGAATGAATCTTTGCAAATCGCGGCCGGTAACGGCTTCATGAAAGAGTTTCCGTACGAGCGAATTATGCGGGACTCACGCATACTGACTATCTTCGAAGGGACGAGTGAAATTCTTCGCCTTTTCATCGCTCTGTCCGGTATGAAATATGCCGGTGTGTTATTGCAGGAGTTAAAGTCGGCGACGGATGACATTTTCAACAATCCAATCAAAGGATTCGGCCTGCTGAGCGACTACGCCGGGCGCAGGATTACACATCTGACATCACTGGGACAGGATCGAATTATTGCTGCGGTACCCGAGATTCTGCGAGACGATGCGCTGGTGTTTGAAAAGTATACGCTCGAGCTTGCACGCATGACGGATGTGCTGCTGCGCCGCCACGGCAAGTCGATCATCGAAAAACAATTCGCATTGCAGCGGGCGGCTGACGTCGTTATCGATTTGTTCGTCGGATTGTCGGTCTTGTCGCGAGTGAGCGCCATGACTCCGGACGATAGCGAGCAGTATCAGCAGGCCCTGTCCATAGCGCATATATTCAGTCAGCGGGCAAAGCGCCGTATGAATCGAAATCTGCGTGCGATGCTTCGCAATGAGGATGAGGCTGCCAAGTCGCTGGCAGAGTACATTTTTGACAAGCAGAGTTACCCGTGGGATGTGTTGTAGCCGCGGCGTATCCCGTTTTTACAATTGAAACTTCCACCGAAAATGGCACTCTCTCGAAAGCAGCCGTTACGGTCGTCCTGTATCCCTTGCTATTGGTGTACACAGCTCTAATGGATTGAAGGGCTTGCTGCTATTCGGAAGCTACACACATAAGAAGCGTTGTTTGCCAATACTCGCGAGCGGTGAAATGATCGTCGCGGCCTTCCTTGCTGAATCCGGCTCTGGTTTCAGCGCAGCATTAATCAAAACCGCAGGCATCAAAAACCGGGGAGTGCTGGTTGACGTGGCCATGTGGGAACCATGTGACTTGGTAGACAGTCATAACAGTATGGCCAGATTCAGATTCGCATTTCCTGTCAGATTACTGCCCATCATGGTTTTGTCGGGCCTGCTCGTTACGACCGACTCCGTGGTGGCCGATTCCAAGAATGGCTTTGTGCTTAATGATGCCCTGGTGCCACCGGATGAGATACTGCGCGGCGGACCCGGACGCGACGGAATTCCCTCGCTGGACGATCCCCTGTTCGTGAAAGCCGGCGAAGCAAAATTCCTGAGTGCAAAGGACCGTGTTTTGGGCATAGAGGTCAATGGCGTCGCACGCGCCTATCCTGTCCGAATTCTCAACTATCACGAGATCGTAAACGATTCGATCGGTGGAGAGGCGATCGTCGTTACCTACTGCCCATTGTGCGGAAGTGGTATAGCATTCTCCTCAACGATCGACGGAAGGCGACTCGAATTCGGTGTCTCCGGTCTTTTGTACAACAGTGACGTATTGCTTTATGACCGACGATCCAAATCGCTGTGGTCACAGATCAAGAAAACTGCCGTGACGGGGCCGATGAAGGGTACGAAACTCCATGCAATCCCTCTTTCCCATACGACCTGGCGTGACTGGCAGGCGCGTCATCCGAGCACGCAGGTATTGTCGACGGACACGGGGTTCCGCCGCAATTACAAAGTAAGCCCTTATCGCGGTTATAGTGGGAGCGGAAAGTTGTACTTTCCTGTGGCAGAGCAAAATTCGCAGTACCGACGCAAGTCAACGGTTCTGGGGCTGGAGATCGATGGCCAATTCAAGGCATATCCGTTCGATGAGCTCAAGAAGGGCCCGGGACAATTTACTGATGAGTTTCAAGGGCGGCGTTTCGAGGTCATATACGACAAGAAAAATCAGACGGCACGGATCGTAGGTCCTGAAGGTAATGAACTGCCGACCTTACTCGTGTTCTGGTTTGCCTGGTATGCGTTTCACCCTGATACCGAGATATATACGGCTATTTGACTCTTCTGCAAACGAGCAAGCTAATCTGCTTCACGGTCGCTCCAATTGAGTTGCGTATGGTCGAAACCGCGTTCAATAGTCGGTTTGATAATTGCGAAAAAGGGAGATACATCAAAATCACGCGGCGTAAACAGGCTGTGATGGCGAATGTGCAAAATCTCCCTTACCGTTTCGCGGCAGGTTTCACATTCCTTGTCTTTGAGCAGCTCGACTCGTGGCAGAATCGGGTAGCCGACAGACTGAAAGGCCTGAGCTATCCGTGTCGAGCAAATAACACGCGTTGGATCGCCGCTACCCAACGCCAGCATACTACGCCGCCATCGGTTTGGGACGGGAGGTGTCGGGATCAGATAACGCGCCAGGTCAATCACGTTTTTGAGGTCGTAGTTCATGCCTATGCTGTCGACCATGAACTGCACCACTTTTTGTCGATCGTCGGCATCCAGGCCAAGCGGCCGACAAATACGGGTGTTGAATTCCGCATATTTGGACAGCGGCACGGCGACTACGCCGTTTTGCAGGTCTGCCTCGATGATTGATGGGGTTCCCGGGGTGAGACAATCCAGGCCAATGGCTTGCCCAACGTAAATCGCGGCGTGAGACCAGGTCGATTGGGTCAGGTATTTGACGGCCGTGCTGAATCGCTGGTTGCCCTCAACCAGAATGACGTCCCCCACCTGCAACACCGATACCAGAGATTCAGGAGTGCTTACGGCAAAGGGTTCGTAATTTCGTACTTTCCCGGTCAGGTACCGGACCAGCAGATCCGTTATTTTTTGTTTGAACCAATTCACCATATGATAGAAAAATACCGACGGCGAGCAGAGTTAAACCGAAGAGTGAGGCCATGAACACCGACGAATGGATCGGGCGGGCTGGAGCCGATTCCAAAGCTTTGCTCGAGTCGGTATTTTAGTCGACGCGGTTCCTGTAACTTTTCTGCACAAGCCGAACAACCAGCGATTCCCTGCCCCGTATCGTTACGGCAATCGGGACAAGCAGCCTTACCGCAGTTTCTGCAAACGGCAATGGCGCAATGCTCTTAATGTCGGCAGCAGCGCGTTGATCAGTACTCTTCAATTTGAATCTCCGGATGCCTTCTCGGCACTGCTACACGAAACCAGATGAATGGCAGCAGCGGATTGGGCAGCCAGTACATCCATGCGAGGTTTCTTGACCGCTGCCCCTGATCGAGATGCAGGTCCATCCAGACATAGAGAAATTTGTAGATACACAGGCCCGGCACGTAATTCATACGAAAACGATCCGTTTTCAGGTATTTTCGGGCGATGTAGAGATTGCCTTCAAACGGCGTGATGCCCCAGCCCAGCGGCCCTTCCGCCAGCAAAGTGCCTGTGTCTTTGTGTCTGATCCGTATATTTTTCATCAATTAGCCCGTGGTACGGCGAAACCGCCGATGGCACACAACCGCAAATAGAACGACCGAGTAAGATTTCGACATCATCGTGATAAAGACCGGTTCTGCTCGTTATTTATTACGGGCGAAAGCGACATCAAGCACGCTGCCACTGCGTGCCTGTACGTCACTTCAGAGACGTTGAGCCCAATAAAGAGATATCGATCCTGTCAATGTCGGAATGATTTGAGTCTCTGTAACATCAGCGAATCCAGCTGTTTCCATTAGCTCAGGAAGCACGCCATCCGCGTTAGCTTGTGTGTCCTCAATTCCGTCGATTGCCTGCACCGTTCGCCGGAAAAGGATGCGCATAAGTTTTGAACGCTGTAAACCATAATCGGCAATATGTAGTGATCCGCCTGGCTCAAGCAGGGCGTGCATCTTCGCTAACATTTGCTGCTTCTCTTCCAGTGGCGTTTGATGGAAGACCAGGCTCGAGACGACTTTGCTGATCGGGCGCGATTGCTCCACTATGTCATCGCTCAGGAAGCCGTTGCGCCAGTCAATTGTGAAGCCCCGCTTGTACGCCTTCCTTCGCGCCCGCGCCAGAACCACGGGATCCGGATCCAGCCCGATAATGTCGATGTCTGGTGTGCGCTGTTTCAAGAGAATTGCCAGCGACCCGGTTCCGCAGCCGACATCGAGTATGCGGTCGCTGGACGTCGGCGCGATTTGCGTAACGAGGCGTCTGCGCCATACGCCCTCTCTTGTGAGAAGGGCGATGGCGAGATCGTAGAACGGCGTCAAGCGGTGATCACCGAGCGCAGGCGTGAATTCTGTATCAACCGTCATATGCAGTGAGCCGCTCGCCAATCGTGCGTGCTTCGTATCGCAAACTTAGGCCGCTTGCCGACATTCAGGAATCGATCAAGCAGGGTTCGTTCTCTTGCTCTCCCACGCGTCGATTTTTGTGATAAATGACGCGGGACAGTGATGTTCGGCAACGGCTCTCCCGGATATCTTCCCGAACAAGTGAGGGATTGCTCGCATCTCGCAGCCCGGTGTCGCGATGATTGCGGACAGCATGAATGAAACACCGAGGTGCGAGAAGAAGTAGACCAACCACGCCCAGAGTGCTGCGCCAAACATTGGATGATTCGCTGTGCCAAACGCCAGCCAGCTCATTGTGGTAAGCAGAAGCGCGGCGCCAATCGAAAAGTAACTCGGCCATCGACCCCAACTCTTGCCAAAACCAATATTTACGACGTAATTGATAATAAAAATTGCAGCAAAAACCAGTACGGCGATATCGGGCAGTACAGATATAGGTGTCTGGATGATGCTCTGGAACTGGAGCACCAGTACGTATAATGCGTAAAAGCACGCGCAGCCCAACGACATTCGAACGAGGCGACCAACCGGTCCCGGGGGGTTGAGTGTGCCCTTATCCACCAGTTGCAAAGGATCAGATTGTTTCATGTCGCGTCTTCCTCCGATGTTGATGACGCCATCGATACATGAATTAAAGAAAACCGATCTGTGGTCAACAGCCGATTTTCCTCAAAATACTGAATCTGATGCGGCAACCTGAATCCGTCTGCCTCTTTGTAATCGGAATATTCGATGCGGATCTTTTCATTGCCTTCTGCATCGATAAGGGTAGTTCTAAAGGCATCGCCGGTATGACTGTCGACATAAATGTGCCAGGTACGGCCGTTGCTCAGTTCAGCTTCCATGATCCAGGGCAAACGGTCGCCAACTTTTTTCATGCCCAATCGCCAAACCTGATGGCCTTTGTCCTTCCAGTCTGTCATCCAACCGTCGAATTCGTACGATACGAGAACCTCATCCTGGAATGAGACGGGCAAGTCGAGCTGTGGCCCTTCACGTTTTGCTACAGCGCCATCCCACCTGAGCAACGATTGACTATCAGCATCCCCGACGCTGCGCTCATACTGATACGGCCTTTGAGTTCTCAGCGTCAGCGGATATGAGCGATCGCCGGTTTCTGTCGTGCCCTCATAACGAATCGACTCGATGCGTTTGAGCGTGTGATATCCACCGCGACTCGCGTGATTTTGCCGAATCATCACGCTGCGCGGTTGCGCTACCGGGATAATCCCGACGTCGCGCTGCTGTAGCGCCGCAACTTTAGCATCTTCGGAGGCCGGTGGCAGATCTGCCAGCCGCGCGTTAACTTCGGCAGCAAAGCGCTCGGCATCCAGCTTTTTATCGGCCGGAAGGCTCGGTAGCTGGTGTTCCCAGTAATCCGGATACGGTGGCGGTTCTCCTGCTTCCCAGCGTGCTCCCCGCTCGTAAACGAACCAGACGTCCCAGGCATACATCGGGATATCCAGCGTCTTCTGGTATTCAAGGCCTGTATGTCCATTTGGATCCCAATAGTGGGTTACGCGCGGCCCGGCAAGTAGCGGAACAGCACCGATAACATGTTTTTCTTCCGCAGCCAGTGCCGGAACGTGGATTACCAGTGTGTGAATACGGGGATCGTTCTGAATGTATTTCACGATCGATTCATTCAGGTCATCCATGCCGCGCAGACAAATGCCGCAAGACGGTCCGACGATAAAGACCAGGCGAATCTTGTCCTGCATCGCGTTAAAGTCAGATTTGATTCGCACCAGGTTCTCATCAACAACGTAATAGTCCGGTCGATCTGATTGAAACACTTGCTCCTCTGACTGCTCCGCCGAGCAAGCCGTCAGCGCCAGAACGATCGAGCAACTTAATGTCAGTGGTAATTTCATTTACGCAGCGCCTCCGGCGTCGGATCGACAAATAACCATTGCAATTGATCTGCAAAAAAAGCGAGGCCTATCAGGATGGCTGCAAGCCACAGACTGCCTTGCAGCCAAAGTGAGGGCCGTGCGGCACAAAGCCCGGCGTCGCAAAGTTTTTTGCGTGGCGGCCCGTAAACCCGCCAGAACGCCCATAGCAACATGACGACGGCCAGACCCAATATGTACGGGCGAAATGGTTGCCACTTCGCCATTGCGACGGCGCCGGAAACACCGAGCAAGGCGACAGCCCAGGGACCGATGCAGCACAGGCCGATAAATGAAGCGATGGCGCTGATGCCGATCGCGCTGCCGCTTGTCGCCGCCAGCTTCTTGTCTTCCCTCATCGCCGGATCACCTTATGAGCAGCCATCGCCGAGTTGCACCGGCGGGCACTTGACGGTTCCGTACGAGCAGAAGACACAGCAATCGCCGGATTTTGGACGGAGCAACGCGCCGCAGCCCGTGCAGTCGTAAAAAAACTGGCACGCATTCGTCGGCATGCGCTCACCTTGAGTATGACCACACTCGGGGCAGGTAATTTCAGAAAATGCAATCACTTCGGGCATCGGCCTTCATTCCGGGGGTTGCGGTCAACTGTACTAAGGATGTATCCTAAAGCCTGTAGTAACTACAAGGTCAAGGGCTATGAGAATCGGAACGCTGGCGGCTGCATGCAACTGTCCGGCCGAGACTATCCGCTATTATGAGAAAATCGGTTTGTTGCCGAAACCGCTACGAACGGCGAATGGCTATCGCAGCTACGATGAACGTCACCAAAAGTGGCTGCAATTCGTTCTTCGCAGCCGCGCACTCGGTTTTACCCAGGACGAAGTGCGGCGTCTCTCAAATATCGCCGATCAATCGCAACCTGTCTGCGCTGATGTCCATCAATTGCTGGTTGAGCATATTGTTGACGTTCGAAAAAAGCTGCTGGACCTCAGACGAATGGAAAAGGCCCTGGCACGTCTCAAAGCGAAATGTCAGGATGGTACGTTAAACGATTGTCCGGTTATCGATGAACTGATGAATTGAGCAAAAACGCTGCTGAAGCAGAGCGATACCGGTGTAATGTTTTTCGACAGGCTCATTTCACTTTATTTTCCCCGTATCTTTAGTTTACATTCCCGCTTTATTTTTCGGTTATCTTACGTGCAGCGGGCGAACCGACAAGCAGCTTGTGCCAAACGGAGGACTCGAATGGGAGACAACGCAGATCGATTCGTTCTCCTGGATCGCGAAGGCGTCATCAATTAGGATGGTCCTGAATCGGTTCGATCCGAAAGCGACTTCGTGTTCTTGCCCCACGTGCCCGAAGCGACAGCCGAACTGAATCACAAAGGGTATCGCGTGCTGGTAGTTACCAATCAGGCTTGTGTAGGGCGCGGCGAACTGACCCTTGATGAACTGGAGCGCATTCACGAATCCATGCTGGGAGATGTGCGTGCCGCGGGTGGGGAGATTGAGCGCATATACGTTTGCCCGCATACGGATGAGGAAGAATGCGATTGCCGCAAACCGCGGCCCGGACTACTGATAAGGGCGCAACAGGATTTTGGCTTTGAACCATCGCAAACCTGGATGATCGGTGACGCGGGCCGTGATGTTGCCGCAGCCATATCGGCTGGCGTGCGCCCAGCCCTGGTCTGTGCCGGCAAGGATCCGGCGTACCGTGCGCCGAACGATGTTCCGGTTTTCGACGATTTGATGGATTTCGCACGGCAGATCTCTGCGATAATGTAGGGGCATGATCAATATCAAGGAAAAAATCGACGAACATCTCGACATCATCCGGGCTATTCGTCCACTTGTGCCGCAGTTGGAATCAGTGGGACGCGCCATGTCCGACTGCCTGAGCAACGATGGCAAAATACTCTGGATGGGAAACGGCGGTAGCGCAGCAGACAGCCAGCACCTGGCTGCCGAAATGGTCGGGCGTTTCGCCCGTGAACGGCCGGGTTTGGCATCCATTGCACTGACTACCGATACATCGATTTTGACTGCCGTCGGCAACGACTATGGCTTCGAGAAAATTTTTGCTCGTCAGATTGACGCGTTGTGCAAACCGGGCGATGTGGTTGTCGGCATCTCGACCTCGGGCAACAGCGCCAATGTGCTGGAAGCCATACAGTTGGCCAACGCGCGCGATGCGCTGACGATCGGCTTCTCGGGCGGCGAGGGCGGTGCACTCAAGGAGGCTGCAGACGACTGCCTGATCGTTCCATCAAACGATACGGCGCGTATTCAGGAAGCTCATATTCTTATGGGCCACCTGCTCTGCGATTGGGTTGAGGATGCGTTAGTCGATGCATGAGATAACTCCCAATAACGAAAACATTGCCGACGCATTGCGTAATGGCTTCGGCCGCAAACGAGTGCTTGTGGTTGGCGACCTCATGCTCGACCGTTACATTTGGGGAATTGTTGAACGGATTTCACCGGAAGCCCCGGTGCCTGTTTTGAGTCCGGGACGGGAAGCGACTCGCGCCGGTGGCGCCGGCAATGTTGCGCTGAACCTGGCGGGCCTCGGCCTGGAAGTCGCCGTCGCCGGTTTTGCAGGCGAGGATGAAAACCGGGATCGCGTGCTGGAAATTCTTGCCGGCTACGATATCGATACCACCGCTGTCGTTACGCTTGCGGATCGCCCGACCGTTACAAAAACGCGTGTTATAGCCGGGCACCAGCATGTACTAAGGATCGACTCGGAAGATCTGTCAGATATCGATAGTGGCGATCGGGACCGCTTGTTCAAGGCCGTGACGGGCAAGCTGGGCGTAGACGCGATCATATTGTCGGACTACGCGAAGGGCGTCCTGACGACAAGGTTGTGCCAACGGCTCATTGAGCTTGCGAAGGAGTCATGCATTCCGGTGCTTGCCGATCCGAAAGGATTCGATTTCTCGAAATATGCAGGTGCCAGCGCATTGACGCCGAATCTCCTCGAGCTGTCACGAGCCGGTGGTGTTCCGGCCGATCGAACCGATGATCTTGTCCAGGCCGCGCGAGCATATGTCGATGCGCTTGGGCTTCAATTCCTGGTGCTAACTCGTGGTCCGGACGGCATGATCCTCGTGGCCCAAGATCAGACAATTCATTCGCCGGCCAAGGCCCGTGAAGTATTCGACGTATCGGGAGCAGGCGACACGGTGATCGCCAGCGTTGCGGCCGCGATGCTCGGTGACCTCGATTACGTAGATATGCTGCATATGGCCAATCTGGCCGCTGGTTTTGTAGTCGGCCGCGTCGGCACCGTTGCGATCGACCAAACCTCTCTGATGCGTGCGCTGCATGCGGAGGAGCAGGCCCCGTCCGAATCCGTTTATGGCCTGGATGAGCTCCTGCTCCTGGTAGACGACTGGCGTAATCGCGAACAACGCATCGTTTTTACGAATGGTTGCTTTGACATTGTCCATGCCGGGCATGTGAGTTACTTGCACAAAGCCGCCCGCGAAGGTGACAAGTTGATCGTCGGCATCAACACGGACGAATCGGTGCGGGCCCTGAAGGGCGATACGCGACCGATCAACGGCCAGGATGACCGGGCGTGTGTCGTTGCTGCCCTGGCCGCGGTCGATGCTGTGGTTCTGTTTGATGAAGAGACGCCGCTGGAACTGATCAAGGCTTTGCAGCCGGATGTGCTCGTCAAGGGCGCGGACTACAGCAAGGATCAGGTAGTCGGTGCCGCCGAGGTAGAGTCGCACGGTGGACGCGTTGTGCTCGTGCCACTTATCGAAGGAAAAAGTACGTCCGAGCTTGTCCGCAAAATTGCCGGCTGATGCACGATGTCGCCAAACACGAAACCGGATGTTGTCTCGTTCAGACGCATGGCGATGAAGGATTCCGACGATGATCATTGTTACCGGCGGCGCAGGGTTTATTGGCAGCAATATCGTCGCGGGCCTGAACGAGGCAGGGTGCGATGACATTATTGTTGTTGACGACCTGACTGACGGCACCAAGTTCATCAACATGGCAGACCTGCAAATCGCCGATTATTTTGACAAAGACGACTTCCTGACCCGCATCGAGGCGGGAAAGGAAATCCCTCGCCCGACAGCCATCTTCCACCAGGGTGCCTGCTCCGATACGACAGAGTGGGACGGCCGCATCATGCTCGGCACTAACTACGACTATTCGAAGCGTCTGCTGAATTATAGCCTCGAGCACAAAACTCCCTTCTTATATGCGTCCTCTGCGTCCGTTTACGGTGATGGGACTGTATTCCAAGAAGACCCGGCAAACGAAAGACCCCTTAATCTTTATGCGTACTCCAAGTTTCTGTTTGATCAATACGTTCGACGATGTTTGCCTGACGCTGCAAGTCAGATAGTCGGGTTGAGATACTTCAATGTGTACGGGCCTCGTGAGCAGCACAAAGGCAAAATGGCCAGCGTCGCCTGTCATTTCGATGAGCAGGTCAGGGAATCCGGAACTGTGCGCTTGTTTGAGGGTTGCGGGAAATACGGAAACGGCGAGCAAAGGCGCGACTTTGTTTATGTTGCCGATGTGACTGCTGTCAATCTCTGGCTTCATGACAATCCGCAAGTCTCCGGAATTTTCAATCTCGGCACCGGGAAGAGCCAGACTTTCAATGACGTGGCCAATGCTGTGATCAAATTCCACGGCCGGGGTAACATAGAGTACATCCCGTTCCCTGCGGAGCTTGAAGGGCGCTACCAGAGTTTTACGCAGGCTGATATCAGCGCACTGCGCGCGGCCGGATACGGGGAATCATTCCGAGATGTAGAAGAGGGCGTCAGCGATTATCTGGATTGGCTGCATCGATAGGCCGCAGTACATGGGCGCACTACGTTGACCCTCTCGGATTTACTGGTTTTCCTGAACTGACTCCTGCCTGTTCGAAGCGTCTGGATTCTGCGATGCCCGGACCACGACATACACATGACTACCTGTGCGCAGTTCGCGGATTACCCGTGCCCGCCACGCGGATTCCTCCCCGGAGAAAATCATGTCAACCGAGCCTTCGTGAATCAGGACTATTGAGGTCGGGTGCTCCCGAAAGTAATTTTCGACAGCCGCGCGATCAGCCAGCAGATCTACCATTGCACCGGTGTGGTAGGCGAACCCGCCTCGCTTGGCAACGCCCGCATTCATAATCTTTCCGGATGCCGTTTTCGAGCCGAAGGGGTACACCATTCCGAAATTTGTCTCCGATCCAATCTGCTCGCGTATCCACTCACTCTGAGTCGCATAGGTCTTGGTTGGCCCGAGAGCTGGTAACACGAGAGCCAGGATCACGACATACAGCACGACGTGCGCCGCTCCGATACGAACGAGTGTGGCCCGTGTATCGCTCCGTTTCCATGCCAGAATTATCCAGACCCCGGACGCAAGCAAGACAGTGGCCATCACTGCAAGAGGAATCCGGATTCCCTGCGCCACCTCAAGTTCCTGTTGATTGAGATCCTGACCGGCAACGATGGACGTGAACCTGGCGATAACACCGATCAAGGCGATACCGAGAGCTGAAAAAACAATCGCCAGGATGAAGGAATAAATTCGAACCGGGCGGGTTCGTGGGGTATCCGCTGACGATCCAGTTTCGGGTCGGCCGACGCTGGCCAGCCAAGGTGCAAGCAATAGCGCGATGGCCGGATAGGCGGGCAATAAGTACAACTGGCGTTTTGTCGCCGCGAGAGACAGGAACACGAAAAACGTACCGAACCACCACAGTGCGAGCTGAACCTGCGGATCGCGCCAACGGTCTGTGCGCACAATCCACCAGATCGCCGGAGGTACCAGCCATGACCATGGCGCAAAGTCGAGCCAGAAATTCTTGAAATAGTAGTAGAAGGGTTGTGCATGACCGCGCAACGCGCCCTCCTGAAAACGCGCAAAATTCTGTGCGTAAAGTTCGTAGAGAATATTATCCCACCCCATCGCTCCAGCAGTTGCAGCAACCCAGGGCAAATATATGGCGAGCGCGATCCGCGACAGCGGCGCAAGTTCGAGAATGCGGCGCCACTCATGGCGCGCGCCAAGCCACAAGGTCAATATCAACCCAGGCAGCAAGAGACCAAGCGGGCCCTTGGCAAGCATGGCAAGTCCAAGGAAGGCAAATCCCGAGATGCGAAGAGACAAGCGGGGCCGCTCGCCGGCGCCGCAGGCATAGGCGATTATTCCTGATGTGATCATCAGAGTGAACAGCACGTCTGGCCGGTAGCTGTTCGCTTCATACACGAACGAAAGGAACGTGAGCAAAGCGAAACCGGCCCAGAGCCCGGTTCGCGCGTCGTACCAACGCGTGCCCACGGCACAGGTTATGACCACGGTGCCAATTGCAGCGAGGGCGTTCGGCAGGCGCAACGAGAAGGCGGACATTCCGTCGAACAAATGCGAAAAGACAGTACCGACCCAGTAAATCATGGGCGGGTAATCGACCCAGATAACGCCCATTCGCCGTGGCGACACCCAGTCGCCGCTGAGGAACATCGCCAGGGCAACTTCGGCAATGTCGAGTTCGTCGGGATACCATAGATCACGCAAACCGATGAATGCGATGTACAAGAGTGCCCCGAGCAGCACGAGCAGCAGGGTCCGGTACCTGATCGCCTTGTCGGGCAGAGTTGATAGGTTCATGTGAGTCCTGGGACTCCGATTGCGACGCCAGCAATTGTATATTAGTTGCCTGACACGGATGAACGCTAATACGATACTCTATTGCACGTTCGCGCACTGGCCTGATAAAACAGCACGCAATGGTGTCGCGAACCCGGAAACAGCGTGTCATTGATACAGCTCTTGCCAACGGTAAACACTTGAGACCGCATATCACCGAATCACTGCCGGACTACATGCAATGGGAGTCCGTATCTTCGCTGGTTGGTTCGAAACAAGCAGATTGCCTGGTGGCTTATCCCACCAGTGAGGCGGTGTGCAGGGAAGCGGTATCGTTCTGTAAACGCAACAACTTATCCATTTGCCCGCGCGGCGGCGGCTACAGCTACGGCGATATTATTCTGAACGATCAAAATGTGATCCTCGACACGTCGAAGCTCGATCGAATTCTTGAATTTGACGAGAGTACGGGCCTGATGGTCGTCGAACCGGGCGTCAGAATGATCGATATTTTCAAGCGTATCCTTCACCTGCGCCTCGCCCTTGCCGCAATTCCATCGGAATCGACAATTACTGTAGCCGGCGCCATCGGCGGCAATGTGAACGGCAAAGACGCCTGGCGACTTGGAAATTTTGGCGATCAGGTCGTGGCCCTGAAGTTGCTGACTGCCTCGGGTGAGGTGCTGGACGTCGATCGCGATAGAGACGAACCGCTCTTTCAGGCCGTAGTAGGCGGGCTGGGCCTGATGGGCATCGTTGTACAGGCAACACTCCGCTTGCAAAAAATTCCCTCGCCCTTTCTCGAAATTTCGCGTACCCCGGTGGGAAACGTGGAGCAATTACTCGAGCACATGAAGGAAGTTGAGGAGACCAGCGACTTCGCAGTTGTCTGGCTGGATACATGTACAAAGGGCGAAGGGCTAGGCCGGGCAGTCGTTCATGCGACGCGCTGGGTCGAGCGGGACGGCACGCCGGACGAGATTCGAGCCCAGGTCACGGCAAGTTTCGCGCGACTGGAAGCACGGCTTCGTCAGGCTCGCATGTTGAGTCCTATTACGGAGTTTGTGGTTACCACCATGCTGCAAATTCAGAAAATTTCCGTACTCCTGTTTAACAAGCTCTATTTCTTCTACAGTCGCATTCGACACCGTCTGCATTCTGCCGATAATGTCGAGAGTTTTCTGCGCTATAACTTCGACGCAAGTTTTATGATCCCGTCTGCAACGGCCGTCTGTGGCTTTCGTGGATATACCGTTCAGGTGATATTTCCGCGCAAAGAGGCACGGACAGCAATTACGGAGATGATCAATTTATGTCAGGCGTCACCCTGCCTGCCGGCAAAGCTGATCATGCGGGTGCACCGGCAGGATGATTACCTGATCTCCTTTGCCGAAGATGGATACAGTCTTAACTTCGAGTTGCATCCGAACAGGCGTCATGTAAAGCGAATGAATCGGTTCGTTGATGATCTCGTTGAGTCTGTTATTCGATTCGGCGGCAAGGTTCATCTGGCGAAAGACATGGTATTGACGCGAGCCCAGTTCCGAATGCTTTTTCCGAAGTACGGCGAGTTTCTCGCGATTAAACAACGCGTCGATCCCGATGAGCTTTTCCAGTCGGACATGTACAGGCGGCTCTTACGCGGAAATGCTGAAGACACTGTGCCCGGCGACAGCGAATCAGGATAATCGCGCGAACTATTCCTTATTCGGCTGGCCCTGTCTGGACAAGCCAAGTGCCGTTATGACAGCAGCGATTTTCGAGGCGACTGCGTCGATCTGCGCGAGTGACATTTCCGGATGGGCCGGCAGGTGCAACACTTCGCGTTCGGCCCGCGCGGCATTCGGGAATGTGGCACCGGTCTCAAACATGCCACTGCAATCCCGCATGTATTTGTGTTTCGTGTCGACACCTGAACGCAGCAGCTGAGCGGCAACCTCCTGCAGTTTCGGCACAAGTGCCGTAACGAGCATGTAGTTTGCCGATACATCGGGTCCGGCCGGTTCCTGGAAATGGATGTGGTCCCGAAGCTTGCCGATCAGGCGCTCAGCGTTCAGTGTACGCCGCGCATTTCGTGCTGCCGCATGTTTCATCTGTTGCAAGCCGAGGCGAGACTGATAATTCGTATAGCGGCCCATCTTGCCCGTCATCGAGACTTCGTCGCCGTGATATCCGGAAGCAAAGCGATCGCCGTCTGCCGAGGCCCGTGGTGCCAGTCGCAAGGCCTGGTAGACGCCGAGATTAAACACCAGCGGATTCGTCACAGTGGCCTCGAAGCTTGTCTTCAGCAGGCGCTTCAACAGCCAGGCGATGCCTTTCTGTGGCTCCTCACTGCCTGCGTTTCTCACCCGCTTTCCAAGAGCGGCGTCTCGCACCGTGACCATGCCGCCACCCATGGTGTTGATAACCTTCGAGGTCTCGAAACTGAAGTAGGCGGCGTCGCCAAACGCCCCGGCTTTGCAGTCGCCAACCGACGCCCCATAGCAATGCGCGCAGTCTTCTATCAGCAGGACCCCGCGCGCTTTCACAATGTCGGCGATCTCCCGTATCTGGCAGGGGATACCGTAGAGGTGGGTAACGATAACTGCTGCAGTTCGTTCCGAGATTGCCGCATCGAGTGCGCTGGGATCCATGCCGAGAGTCTGCATTTCACAGTCAGCAAATTTGAGATCAAATTCCAGTGATTTTACGAGGAAGGGAACAATCGGGTAGCCGAAGGCCGAGCAAATTACCTCTGCCCCGGGCCTAAGGCCCAGGCTGTCAAACAAGAAGCGGAGTCCGGCTCGGCCGGATGGCACGGTCACCGCATCCGGGACGCCGATGAATGCCGCAAATGCCTGCTCGAATTCGGCGATTGCCGGACCCTCGGACATGTTGCCGCGCAATACGGCGCCGATTGCACTGCGCCAGGCGGCAGGTGGCAGATGGATGCGTTGTCTCGGAACAGCCATAATTTAGTGAACTCGGGGCGCGCGGCACCCATATTGGCCCTGCGGCAGGCGAATGAATGCCGCAATGTATGCAATCACCGGCGAGCTTGCAACCGAAGCTTATGGTGGCGCAAGTGCCTGTGTTTGACAGCTTCTACGTTCTGTCTTTAGGATTCGCCGCTTGGCTCCATCACGGGCAGGGATTTGGCGGTGGCCCGCAAGATCTCCGATCAGCCGTCAGAGCGCTGCGCGAGGGATCCACGCAAACCGCGAATAATGAAAAACATAATCATCAAATACACGAGGTTGACGGCTTTTGTGCTGCTTGGCCTGGTAACGCTCTATGGCATTTACCGCTTCATGATCGGTGACTGGACCGATGTAATTGCTTACTGGCGAAACCACCTCGCGATCATTCCAATGCTTGCAGCAATCTCGGTGATCGATGTCGTGTTGGAAGGGATCGCCTGGATGTGGGTTTATCACCGCTTCCAGATCCGTTCTTTCGACAGGGGTGGTTCGGCCACGTTCCTGGCTGGCCGGGCCGGATTGCTCCTTCCGGCACAGCTCGGCCGGCTCATTCGTCCAGACGCAATGGTGAAATTGAAGCGCGCGACTCTCGGAGACTGCCTCAAAGCAGAAGCCGTGGTATTCATTCTGGACACTATCTCAGTCGCCTCGCTGCTCGCAGGGCTGCTTGTATACAGGGCCTACCCTGCGGCGACCCCCTTCGCTGTGGCCGCAGTGATTGCAGTGTCCGTATATCTTGGAAATCGCATTGCCCGGATGCTGACGCACACTCGCATGCAGCTGCCCGCCGCATTTTGGTGGGCCTGGCCAACCATGGCCATTATCCTGGTCGACATGACAGGCTGGGTTGCTCATGGCGTGGCGTTGCATGTGGTGGTCGCGGACCTCCCCGGCAATATGACGCTTTGGGATTCACTGTTTTTCGGCCCTGGTTCAGCGGTGCTTGGGGTAGCCACCGGCCTGCCCGGCGGCCTCGGCGCCACCGAGGGGCTCCTCGGCGCCTCGCTCCGCCTGAGGAGCGTCCCGACCGAGCACCTCGCCCTCGCCATAGCAGCATTTCGCCTGATCACGTTCTGGATATGGATTCCGATCGGATGGCTGGCACTTGCGGTTGTGAATCGCCGCTTATCCCGACCGGTGACGCCCGAGTCCGCCGCTCACCTGGCAGAGTCCGAAGGAATCGGATGACAACGCGATATCCTTTCGCGTTAATCAAGGAGAAACTCGCCGCGCGGCGGGGCGCGGCCCTGGATTTTGCAATTGGCCAGCGCCGCATCGGACTGCCTGAGTCCATCGACAGCTGGATTCGGGCCAATGCGGTGCTTGCGATGAAGCCGGCAGGCCAGGCCGAAATAGAAGCGTTCACCGAGGCCGCCACGGATCTGCTCAGGCGCGAATATGGCGCCGATATTGCCGCCGATCGTATCCTGCCCACACCCGGCGGTCGCGCTGCCATGAGCGCCTTCGTCGCGAGCATTCTGGAACCTGGTGATGAAGTACTGGTAACCGAACCGGGCTACCCGTCGTTTGCCCGACTGGCGACCCATCGGCACGCAAACCTTCACGAGGCCGTACTGGATCCTGAACACGGGTTTGCGCCTGATCTCGGGTCGGCCCTTGACCGTGACGCAGCGCCGCTGCGTGTGATCGCGCTGAATTACCCGAATAACCCGACAGGAGCGACACTCACGCCGGAGACGATTGAATTGCTCCGTCGAGTGACCGGTACCGGGACCATCGTATTCAATGACGCGACATACGGCCCTCTGGTCTACGATCATCAGCCGACATCCCTGCTGAACGAGAACATAAGTGGGGATTCACAGATCGAATTGGTCGAGCTGCATTCGTTTTCGAAGCTGTTTCCGATCGGCCCAATTGCCGTTTCCTTTCTTGCCGGCTCCGAGAAAACGATGCGCAGCGTTTCGAATTACAGCGAGTTCGCCTGGTCGCCGCTCAGCTCGCTGCAAGTGCAGGCGACCACTTTGTGTCTGCACGATTCAGCAAGACTGCAGGAGTTACGCGAGTTTTTCCCGATTCAGTTGGCACAGCTACGACAGACGCTTACTGATATCGGCTTCGAGCCTTATCCTTCGCCTTCCGGTATTTACTCGATCTGCCCGGTTCCTGCCCATATCGGCGGGAAGGCGGTGACTACCGGTGCGGAGGCGGCCGAACATCTGATGGATGACTTCGACCTCGCGGTAGTAGCCTGGGACACACCACAGCACAGTTACCTGAGATTTTCCTCGCTGTATCAACCCGGGGATCTGGAACGGCTGGCGGGCTTGCGCGAGCGATTACAGCTCGACTGGCCATTTCCATCCGGGAGTGCGGTGCACCCGGCAACAGTGAAAGGCAATCTTTGCTGGCACGATCGATTGTCCGGTACCCGGTTCAGGTACTGTGCAAAACGTAAATAGGGATTCAGGCCGTGCCTTACTTGACACGGTCCAGTGCAAAAATGGTAATAGCCAGCAAGGCCAGAGACGGTAGCCAGGTCACAAACGCCGGATTGAAGTCATATACCTGTCCGAAATTGGCGATCACCTGGCTCGCCAGGTAATAGCCAAGGCCGATCAGTACGCCGATCATAAGCCGGCTGCCGGAACCAGACGAACGTGATGATCCCAATACAAAGGTCAGTGCGAGAACAGGCATGATCGCTATAGTGACAGTCCTCGCAATTCGTGACCAGAGTTCGATTTCATACCGACCTGAGGACAAACTGTTTTTCTTCAAATAGCGGATGTAACTTGAGAGGCCTCGTGCTGACAGGCTCACTGGCTTCATCAGCGTTATCCCGAGCAAGTCGCCGCTGACGTCGAACGATTCGACGGCAAGAGGCGACTCCATTGCCTGAACACCGTCATCCTGAAATCGAGTTTCACGATAATTCTCCAATATCCATTTATCTGAGTCATCGATACCCGCATTCTCTGCCCTTCCCACCGAGCGCAGTGAATTGTCCTCGTTGAATCGGTACAGATAGATGCCGCCAAATTCGAATTCACTGTTTACTCGTTCCAAATGCAGAATCACGGGGCCGTCTTTGAGCCAGGCCGCATGTCCGGAATTTCTTTCATTCTGTTGAAATCTTGCCTCTGTTCGCATGTTGCGGGCGAAGTGGTCGAGCGGTGGCCCGATGTATTCACCGATCAATGCACTGATCACCATCAGAACTACACCAGTCATCGCAACCATTCCGGCGAGTCTTCCAACAGATAATCCTGCAGAGCGCATAATGACGAGTTCACTTTTGCTGGCAAGGCCGCCCAGTCCGAGTAATGCGCCGATCAGCGTCGCCATTGGCAACATCTGAATTGACAGCTGCGGTACAAACAGTACCGAAAACTGGAGAGCTTGCGCGATGCCATAGTCGCCCATATTGTTATCGAGTTCGCCGATAAATTCGAATAAAGTCGCGATTGCGAGCAGCACGATCAGCACCAGCAATGTGCTGGTCAGAATCGTACGCATCAGGTAAGCACTCAGGATGCTCATCATGGACGCCTGCGTAAGAGGATTCGACGATGCACGCCGTTATGATACGCCAGCATTGCCATTGTCGTGGCAAGCATTACCCCGTGAACCCACTACGTTTCGAGCGCTGCTCATAGCTACGACATACTGTCGCGAATACCTCATCCACCGAGATCCTCTGCATGCAAAGATTGTTGGTGCAGGTCGTAAAGCGTTGATTGAATGCGTTGACGCATGGGCTGCATGGTATTCCCGCCCAGAGGATGTGACTGCGTGGCGATTTGGATCCGAATATGGCGGGTGTTTCCGGGCCGAACAATGTGACGACATCTATTGGCGTCATGACCGCATAGTGAGCCGGCCCGCTATCGTTCGTGACCAGAATTTCAGAAAGGCCATATACGATGAGTAGTTGGCGCAGAGTGGTCCGGCCGCCGAGGCTGACGCAACGGTCCGAGTCAACGATTGCCGCTACACGTTCAGCCTCCTCCTGCTCATCAGGAGCCCCGGTAAATGCGATCACCACCTCCGGATATTTCTGTAGAAGTCGCTGCGCCAATTCCACGTAACGCTCCAGTGGCCAACGCCGGAGCGGTAAAAGATCGCCGGAGTTCGCGTTCAGGAGAATCAACGGAGGGATCGATTCGCGGCCGAGTATCTGCCGTAGTAATGATTCGGTTTTTCTAATTTCGTCCGCGTCCGCTCGAAACGCCGGCTGAGTCTGGTCGTTCGCGAGCTGGAAGGCCATGGTCGGCAATTGGTCGGGCGATAAAGTCAGTGTCTCGACAAGCGCCAGGTAGATCTGGCTTGCGTGAAGAGTGAGGTTGTAGCCAACGCGGTGCGTCATCAGGTCCCCGCGGTAGCCCGCCTCGCCGGCGAACGAATGAAGCCCGACGCGGCGCTTGGCGCCGCTCAAGTAGGTAAGAACGCCGGAGTAACGTGAGAAGAACTCGAAATCGATCGCGGCATCGATTCGCTCCCGACGCATCCGCCAGATCGCGCGAATAGTGTCAATGAAAACAACGACCAATCCGTCACTTCTGATAGTGATTACATTTTCATGTGGAATCACATCGAGGACGTCGAGGATGAAGCGGTTCTGTTCGAAGACAGCCATGAAGACGTTTTCTCGGCCGACCATCTCGACTGCGCGCCGAAGCGCGGGCTCGGCGATCACGGTTGCCCCCTGCTCAACAAGCTTAATGAACAGGATTCGCTGCGGCGGGCCGGCGGGCTCGGCTTGAAATACATCCACCAGTCTCCGCACAACTGTCAGCACTGCTGAAATAAGCGATCCGACCCAGCGATCCAACAGGCGCATGCTGCTTACTTTCATCGGGTACTCCTGCGTTCCGTTGCCGAAGCAAACAAAATTGTCATCATTGCTTTTTCGTTTTTCCGGGAGCTCCGCGGGCTGCCACTGCGAAGCCAAGGCTCATGTGCTTGCCTGTGGTGCGATTACTTTAAGCCCTATCAAACGGGCATTCCAGTGGCGTTTCACCGCCTCTTGCGAATGATTTCCGTAAGTCGCTGCGTCTAAGCTCTCAATCAAACGGGAAATCCGACCCGAATTCGGCGATTTATTGTTATGCGGGCAAGTCAAATTTCGGGCGAATGGAGCAGGATCATTTTGGGATTTATTACCAATAAATCCGGCTACGAGAAATCGCGGTCTGCTGTGGAGCCGGGACTGTCTTTTTCGCTCAGGTTTTTGCTGCTGATGCCGATCACAGCGCTTGCCGGTCCACCCCTGGAGCGCATGTCTGATGCGTCCGGCAGCATGCAGGTAGCAATACTGACACCTGCTCTGCTCGAGACAGAAGGAGCAGTTATCGGCGACATCACCATAAGCAACGGCAGCATTTTCGATCTGGACGATCCGGACGAAGACAAGTGGATTTTTCAGCTTGCGAACAAGGTCCATGCAACAACCCGGCCTGACGTTATTCGTCAGCAATTGTTATTCAAGCCGGGAGATGATTTTTCTCTTCACGCACTGGATGAATCGGAGCGCATCCTGCGTAGCAACCGCTATATTCAGGAAGTGACAATTCAAGCTGTTCACATCGAAAACGGCGTCGCTGAAATTGACGTTCGCACAAAAGATACATGGACCCTCAGCCCGAAAATTTCGTACGGTCGGCATGGCGGTGAGAGCAGCGCCGGGTTCGGACTCCAGGAGACGAATCTTTTTGGCACAGGAATTCAGCTTGGAGTTGCTTATCATAGCAACGTGGATCGTGATTCAGCGTCTGTTACATACATTGATCGTCATCTTGGGAATAGTTGGTAGGCCTGGAAGCACAGTATGCTGACAACAGCGATGGATATACACGAATGTTCAGCATCGACAAGCCTTTCTATTCACTTTCCAGCACTGGCGCCCGCGGCTTGTCGTTCTTCGATAACGATCGAATAGAGTCGTTGTACGATCGCGGCGAGATACTCGCCGATTACCGTCATCAAACACGATCGCATGAAATTCAAGTCGGATGGTCAAAGGGCCTCACCGAGGGTTGGGCTCATCGCTACACAACCGGTCTCGCTTACGACGAACACAGGTTTTCCCCCGTCGATGGAAGTGCGGCGCCGATTTTGGTCGTCCCGGAGGATCGAAAACTGGTATATCCGTTTATCGGCATTGAATTTATGCAAGACGAATTCGAAAAAGCCGAAAACGTGAACCAGATCAACCGCACCGAGGATCGATATCTCGGTACCTTTTTCAGTGCAAGACTTGGATATTCCAGTACAGGCTTTGGCGCCGATCGAAATGCCTGGTTGGTCAGAGCCCGGTCGGCTCCGAAAACCCTGGATTACAGACGGACGTTGGATTTGGGCTTCGCCTCGGAAATGCACGGTCGGGCCTGGCGCGCATGATTCATGTTGATCTGGCATTTCCACTGGGCAGCGACGACGATAGCATCGAAAATGTACAACTCCTGATTGAAGCAAAGAGCAGCTTCTGAGCGATAATGCTTACCAGCAGCGGACAAACCGCTGTTGATTTAGAATGAGTGTGAATTCATCAACGTTCATTATTCTCAAATCGCATTCTTATTGTTCACTCCGCTGACTCGTGACGGAACTCACTGACCAACGCCTGGTGCATCTGCGGCGTTACCTGCGCGTAGTGGCTGAAGTCCATCGTGAAACTGCCTTCGCCGGCGGACAGGGACTTCAGTCTTGAGTGATAAGACTGTAACTCCTTGAGCGGGGCCTGACCGGAGATTTCCATGCGGTTGTTTGGAAGGTTGTTGGTGCCGCTCACCATCCCTCGCATACCGGCAAGGTCGCCTGTGACACCACCCATGCAATCGCTCGGTACGGTAAAAGTAACGTCAACGATCGGCTCCATGACAATCGGCTTGGCTTCAATAACTGCCTCGAGGAAGGCTTTCTTACCCGCTTGCACAAAAGCGATTTCCTTGGAATCTACCGCGTGATGCTTACCATCGTAGACAGTGACTTTCACATCTTGCATCTCATGTCCAGAGATCGCGCCCTTGCCCATAACTTGACGAACACCAGTTTCTACAGCGGGAATATACTGTGACGGAATCGATCCGCCGATGACCTTGTTGGCGAACTCGAAGCCAGTGCCAGGTGGCAACGGCTCCACCCGCAGGTACACCTCACCGAACTGACCGGCGCCACCGGTCTGCTTTTTGTGCCTGTGGTGGCCTTCTGCCGGTGCGGTGATGGTTTCCCGGTATGCAATGGATGGCAGCGACGTATTTACCTGCAAGCCATAACGTTCCGAGATCCCGTCAAGTACTGTGCGCAGATGCATTTCACCCAGGCCGCGAAGCACGACTTCGTTCAACGATGCAACATGTTCCAGCTTGAGGGACGGGTCTTCCGCCTCCGCCGAGTGCAGAGCATCTGACGTTTTTTGCGCATCAGCATCGTTGGCCGGTCTGACTGCCAAGCCGTACATTGGGCGCGGCAGCCGCTTGTGCTTCAGGTGAAAGTGATCCTCGTCATGTGAGTCGTGCAGCACTGCGTCGTAGTGGGCTTCATCGACGCGCGGGATCGCACAAATGTCTCCAGGCACGCCGACGTTAACTTTCTTGTGATCACCACCATTGAGTTTCAGGAGCTGAGAAACTTTTATTGGTTTACGTGCATCGCCGACAAACAGCTGGTTGCCGGCCTTGATCGAGCCCTGATGTATGCGAATGATAGCTAATTTGCCTTTGAAAGGATCGATGTGGACCATGATCACGTGGGCGATGACATGCTGATCCGGATCAGGCGTAACGACAACTTCTTGAGCATCGTCACCTTCACCCTTGTAAAACACCGGTGGGTTACCCTCGGCAGGGTTCGGCATCAGTCGTTCAAACACGTTGAGCAATTCTTTTACGCCGACGCCAGTTGTGGCGGATACAAAACAGATCGGCACGAGGTGGCCCTCGCGCAGGGCCTTCTCGAATGGCGCGTGCAACTGCTCGGGCGTAAGTTCTTCACCTTGCTCCAGGTAAAGCTCCATCAGCTCATCGTCGACTTCCACGACCTGGTCAATGATTTGGGTATGGGCTGTCTCGATGTCGCTGAAAGCGGTGTCAGCACCATTTGGCTCGAAAAAGCAGTCAACGACAGCACTACTATCGGCTGTCGGCAGGTTGATGGGCAGGCACTCCGAGCCGAATGTCGCACGAATATCATCGACGAGCCCGGCCAGATCTATGCCTTCCTCATCGATTTTGTTGACAATGATCATCCGACAAAGACGCTGCTCTTTCGCGGCGTCCATCATCCTGCTCGTGACCATTTGAATGCCGTTCTCGGCATCGATTACGATTGCAGCCGTCTCAACGGCAGGCAATACTGACACTGCGCGGCCAAAAAAATCCCGATATCCCGGGGTGTCGATCAGGTTCACATGTATGCCGGCATGATCGAGATGGCAGACCGAAGGATATATAGAGTGTCCGAGCTCCTTTTCCTTGGGACTGAAATCGGAGACCGTGTCGCCTTTCTCAACAGAACCTGCATGGGAAATAGCACCACCGGCGGCCAGAAGTGCCTCGGCGAGCTGAGTTTTGCCGGCATGGCCGGGCCCAACGAGGCACACGTTTCGGATGTCAGCGGTGGTATAGGCCATTTATTTCTACCTCCTCTTAGTGAAAGGTCTGTAGCAGCTTACCGCACGGCGAGCGATTGGTCACATCCTGTCACAAGCCTTTAAAATCAGTCAGATATCGCAGCCTCTGTGAACAGCACGCAGAGCCTTACGATGTCTCTGCCGGATTCTCAGATGATCAAGACGGTTTTTTCAAAGAGATCAAAGTGTCGCGTTGCAGCGAAGCTTGTGAATTGAAGCCTGAGATCTCCATTTGCGTTTTGGGCTGGAAACCGGGATCGGCAGACAGATGGAGCCATAATAATCTTGATCCACAGACACTGTCGGAAGACTGCTTCGCCGGCTATCGCAATCACAGCGAGCTTTGCTAATATCGCCAGCACACAAATCTGACGCTATTCCTGGTCAATACCCCGATGAGGTTATGTCGTGAACGAACTATCCTTTGTTCTGCGCAAGCACCTGGCACGCTGTGTGCTACTTATTTTGATCGTGAGTCTGACTATACCGACGCCAGTCTCGGCTGAGACCATCGCCATCATTGGGACAGGTCAGGTGGCGAGTGCACTGGGTCCCCGTTTCGCCGAGCTCGGTCACGATATTGTCTATGGTTCGCGGAACCCGTCGCGAGATGAAGTAAAGCAACTCGTTGCACACACCGGTCATGGCGCGTCCGCAACGACTCCTGCGGAAGCTGCGGCAATGGCGGATATTGTCGTGCTTGCGGTACCAGGGATGGCTATCGAATCAGTCATGAAAAGCATTGGTGATCTCTCCGGCAAGATAATTATCGATCCGACCAATGCGCTTCGGCGCGGGGACGATGGGCTTTTTGAACTTGGCGTTGAAACGTCGAATGCTGAGCTCATTCAGGGATGGGCGCCGAATGCCTTTGTCGTGAAAGCTTTTAATACACTGAACTGGAGAACCATGCTTGACCCTGAGTCCGCCGGCGGCCCGGTATCGATACCATTAGTCGGCGACAGCGCCGAGGCCAAGGCCGTTGTCGCAACCCTGGCCGAGGGCATCGGCCTGGAGCCGATCGATCTCGGGCCTGTTCGTTACGCCCACTTTGTCGAAGGTATGTTGATACTCTGGATAAATAACCGGTACGTTTACCGTAAACCATTTGACTTTCATCTGCGGACGGTACAGACGAAATAGTTGCAAAAGCAGCGCGTCTGTTTGCTAGCATCAAACCATGACTAGTCGCCTGGGCAATCTATTCCGGCGCCAAACGGCGGTGCAGACCGAACGTCAAACGGCGGTGCAGACCGGACGCCAAAACCCGGTGTTGCTATCTACCGTCGATAAGTCTTCAATAATTTACGATCAGATCCCGTTGAAGAATTTTGTCGGGGATGACGCGAGAGGCGTGCTGGCCAGGAATCTGTACCTTGTCATTAATGAGATTTGCAATTCATTCGACCCTGTAATGGCCTGCCGGGAAAAACTTGCGGCTAAAATGATCGAATTTGCCTCGTATCAGGTCCTCGTAATCCCGCCACCACCAGAGAATGATCCCAGCGGCCTCCGCTCGCAGCCCGGGATAAGCGGCGGCCTGAAGGAACATCTTGGTCGGATCGCTGAGGCCAACAGCCACCTTCGTTCGGAGATCTACGGAAAAACGAAATTGCCGACCCTGGACATCATTTGGGACCTCGTGCAGCAATCTTATTGGCAAACGCACTGGTTTCTGGAGACGTTTAATTCTGCACGCATCGAACTCGGTGATTACAGCAAAGACCGTGACTGGTACATGCCGTTCAAGCATGCGGCGTGCGCGAATTATGAACACATCTATCGAAGGGAAGCAGGCTTGCCGCCTGCATTCGATGAAGACACCGCAGCGCTTGCGCCGACCGCATATTCGATATTCACGGACATCGTATTATCGGGCGCGAAGGATCCCGGGCTGGAATGGCGTGATTATTACAAAGACAGCAATATACCGATTCCGAATTTTGACCACTAAGTTTGTTAGGCCGCCCAGAGCAAAAAACTGTTGAAACGGTCTGTTTCTTGGGGTTCTTCACGTGCTTTTCCGTCACGGCCAATCTGGTGCTTGTACAGTTCACATCGACGGTGAAGCTCGATTACTGGTTTTTCTTCCATACCGCCGTGTCATTCTCAGTCACGCCTTCGATGATGATATCCCCGCGCCGGCATGGCGTGATCAGATTCTCATCGTCACAGACGGGCAGGTTTTGTAAACGCTTGTCGTGTCGATCCTGCAAGAAGTCCTTCGGTGCCGGTTCGTCGGACAAGATCCCCCATCCCTCGGTTCCCGCAAGGAACTGATCCGCCTCGGACCGGGAATCAAATACCGGCGAATTTTTGGCAGCCGGCAGGCAACTGGAGTCTTCTCTGTTGACGATAACGTTGTCGAATCCGTCCCGATAATCAAGCAGCTGCTCAAGTACCTTTTGGCATTCGACTTCGTCAAGGAAATGATATTGAACTTCCTGCTCCCGGCAGACGGTCTTGCCTTCCGGCGCGACACATTCGGCGAGGGTCAGGACAATTACTTTGATCCAGGCTGCATCCATGTCATGTCTCCTGCCAAGATATTTCGGTAGCGGCAAATATCTTTATCATGATGTAGCAACAAATATAGAACACTTCACGGTGTTTGCTACAAAATAATCAGACTGTTCATACAATTTCTTGTTCACTTACTGTTGAAAGCTTGTCATTGCTGGCAGCGAGGCAATAGATGGTCAAAGTTGAAGATTCTGATAAAACCACGAAATCTCTACCCCTGCTCAGGAACAATTCCTGGCCGAAGCTCATACAGGAGCATTGCTGATGCCGGTTTAGCCGAACGTAGCCCTGTCCTCGAACACGATGCCATGAGCGAGCGTCTTGTGTACGGGGCAGCGTTCTGCGATCTGAGCGAGGCGCTTCTTTTGCGCCGCGTCGAAATCTCCGGTGATATGGACGTTACTGGTGATCTTCTCGATGTACCCTCTGTCCGGAATGTCGCAGTCTTTGCAATCGTCGGCATGGACGCGCCCAAAATCATAGGTTGCGCTGACGGACTGAAGCGGCAGCGACTTGTGCTGGCAGTACCATGAGATCGTGATGCAGGTACAGGCGGCCAGCGATCCCAGCAACAACTCGTAAGGGTTCGGGCCGGTATCCGTACCACCTGCATCGAGCGGTTCATCCGCTGTCCATTCATGCCGGCCATTTGACAGTCGAACGACCATACCTGAGGTGAGCGTTGCAGTTATACGTGCCATCTTCGATTCTCCACAATTCCAGGCCGGCGAATATGAGATACGCGCCTGCCGCGTAGTATATGGGACACCCACAAACTAATCTGCGGGAGCAAATGAACCGCTGCGGACGGAATTCAGCTCTTGATGTGGCGGCCAGACGCCGGGGTCGAACAACGATGATTTCGGTCGGTATCGCTGCCAAAGCCACTCCGAAACTGCCGAAGCTGGCTGGTACGATGAAGCCACCGAACCGAGTGTGGATCCGGAATCCGGCTACACCGGCGATGAGCCCATTGGTCTCATATCGGTCATGCTCAAGCCGGGCTGGGTGGGGTAGGGTAAACTGCTTCCGGTCGATCGAAATCGTCCAAGGCCCGTTGCAATAGCAGGTGGAGAGAGATCAGTGCGCAGAGAAGCAACCCAGTTTTACATTCCTATACTGCTTGCGATCGTGCTCGCTGCCGCGCTGACTTACTACTGGCTGGAAATAAACCGGCCAGGACCGCTGCCAGAGCCTGTCGTCTCGCCAGCGCTTGTCGAGCCGCTGGTGGATGAACCGAGAAATCCGCTACACCCGTTTCCGAGGATCGAATCTCCCGAAGGGCCGGGAGGCGAGCTGGTATCGCTGCCGTCGCTTGATCAGAGTGACGAGTATCTCAAACTGGCGCTGGCCGACGTGCTCGGTTCGCAATCGTTGGTGGAAATGCTGGCGGAGACCAACCTGATCGCACGGATGGTCGCCACCATTGACAACCTGCCAAGGGATCATGTTGCGGAACGGATCAGGCCGATCGCCGGTATTCCCAGCCCGTTCGATGTCGAGGCGAGCGGAGACAATATCGAGTTCACCATAAGCCCCGACAGCTATCGTCGCTACGATCTGCTCGTAGATATGGTGACTAACGCCGACCTGAACGAGCTGACCGAGGTCTACGGCCGCTTTTATCCCTTGTTTCAAAAGGCCTACGTGGAGCTGGGCTATCCGAACGCCTATTTCAACGACCGCCTGGTCGCGGTAATCGATCATCTGCTGACTGCCCCGGTGGTGGAGGGCCCGATCAGCCTGGTCAGGCCGCATGTCTTGTATGAATTTGCCGATATGGACCTTGAGAGCTTATCGAGCGGACAGAAGCTGCTGATACGAATGGGCAACGAGCACGCCACCCGAATCAAGGCAACATTGAGCGAATTGCGGCTCTTGATCGCGGATCAGAACTCCGGGACCTGAAGATTACTTGCCAGGCGAAACTGGTTTCTGAGCTAATTTCTATAGTCAAGCGGCGGGCTGCGGTCGCCCAACAACGCTTCGTAGACAAAGTTCTCTCCCCGCCGTTCAATGAACTCGGCTCTGGCGGCGGCGCGTAATTCGGGGTTTTCCAATAGTTCGATGGCGGCGAGCGCGAGGGTTTTTGCCGCGACCTGTGTGCCTTTGAAGCCAATGCTCATGCCACTGGCGGCAGCTGCCTGCCAACTGTGCGAAGGTGTGCCCGGCACCCAGGTTGCTGCTCTGAGTCCCGTGGTTGGTACGGTTATCGAGACGTCGCCAACATCGGTGGATCCGTAACCAAGTCTGACTTCGTAGGGCTGTATTTCCGTCTGCGAGCCCAGCTCGAACTTCGGTTTCACCAAAGTCGGGTACAGTTCTCTGGCAAACGCTTTTTCCCTTTCGTTGTACTCAACGCCGCCGACTTGCCGGAGCTTTTCGCCCATCATCTTCGCAAGCGTCTCATTAATAAGAACAGGATGATTGCCGTGGATGATTTCCCAGTCGACCTCGACGCCAGTTCCCTGGGCCGCGCCCAGCGCCGCCTGCTCAAGACGAAGCCACAGTTCCTTTACGGTTTCAGCTTCGGGATGTCGCAGATAGTAGAAGACCTCCGCGAAATCCGGCACGACGTTCGGCGCACTGCCACCACTCGTAATGACATAGTGAATGCGGGTCTCCTGCGGCACGTGTTCGCGCATCATGTTGACCATGTAATTGAAAGCCTCGACGCCGTCGAGAGCGGAACGCGCTTTCTCAGGCGCGCTCGCCGCATGGGCCGAGACGCCGCGGAAGCGAAACTTCGCCGAACGATTCGCGAGGGTTGTCCGGGCCCCCGCCCAGTTTTGACCATCCGCATGCCAGTGAAGAACGATGTCCACATCGTCGAACGCCCCGTCCCTGACTAAATAGACTTTGCCGCTGCCACCTTCCTCAGCGGGCGTTCCATACAGGCGAATGACGCCGGGCGCGCCCGTCTCTTCGAGCCAGTGCCTGACGGCAATCGCTGCGCCGACGGAACCGGCGCCGAACAGGTTGTGTCCACAGGCCTGGCCAGCGGTCTTGCCCTCGATCAGGCTGCGAATCGGTACATCATCCTGGTTAATTCCGGGCAGGGCGTCGTATTCGGCGAGAATACCGATGACCGGGCCCTCGGTACCAAAAGTCGCTACGAACGCGGTGGGAATTCCGGCGAGTCCAGAGTCGATTTCAAAACCCTCGGCGGCCAGCGTTTCTTTGATCAAGGCGCTGCTCTTCACTTCCTGGTAGCCGACTTCGGCAAATTCCCACAAGTCCCTGGCGAGAGCTGCTGTTTGCTCGTATCGGGAATCGACGAACTTGATAACGTCGTCAGCCTCAGCAGCGGCAGCGCAGACGGGAAAAGCAAACGGGATGAGCGCACAAAGTAATGTCGTCTTTCGGTGCATTGGCGGTTCCTTCGATTATTTTTGTTTATAGTACAGACGCGACAGGCAGGCCGGCAAACAGAAATTCAGGAGAGGCCCAGAGTGTCTTCAGTTTTTTATCGTGATCTTGGGCACGACTATCCCGTTGCTGTTCGCGGGGAGGGCATGTACCTGTATAGCGATTCCGGTGATCAGTACCTGGATATGAGCGGTGGCGCAGCGGTTTCCTGTCTCGGTCATGGCCACGAGGCGGTCGTTGCTGCCGTCCAAAAGCAGATCGGCAACCTGGCATTCGCACATACGGCTTTTTTCACCAACGAGCCGCAGGAAGAGTTAGCCGACAGATTGGCGTCACGATTCGCGGAATCGGGCGCCCGTATCTACTTCACTTCCGGTGGCTCCGAAGCCAACGAAACGGCGCTGAAACTCGCCTGGCAGTACTGTCAGGCGGCGGATCGCCCGGGCAAGACGATCGTCATTAGCCGGCAATTCAGCTATCACGGCAATACCATGGGCGCATTGTCGGTCACAGGCAATTTGTCTCGCCGGGTGCATTATGAAAGCGTTATTCATGACTGGCCGCGCATTGCACCCTGCTATGCGTATCGCCACAAGAGCAGCGGCGAGGCCGAAGCGGACTATGGACGTCGTGCTGCCGGTGATCTTCGGCGAGCGATCGAAGAGATTGGCGCCGACAAAACAGCGGCGTTTATCGCCGAGCCGGTTGTTGGCGCAACGCTCGGAGCGGTTCCGCCGGTGGACGGCTATTTTCGCGAGATTCGGCAAATCTGCGATGAGCATGACGTCCTGTTTATCGCCGACGAGGTAATGTGTGGCTCGGGGCGCACGGGAAGTTTCTTCGCTCATGAGCAAGACGATGTGCTGCCCGACATCGTAACGATGGCCAAGGGCCTGGGCGCTGGGTACCAACCGATCGCCGCGACCCTCGCGAGAAAACATGTTGTCGATGCTATCGCGTCTTTGTCGGGCGGTTTCGAGCACGGGCATACTTACATCGGGCACGCTACGGCCTGTGCCGCCGGCGTTGCGGTACAAAGATGCCTCGACGAACAGGAGCTGTTGACGAAGGTTGCTGCAATGGGCCGGGAACTTTTTGACGTATTGCACAAGTCAATCGGCGATCATCCAAATGTGGGCGACATTCGCGGTCGCGGCTTGTTCGCCGGTATTGAACTCGTTGCTGACAGAGAAACAAAAGAGCCGTTCCCGGCCGAAGAAAAGCTGGCGTCGAAGATCAAATCAGCTGCGATGGATGCAGGATTAATCTGCTATCCGGGCGCGGGGTCGGTCGATGGAAAACGCGGCGCCCACATACTGCTTGCGCCACCATTCATTGTCGAAAGCAAACACCTGGATGAACTGGCGGGAAGGCTCAACACGGTATTCAATACGGTCTTCGCTGCATGACGGGCAGGTCTGACGCCAGGGAAGAAATTCCGTTTATCGTCATGTCGGCGCCCAACGGCGCGCGCCGCGGCAAGGCAGATCACTCAGGGATTCCATTGTCACCGCGGGAACTTGCGGAAAACGCACAGGCAATTCTTGACAGTGGCGCATCGATACTTCACCTCCATGTGCGGGATGAGTCGGAACGACACACACTGGATCCGCAACGTTATCGCGCGGCTATCAGTGCGGTGCTCGAGCAGGTCGGAAATCGCCTGGTCATACAGATTACGACCGAAGCCTGCGGCATCTATTCAGCAGAGCAGCAGATGGCGGTTGTGAAAGATTTGAAACCCGAGGCGGTGTCCATCGCCCTGCGCGAGCTCATACCTGACCCGGACATCGTGGGTGACGCCAGCCGATTCTTTGCGTGGCTGCGATCGAACAAAGTGATGCCGCAATACATTCTGTATTCGCCGCAGGAAGTCGAGTGGTTCGAAGGATTGCGGCGGCGCGGAATATTTGACGAGGACCTGCCATTCGTTCTTTTTGTGCTTGGCCGATACGGCACGAACGATTGTGGTGATCCCAGGGATATCGACGCATACCGGCGCGCGCTGGGCGATCAGCGTATTCCATGGGCAGTCTGTTGTTTCGGCCCTCTGGAAGACGAGGCATCACAGTACGCCGCAACCGCCAATGGCCATGCACGGGTCGGATTCGAGAATAATTTGCTGATGCCTGATGGATCCGAGGCGCCGGATAATGCAGCACTGGTGCGTCTGGCTGGCGCGCATGGGCGCTCTGCCGGCCGGCCGGTGGCTACGGCGGATGACGTCAGGCAGTTATTCAGTTGAATCTAATCGCTTGCGCCTTCGGCGGCGAGCCATGGCCGCAGTACCGGCGGCAGTGAAGACACGCAAATATCTGTTCGATAGGGCGCTGCCCAGTTCTCGATAAACAACAAACAAGCCGCTTCCGATAATGACAAGCGCGCCTGTGAGGACCCATCGGTCGGGGACTTCATGCCAGATGTAGTAGCCGGCAATCGCACCGCCGATCAGGGCCGTATACTCGAACGGCGCAAGCATCGCCGGAGAGGCACGCCGGTAACCGCCGATAATTCCAATCCAGGCGGCGGTAGAGCACATACCGGCAAGCAAGAACAGCATCCATCCCGAAGCACTCGGTGCAGACCAGTTGCCCGGGAGCAACAGGCCTGAAATCAGCAAGGGGCCGGTAATGACATATACGGACAGCGAGAAGCTCGTCTCCGTGATGGACAGTTTCCGGGCGGTTATTGCCAGACAGGCATAGCAGAAGGCAGCGGCGATAATTGCAAGAGCGGCGGGTGTCATAAAGCCGGCACCGGGACGCAGGATAATGAGCACGCCAATAAAGCCGAACACGACGGCCGTCCAGCGCCGCCAGCCAACATGCTCACCGAGAAACGGGACGGAGAGGGCGGTTACCATCAGCGGTGCGGTGAATCCCAAGGTCAGCGCATTGATGAGCGGCATGCGTGCCAGGCCGAAAAAGAAGCCGAACATTGCGCCAGACGCGAGCAGCGTGCGAAGCAAGTGCCATGGCCATACTTTGGTTTTCAGGCTATCGAAGCCGCCGAACCGGCGCATCATTGCGAGGAAAATCAGCAAGCCGAATATGGTTCGCAGGAAAATAAACTGCTGTAGCGCATAGTCGACGAGCAATGCCTTCGCACAAAGGTCAAGACCTAATCCGCCCGCTACACCAAAAAGCAGGAACGCGATGGCCGTACTAGTCGAATCGCCTGGTGGCTGCTGTGACATAAGAAGTGGATGAGCCGGTGCCGGGCGATATGTTGGCACACATGTCCGAGCGAAGAAAAGTGATTTGTGGGGCGGCAGCCGCCCGGCTTCCAGGCCGGCCGCCAGCGACTTTGCGTCTTTGACTCAAAACCTGAACGAACGATGAACAACTATCCAGCAGGAGTTCAGTCGTGATTCAGCGCTTACAGGGCCTAATGGCGACAAGGAAGTAGCTCACGGATAACGGGTGAACGAGATGACAGCTGTAAAAGGAAATAATGGTCTGCACCGAAGAATCTACTTCGGAATTGTTTCAACCATGCTTTTTCTCAGTGCTGTGAGCACCGAGCTGTGGGCGCTGGATGTTACGGCAACGGCAGGTGATACCGTTGAAATCAGAATTTCGAGGAGCCTGAGAAATCCCGAGCGCGAGCAAGGCAGTCCCGAGCGCAAGCGCGAAAAGTACTCGAAACTCGAGAAATCAGACGATAGTTATAAGGCGCTCTCATTGAGCGGGGCACGATCTTCGCCCAGCGGGCAGCAGAGTGCCGGAAACGATTTCTGGTTTTACACTGCCGATGTCGTGCTCTTCAATGACGACGACTTCGACGGGTTTTACTGGGGCATCGATCTCCTATTCGATGCTGACACCTACTATGACGATGCAGATGTTTTCGCGGTTGTCTACCTGAGTTACGAAGGCGGCCCCTGGAACGAGTACGCGGTCACCGATTCGTTTCAACTATTTGGTGCGAGCAGCGATGACGAATACGTGCTGGTTACGGAGCTCGTGTCCGGGTACCCGACGGGATACTACGATGTTCTAATCGAGCTTTTCGATTCCTATGACGGTGAGTTCCTGGCCAGCTATGGGCCCGAAGACACATCAGAGCTGAGTTTTCTGCCACTGGAAGATTCGAACAGAGACGATCCGCACTTCGATCATCCAGTCGTAATCAGTCACGGCGGTGGTGGCGCGACCAGTTGGTGGATGATCTCCCTGATGCTACTGTTGCTGCTTGGAACTTCATTACGAAACAATCGCAAGCGTCAGCAGAAAGCTCAGATCCGGCGAAGTAAGTTCAATTGAATTAACACAGTTGATGCTCGATCGGATCGAGCGGCATAACGATACGCTGAACGCCTTCATTACGGTCACGGGCGATCTCGCGCTCGAACAGGCACGGAAAGCGGATGACGAACTGAGCCAGGGAAAGGACTGCGGATCGCTTCACGGCATTCCAATTGCGATCAAAGACCTGTTCGCCACCAAAGGGATTCGCACAAGCTGTGGTTCGAAGTTATTCGAGAACTGGATTCCGGAGTATGACGCTGCGGCGGTGACGCGCATGCTCGACGCAGGAGCAGTGTTGCTTGGCAAGACGGGACTCCATGAGCTGGCTTACGGCAATACCAGCATTAATCCTTTCTTCGGGGCGGTCCGCAACCCCTGGGCGACCGACCACGATCCCGGTGGTTCCAGCGGTGGCTCCGCATCCGCCGTGTCGGCGGGACTGGCGTATGCGGCATTGGGTACCGAAACAGGATGTTCGATTCGCCAACCTGCTCACTGTTGCGGAATCGTCGGGCACAAACCGACTTTTGGATTGGTTAGCACGGCCGGCGTGCAGCCGCTGGTCTGGACCATGGATCATGTCGGGCCGCTGACACGCAGCGTCGAAGACGCGGCATTGATGCTTGGCGTCCTCGCTGGCCACAATCCGGATGATCCTTACTCGGCGAAAAACACAGGCGTGGACGATTTTGATTGCTCGGGCGTCAGGCTGGATGGGATGAAAATCGGCGTTGTTCGAAACTTTTTTTTCGACGGCTATGCCGACGTAATCGACGTCGTTGATACCGCACTCGAAACGCTTCGCGAGCTGGGCGCCAGGCTCATCGATCTTGAGCTTCCCAACGTCGAACAGGCTTCCAGGGAGGCCCGCATAACTTTCGCCGAGGCATTCGCGGTCCATGCTGATAATCTCGAACAGAATCCGGAAGCATACAGCGAAGAACTTCGCGGACGCCTTGCCGAGTCGGAAAGCATACGGGCAAGCCGTTACGCACAAGCGCAGCACTTTCGCCGCCAATTCACAAAAGAGTGTGAAGAGCTGATGTCGAAGTGCGATGTTTTACTTGCGCCGACCGCGACTATTGCGGCTGCGCCGATCAACGACAGGCCGGAGGATTACCGGCGGAACGCCTGGAAGAACACCGGGATCAGCGATTTCACGGGTCAGCCGTCGGCCTCAATTCCCTGCGGCTTTACCGCTAAAGGACTTCCCGTCGGCATGATGTTCACAGGTCGTCTGTTTAAAGACCGGCAGGTCTTGCAGATAGCCCATGCGGTTCAGCAGGCAACGGATTGGTACCGGACGCCGCCCGATTTCTCGTAAGACCGGGAATCGCCCGTGAGGACGGGTTCCCACCTTGGTGCTGCAAGGATGATTTGAAAATTGTAGGAGCCTATCCTGACGGGCGAGCTTCTTAAGAGGCGGGGCTCTCGATTGGTGCAGACCGCGACGCCGCGTTTCTCGCGGTCCGCATGACTTTCCTGCCCCAGGCCGACAGTGTGTCGAAGTAGGCGTAAAGCGCGGGTACGACCAGCAATGAGACGATGGTGGAGAATGCAAGGCCGCCGATAATGGCGCGGGCCATCGGGAAATACGGAGGCCCGTCGCCGCCGACCTGAGTGGTGCTAACAGCCAGCGGCGCCAATCCGACGATTGTTGTCGCTACCGTCATCAATATCGGTCGCAGTCGATCCCGGCCCGCTTCGACGATCGCCTCATTTCGCGGAATACCTTCCTGGCGCAGGTTATTGATGTGATCGACGAGTACGATACCGTTATTCACGACGACACCGATCAATATCATGATGCCGATCGATGCCATGAACGAAAATGTGGTGCCCGTCGCCGCAAAAAACAGAAACACGCCGAATATGGAAAACACGATCGAACCAAGGATGATCGAAAACGGGAACAGCAAAGACTCGAACACCGCGGCCATGACGAGAAAGATGCAGGCAATGCCCAGCATGATGTTGGTCGCCATCATCTGCTGCGTTTCATCCTGCCGGTCGAAACCACGCCCAAACTTCCAGCTGTAGCCAGGCGGAAGTTCGAACTGCTCCATGAGGCTTTCGACCTTTGGTCGAACCAGTTCCAGACTGGAGTCTTCGTCAAGGTTCGCCGAAATTACCACAGCGGTCTGGCGGTCAACGCGTTGGATCGTGTCAGGTGCATAGCCGACATGAAAACTGGCCACGGTCCCCAGCGTGATTCGCCGTCCGTCTGCTGCATAAAGAGGCAGGTTGGCCAGTTGCTCCACGCTTTGCTTGTCGCTGTCTCTGAAGGCCAGCCGAACTTCGACTTCGCCCAGATCACCGCGAAACTCACGCAGATTCTCGCCGCGCATTGCAATCGCTATCGATTCCGCGATCTCCCGGACGGTAAGGCCGACAGCTGCGGCACGTATCCGATCAACGTGTACGCGGACTTCACGCTCGCCGGCTTGGGCGTCGGAACGAACGTCTTTGAGTCCTTCAACTGACGCGAGCGCGCGTGCGAGGTCAGCAGCGAGCGCATTCAGGCGAGCAGTTGAATCACCCAAGACCTGCAGATTGAACCCCTCGCCTCCACCTTGCTGCTCGAACTCGAAACTCGGTTTTCCGATGGCGATTACCGGCATATCTGCCTCGATACGCTTGATGATTTCCTTTGTCGAAAGCGTTGCGTCGTCTTCATCAGTTAGCAATATGGTTGACTGGGCACGAACTAAGTCGTAGTAGCTGTAAATCGAGCGAATGTTGAATTCTTCCTGGCGGGAGAAAAGGTATTCCTCGATCGTGTTGACCGTGGCCTCCATTCGCTCGAGCGGATGCTGTCCGTCGATATGGTACGGCATGAATAACCGTCGTCCCGAATCCTGCGGGAATGCGTCGAACTTGACCAGTTGCAGCACTAGCGGCATCACTCCGACAACACATATCAGGAAAATGCCGCCGAAGGTTTTCCACGGATGAACCAGAATCCACTGAAGGCTTCGTACATAGCGCTTGGTCAGACGAACCATCAAAGCTTTGCCTTTCGGTTCGGGCGGCGGTCGTATGCGCGCGGCCAGCATCGGCACCAGTGTCTGTGCGAGCAACAGGGATGCGAGCAAAGCGACAATGATGGTCACGGCCACGTGTGTCATGAATACGGAAATATCAGTTTTCGTTCCGAACATAATTGGAACGAAGACAATGATCGTCGTTGCCGTGCCGGCGATGACGGCAAGGCCAACCTCATTGACGCCTGACAAAGTCGCTTCTCGGGGTTTGTCAGGATGCATTGCACGGTGACGGAAGACGTTCTCGGTCACAACAACGGCATTATCCACCAGCATGCCGACGGCGAGCATCAGCCCCATCATGGTCAGCATATTCAGACTAAGTCCGGCAAAGTACAGAACGCCGAGCGTGATTGTCAACGAGAATGGCACTGCAGCGATCACGATCAAAGTTGTTGTTACCTGCCGGAGAAACATGTAAAGAACCAACAGGGCCAGCAGTGCCCCCACCATGCCGGCGTTGAGCAGATCGGATAAAGATTCGCGTACGCTGTCGCCCTGGTTGTCCAGGGAAAAGATATTGATTCCCTGCATTTGTGGCAGGCGGCTGATCTTTTCCACTTCCGCCATTACGCGGTCCGTAACGTCCACCATGTTGGATCCGGTCGACTTGCTGATCGCCACGCCGATGGCGTACTTGCGGTCAAGGTGGCGGCCGTACTCTCTATCGGGGCTTCGCAAGGCGATTTCGGCAACATCGCGAAGACGCACGTTGCTCTCATCGATAACGATGTCGCCGATTTCGTCCAGTGAGGCGAATTCGCCACGTGGCCGCACGCTGAATCGCTGGCCGCCGGCGGTAATGCGTCCCGCACTGACGGCAAAATTACTGCGCTCGAGGAGCTGGCGAAGCTCATTAATATCTATGTTATGAGCAGCCAACCGGTCCGCATCGAGCAGGATGCGAATCTCTCGCGGATCGACACCGTGCAGCTGGACCTGCGATACACCTTCGAGTCTTTCAAGGGGCCTCTTGAGCAGGCGATCGAGTAGATCGTAGCTGTTCGACAAGTCGCGGTCGCTTGAAATTCTAAGCTGCAGAACCGGCTGGTCGCCCAGCGACCCCGTAAAAATGAATACCCGTCTTACATCAGCAGGGAGTTCATGGCGAATACCGTCTACCTTGGCGCGTGCCTCGATTCCCTTTACCCCCATGCTTTCATCCCAGCCGAACTGCAGAAACACCTCGGCCTGGTTTTCCCTGGACGTGGAGTACATTCGCTCGACGCCCGATAATGTTGCCAGCGCTTCCTCGATCGGTCGCGTTATCAGGCGCTCAATTTCTTCGGGAGTTGAGCCTGCGTAGGGAACCTGGATGAAGATCCCTGGGAATTCGATATCGGGAAACTTCTCGAGTGGCAGTAGTCTTGCAGCAATCATCCCGACCAGCGCCAGTGCCACAAAAATCACAGTTGTCGTAATCGGGCGGCGGATTGCGATCTCGGTATGCTTCATTTCTGCGCCCGGTTAGCCGCCTGCGGGGCTGGCCACTTCGCTGCCGGCAGCAAGGCTCGACGGCCACTTCTTGCGATCCAGTAAGGAATACATAACGGGAATCACGATCAGCGTCAGCAGCGTCGATACCAACAGGCCGCCGATCACGGTTATTGCCATTGGCGTTCTGACTTCCGCGCCCTCGCCAAAACCGATTGCCATCGGCAGCAGCCCGAGAGCGGTCGTCAGCGTCGTCATCAGTATTGGCCGCAACCGCGCGCGGCCGGCTTCCATGATCGCCTCAGTCTTCTCGGCGCCACTGCTGCGTAACTGATTGATGAGGTCCACCAAAATGATTGCGTTATTGACCACGATGCCGGCGAGCATGATGACGCCGATCAGGGCTACGATGTTGACGGTGGTGCCTGTCAGGAAGAGAGCCAGAACGGCACCGACCAGGGCCAGCGGAATAGTGAACAGGATGACAAAGGGATGGATAAGCGACTCGAATTGCGACGCCATCACGAGATACACCAGGAACACAGCGAGCCCCAACGCAAATTGCATCGACTGGAACGACGCCTGCATCTCTTCATTCTGTCCGGATACCATCGCCGTGATGCCCGACGGCATCGGTGTGCGATCGATGATCGACCGCGCTTCGGCGGCAGCTGCCCCGAGATCCCCGTAGCCGAGATTTGCAGTAATCAGGGCGACGCGTTCCTGTGCGATGCGGCGAATTTCCGAGGGTCCACGGGAGACCCTGATGTCGGCTACAGCCTCCAGGGTGACAGGTCTTTCCGCGGTCGGGTTGACAATCAGCTTGCGCAATTCTTCAATGCTGGCATTACGCGTATCGACACTGCGGACAAGTACGTCGATCTTCTTGTCGCGCCAGGTGAAACGGGTCGCCACTTCCCCGCGCACATTAGCCACAACCCGGTCAGCGATATCCCGTACAGCAAGTCCCAGCTTGGCTGCGCGTTCCTGATCGAAAACAATCTGGATTTCCGGATTACCTGGCTCGACCGTAGTCTTGATGTCGGTGAAGCGGTCGGATGCTGACATGGCGGCCACGATTGCCTGATTGACTGCCGCAAGGGCGTCCAGATTGTAACCAGATACTTCTATCTGCAGCGGACTGGCAAAACTCATCAATGCGGGGCGGCTGAACTCGTATTGCACGCCCGGCAGACGCGAAAGCGCATGACGCATGACATCCATTGCCTCGTTTTCTTCCTTGCGTCCGGATCCCGGCGTCATCGTGATGCTGAGCGTGCCCGTATTCTCTCCGGCCTCGACCGGGTTTGCGTCCAGACGGTTACCAGTTCCGGCGACAGAGAAGCTTAGTTCGACGTTATCGATATCACGGGTGGCGCGTTGCGTTGCCTGAATCGCACGATCCGTGTCGGCCAGGGGTGCGCCCGGCGGTAAACGGAGAGCGACGCTGAACTCGCCTTGCGAAAGCTGCGGAATCAACTCGGTCCCGAGCCGCGGGATGAGCAACATGGTGGCAACAAAAATCGCGGCAGCACCCGAAAGGATTATTGCACGGTGCCCGAGAGACCAGGCCAGCATGTTCGGGTAGATAGTCGCGACGGCTTTGTACAGCCGCTGAAGCAGCCAGCTCGGTGCCCAAAGGATTAGCCAGAACAGCCACCTGACCTTGCCGAAAACCCAGGCAAGCCCCCTGACGACAAGCGCAACGATCTTCGTGAACCGGCCTGCCGGCGTGTCCTCTTTCACGTCCTCGTACCGGTAACCCGAGCCCAGCGCGGCCAGCATTGGAATCAGCGTGAGGGCGACAATAAGGGAAAAAACCAGCGCAAAAGTGACGGTCAATGCCTGATCGCGAAACAGTTGTCCGGCTATGCCGCTGATGAAGACCATCGGGAAAAAGACCGCGATAGTTGTAAGCGTTGCGGCGATGACGGCACCGGAGACCTCAGCAGTTCCGTTTCTGGCGGCCTCCAAAGTGCTCTCACCCTGTTCTCTCTTCCGAAAGATGTTTTCAAGCACGACGATGGCGTTGTCGACCAGCATGCCTATGGCCAGAGCGATGCCGCCGAGCGACATGATGTTGAGTGATATACTGTTCGCGTACATCAGCAAAAAAGTGCCGATGACCGAAATAGGAATCGCGACCGCGATGATCGAGGTTGCGCGAGAATCCCGAAGGAATCCGTACAGTACGATAATTGCGAGAATGCCACCGAAAATTGCTGCTGTCGTCACGTCGTTGATTGCGGAGGCAATGAACTTTGACTGATCGTAAATCTTGACCAGCTCCAGGTTATCGGGAAGCGACTTCTGGATCTGCTGAAGGCGCCGTTCGATACGGTTCGCAACCTGCACCGTGTTGGCGTCGCCTTCTTTATAAACAGCGAGTTCTACCGATTCCCGGCCTTTGACCCGGGTAATCGCCTCGCGCTCCTTGTAGCCGCGCTTGACGGTTGCAACATCGCCGAGATAAATCGGTCGACCGGCGACGTTCGCGACGATCGCGGATGCAAATTCTTCGACGCTCTGGAACTCGTTGATGGTGCGGACCAGGAATCGCTGGTTGCCTTCCTCGAGACGCCCGCCGGACAGGTTCACGTTCTCGGCACGGATGCGCTGCGCAATCTGCTGAATGCTTATGCCGAGCTGAGAGAGCTTCTGCTGATCGACCTGAATCTGGATCTCGTCCTCGAGGCCGCCGCTGACCTTGACCGCGGCCGTACCCTCTTCCGCTTCGAGTTCGTTCTTTATCTGGTCTTCCGCCAGTCGTCTTAATGCCTTGAGACTGGATTCGCTTGTGGTAACCTTCGCCCCGTCCTCGTCCTTCTGCAACAGGCCGAGTCGCATGATCGGCTCGGAAGATGGGTCAAAGCGAAGCAGCAACGGGCGCTGGGCTTCGATCGGCAGATCCAGGATGTCGATTTTCTCCCGAACATCGACGCCCGCAATATCCATATCGGTGCCCCAACTGAATTCCAGGGTCACATCAGACTGGCCTGCTCGCGATACGGATCTCACGAGCCTGACGTTTCTAATTACACCAACGGCTTCTTCAATCGGCTTCGTGAGGAGACTTTCAATTTCGATTGGAGCCGCCCCCGTAAGCTCGGTCCGGACGGTGACAGTCGGGTAAGAGATATCGGGGAGGAGGTTGACCTTCAGGCGAGACAACGACACAAGGCCGAACAACACGATAGCAACGACAGACATCATGATCGTGACACGACGCTCAGTTGCAATCTCGATCAAACGGCGCATTGCTATATCACTTCGACTTGTTAAGGCTTATTCGGATGTGTTGTTACTGGCCGAGCTTTCTTCGGCTTCTACCACATTGATAATCGAGACTTTCGATCCATCCTTCAGTCCTGTTTGCCCGACAACGACTATCTTCTCGCTGCCCGTCAGGCCGCCGAGGATCTCAATGTGCCCGTTTTTGGCGTAGCCTGTTGTGATCACCCGGCGTACGGCTTTCTCATCCTCAACTATGAATACCGAAGTCTCGCCTGCTTCATCGATAATCGCGCCTCTGGGGATCTGTAACGCCTGCGCGTGCATGTCATACACGATATTGATGCGGCCAAACATGCCGGGCTTCAGCTGCCGTGACGGGTCGGATACTTCGACGGTGATTTTGAACGTGCCGGTCGCAGGGTCCACTACCGGGCTGATACGAGTCACAGCTGCCTGGAACTCCTTTCCCTGCAGGGCATCGACTTCTATGACCGCAGCCTGCCCGCGCTCGATGCGTCGGTATTCGCGTTCCGGCACATGCAGGTACGCTACCAGGGGTTCGAGACTCGTTACCTGAAACGTGACGGAGTTGGCATCGATCATATTGCCGATTTTCACAAAGCGTTCGGCGACGACGCCGTCGATCGGCGCCTTGATTTCCGTGTAGCTGTATTCCAGTCTGGCAAGGTTGTACGTGGCCTCGAGCGCCTCAGTTTCGTACTTGATCTTTTCGAAGTCTCCGGCACTGATCAGGCCTCTTTTCTTCAGATTGACGTTGCGCTGGTAGTCGCGCTGCAGCTTGCGCAGGTTGGCTTCGGCCTGCATCAGCTCGAGGCGCAGGCGGTCGCCGTCGAGACGAGCGAGCACCTGCCCGCTTGTTACGTCATCGCCTTCTTCGACGAGAATCTCACGGATTTCGCCGGAGACCTTCGCAATGACCTCGGCCTCAGCGAGCGCCTCGATAGGCGCTGTGCCCGAGTACATCGCATAAATATCGCCGCGGCTCGCGACCGAGGTTTCTACAGGGATTGCCGGGGTGTCGTCTTCGGCTTTTTCGGCGTTCGCCCCATCCGCGTCCGCGGCGCCCTCCGATTCCACGTCGGGCTGGCAGGCAGCCAACAATATCAAGCCGAGAATCAGACCAGGCCAGAATCGTCCTGTCGTCATTTCGGTCTCCGTTTTGTTCCCCATGTCAGTATCAGGCAGGGGACTTATCTTTCTTCTTAGCCGGTGAAGCTGGTCTGTAACGCATTGCTCGCCAGAACTCTGGCACCATCGCGCAGTCCGCCCTGACCCGTAATGACGATTTTCTCATTCGCTTCGAGACCCCCGAGTACTTCGACCAGGCCATCCGACTCGATGCCGACTATGATGGTGCGGCGGTTTGCGGAACCATCATTCACGACGTAGACGACGGATTCGTTATCTTCCTCGATCAATGCAGCTGCGGGTATCAGTAATGCGTCAGAGTGCTTTTCGTAGGCGACGTTGAACCGTCCGAACATACCAGGTGCAAGGTAGCCGTCCTGGTTTTCAATAATCGCCGTCGCTTTGAATGTACCGTTGAGCGGGTCGATTGTCGGGCTGATCCGGGCAATCATAGCTTCGAATTCGACTTCCGGCATTGCGTCGACCCGTACCCGAGCCGTATCTCCCGCTGAAATCTTCGACAACTCGACCTGCGGGATTCGCAGATAAGCAATGAGTTTCGATGTATCGGTGATCGTGAATGTCGCCGCACCAGCCATTACGTGTTGCCCAAGCTTAATGTCCCTGGAGGAAACCACACCGGAGATCGGTGCACGAATTTTGGTGTAATTGTAGCTCAGCCGCTTCAGTTCATAACTTGCGCTAAGCGCGTCCACGTCGAACTTCAGGCCTTCGAAAATCGAGGCGCTTACAAGGCCGCGCTCGTGAAGTTGAACATATCGCTCGTATGCTTTGCTTGTTTTCTCGAGGTTGGCTTTTGCCTGAAGCATCTGCAGGCGTAGGCGGTCGCCGTCGAGACGGGCCAGTAACTGTCCTTTTTCAACCTCGTCACCTTCCTCGACCAGAATCTCGACGACTTCGCCCGATACGCGCGCCAGCACCGGCGCCTCGGAATCAGAAGTGATCGTAGTCGTGGTCTGATAGGTGGCGAATATGTCCGCTATCTGCGGCGTAGAAACTTCAACCGGCAAGGGCGTCGCCGTTGCTATCTCGGCCGGATCCGCAACTTTGGCTTCGCCGACGCCACAGGCCGATAGCGAGGCGGTGATAATCGCGGTAATCGCTACGACGCCAATTCTCTTTAAGTTCATTTTCTCACCTGAAACGGGACAGTGGGCCCCGGGGGTCTAATGGTGTTATAGTGAAGTATAACACTAGATAACTATAACGCAATACCCCTGTTTTTGACCCAAACCTTACCGATTTCTCCTGTTTTTCAATGATTTATGGAGTCTCTGGTAAGCAGGGCCTCAAATTATGTTTTAAATACAAGAGACCTGGTAACCATCTGACTGTCGATAACGGCTGATTTCGAGGGTCCGAACCGGGCAAAAATCCGGGCTGCAATACCAGCCTTTCGACCCTTAGATGCATGAAATGCGGATTTGGATTGAAAATCGCCCGTCAGGACGGGCTCCCTAGCATGTTGGCAGTCTTCTCTGATTAGCTATCAGAGAAGACGGGCGATATACCGCTATAGAAAATACTGCGAGAGAAACGAATTCATCATACGATTAGCGGGGTCTAATTGGCGCCGAATTTTCCTGAAGAAATCGATCCGGCTGCCGAATGCGTGTCGGGCGTAGTCCGGTTCGATGCTTCGTGTCTGGTTAAAGAACGGCGAGCCGCCCCAGTGTTGTGCAAATTCGGCGAAATCGATGACAAAGTCTTCCCACCCCCCGCACGGCGTGGATACGGCGCGGAGAGCAAACATCGGCTCGTCAAAGGTGGGCGATAACAGGGCACTTCGATCGCGAGCAAGAAGGAATCCGACCGTGGGCATGTCACAGCGAAACTGCGTCTCGGAATAAGTATCGAGACAAAAATTCTCATACGCCTTGGCAACGACGGAAAAGTCGGTTGCCGGAAAACACCACGTCGAATATTGTAGCGGGCTTGTGTTCTGGAGGCCGTTCACCCTCAATGACTGCGTCGCCGCGTTGTCACCGGAGGAAACCAGCCGGTTGTTGACGAGCCCTTGAGTGGCTTCACTGATTCCGTCGATCAGTCGATACCGAAATCTGCTTATGGGGACAATACGACCGATCGACTTGAATACGTGCGGAAGGACAGTGCTCTCTCCCCAGTCTTTTATCTTCCACGGAATAGAATGCGTGGATCGAGTCTCAGGGCTGTAGCTCCTCAGGTCCAGATAGACACGGTCCCTGAAGGGGAGCAAATAGAATTTCAAGCCTATATTAGCAGTAGCCAGTTTGCTTGCTGACGCAGCCAGTTGATCTATGGTGCAACGCCTGTGATTCACGGCAAATCCCTTGATCGGGCGCACTCTCAGGGTTATGACGCAAATGATGCCAAGCATGCCGTAACTCAGGCGAAACGCGTTCAGGATATTTTTCTTTTGCTGGTTTATTTCCAGGAAATCGCCCGCCGGTGTGATGACCTTCATGCCGATGACATGCCTGGCAAAGAATGCGCCATCGGCTGTCATCGATGGGCCAATGCAGCCACCGGCCACGGCGCCGCCGACCGTCCGGTTCATCAGATCGTAATTTCCCGCAAGTTCGAGGCCGTTGTCGGCCAGGGCGTCGACGAGTCTGTGTAATCGCACACCGGCTTGCACGGTGACGGTGTCTGCATAGGCGTCGATCTTCATGATCTGATCCATGCCGGTCATGTCGATGACTGTGCCGGCGGTCGCTGTACTGCAGTCTGTCGACGAGCTACCTGCCCCCATCGGTCGAAATGGAGCCAGGTAATTCGACGAAGTGTCCAGGTAACCCTGAATATCTCTGAAAGTGATGGGGCGGACGACGGTAGATTTTGCAGGTTTGTGGCTGGAGAATATGCCACTGCTACGCAGGGTACTGGCTTTGGCTGACATTGCTGGCTCCTATTGGGTTGCGACCATCTCGTTTGGAGAAGAAAACGAGCAAAGCCAGCATGATCACTCGGGAATCCAAGGGCTCTTGCGAGCGAGGATCAGAGCAATGAAGAGGGTTGCCTGCGACGGCAAGAAATGTCGCATCCGGCAATTCGGATCGGCGACCCCGCTATCATAGGATATCCCCTTAGACCGGTGGCTTTGCGGCCCTGCCTTTCGACAGGTGTGCCTTTTTCAAACGAGTGTGAATCGTTGCACAGCGTTGATCATGCTGTCAATTTTCAGCGAGTCTGGTTTCGGGAAAATGTTAAATCGAATGACGACATGAGAATTCCCGACCATAAGAGTCCGGCCAATACCAACCCGCATTAGACACCTCACCCATCAGTAGTCGGTCGAATGATGTCCGGTGTGGGTTGCCGATGTCCGCATGGGGCGCGGGACAGCAATTCAGTGGAAAGCTGCCGAATCGATTGATTTTCGACTCGGCGACCGTCTATCCACCTGAGCATATCGCAACAATGCGAGGGAGACGGTCATGAATGAAAAAAACACATCGCGTGCGGTCGCGTTGGGCACAATTTTTATCTCGCTGATCGTTATGTGTGGTTATGCAGCGGCCGGTGAGCCAGGCTGCGCCGCAAGCACTCAAACGCAACGGCTTGCCTGTGAGTTTGATCTGCGCGACGACTTCTATACGCAATCGGCAATCTGTCTTGATAGTGCGGTGCAGGACGAGACCTGCTTTAGTGATGCCGCAGGCGAATTCGATGAGGGCATCGAAGAATGCGACGACATACTCGAGGCACGCCTTGATCTTTGTGAGTCCCTCGAGGATGCAACACACGATCCGGAATTTGGGGAGGACTTCGCCGTCAACTTCGTCGATCCCCTGGAAATCGGACTCAGTATCGCCCCCAACCCCTGGTTTGCGCTCGTTACCAACAACCGCTGGGTCTACGAGGGCGACGGAGAAACCATAGAGGTCGTCGTTACCGGCGATACCAAATTAGTCGATGGGGTGACATGTGTCGTCGTGATTGATACGGCAAGCGAAGACGATGTCGTAGTCGAAGTCACAAACGACTGGTATGCACAGGACCTTGATGGAAACGTCTGGTACTGCGGCGAAATCTCAGAGAACTTCGAAGAGTTTGATGGCGATGAAACAGATGAGCCCGAACTCGTCGATATTGAGGGTTCCTGGAAGGCCGGTCGCGATGGCTCTGAAGCAGGAATTCTCCTGCCCTTTGATCCCCAGCCAGGTGACATCTTCAGGCAGGAGTTCGCTCAGACCGATGCGGAAGACGCCATCGAGATCATGGCGATCGATGCCACGGAGGCCGCACCCGGCGGTGCTTGTAACGGCAATTGTCTGCTGACACGCGACTTCACGGCGCTCGAACCCGGTGTCGCGGAAAACAAATATTACGTACCCGGTATCGGCCTGATCGTAGAAATCGATCTGGAAACAGGCGATCGCGTCGAACTGGTTGAATTTACGGGAGTGGGACTATGAATTCTCTATATTGCTTACGCTGCTCACGTCGCAGCTATGGGCTGTTGCTGACCGTGATCCTGGTAATCGGGCTTGGTGCCTGCAGCAGTAGCGGCAATGCACCGATAGCAACGCCACCACCACCCACTCCACTCGCCGCAGTGACCGTTTCGGGAGTCGTAACAGACGGACCGGTTGTCGGTGGCACGGTATTTGTTTTCACCGCGGATCAGGTGCTGGCAGCCTTTGCCGGCATCGATCCTGACGGTGATCGGCTGGCCGACCTGATCGCCGCCGATTCGATTGCAACGCTGACCCGGGATCCGGCTGACGGAGACCAGTACTCGATCTCGATTCCGGGTGAGTTTGCAAGTACTGCCGCGTTCATGATCTTCGATAATACAGACGCCGAGGACGATGCCTATGGGGATACGCCGCCCAATCTCGAGTCCATTGCCATACTCGGCGTTCCCGGTATAAGTCAGCGAGTTAACCTGTCAATGCAGACTACGCTCGTCACGCAACTGGTTCGTGGCCAGCTCGATCCCGACGGCGACGGCACGTCTATTGATTTGCCCGAGATTCAGACGGAAATGGAAAACGCCAGTGCCAACGTACTGAGTGCATTTGCGAAAGACTCTCTTGGCCGTGACTTGTATCCGGCTGGTTTCGATCCGTTCACCGATCTGGATGACGACACAGTCCATCAGGCTTCGGGCGCAATCGGGTTCCTTATGCGTACAGCCGCTCACGCCGAGGACCTCAGCTATGACGAAATCGTTGCAGCACTTGCCGCAGATGCCGCTGACGGGGACATCGATGGCGCGATTCCGGTCGATCTTGAGCCAACGCCCGAGCTTGAATCAATTGCCGTTGCTGTCGCCGATATCGAATCGGCAGGAAGCGATGATGACATCGCGATTTTTGCAGTCGGACCCTGTTCGTCGGCCGCTGTCTCAATGAGGCAGGCCTGCGCGGTTGATGTGATAGACGACATCCTCGAAGGCACGGCGATTTGTACTGATATTGCCGATGACGATGATCGCAACGATTGCGCCGCCGATGTCGAACTGGACAAAGATGAAAACGAGGATGAGTGCGAAGCTGTATTCGACGCCCGTCTTGAACTCTGTGCGGATCTGAATGACGCGGCCCACGAACCGATGTTCGGCACCGACTTCGCCGCCGACTTCGTCAATCCGCTCGATATCGGAAGCACAGTTCCGGCGAACCCGTGGTTTCCGCTGGTGACCGGTAATCGCTGGGTCTACGAGGGTGTCGATGAAACCATTGAAGTGGTGATCACCGATCAGACCAAGCTGATCGATGGAATCACCTGTGTCGTGGTCATAGATACCGTCAGCGAGGATGGCGTTGCCGTCGAAATCACCGGAGACTGGTACGCCCAGGACCTCACCGGCAATGTCTGGTATTGCGGCGAGATCTCGCGAAACTTTGAAGTCTTCGCAGGCGATGTCCCGGAGGAGCCGGAGCTCGTCGATATTGACGGTTCCTGGAAAGCCGGCCGCGACGGATCCGAGGCAGGGATACTGCTGCCATTCGCACCGGTTGTCGGTGAGACCATTCGCCAGGAAGTCGCCTACGGCGAGGCTGAGGATGTCGTCAGAATCGAAAGCCTTGACGCAACCGAGGCAACACCTGGTGGTGCCTGCGACGGCGACTGTCTGATGACAACCGACTTCACGCCACTTGAGCCCGGTGTCGCGGAAAACAAGTTTTACGCGCCTGGTCTCGGCCTCATTGTTGAAGTAGACCTTGAAACCGGCGACCGCGTGGAACTGGTGGAGTTCACCAGCGTGCCGTAAGCAATGTAGCCTGAGTCGCCCTGTCTGCCATTCCTTTTGATTCCCAGCGAATCAAATGCGCACAATACCCGGCAGGCAGGGTGACACCTGCGAAAAAAGGGAACGGACCCGGGTCCTGAAAGGGGATCCATCCCCTGATTTTCCTCTGTCCCTCTTTTACATTCTGGCAATGAACGCCTGTCTGGGTTACTTTGCAAGCACTGATCAATCAGCCCTTCACGAAGGGGGAAAGTGCAATGCAGTACGCATTTAAGCTCACGCTCTTGTCCGGTTTTCTTCTCTCATATCAGGCTTTCGCCGGTGCGGTGTTGCAAATGGAAACGAAGGAGTATCACGTTGATCCGCCTGCGATCGGCACGACGAAGATGTTTGTTGATGGAGTGTTGCTCAGGATAGAGATCAAATCTGTTTCATCTGACGAGGATGGCCTCGTGATTTATCGCGGAGACCGTAACGAAATGATCATGGCTGATAACGAACGACTGGAGTACTACGTCATCGATCAGCAGACCATGAATCAGATGGCGGGGCAGGTCAGCGATGCGATGAAACAGATGGAAGAAATGCTGGCGTCGCTGCCGCCCGAGCAACGTGCGATGGCTGAGCAAATGATGAAGCATCAGATGCCGGGATTGCAGCCAGCGCAGGAAGCGCCAAGCACGCTGCGCAAGACGGGAGAGAGCGACAAGATAAACGGCTACGACTGCGAATATTATGAGGTTTTGAAGCAGGGAAGAAAAACACGCGATATGTGTGTAGCCCAATGGGACGACATAGAAGGTGGTCGTGAGGCAGCCGATGCGATGATCAGGATGGGCGAATTTTTCGAGAGCATGCACGATGCATTTTCAAAAGCCGCCGGGTCTGATCTCATGGGCAAGCAACAGGAAATATTTGCGCATATGAGGGAGCTGGGTGGTTATCCCGTCTACGCAAGAGATTATGATGACACGGGTGCGCTTGAAGGTGAGTCAAGCTTGACATCCAGCCGCAGCGAGTCCATCGATGCCGCGATGTTCGAACCGCCGGAAGGGTATCGCAAGCAGGATATGCTTTAGCAAGCAGGAATTGTCGACATAACCGGGTCCGAAGCCTGCTACAGATGTGATTGCGTGAACGGGCTCCGCTCCGTACTCCGGACATTATTGCCTGTGCGCTGGGATACAGTAGGCGGATGAGAGAAGAGTTATTACCGGCGAACGTGGTCCTGGCAGCGAACCGGATAGCCCCGCATATTCGGGAAACGCCCCTGGATCACTCTCCGTTTTTCAGCGAACTGACAGGTGCGAACGTTTTCCTGAAACTGGAAAACCTTCAGTTCACCGGGTCGTTCAAGCTGCGCGGCGCCTTTAATAAGCTGCTTTCATTAACGCCGGAACAGCGGGCGGCTGGCTGTGTTGCGGCCTCGAGTGGCAACCATGGCGCTGCGGTTGCCTTTGCCATGTCGAAGCTCGGCACGAAAGGCGTGATCTTCGTTCCGGAAGGGACTTCGACGACCAAGGTGGAGGCCATTAAGCGCGCCGGCGGCGAGGTGCGGTTTTTCGGTACTGATGGCCTCGATACGGAAATGCACGCAAGGGAGTACGCTGCCGAAAACGGCATGTGCTACCTGTCTCCATATAACGATGAGGATATCGTTGCCGGGCAGGGTACCTGCGGTGTGGAAATTGCGAAGCAACTGCCTCAGGCCGATGCGATTTTTGTTGCCGTCGGTGGCGGTGGCCTGATCAGCGGCGTCGGCAGCTTCCTGAAGTCGGTCAATCCCACGATGGCTGTGCTCGCCTGTCAGCCTGCGGCGTCTGCCGTGATGACGGAATCGGTCAAAGCCGGCGAGATTCTGGAGTTGCCGAGTCAGCCGACTTTGTCGGATGGTACAGCCGGCGGCATTGAAGCCGATGCGATTACTTTCGATCTTTGTCGCGCGGTGACAGACGATTATGTCGTTGTGTCCGAGGATCAGATCGCCGAGGCGATGCGGCAGTTCATCGACGCGCACCACATGTTGCTTGAAGGCGCCGCCGGGGTCGCGCTTGCCGGGCTAAGACTCCGCGCGGATAGCTACCAGAGAAAAAACGTCGTCGTTATCATCTGTGGCGGCAACATCAGCAGAGAGATGCTGAAAGAAGTTATCTAGAGTCTGCGCGGTAGAAAGTATGCCTACTGCGAAGGCACCACAGCGGTCCATTTTTCCGATCTTTTTCCTTACGTAATCCCACTATGCGCCTCAAAAGATCGAAAAACTGTCCTCGCTGTGGCACCTTCTCGCTACGGATATTTTTACCGCGCAGACTCCAAGCCGAATGTTTCACCAGTTGCTGATTTCGCCCATCAGGCAGGTGAATACTCCTGCAACACCTGCACTCCCGCCATCCATGGCGGTCCGACAGCTCCAACGATGATTCTATTGGGAACCGTAGGAGCCCGTCCTGACGGGTGATTTGCTACCATCACCCGAACTGCGAGCGCCCACGGTGCTCAAAACTCTCAATCGAACAGTAAGAGCAGACCTTTATGCTGATTCTCAGGGTTGCAGCAATCGCATTGGTGTTACAGGCGTTTCCAGCATCCGCGGCGCAAACGGTGTTCATTAACGTCAACGTCATTCCAATGACATCCGAGACCGTCATTGCAGCACAGACTGTCGTTGTCGAGGACGGGAAAATCGTGACGATCGGTGCTGTGGACGATATTCCCATCGCAAAAAATGCATTCGTAGTCGATGGTACGGACAGATTTCTTATACCGGGGCTGGCGGAAATGCATGCCCACATTCCCCGCGTGAGTTCGACAGGTCTTGAGAGAGTGCTGGGCCTCAACGTCGCGAATGGAGTCACGATTGTCCGCGGCATGCTGGGACGACCCGCCCACCTTGACCTCCGGCAACAGATCCTGAGTGGCGAGGTGCTTGGACCGAGGCTCTTTACATCCGGCCCCTCGTTCAACGGCAACAGCATTAACCGCCCTGAAGACGCAAGTGAGATGGTTCGAGCGCAGCATGGGGCGGGCTACGACTTTCTGAAGATACATCCGGGATTGACGAAGGCCGAATTCGATGCGCTTGCGAATACCGCGAAACGATTCGGTATGCAGTTTGCCGGGCATGTGTCGATTGCGGTCGGCGTGCCACATGCGCTGGCTGCCGGAATGGCATCGATCGATCATTTGGACGGCTACATGCAGGCGATGCTCAAAGACGATGCAGATCTGTCCAGAGGCCCCGCCGGATTCTTCGGCGTGCTTCTCGCAGACCAGATCGATGAAGAGAAGATTGCAAGAATCGCCGTGGAAACAGCGGCCGCAGGCGTCTGGAATGTGCCGACCCAGTCGATGATTGAGCACCGAATCTCGCAGACCACGCCTGCGGAAATGCGTGAGTGGCCGGAAATGCGTTATGTGTCGCTTGCGACGATCGGCCGTTGGGTGAATGCCAAGCAGCAGGTCCTGGACGATCCGGCATACGATCCCGCGATTGCGACCAGGGCGATCGAAATAAGAAGAAAACTGATTCTCGCGCTGCACGAGGCCGGCGCCGGACTGTTGCTGGGCTCTGATGCTCCGCAGGTATTCAATGTGCCGGGCTTTGCAATTCATCGGGAGCTCGAGTATCTCGTGGCCTCAGGCCTGACTCCATATGAGGCACTACGGACCGGAACGGTCAATCCAGCGAAGTTTTTCGGGCAGGAGCACGTTTTCGGTACCGTGGAAACCGGAAAGGAGGGAGATCTGGTGCTCCTGGATGCGAATCCGCTGATCGATATCGGAAACGCAAGCCGCATTCACGGCGTGATGTTGCGAGGGCGCTGGCTGGCCCGCGCTGATCTGGGCGAGATCCTCTCGAGATTCGAGCTTTGAGAAACGCGATAAAAACAGGGAAGGACCCCGCGGGGTCCTTCCCTGTTGCAACCGTTCCTTGATGAGCGGCATCTAAGGCATACAAGATCGGTCAAAACGGCCGAGATCAACTTGAGAGATCAATCTTATGCGCGCGTTTCTCGTTTTAGGGATGTTCACTGCCAGCCTGAGCAACGCGGCCTGGCACGATCATCAAGAAGCCCGCGATCTGGCGCTGGATGCCCGCGGAGTCAATACCGTCGAGATTGTGACTGGTGCAGGCAGCCTCGAGGTACGCGGGAACCCCAATGCCAGGAAGATATCCGTCACTGCACCCATCCAGGCGCCTGGCAAGAACGAAGAAAAGGCTCGAAAAGTTATTGTATCCAGACTGGTATTGACCCTTGAGCGCGATGGTGACTCAGCCGCACTGAACGGGTATTTCGATTCCAGTCGCTGGGGATGGGGCGGCAGTCCGAGCGTCCGCCTTGAGGTAGCGGTGCCGGAAAGCGTCGGACTCGATATCCAAGATGGCGCCGGCTCGATCAAGATCCGGGGTGTCCTGGGTGACATCATAGTCGAGGATGGTTCCGGGTCATCGATGGTTCCGGCTCGATCTCTGTAGAACGTGTCGGCGGTGACATCTCAATTGAAGAGGGTTCCGGCAGCATTACCGTGCAGCATGTGCATGGCAGCGTAGTAATTGATGACGGCTCCGGCGACATCAACGCAAGCGACGTCGAGGCAGACCTGATCATCGAAGACGACGGCAGCGGATCGCTGAGCTTCGCACGCGTCAACGGCCGCGTCGAGAAAGAAGACTAATAACGTTTCTGAAATCGCCCGTCGGAACGGGCCAATCGACCATCGGAACGGGCCAATCGCCCGTCGGAACGGGTTCCTGCAACGATTCTGTTGCCGCTTGTTGGAGTCCCAGTCCGCCACCAGTGTTAGTAACCGCAGTCCGATCCCTGCGGATTGATCACGACCATCCCTGGTCGTGACATTCGCTTCGCGAAGGCGCCCTGTGGGCGTCCAGATTTAGTTGTAAGTCCGGCATCCTGCTTCGCTAACAACTCCGGCCTCCGCCATCCATGGCTTCGGCGTTCGGTGGGCCAATGCGATGCATCGGCTTTGCACCTCACCCTGGCGAATTTGTAACCTTTATTGACGCAGTCCGTTCGAAGTGCGACGAGCCCGGACAGGCGATTTTATTAACTTTGCTGCTGATTTGAGCAGAATGACCTATGATTGGCTGATGAGAAGCCACGTCCGGCGATAATAACCAGGAAACCAAAATGAAACTGGTCAACCAACTGCTTGATTCAAAGGGCCATGATGTATTGTCGATCGCGCCGTCGGCATCGGTTCTGGATGCGATAAAGCTAATGGCCGAGAAAGGCGTCGGTGCTCTCATCGTCATGGATGGGGATGCTATGACGGGAATCGTCACGGAAAGAGACTATGCGCGAAAGGTCATTCTGAAAGGGCGGTCGTCGGACGAGACGCCCGTCAGCGACATTATGTCGACCGGTGTAATTTCGACGAGTCCTGATCAAACGGTCAATAGTTGCATGAGCGTGATGACCGACAAACGTATCCGGCACCTGCCCGTCGTAGAGGGAAACAAGGTCACTGGTCTGGTATCGATTGGCGACCTGGTCAAGGCGATAATTGCCGACCAGCAAGAGGAAATAGAGCAACTCGAGCACTACATCAGCGGTTAGCCCGATTATTTCACCGCTACGTAGTACGGCCCGGAATGTGGCCCGGAGTGCAGCCCAGCGCTCTCGCCCGGTCCCTGATCAACGCGTCTTTTCTAACTGATCGAACACGCGGGCCAGACAATTCAAAAACCGGCCCGCTGATGCACGATTGAATTTTCGGGAGTACAGTGTGTCAAATTGTTGCTGGAGGCCGTTTTCAGTCTTCTGTTGAGCGGCCGGAGGTAAGAATCATGAGTGGGCCTGCCGCCTTTGCCATTGCCCTCATCACCGCCGTATTGCTGATTCCTGTAGCCTGGTCCGAAGAGAGCAAAGTTGTCATCGGCCCGAGAAATCTGGACCTGTCGGATGGCGCCCAGGAACTCCTTGCCGGCAATGCCAGAGAGGGCCTTGAATTGACCTTGCGTGGTTTGCGATCTGCCCAGGGAAAGAGAGAGAAAGAAGCCGCTTTATCCAATCTTTGTGCCGGCTACATCATGATCGACAGGCTCGATTCCGCATTGATGTACTGCAACATGCTCCTCTTGAGTAACGACAGACACTGGCGGGGCTACAATAACCGCGCCCTGATTTACGTCATGCGCGAGGAATACGAAAAGGCAGAAAAGGACCTTGCGATGGGCCAGGAGATCAATCCCAATGCCCGTACTCTGAAAGTGGTCAAGGGCATGTTTCTGGACGCAACACATCCGGTATCGCCGAATATCATTATTGATGATCGCAAACGCAAGAGCGCGGATGTTTCCGTAAAGGAACAAAGCTAGGCGTGTCTTGTGACCACCGCAGGACAGACATCCGTAACTGCTTTAATCTGCCTGGCGGTGGCGTCATCCGCCATCGTTCTGGCGGACGACAGCACGCGAGTCACGCGCATAACCCATATGGAAGACGCATCATCCGATCGTATGCCGTCCGTTACTGCGGTACCGCAATATCCCGAAATAGCAAGACGTGATCGGATCGAGGGTGAAGCAACCGTCTGCTACACGATCGACGCACGTGGCCGAATCCGCAGGCCTACCGTCCGGCGAAGCTCCCACAAAATGTTTGCGAAACAATCACTTAAGGCCATTAAGAAATCGAGCTACGAGCCTTTGCGGTCGAACCAAAAGGCCGCGGTTGTGAAAACCTGCCGGACATTCCGGTTTCTGCTTAAGCCGGTCGCTATTGAGGAAATCGAATAGGCTCTGGTCGATCAACTGCCCGCCGTCTTTTTTCAATATCGTAGATGCAATCGCCGCATGCGGACGGGTCATCGTTCCTGGCATTGGCGGCGACCTTGATGACAAGCTCTTCCCTGCAGGCTTGCGCCCGCCATCGCGAAAGACAAGGCAAGCATTATCGATATCCGGCTGTGCAGGCTAGTGCACCCTGGCGCGGCCAATAGTGTTGGTATCCGTACCAAACCAGACTTCACCGGCGGCTTCGAAATAGTACATATGCCGAACGGACCCGGCGCCACTGGGGATATCGGTTTCACTCAGGAATGATTCGGACAGGGTGTCGAAACCAACGAAACGGTTCGGCGATACGCCGGTCTCGACGATCCAGAGACGGTCATTCTTGTCAACTGCCATGCCGTAAGGTTTGCTCTCCTCGCCGGACGGCATTTGCCATTCGGTAAACTTTTTGTCATCGGGCTCGTAACGACCGAGCAGGCCGAGTACGTAATCGACGTACCAGACATTATCGTCTGACGTAATCTGGAGTCTCCGCGGCCGGGATTTCTTGTTGGGCAGTTCGATTTCTTCGAGCGTCAGCTCGTCTTTGTCTATCCGAATGAGCTTGTTACTGCCGAATTCGACAACCCATGGCTCATCATTCGAGTTGATGACAATCCCATACGGTCGGGATCGCTTCGTTGGTACGGCCATTAAAGACACTTCGCTGGTTTCCGTCGTCAACTTGCCGACGAAATTGCCCCCCTGCACCGTAAACCAGATATCCCCCGCAGAATCGAACACCAGTGTGTGTGGGTCGCGCGCCTGGCTGTCCGGCATCATTGTTTTCTCGATAACACCCGTGTCGGGATTGAGCCGTCCGATATGTGACTTGAGATTTCCCGCATACCAGACCGCGCGGCCTGAATCATGCTCGGCGACAATCAGGTTGTGGGGCCCCGTACCGGCATCGAGATCGTAGCGACTGAATTCACCGGTCGCGGGCTGCAGATTGGCGATGTAATGGCCGATCTGCCCCACGAACCAGACACGACCCGAATCATCCACAAACGGGTCTCGTGGCCGCGAGTCGCTCCAGGGAACCAGCCATTCGCGTATTTCGACGGTTTGTGAAATCGGACTTCGTGGGAGCCACATCATGCAGGCGACAATGCTTGCGAAAAAAACGCTGGATTTCATTTCTGACCTCATAGTGATCCATCAATATAACCGTGTTGGACCACTAGTATTCAGGCCGTGGTGGCGATATCGAGAAAGCGATGGGCCGCCTCCGCCATGTCGTGCCCGATACTGATCAAGCCCCCGTGATGTCCCCCCATAACGGCAATCTTGCTGCTGGTGAAGTCGGTGTCACAGTACAGCCTCCGGAACTCCTCCGCCATATCGGGTGTGCCGTATGTCACAGTGGGATCTGTTGTCGGTATTGTATTGCGAAGCTCGTGCCACAGGGTGTCGTTGTGGACATGCACGATGGCCTGAATCGTCGGATCCAGCTCGTAGATTGCTGCGTGTGTCAGCGATTCAGAGGATGCCTTGACCGGCCCGTGACAGGTGATGCGATTGTCCTGGATGTCATAGTCCGTCACTTCGGCGTAGTGAGCGCCGGTTAGATCGGCCAGGTGACCGGTCTGGGTGCCGCTGATAATGAACTGCACATCGGATCCCGAGCGCATGCTCATATTGCCAAATCCGACACCGGTATCCTCATATTGGCCTACCAGCCCCGCATCGAACAATGGACGCCGCCAGGTATTGAGTTCGGCTATCGCAGCGTTTTCAAATGGCGGGCCTTTCGTCCAATCGCAGCTGAACTTGATGTAGCCTTCATCGGTCATGATGCGCGTTTGGCAAAATCCGGGAAAAGTCGGGCGAGGCCTTCTTCGCTGGGCTCGCATATACCGCATTCGGTAATCAAGCCGGTGATGAGACGCGCAGGCGTTACATCGAAGGCATAGTTCCTGATAGCCGAACCGTCGGCGACCGTTTTTACCTCACGAACATCATTGCCATGCATGCCGCGGACATGTGAGACCTCGTGTGTGTCGCGTTCTTCAATAGGAATCTCGGTCATTCCGTCCTGTATCGTCCAGTCGATCGATGTCGAGGGCAGTGCAACATAGAAAGGGATGGCGTTGTCGTGTGCGGCGAGCGCTTTCAGATATGTGCCGATCTTGTTCGCTACGTCGCCGGTACGCGTCGTTCGATCGGTACCGGTAATGCAGATGTCAACCTGACCGCGCTGCATCAAATGGCCGCCCGCGTTGTCTACAATAAGCGTGTGAGGCACCCCGTTTCTTGCCAACTCCCAGCAGGTCAGTTGAGAGCCCTGGTTTCTCGGCCGCGTTTCATCGACCCAAACGTGAACATCAATGCCGCGCTGCCTGGCAACATAGATGGGGGCAGTCGCCGTACCCCAGTTGATCGTAGCCAGTGCGCCTGCATTGCAATGTGTCAGGACATTAACGACTTCGCCGGATTTCTCTTCTGCAATTTCCTCGAGCAGGGCGCAGCCGTGCACGCCGATGTTCCAGGATATCTCGACATCCTCGTCACAAATGGACTGTGCTTCGCTGCGCAGCAAAGAAACCAGGTCCCGATTCTCGCCTGACTGGCGAATGACGCCCAGCACCCGATCCAATGCCCAGCGTAAGTTAACGGCAGTCGGCCTGGTTTCACCCAGCTCGATTGCCGCTTGCTTCACGAAACTGACCGGGTCTTCTGTTTCACTGCCCTCGATGGCGGCGAGATAAAGACTCCACGCTGCCGTCGCACCAATTAATGGTGCACCGCGCACGAGCATCTCCCTGATTGCCTGTGCACCCTCCCGGTAGTTGCTCAAGTCTCGTACGACGTACTCATGAGGCAGTTTCGTCTGGTCAATGATCTGAACAATTGAGGGATCGTCAGGCTTGAGCCAGATCGTTCGAAAATTTTGGATATTCGCTGTCATTACTGGATTCGTCCGTCAGGACGGGCGATATCTGGCATCATTTCTTCTCGTTTTGGCACAGCAAGTGACAGGTCCGCCATCTTAGCCTCCGCGGCAGCCACGGTCGCCCTGCTTCCAATCTGGCTGGCTCCGATCGGAGTACACTGCTGCAACGTGAACTTGCGCGCAAATCAGCCTGAAAATCTGTGGGTTGCGACCGATATTCGCCCTCCCGGGGGTCAAATACTTGAGATTCAGGGAGTTCTGGCCGGTGACAAGCTATCTGGACGATAAACGCCTTGTAAAACAACTACTTGCTCATGATGAGCAGGCATTTGATACGTTTTTCAACGACAATTTTGCGCGGCTGTACCGATTCGCGCTGACGCGCTTGCCGGATGATCCGGAGGGTGCGCGCGAGGTTGTGCAGATTACGTTAAGCAGGGCCATTCAGAAGCTGCATACCTACCGGGGTGAAGCGGCCCTTTTTACCTGGCTCTGTGCGATCTGCCGCAATGAAGGGAGTGACTGGCTCGCGAGGCATCGCCGGTATCGCGAGCATATTGTGCTTACTGAGGACATTCCCGAAATACAGGCCGCCGTCGATTCGTATCGGGCGCCGCAGGAAGACAATCCGGAACAGCACGCACAGCGGATGGAGGGCCTCCGCCTCATACAGGTCGCGCTGGATCGGTTGCCGGCGAGGTATGGCAATGTCCTGGAGTGGAAATACATTGAGGGCTACTCGGTCAAGGAGATAGCAGAGAAGCTGGAGCTTGGGCATGAAGCGACTCAGTCCCTGCTCGCGCGGGCCAAGCGAGCATTTGGTGACGTTTATTCGTCACTTACCGGTCCCCTGCGATCGGAGTCGACATTAACAGGCCTAATGTAGTCATGAATCCAATGAACCAGGAACAAGACCTTCGGTCCGAAAGGGCGCTTGAGGAACTGCTCGGCAAAGCAGAGCCGAGACCGTTGCCGCCACAGCAGGATGAGCAGGTGATTCGTCGCGCTGTACATGCCGAGTGGGACCAGGTCATGAAGCGACGAATACGAAATCGTCGCCTGACGAATTTTGCACTGGCAGCATCAGTTCTGGTCGTGGTACTGCTTACTTTGAATGCCTTGCGCGGCCCATTCGATGGCGGTGGGCTCCAGCAGGTGGCAAACATCCAAAAACAATTCGGCGTTATCAAGGTGCTGAGCAATCGCCAATCAGGCCCTGATGACAACGACGTATCGGCGATTGGCAGCGGGCAGTCCATTGAAACGGGCGACGAGTCCGGCCTGACACTCGCGTGGAATGCTGGGGGCTCGCTGCGGCTTGATCAGAATACGCGTGTTGAATTCGAATCGGGCTCGCAGATCTATCTTCGGTCCGGACGCATCTATTTCGATTCGATGCCGAGTGGCATTCCATCCGTTCTGACAGATCCTGACAAGGCAAGACTGGCCATTCGTACCGACGCCGGCACAGTGCGGCATTTCGGTACACAGTTTATTGCACAGACAGATGGGAATAATCTCAGCGTGCTGGTTAGGGAAGGACGCGTATCGGTCAAAGGAACGCACGTCAATGAGACTGCGATGGTGGGTCAAAAGCTGACCGTTACCCGTGACGGCCGGATAACTGTGCGCATCATAGAGGTTTCCGGAGGCGACTGGCAGTGGATCGAGAAAACCTCGCCGTCCCTCACGCTGGATAATCGCCCGATCATCGAGTTTCTCACCTGGGTTAGTCGCGAGACGGGCCAGCCATTACGCATGTCGCAACGTGTCAAAGAAATTGTCAGTAAGGAGACCATGCACGGCGTGTACGATGAGGAGCCCAGCCATGCGCTGCGCCTGTATATGCCGATCACCGGACTGGCATGGCGTATCGAGGGCGGTGAAATTGTGGTCGGTGATTAAGTTGCGTCGGCCGCTCTTCTTCCTGGTTCTGTTCTTGGTCTCGGCCGGTGCCCTCGCCGCAGACGGCGAGTCGACGCGCTACAAGGGCAGGACGGTGATGTCGGTGATCGATGATTTTCGATCACAGGGATTTGGTCTGACTTACAGCACCATCCTCGTCAGCGACAGGTTGCTCGTTACGATCGAGCCGACAGCCACCGACGAACTTCAGATCGTCAGGCAGATTCTCGAACCGCACAACCTGACCATTCGCTCGGAAGAGGGTTTGTGGCTCATCGTCAGGGGCGATCAGGGGAGTCAACAGGCAGGGGACGTCCTGCTGATCGTGAGAGACAAACGGGACTATATGCCGCTTCAGCAGCCGACCGTCAACGCCGTACCCGCATTTACACGGGCCAGCATTCTCGCGCCGGGAATCCAGCAGTACTCTGAACTGAAGCCGGGTTCCTACCGCGTCGAAGTTGAGGCCAGCGGTTTCGAACCCGCGGTGCGACTGGTGTATGTCGAATCGGCAAGAACGACAACCGTGACGATCCTGCTGGAGCCGGCGAAGCCCGAGATTGAATCGATTACGGTTTCGGCAAGCCGTTACGAAATCTCCCGCGACGTTACGACGTCCAATTTCTTTCTCGATCAGCGCACGATCCAGAACATGCCGGACGTTGGCGAAGACCCTGTCCGTGTTGTGCACCGACTGCCGGGGACAGCAGCCGGTGGAGTCTCGGCTCGCGCGCATTTCCGTGGCGGCGAAGACACCGAGACCGGCATCATCCTGAACGGACAGCGGCTCTTCGATCCGTTTCACGTTCGCGATTACAACAATATCTTCAGCACGATCGATGCGCGCGCGATCAATGGCGTCGAAGTTTACACAGGCGGGTTTCCGGCCCGATATGGCGATCGACTGAGTGGCTTCGTGCTGATGGATTCTCTCGATTCCTTGCGGCCACGGTACACGGAGCTGGGCGTAAGTGTTTTCAACACATCCGTACTAACGGCAGGCACTTTTTCAGATGGTGACTCACAATGGCTGCTATCCGCTAGACGCAGCAACCTGGATCTTGTCCTGAATCCGAATCTCGGCCAACCAAATTACTACGATGTGTTCAGTGAAGTTTCGTTCGACCTGACGCCTGGTACGAGGCTGTCTCTGAACGCCCTATTCGCGAATGACGATGTGATCGTCGTACTCGAGAGCGAGCCGGCCGAACTGGAGCAGACAACCAGTAGTACTCAGAACATGCAGTTTTGGGTGACGCTGGAAAATCAGTGGGCGCCGGCGTTGCGCAGCACGAGCGTTTTCTCAGTCAGTTCGTTCTCCAACGATCGGCTTGGCGTGACGAGCGACGTTGAAAAAATCGTATCGGCCGTAGACGACCATCGACGAGTCGATCAATACGGAATCCGGCTGGATTGGTACTGGAACCAGTCCGACATTCACCTGGTTCAGTGGGGATTTCAGGCAGAGCACAGCGAGGCTCGTTACGCCTATACGGGTGAGGCCGAGTTCTTTGGTCTTGCCGCGTTATACGAGGACGTAGACGACACGATCTCTCGAGATCTTAGTGCTGCACCCGTTGGTAGCAAATTCGGGGTTTACGTATCGGATCGATGGAAGGTCGCGCATGGAACCATCGTTGAACTGGGCCTCAGGTGGGATGACCAGACCTACACCGGCTTGGTCTCGGATTCTCAATTAAGCCCGCGATTCAGTGTGCTGCACGCTTTGAGTCCCGCCACAGAGCTCAGATTGAGCTGGGGGCGGTACTACCAGTCTCAGGGCATACAGGAGCTGCAAATTGAGGATGGCGTCACCGAGTTCTATCCTGCCCAGCGTGCCGACCACATCATTGTCGGCCTGCGGCACAACTTCGACGATCAGAATTCACTCAGGTTGGAATTGTTCCAGAAAGACATGAGCCGATTGCGGCCACGGTTTGAGAACCTGTTCGGTCCGTTGACCCTGATCCCGGAGATGCAGCCGGACCGAGTAAGAATTGCGCCGAGCGACGCGCGGGCCAGAGGCATGGAACTCTCGATCGATCACACAAGCAGGTCACTTGCGTGGTGGGCAAGCTACACACTCTCTAAAGTGACCGACACAGTAGATGGCGTCAGGGAACCGAGAAACTGGGACCAGAGACATGCTCTTCAGGCAGGTTTGAACTGGAATAGCGACGCATGGGACTTTTCGCTTGCAACAAACGTACACAGTGGCTGGCCGACGACAGATCTGGCACTTGTCGACGCAAATGATCCTGTTGGTGAGCCGACGTTCGTCGCCATACCAGGGCCACGTAACGCTGAGAGGCTCGGTACTTTTGCCAGTGTGGATGCGCGCATCAGCCGGCGATTCAGAGTCGGAAAGGGAACGATCACCGCCTTTCTCGAAGTTTCCAATGTATTTGATCGCAAAAATCTGTGTTGCCGTGATTATGACTTTGAGGAAGACGCCGACGGTAACGAAGTGTTCGAGCTTAGCGACGATTACTGGCTACCTCGATTACCCGCGATCGGATTCCTCTGGGAATTCCAGTAGGCGGCTGCAAGATTCACGGACTCATATCAACAGGGCCGGCACGCGTTTGCGGTCAAGTATCCGCCGATATACTCGCGTGTATTCTGCGGCCATTCGCTCGGGGCTGAACTGCCTGGCGCGGGCCCAAGCTGCATCGCCCAGTCTTTTTCTCAGGTTTGCGTCGCTGTAGATTGCGAGCAACGCGTCCTGAAATCCCCGGCGGTCGTTCGTACCACACAAAATGCCTTCCCGGCCATGTCGAACGATTTCCGGTATGCCGCCGATATTACTTGCTACGATCGGCAAGTGATAAGACATTGCCTCGAGCATCGCAGAGCCCAGGGCCCCTCTTCGGGATGGAAAAAGAAATACGTCCATCGTTTCGTAACAGATCTGCAGGTTCGCGAGCCATCCTGTGAGCGATACGTTGGGCAGATGCGAGGCACGTTCCTTTAGTTCGCCTTCATCCTTACCGTCGCCGATCAGTACAAATCGAACGCGGGGATGGCGGTCGACGAATTGCTCGGCGATATCGAGGATAATACCCTGTCCCTTCATCGATTCGTTTAACTTACCGACATGGCCAACAACAAACTCATCATCGCGTCGCCCGGGTTGCACTCTCGCGGATGGAATACCGGTCCTATTTGTGCAGCAGGCATCATAGATGTTGTCAATTGGTGTACCCGGAGAATAAGCAAGCATGATTTTCAAGACGGCTTGAGAAACACAGGCTATCCCTTCGGCGCGTCGATACATGGATCTCGCCAGCGCGCGTGCAGGTGGCGGCTCCAATGACCTGTGTGTGACGATATAGGGAATAGATCGCGTCAGTGTCAGCAATAATCCGGATTGCAGACTCCTGCTGTCATGCAGGTGAGCAAGGTCGATATTCGGCATCAATGCATAAGCAGTGACCGGCGAATTAACCAACGGCGAAAATGAAAATTTGGCATGTTCGAGGAGGCGCCGAGCGAGAATAGGATTCCTGACGACTGCGTGCTGCTCGATGCTGTAATTCGACAGCGCTTTTGCCAACATCAATAGTTGATGCCCGCTGCCGCCGTATTCCTTTTCAAGATTGATATGACCAATTTTCACAATGCCACCGTACGCCGGATATGAGCCGCAAATTCATCTCTTGCCCATTAGACGGCCGAGGGCAGCTAAATCGGTTGAAACGTTCGGGCTAGTCGCTAATGTTTGCGGCGCGTTTTGCGGATGCCACGGTGTTTGCCATCAGCATGGCAATGGTCATCGGACCTACGCCGCCCGGGACTGGCGTAATGGCCCCGGCCACTTTGCTGACTTCTTCGAAATCGACATCGCCTGTCAGCTTTGTTTTTATCTTGCCGCCTTCGCTGACTTGGATTCGATTGATGCCGACATCAATAACAATGGCCCCCGGCTTGATCCACTCGCCTTTTACCATGTTTGGCCGGCCGACGGCCGCGACCAGAATATCCGCATTACGACATACGGCAGGTAAGTCGCTGGTGCGACTGTGGGTGATCGTTACTGTTGCATTTGCTTTCAGTAAGAGGCTTGCCAATGGTTTTCCGACGATATTCGAGCGGCCAATAATGACAGCATTCAGGCCGGACAGATCCTTGCCGAGTTGGTCCTCGATCATCAGCATGCAGCCTGCCGGTGTGCAAGGCACAAACGCGCCTTCTGTCTGACCGGCCGTTAGTTTTCCGATGTTTTGAAAATGAAACCCGTCAACGTCTTTCTCCGGGGCGACTGATTGTGTGATCAGTTGTTCATCCAGATGATCGGGAAGTGGCAACTGCACCAGGATTCCGTGTATCGCCGGGTCGGCATTGAGTTCGGTCAGGAGTGCGAGGACGGATTCCTGGCTTGAGTCTGCCGCGAGCGCGTGCTGGACGGAGTGAAAACCGCAAGTCTCGGCCGTTTGCTGCTTATTCCTGACATAGACCTTACTGGCCGGATCGTCTCCGACAATGACGACCGCAAGGCCCGGTCTGATGCCATGCGTCTCGAAAAGCTCGGCCGCAGACTCGGTGATTGATACGGAGAGCTGGGCCGCCCTTGCCTTACCATCAATTAGTGCCGCAGGTGCCACGAAAATCAGTCCTTGGACATGGATAACCGCCGGGACAGGCGGTCGGGAGAACAATAATGGTCGATCGGGGCGCAGATAGTAACCCCTGTTGTGCATCCCCGTAAACATTCTGCCTGGTCCGACTCTGTCTCTCATCGCAGACGGAAATAGCGGTAGCAAATAATCAGTCGAGTGCTAACATCGAAGATAAGAAGGAGGCCGAGAGATGCTCGATCGAATAGATGCACCGACGTCCATAACACTTAAACAATGGCCAATCGTCTTACTCCGTGTTTACAGCGGAGTTTTCTTTCTTTATCACGGCGTCGGGAAGATTCGCCATGATGATTTTGCAGCTTCCTTGTCGAATTTTCTAACTGGAAACCTGGATTCAAGTTTTTCTTTTTATCGTGCGTTTATTGAATCGGTCGTCCTGCCCAACAAAGAGATTTTCAGCACCCTGATTTCCTGGGGCGAATTGACGATGGGACTTGCCTTGATTATCGGGCTGGCGACCCGATATGCTGCTTTCTTCGGCGCATTCATGGTATTGAATTTTTGGTTCGCCAAGGGAGTGGGTGTTTTCGCCGGTACGAACCACGATATCGTGTGGTTTGTCATCCTGATAGTGCTCGGCTTCATTCCGGCCGGAAAAATTGCGGGCCTGGACGACGGGCTATCGGACCGTTTGCCTTTTCTTCGCTGATTCAGGAGTCTGCATATTTCACCAGGGCGGCGATCGACTATCGGGAAGTGACTGAGTGTTCAAAATCTAAGGTGACGGAACCGTGGCTCGAACGCTGGGAGCAAGGACGAATCGGCTGGCACGAGCCGGACGGTAACGCTAACCTTAAGAGATACTGGCCGGATCTGGATAATGGCAGCCGCGTACTCGTTCCGTTTTGCGGCAAGGCCCGCGACCTTATCTGGCTCGCGAATCGCGGCCTCGACATCGTTGGCGTAGAACTCTCACAGATTGCCGTCGAAACGTTTTTTACCGAGCACGACCTCGAATACGAAGCCAGGGACGAGGGCGACCTGGTGCGTTACCGTTCGCACGCCCACCCGATTACCATTTTTTGCGGCGACTATTTTGAATTTGAATCGAAGCCCTTTGATGCTTTGTATGATCGTGGGGCGCTGGTGGCCGTACCCGCTGACGAGCGCCCACGATACATTGAACACACCAAAATGCTGCTAAAAGAAGATGCCTACCGGTTGATCATTACGCTCGAATATGACCAGTCTGAGGCTTGCGGCCCGCCGTTTGCCGTCATGCCCGATGAGATAATTTCTTACTGGAGTAAGCTCGAGATTGTAAGCAGGCACAACGACATAGATAATTGCCCGCCGAAATTCAAAGCGGCTGGTTTGACGGAAGTTACAGAAACAGTCTGGTCGTCGCGTCTATAGATTCGTTTTGACAGGTGTCCAGCGCGCCTCCCGCCTGGAGACCCGCTCGGCAATATCTTCGGAGTCGTAGCTTATGGGTTCCGTCGCGGCAAGATTCTCCGGAGCCTCGACCAGTGCGTGCATACTGATGATTCCGAATCGTCCCTTGCCTGTTTCTATCAACGCTCCGATATAAATGCCGCACTCACGGCAGAGAAGAAAGTCTGCTGTTCGCAGTCCAAAGCGGTAGCGGTTCAGAAGATCCGGATCACTGGCTGTGAACTCAAGCGAGCCGGCCGGGTCCGATGTGCTCGGGGCATCGTGGGCCCTGCAGAAACTGCACTGGCAGGCCCTGATCGACCAGTGCTCAGGTGCAATACTGGTTCGATAGCTAAAACCTATCGCTCCGCAATGACAGCTTCCCTGGAATTCTGATAGCAAAGCCGGCCTCCGCTGACTTGGTCTCGAATGTCTCTATTGATGATAAGGTAAAAAACAATTTATGCCCTCGTACTCATGTGCGGGCACTTTCGTCACGATGTTCTTCCCGGCGGTGACTCTTGGTCTCATGTTGAGGAAACCCCGCTTCGGGGACGCCGACTGTCGAAGCCATAAAGAAGAACAAGTGGCGCCACTGCCGCTACAAAATGTTTGAGTGAATGCCCGCTGATAAGTTCGCCGAATGCGTAGACATCATAATCGAAGTGCTCAAACAGCTTGGATAGCACGTACAAGGCAATGACGAGCCAGAAAAAGTTCACGCGGTCAAATACCGAACGGTACATCAGAAGGATCAGAGGAATCAGCAACATCGGCAGAAACTGCACAATCGCATACGGTCGAAGGTCCCCTGAGCCCTGTGCTTCCGTGATGTCCCAGTAAACGACAGACCCTGCACCCACAATCAACAACGGAATCAACAATCTCTTCGCAGCCGGCAGAGAGATGTGCTCGCCAATTATGATCGCAACGAAGCCCATGAATCCAAGCGTCATCGGGAAGCGGTCCCAAACGAGAGTGTTATTATCCGGCGCGTAGTGGTAGTAAGCGGAGCCAATGCCCGTCAGGAATATTCCGGAGAAAAACACGAGGTAAGCCATAGACAGGCCGGGCAACAAGCCAGGATGATGCTTCGATCTCACATGGTAAAGGCCGGCTCCACCGATTATCAGGAACGGAATATTCGACACCACATTCCAGAAATTGGGAATTTCCAGCAATGACCGCGTATCTGCGAACGCGTGGTATGAAGGGTCCTGAGGAATCGGATCGATGAAGAAAGCCGCGACGATCAGGATCGCTGACAGTGCTATCAGTAATATAGTTCTGGCGCTCACGAAATCGGCCGGTCAGATTAGCACTCAGTTCGCTTCATTGGAAAATCTACTGCCCGCGCCTTGCCGTTTATCGTGCCTTCAATGCGGCCGAGCAAGTCCTCATCTGACAACAGGCGGTAGATAATCCGCTGCGGAAAGTCATGATCGGGATTTTCGAAAATCACTTCGCGATCATTGACGCTTACCATCAAAAAGCTTGTCGTGCCTTGCCCCGACGGCGAGGCGATAAACTCGAGTCCACCATCGTCCCGTTCGATAATCCGCATGAACTCAAAGGCAACAGTCTTCGAGTCTCGTACCGTGCGATTCACACCAAGCATCGTGCCACCCGCCGGCGGCATCCATTGTTCCCTGGACCCCGCTTCCTGATTGCTTGCGGCCCAGCAGCCTGACAACCAGGCGAGATCCGAAATCGAGTCAGGCGAGGCACTGGCAGGCAGGACAAACATTGCGACCAGGCATGCGATCTTGTGTCTCATTGTCTCCTAGCTCCTAAGGCTATATGACCTCTGCCCTACGGCGCCAGAGAAGACGCACCCATGTGTCAGAAGTAATCATTGTTCTCAAGCGCAAGATTATTGATTTTTGTCTTTCGCAGGATTTTCAGCAACAGGTTGCGACATGATCGAAGTAGGGGATAGACAATGCGCGATGCCGCTCGCGATTTAAAGCACCAGTAAGCCAGTCGATTAAAGACGCCTGAGCGCGTTCCCATGATTGAAAGCGTATGTATGGCGTCGGCACCGTAATACATTCGATCTCCGACGATGAGTACCATACCCTGGTCAATATCGAGCCCCGCGGCCGTGATCTCATCCATAAATGAACTGGGATTCCTGGCATCGACTAATATCAGACTACCGATCGACTCGCGGATCCTGACCAGCTTGCAATAAAGGTCACAGGCCGGACATTCTTTGTCATAGACGAGAAAGATGTCGCTCCCCTGATGGCTTGCATCGACATGGATGCGCTTTATTCCGATCGGGTTTGCTCCGTCAATGTGCTCCGGCTTGTTGTCGGCGCCGTAAGCCGCAAGAAATGTCTTGGCCCCGGGTTTCACGATATCAGCGGCGTCCCCTGACGCGGCTTTTCTGACGAAAATATCGGCTGTCGTCATGCGGACCGTGACTCCTTAACGCAGGAGACCCACCAGGACAAGCAGCCACAATACAAGCAGCACAATCTGGCTGACCGCAAACAAGCGAAACCGATAAAGCACTTTGTTCGACGTCAGATGTATGTAACTGTGCGCATATCGAAACGCCACGTACGTCCAGGCCAGTACAATGAGCAGCGTCGTCACCGACTCCGTGACAAAAGCGATTATCGAAACTGCGTAGAAAAGAACCGGCGCCTCGTGCAGGTTTACGATATGGCGGGAAAGGGCACGCAAGTACTCCGGCTCTTCATAATCTCTGTACAGGCGATAGAACCGAGGGTCGAGCTCGCCTCGGCGAACTGCAGAAAACCTCAGGATTCCCATGCGAAAAACACAAAACATAGTTAACCCGGCCAATGCAAATGTTGGATATAGAATTGTCATGGGCTTCGTCCTCACTTGATAAACGCACCGCAGGCTGGCTTCCTGGCACTTGGTGTCTTAATCGGCGAGTGGCTTGATGTACCTGATCACCTCGCCGTCGTAACCGGATCGTTCGTAAAATTGCCGCGCGCGTGTATTTGTGGAAAACACATGCAGGGTCATTGTTTGCGCGCCCTGCTTATGCGCGTTTTCCTCGGCGGCACCCAAAAGGGCCTGACCGATGCCCCTCCCTTCCGCACCCTTCGCGACGGCAATGGCTTCCAGATGCGCGCTCGGCTCGTGGCTTAATGGTTCAGGACGAAGACGCACCAGTGTCAGTCCCAGAATAGCGCCGACGTCATCTTCCGCAATGTGCACGAAACAATCGTCTGCGCCCCCACAAATCCATTCGCGGAGCAATTTCGCGTCATCCAGCCACAGGTGCTCCGGCGTTCGGGATTCCGGGATTTCGAATGCCGATAATCGCGGCATCAACGCCAACATGGCTTCGCCGTCTGTGGCCGTTGCTGCTCTTATTTTGTAGTCCACCATTACTCACCGATGTCTTCATTCCAAAGAGAAACATTTTCCCGGATAAAGTCCTGCAAGAGTCTAAAGCACTCTGAGCTATCCACTATCTCCAACTGAACCCCGCGTGATCGCAAGTAATCCTCGGGACCTTGAAAAGTACGATTCTCACCAATAACGACAGTCGGAATCTTATACAGCAGGACAGCACCGCTGCACATATCGCATGGCGATAGCGTCGAGTATAGAACAGAGCGCTTATATTCTGCAGCGGTCAGTCGTCCGGCATCTTCAAGACAATCGATTTCCGCGTGCAGCACTGAACTGCTACGTTGAATCCGTTTGTTGTGTCCCCGGCCAACGATCTCGCCGTCGATTACCAATACCGACCCAATCGGAATTCCCCCGGCACGAAGTCCCTGTCGGGCTTCCTGAATTGCGGCATCGAGGAACTTGTCTACCATTGTCTTATGTTTGAAGCAGAGTATGATTACGCTGATTGCTATGAGAACTTAACCACCAAATTTACTTACTGTTAAGCTCCTGGCTACTATTTGACGACCTGAACACCGTTCCAAAATGCGACGCGCCCGGCGATCTCTTTCGCGGCGTCTTTGGGGTCGGCGTAATACCACGCCGCATCCGGATTCATCGCGCCAGCTACTTTTAGCGAGTAATAGTTCGCAGTACCTTTCCAGGGGCAAGAGCTGGTTTTATCACTTGAAGTCAGAAACTCGCGTCGTACCGAGCTAATTGGAAAATAATGATTACCCTCGACAACGACGGTTTCATCGGATTCAGCGATGACTTCGTTTTTCCAAATTGCTTTCATTTCAAGAATGCCTCGTAAGGTACGCCTAAGGCTTTAGCCTACTGGTGTCAAGTGCCTGGAATTCCTTACCATAGCATTGCGCACGCATCGGCCACCATGGTCGAACTCGGGAAAAAACAACGTCGCCCATCGGAGCTTCAGACTCAACTACAGGACCGTAGATCGATGTTCCCCTCGCGGCATTGGAATTAGACGGCTAAATCAACATCGTTTTGCCACCACGACTTCGGATGGCAAGCCGAAAGCCACCACCTTCAAGTGGTGCTGGAGTTGCCATTGTGACTCCGGCAACAACGGCAGGAGGTCGACTGGACGGCAACCACCAACCAGCGCGGGACATTTAGGTTGAACCCAGCCGATTACGCTTGCCACGATCCGCGAGGTAAACCCTGTTCCGCTGGTAAGGCCTGCCAGGCAAAGCAAACCACCAGGGCGAAGCATCCTATGGGCTTCACGAAGCACGGTCCGGATGTCCTCATGGGAAAGCAGGTCAAATACGTAGTTTGACACGAAGCGATCGCAGGACCCGGCAGGTTCGCCAGTTGGAGGTTCGCCCTCAGTTAGGATCACGTCCGCCCGCGTTGCGTATGACGAAAGGCGGTCTTGAGCCAATTGAACCATCGTCGGGCTGATATCTACTCCCCGGTAGTGCGCCGTATCGGACAGATATTTCTCGAGGAGGCGTCGTGCGAAACGGCCGGTTCCACAACCAAATTCAAAGACGGACTCCGCCGATCCAAAGTCCCCGTGCAGCAGGACCAGCGCAGTAGCGCGATCTTCGTAGAATCGTTGCGAGTCTTGCAGTGACCCGATTCGATCATATGTTCGCCGCGCTTGTTGGTAGGACAGCGTACCCAAATTCAATTCCTGGTGCGCGAAAAATAGTTGCAGCACCGTCTAACGGTTTAGCTCACTGGCGCCAGTGATTGGCGCTTGTGTTGCTTCAAACGCAAGATACGTGACAATCACGCCCGGCGGCCAGTGCAGCGAATTGTTAGGCGCCAGCACGGCACATTAGCACCTGACCGCTTCTATTAACGAGCTTGTATTTGACTCTTTTCTCTTTATCGGGCTCGTAGACAATTTCCTTTCCTGCGATAATTCGTTCGGCTACTCGATCTAAATTTGACCAAGCGAAATCTTTATAGCCCTTTGCCTCATAATGCCGCTTCAGCTCGGAAGATTCCCACCAAGTGCTATTGACTTCCTTATGCTCGACGACCCATTGCTGTTTCTCGCGCCACTTATCACGAAAGTAACTGACTGCTGCGATGCCGCCAACAATTGTCGCGACAGCCAGAATCCAAAAAAATACTTTGCTCATATTTTCTAGCGCCTAACTATTAGTTATGCCTCGAAAATGGCGTGTTTGTTGCCGACAAAAGTGGTTTATAAATTGTGTCGGCATGGTTAAGTGGCTGAAAAACCATCGCACTGGTGGAAGACTATACGCCAGTCCAACGGGAGATTATCAGGCGTCGCCCGGGTCTGGGCAGAGTGACGATCCCTCTGTGAGTTTTGACAGCGCCTGCTCGGCAACGGGGCCGATTATTTTTGAAATTGGATCCAATTCTTCCTCTCTTTCCGGGATAATGCCGACAGCATTGGATAGCACTTGGAGCAGCACGCATGGCCACAGCATCGGCACGACACATATTGGTAGATACGGAAGAGCTATGTCAGGACCTAAAGAATCAGATTGACGCGGGTGCCGATTTTGCGGAGCTGGCCAGGCAGCATTCCTCCTGTCCTTCAGGTCAGAAAGGCGGTGACCTTGGAGAGTTCGGTCCCGGCATGATGGTTAAAGAGTTTGATGAGGTGGTTTTCAGTGCCGAGATCAGTATCGTTCAGGGACCGGTGAAAACGAAATTCGGTTACCACCTCCTGGAGGTAACCGAGCGCAGCGATTAAAGATCGTCTTTTATTTCGGGATCAGGCCTCGTCGCTCACGCACATCCCAGTGCTCCGCGACATAAGGTCTTCCTGTCCAAAAAGGCCTCCTACGGCGCTGGTTTAACGTCAAGCAATGTCCTTTGATTCGAGATCCTCGCCCCTGAGGTCGTGATTCTTGATCGGTAGCTCACGTATGCGGATGCCAACCGCATCGTAGATCGCGTTTGCGAGAGCAGGGGCGATTGCCGGCGTGCCGGGCTCACCTGCGCCGCCTATCGCCTCGCCGCTGTTGATGATGTAAGTCTCGATGGCCGGTGATTCGTTCATTCGAACCATCTGGTAGTCATGAAAATTGCTTTGTGCAACCGAGCCACGATGGATAGATATTTCACCGTAAAGAGCGGCGGTTAGTCCGTAAATACTGCCGCTCTCCATTTGTGCCTTCATGCCGTCCGGATGGAACGCGTATCCCGCATCAACGGCGCATACAACTCGATGTGCCCGCGGCTTTCCGTTTTTGACTTCAACTTCGACGACCTGTGCCACGATGGATCCGAATGATTTATGAATTGCGATCCCCCGGCCCCAGTTTTCCGGCAGGCTTTCGCCCCAACCTGCTTTTTCTGCGGCGAGATCGAGAACCGCTCGGTGTCTCGGTGCATCGGCAAGCAGGTCATGGCGGAATTTGTATGGATCCGTGCCTGCGGCAACGGCGAGTTCATCGATAAACGACTCGGTGAAAAAGCCATGCAGGGAGTGATCCACGCTCCGCCAGTTTCCCCAGGGCACATGTGTCTTGCTGTCGACGAAATGGATGAACTGGTTTTCGATGCCATAAGGAATGTATGGCGCTTCAACGGGGTCATGTTTGTCAACGAACTGATTAATCCATGCCGTCGGCTTGCCGGAATCATCCAGCGCCGCCTTGAACCGGCTGATGTTCGCCTGCCGGTAGTGGTCGTGGCGCATGTCCTCTTCGCGCGACCAGATCAGCTTAACGGGATAGGGTACCTGCGACGCCACGCGCGCGGTCTGAATCGCGTAATCTGAAAAGGACCGTCGCCCGAACCCGCCACCGAGATACTGGTTATGAACGGTAACATTGGAGACATCCATATCGATCGCGTCGGCAACCTCCTTGGCAAAGCCAAACGGGTTTTGGGTTCCGGTCCAGAGTTCGCATTCCCCGTCATGCAGCCAGGCGGTGCAGTTCATCGGCTCCATCGTGGCGTGGGCAAGATAAGGTACCCGGTATTCGGCCTCGATGACTCTCCCGGATGTGCTTAGCGCTGCTTCAGCATCGCCGATCGCAAAATCCGTTTGTTGATCACCGTTCTCATTCGCGCGATCCATGTCGGCTGCGAATTGTTTGAAAATATCGCTCTGTTCGACACTCCCATTGCCGCCGGATTCGTATTCGACTGCGATCTTGTCGACAGCCTGTTTGGCTTGCCAGTAGCCGTCGGCAACGACAACAATAGCGTCGTCGAGGTTGATGACCTTCCTGACACCCGGCATGTCTTGTATGGAGGCCGAGTCCACCGACTTGATGCGATCCCCGAATACTGGCGCTGCTTTCACGGCCGCATATTTCATGCCGGGCAGTACTACATCAATGCCGAAACTGGCGGTGCCGTCGACTTTCGCCGGCACGTCCAGGCGCGGCATGGACCGCCCCATGATCGAAAATTCTTCCTCGGACTTGAGCGTCGGTTTGGGTGGTACGGAGAGTTCCGCCGCCTGTGCCGCGAATGCCGCATAAGGCGCGGAGCGGTTGCTTGGCGCATGGTACACATGACTGTTCTTTGTTTGCAGCTCTTCCAGCGGTATCTGCCAGGTGTCCGCGGCGGCCTGTGTCAAAATGGATTTTGTCGCTGCGCCTGCAATCCGCATGCCGATCATGCCGGTGGTCCTGACAGATGTGCTGCCGCCCGTGCGTTGCACGCCCATGTATTGAGTGGCTTTGAGGAAAAAACCGTCAACCGTGTCGATTAGAAAGGACGGGAAATCCATTTCGCCGAGAGTATGTCCC
>JACZWL010000008.1 GCA_022572185.1 Pseudomonadota bacterium | reverse complement strand
GGAAAAGATAAGTAAAGAACAACCAGGTTGGAAACGTCTGGTTTCCTGCGGCTACGACGTTCGCCGCGCCGACCATGACGAGGAAGCCAAGCGCGAGAATTATCAGGCCGATACCGAATTTTGCCGGTGTCGAGGGATTTAGATTCCGTTTCGCCAGCGCAACCCACATCCAGGCATACATCGGGGCGAAGATAATAATGAATGCGGGATTCAATGATTGAAACCAGGTGGATAACAATGGGAATGACCCGACACTGAGCACCGTGTAACGATCAGCGAAAAGATTCAGCGAGCTGCCGGCCTGCTCGAAGCCGGACCAGAACATCGCTGCGCCGAAAAACAAAATGATGATGACGACGACGCGCTTTTTCTCTACGGTGTTAAGCCCGCCAAACAGAAGTACATACGCGAAGTACGCTAATGCCATGACGACGATCAGGGTAGTTGTTTGCTGAGCGATGCGCACCGGATCAAACGTGAGTGCGCCGCTGAATCCGAGGCCGGCAGTAATCACGACAGCAAGCATCGCGAGCGAAACGGCGATCCAGCCCTTGCGGCGCCTTTGCGCGTCGCGGGTTGCGTCACCTGTTGAGGCCGGAAGCCTGCCAGCCTCGCCGAGATATCGTCGCGTCAGCCAAAATTGCACGACACCGAACAACATGCCGACGCCGGCGGCGGCGTATCCATAATGCCATCCGAACTGCGGGCTCTGGCCGAGGTAACCGCAGATAAGGGGACCAAGAAAAGCGCCGAGGTTGATGCCCATGTAAAAGATTGTGAAACCGGCATCACGCCTGGCGTCGCTGGCCCCGTAAAGCTCACCGACGATAGCACTGACGTTAGGCTTGAGCAGGCCAGTACCGAGCACGACGAGCAGCAGACCGAGGAAGAATGTGTAAACTGACGGCACCGCAAGAACGAAGTGGCCTGACATTATGATGATGCCGCCGATAAATACTGCACGCTGTGCGCCCAGCAGCCGGTCGGCGATCCAGCCGCCCGGCAGCGCGACAAGATATACAGCGGCGGTATAAATTCCGTAAATGGCTGTCGCCGTCTTGTCGGTCATGGCCATGCCGCCATTCATGACCTGATCTGTCATGAACAAAACCAGCAGGGCACGCATCCCGTAGTAGCTCAGGCGCTCCCACATCTCCGTGAAGAAAAGGGTAACCAGGCCTCGTGGGTGGCCGAATAATTGTGCACCGGCCTCAGCGTCTCCGGTTATGGCGGTATCAGTCATAGACAAGTCTCTCGGATCAGGATGCGCCTGAGAACTGGTGTGGCGCCTGTGCATAAAGGCCAAACGCCGATCTGGCTCGTTCCCCCGTAACTCGACCCCGCATTAAACACTATTTTGTTTGCGGCGCAACTATCAGGGTCTTGTGCCGCGGCCGGGCAACAGGCCTAATTCGCAAAAACCGGGTTATTTAACAGGGGCTTAGCTCGTTGCTGCCGAACTGATGCTATTCCTCCGCCTCAGCCTCTGCCCCGGTGTCTTTTTTCCTGATCGAGAACATCCTGGACATCAGGATACCCAGTTCGTACAACAGATAGACGGGTATAGCGAGAAGCGTCTGGCTGATGATATCGGGCGGCGTAAGAAACATGCCGGCGACGAATGCCGCCAGAAAAACATATGGCCTCGCCTTGCCCAGTTTCTCGGGTGTCGTCAGGCCGGTCCAGGTAATCAGCACCGTTGCAATCGGCACCTCGAATGCGATGCCGAAAGCAAAAACAATGGTGGTAATGAAATCGAGAAACTGGGATATATCGGTCTGTACCTCGACCCCCTCCGGGGCGACCGCCGTAAAAAAGTTGAACATCAGTGGAAAGACGACAAAATAGGCGAAAGCGATGCCGAGATAGAAAAGGACGATGCTTGATGCCAGGAGCGGTATTGCGAAACGCTTCTCCTTCTTATAAAGACCAGGCGCAACGAACGCCCACACCTGATAAAGCACAATCGGCATCGCAATAAAGAGCGCGACGAAGAAAGTGAGTTTGAAAGGCGTCAATAAAGGTGATGCGACCGCCGTCGCGATCATCGTCTTTCCGGGCAACACGTCGCGCAATGGTTCCGACACAATCGCGAATATTTTTCGCGACCATGGCAGCAGCAGGACGAATACAAAGACAACTGCCGCAGCGATTTTCAATAAACGGCTGCGAAGCTCTACGAGATGGGAAAGCAAGGTCGCCTCCTGCAGGGCTTCCTCTTGATCGTCCGTGCTTTCTTCAGTCTCTTCGCTCACGGTGTATCTTTTGCGGCCTCGGCCTTGCCGGGTTCGCCCGGCGCTGCGACATCTTCCGGAGCATCTGTACTCCCATCGGCAACGGGCGTGTCGGTAATATCGTCGTGCCTATCATCGTCGCCAACACCAGTGCCCACGCTGTCAGCTTCGTGGGCAGGTGAATAAGTGTCGTCTTTCTGGCTTTGTGGTTTTATGGGCGGCGGCGTTTTAGTCTGTAATTGCTTTTCAAGATCCAGCTCATCTTCGAGTTGTCGCTTCATCACGCGGGTCATGCGCCGGGCCTGGCCCAGCCAGCTGCCGAGTTGATTGGCGACACGCGGCAGACGTTCCGGGCCCAGGACGATGAGCCCGATAAGAAACAGAATTATCAGCTCCCAAAAGCCGATTCCGGACATAGCTGATTACCGGCTTAGGTATGTTTTTCTTTGCTGGGCTCATCGACCGGCGTGTTATCGAAGTCCGCGTCTTTCGACTGGTCGCCGATCTTTTCGGCAGACTCTGCTTCGGCTTCATTCATTGCTGATCGAAATCCTTTCACAGCGCTGCCGAGGTCCGAACCAAGCGTTCGAAGTCGCTTCGTGCCGAATATGGCAAGCACGATAACGAGAACAATCAGCAGTTGGACCGGGCCGATGTTGGATAACATCTCTACACACTCCTGGGGTCAAGCCCCTTATTCCACCTTACGAACTGTTCATGATACCTCTCAAGCCGCAATAAAACCGGGGACAAACCACGTTTTTCCGTCGATGTTGCAACCCGGCGCAGCGAAGCATGAGAACGTGGTCTGTCTTACTGCTGTCCCATACAATCCGGTACCACGATCAAGGACATGAATCGCAAGGCTTGCCTCAGAGACCGTGGCCCGCAGGGATGCGGGCCCCGAGCCTACATGGACGTACTTGCGGCGTGTCTCTGAGGCAAGCCTTGCGATTCATGTCCGTAGCGAGACACTCCGGCAGAGCCCCATACAATCACTTCGTTCCAGCCGCAGGAACCTTGGTTTATGGGACAGCAGTGAGTCTGTCCCCGGTTAACTCTCAAGCCAGAAGGTTACCGGCCCGTCATTGACGAGCGCTACCTTCATGTTGGCGCCGAACTTGCCGGTCTGGACACCGGGTAGCCGGGAATTACAGGCGGCGACAAAGCGGTCGAAATATTCACTGCCTTTGGACGGCTCTGCGGCCTTCGTAAAACTCGCCCGGGTGCCCTTCCTGGTATCTGCGGCAAGCGTGAACTGGGGTACGGCCAGGAGCTCAAGCCCTTCATGTACGAGGCTGCGGTTCATACGCCCTTCGCTGTCGGGAAAAACCCGGTAGGTCAACACCCGCTCGGCCAGCCGCGAGATGTCAGCCTGTGTATCGTCGCGATGGACGGCCACGAACACGAGAAGCCCGGGACCTATTTCGCCCACGATTCTGCCCTCGACAGTCACGCTGGCCTCAACAACTCGCTGCAGTAAACTGATCATGAATCGCTCTCAAACATTAAATGTCAGTCTACTATCCAATAACGCGAGCTTCAGTGCTGCACAAGCCATGGCAGTCTGGTCGGGCCGGGCGAGCAGTAAGGAGTATCTCTCAAGTGAGCAAAGAGTTTCTTGCCGCGGGTGGCGCCAGGGACGGCGGATTCGGGGCTTTTGCCCGTTGCCCGGGCCAGGGATGGGACGGCCCCGGCCGAAAGGCCGGGGTTTCTGTCGTCTGATTTTCCCACAATTCATCCCATATTGTGATAAATAAGTCGATGTTATCCCATATTTTAAAAAACACGCCTTTAGTGCTTAATACGATGTCTAATTCGGTCGTAATCCGATAAATAGTGGTAATTCGACGCTCATCCGTTCTCATTGGTTCCTGTTCAATTGCCCACTACACTATGCGAGTTTGCGGAAACACTCAGGGCAGAACATGAAAAGACGGGAATTCGTAGGAGGCCTGGCCCTGGCGGCCGGTGCGTCAGCCTGCGGCAAACAGCCTGCGGCAATTGACACCGGGGCCGACCGGTCAACCGAGACCTTCAAATGGAACATGGTGACATCCTGGCCGCCGCGGCTCCCGGGGCTGGGGGTCGGCGCAGATAACCTCGCCGAACGCGTGGAAAAAGCCTCGAACTCTCGCCTGAAAATCAAGGTGTATGCAGGCGGGGAGCTGGTACCGGCGCTGGACGTCTTTGATGCCGTCAGCCGGGGCACGGCCCAGATGGGCCACGATGCGGCTTATTATCATCGAGGCAAGGTGCCGGCGGCACAGTACTTTACGGCCGTACCCTTCGGCTTGAACGCTAACGAGATGAACGCCTGGCTTTATTACGGCGGTGGTCTGGAGCTCTGGCGGGAGTATTATCAACAATTCAACCTTGTTCCTTTTCCCGCCGGGCAGACCGGTGTTCAGATGGCGGGTTGGTTCAATAAGGAAATAAACTCGATCGAAGATCTGGCCGGGCTCAAAATGCGCATTCCCGGGCTCGGCGGCGAAGTAATGCAGCGTGCCGGCGTGACACAGATTACGGTTCCCGCAGCGGAAATCTTTACTTCACTGCAGACGGGCGCGCTCGACGCGGCCGAATGGGTTGGCCCGTACAACGATGTGACCCTGGGCCTGCACAAGGCGGCTCGATATTACTACTATCCAGGTTGGCACGAACCCGGGCCGACGCTCGAACTGATCGTCAACAAGGACGCCTGGGACACCTTGCCCGATGACCTGAAAGCGATCGTTGAGCTCGCCTGCCAGGCAAGCAATCTGGATATGCAGGCGGAATATAACTACGGCAATGCGATGGCGCTGCAGCAGCTGAAAAATGACCCGAACGTCGAGCTTAGGCCGCTGCCTGACGATGTGCTCGAACTCCTTCATAAACTGAGCAACGAAGTGATAGACGAGTTGTCTGCGCGTGACGAATGGTCGGCGCGTATCCAAAAGTCATATTCTGATTTTCTTGACGTGTCAGCCCAGAACCAGCTGATCAGCGAACAGGCTTATCTGAATGCCCGATCTGCCTTCCCGTAGCTGGTACTCTGTCAATATCGCCTTGACGGAGTACTGGCTTATCGGCCGTACAGTATTTCCGGCAACCAGGTGACCAGGCCCGGGAATGTGGCAAGAATCAACAATGCCAGCAGTTGAATACCGACAAATGGCATGGCCCCACGATAGATCTGACCTGTCGTTACGGTGTCCGGCGCAACACCACGCAGATAAAACAGCGCGAAGCCGAACGGCGGCGTAAGGAATGACGTCTGCAGGTTGATTGCGATCATTATCCCAAGCCACACGGGATCCAGGCCCATGGCGAGAAGTACGGGGCCCACAATCGGCACCACGACGAAAGTAATCTCGATAAAGTCCAGCACGAAGCCAAGCAGAAACATAACCAGCATCACCAGAAGCATTGCAGCGAAAACGCCACCCGGTAGCGCTTCGAGTATCGCCCGTACGCCATCGTCACCACCGTAACCCCGGAAGACGAGCGAAAACAGGGAAGCACCGATCAGGATAAGAAATACCATGCTGCTGATGCGAAGCGTACTCTGCATCACTTCTCTCAGTCGCTCCAGGGAAAGCGCACGCCGCACTGTCGCGATCAACAATGCGCCCATTGCACCGACGCCAGCGGCCTCAGTTGGCGTTGCGAACCCACCGAGTATCGATCCCAGCACGGCGAAAATCAGCATAAGCGGTGGAAACAGCGCGCTTAGCACCTTGCCGAGGGAAAGCGCTTCGCCGTCGGAGGCGGAATAGGTCGGCATTGCGGCAGGGCGTAGCCAGGCGATGACCATCAGGTAGACGACATAAAGGAAGACCAGCAGCAGGCCGGGTAGCAGCGCTCCGGCAAAGAGATCGCCGACAGATACAGTCTTTGGCGAGAAAATACCCTGCGCCAGTTGTGCCTGCTGATACGCTGATGACATGACGTCGCCCAGCATCACCAGGATGATCGATGGCGGAATGATCTGACCGAGCGTGCCGGAGGCACAGATTGTCCCTGCCGCAATTTCAGCGGAGTAACCGCGTTTCAACATCGTCGGCAACGAGAGCAGGCCCATTGTCACCACGGTCGCGCCTACGATGCCCGTGCTTGCGGCAAGCAGCATGCCGACGAGCATCACGGAAATCCCGAGGCCGCCTCTTAATGAACCGAAAAGAGAGCTCAGCGTTTCAAGAAGCTCTTCCGCTATGTGGGCACGTTCGAGCGTTACGCCCATGAACACGAAGAGTGGCACGGCAACGAGCATCTCGTTGTTCATGATGCCGAATATGCGGCTGGGCAGCGCGGACAGGAAGGGTGCCTCGAAACCGCCACCGATCACTCCGACAAAAGCAAAGAGCAGCGCTGTGCCACCGAGTGAGAAAGCTACCGGAAACCCTGCCAGCAACAGTACGATGACAGAAAGAAACAGGAAGAGAGAAATCCACTCCATGGTCAGCTTTCCCTGATGGTCTGCGTCGAGCGCAACAGCAACGACAGGCCCTGCAGCGCGAGCGCAACAGGCATGATCAGCAGCGCGGACTTGAGCAGCGGTATAAACGGATAGGGCAGACCGCCGGCATTAAGTGATACTTCCCTGAGCGACCAGGCAACGGCCACGTAATCGAATGATGTATAAACGAAGAAGCCGCACAGCGGAAAAATAAAGACAAGAACACCCAGAAGATTCACCCAGGCGCGATGCTTATCGGTCATTTTGCGATAGAAGATATCGACCCTGACATGCTGTTCCTGTTGCAGTGTGTAAGCGGCACCCAGCATGAACACCACGGCATGCATCCAGGTGACCGATTCCTGCAACCAGATGAGGCCCGTGCCGAAAACATAGCGCATGACGACAATGACAAAGGTCACGAGCACCATCAGAAGGGTCAGCCAGGAAGTGGCGTGGCCGACTTTAATGCTGACGGCATCGAGAAAACTACTAAGGCCCTTCCGTCCGCCACTCACGAGTTCGTTCGCTTTTCCAGGCGCCGCAGGGACCCGACTCGTCCCGGCATCAGCGGCGCCAGAAAGTAGGCGTGATCAGAACGAGTAACGTAAAGATTTCCAGACGGCCTAACAGCATTCCGGAAATGGCAATCCATTTGGCTGGGTCGCTAAGGGTCATGAAGCCGCCTGCCACGTCGCCAAGGCCCGGGCCCAGGTTGTTCAATGTCGCGGCAACGGCGGAAAAAGCGGTCACCTGATCAAGGCCCGTCGCCATCATCAGGAGGAGCATGATGCTGAAAACGATGACGTATATCGAAAAAAAGCCCCACACGGCATCGACAACCCGGAAAGGCACGGCCGTATTGCCAAGCTTGACCGGAATCTCTGCACTTGGATGCACGAGTCGGACAATTTCGCGAACACCCTGTTTGGCAATCAGCAGGCAGCGGATAACCTTGATACCGCCGGCCGTTGAACCTGCTGAGCCGCCGACGAAACTGGCAAATATCAGGAGAACCGGCAGCGCACCGGGCCAGGCCGCATAGTTAGCGGTGGTGTAACCCGTCGTCGTTGCAATCGACACCGCCTGAAACAGGCCATTGATAAAAGTGTCGCCGGCGTTTGTGTAAGTCTCGGAAAAGTAGAGCAATGAGATAACGATAATGGAAACTGTTGTGAGCATAAAAACATAGGCACGAAACTCAGGATCCGAAGCGTAATGCTTGATCTCAACGTGTCGCCAGGTGAAGAAATGCAGAGAAAAGTTTATGCCGGCTGCGAACATGAAGACGATAGCGACCAGATCGACGGCGGTGCTGTCGAAATAGCCGATACTCAGGTCATGCGTTGAGAAACCGCCGATCGCTACGGTTGAGAACGCGTGGCAGAGCGCATCGAACCAGCCCATGCCGACAAGCCGGTAGCTGATCATACAAAAAATGGTGAAAGTGAGATAGACGAGCCACAGAGCTTTCGCCGTCTCCGTAATGCGCGGTGTCAGCTTCGTGTCTTTGACCGGTCCCGGCGTCTCCGCGCGATAGAGCTGCATGCCGCCAATGCCGAGTATGGGTAATACGGCAACGGCCAACACGATGATTCCCATGCCGCCGAGCCACTGTAGCTGTTGACGGTAATAGAGGATGGACTTTGGCAGAGAGTCGAGGCCTGTCAGCACGGTCGCGCCGGTTGTTGTCAGCCCGGACATCGATTCGAAAATCGCATCCGTAACCGACATCGCCGGCGTTTCTGCGAAAAAGAATGGAACGGCGCCGAATGTGCCAAGCACGGTCCAGAAAGACGCAACGACCAGGAAACCGTCTCTGAGCCGCAGGTCCTGGTGGAACTTGCGCACCGGTGCCCAGATCATAAAGCCGGCGAGCAGGGTGAGCGCGAAGCCCCGGACGAACGGCAGCCACGACTGCTCGTCAAAATACAGGCCGACCGCAATCGGCGGTAACATTGTCAGGCTGAACATCATCAGGAGCAGCCCGAGAATGCGTAGCACGACGGTCCAATTCATCGGCTTTACCCTTGCCTAACGATGGCGAGGCGGATCATGCTCAAACGAAAGACACATCAACCTGAAACAGTTTCTCCAGGCTTTCAATCTTTCGCCTATCGGTCATGAACAGGATGACGTGGTCGTCGGTTTCAATAACGGTGTCGTGGTGGGCAATGATGACCTGATCGCCGCGAATAAGCGCAACGATGTTGGTGCCCTGCGGCAGTTTGATGTCTTCTATTTTCTTACCGACGACCCTCGATTCACCTTCTTTGCCGTGCGCAACGGCCTCCATTGCCTCGGCTGCACCGCGGCGCAGCGAATGGACTTTAACAACGTCACCATGCCTGACATGCGCGAGCAAAGATCCAATCGTTATTTGCTGCGGCGAAATGGCGATATCAATGCTGCTCGACTCGACAAGTTCCGCGTACGACGGCCGGTTGATCAATGCCATGACTTTGTGAGCGCCCAGCCTTTTAGCCAGCATGGCCGAAAGAATATTGGCCTCCTCCGCATTAGTCAGCGCACAAAAGACATCGACGCTGTCGACGTTTTCCTCGAGTAATAACTCCTCGTCGGCCGCATCACCGACAAGCACGATCGCCTTCGCAAGCTGCTCGGAGATATGACGTGCCCGCTTGGGGTCGCGTTCGATGATCTTGACCTGATTGGTTTGCTCGAGTGCCAGCGCGAGCCGCAGGCCGATGTTCCCGCCGCCGGCAATCACAACGCGCCGCACGGGGTCTTCAAGTTTACGCATTTCACTCATGAACACGCGAATGTCCTGTCGGGCGGCGATGAAGAACACTTCATCACCTTCCTGAATGACGGTGTCGCCGTCCGGTTGTAGTGACTTGCCGTCGCGATAAATCGCGGCGATCCTGCCCTCGGTATTGGGAATATGTTCCTTTAGCGTCGCTATGCGCTGGCCAACAAGGAGGCCGTCGCGATCTGCGCGGGCGCCCACAAGGTGAACGCGGCCGTTTGCAAATGCGAGTACCTGAAGGGCGCCCGGGTAGAGAATCAACTGTTCGACGTATTCACAGACGAGCTGCTCCGGGCTGATACGCACATCGACCGGGATGGCATCTTGCGTAAACAGATCTTTGGCGTTCATGTATTCGGCAGACCGGATACGCGCGATTTTCGTTGGCGTGTGAAAAAGCGTATAGGCGACCTGACAGGCAATCATATTGGTTTCGTCGGCATCGGTTAGCGCGATAATGATATCGATATCGCCGGCGCCGGCACGTTCCAGGACCTCGGGGAAAGCCGCGTGACCAACGACGGTGCGAATATCCAAACGGTCCTGCAGCTCACGCAGGACGTTGGCACGCGTATCGACGACGGTTACCTCGTTGGCTTCTTCACGGGAGAGGTGATATGCCGCTGATGAACCGACCTGGCCCGCGCCGAGAATTAGTATTTTCATTTTGCTTGACCGGCCCTAGTGGTCCAACAAGGGGTCTGCATACTGCGTCAGGATGCTGCGCCTTATTTTACATGAGATCAAGATTGGCATAGTTCAGGACGAGCCACTTCGTGCCGGCCGTTTCGAAATTAACTTCGACGCGGGCATGCGCGCCCTGTCCTTCGCAGTTCAGGATGACGCCGTCGCCAAACTTGCCATGTCGCACACGCTGGCCAAGACGTATACCAAGTTCTGCTCCGGGATGCGTTGCTCCCGTTTTGCGACCCGCGGACCTGGAACCGGTAGTCATCGGTCGGCTAACCTGAACCCTCGGACGTATCTCTTGAACGAACTCTGAAGGCACTTCGGCGATAAACCGCGATGGTTGAGAGAAACTGTCCATGCCATGCAAGCGACGTTGTTCTGCATAGCTGATATACAAGTATTGCTTTGCGCGGGTAATGCCAACGTAGCAAAGCCGTCGTTCCTCTTCGAGGCCATTCGGGTCGGCAAGCGATCGTTGATGAGGAAACAGCCCGTCCTCCATGCCGCACATAAACACCAGGGGAAATTCGAGCCCCTTGGCCGAGTGCATGGTCATCAATTGCACGCAGTCTTCCCATGCCTCGGCCTGACCTTCGCCGGCTTCGAGCGCCGCATGCGAAAGAAACGCATCGAGATCCGACATGTCTTCTGCAGGATCGGGTTTGAAACTTCGGGCCGCGCTGACCAGCTCTTCGAGGTTCTCGACACGCGTTTCGCCGCGCTCGCCCTTCTCTTTCTTGAAAAACTCAACGAGTCCGCTTGCATGAATTACATGATCGACCTTATCGGCCAGATCAAGACCGCTCGTTTGCTCAGCCAGTTTTCTTATCAGGTTCAGGAAGGCAGCGACCGAAGATGCCCTGCGGCCGCTGAATCGGCCGCTCGCAACTGCACCGGCGGCGCGCCACAGGGAACAAAGTTCGGCCCGTGCATAGGAACGAATTTCCTCAATGCTGCGCGCACCGATACCACGGGTAGGGCGATTCACGATGCGCTCGAAGGAACTGTCATCGTCGCGGTTCGATATCAGGCGCAGATAAGCGAGGGCGTCTTTGATCTCGGCGCGCTCGAAAAACCGGAGTCCGCCATATACCCGATATGGCAGGCCGGCATTGATAAGCGCCTCCTCGAGCACGCGTGACTGTGCATTCGAGCGGTAAAGGACGGCTGCATCGGCGCGTGGGTTGCCCTGGTCGCTCCAGTCGCGCAGGCGCGCAACGACGAAATCGGCTTCGTCACGCTCGTTGTAGGCGGAATAGATCTTGATCGGCTCGCCTTCGGCGCCTTCCGTCCACAGGTTTTTGCCAATACGGGACTCGTTGTTGGCGATGACAGCGTTGGCGGCATTCAATATCGTTGCTGTCGACCGGTAATTCTGTTCGAGCTTGATGACCGACGCCCCCGGGAAGTCCTTCTGAAATTGGTGAATGTGCTCCACACGGGCGCCGCGCCAGCGATAGATAGATTGGTCATCATCACCGACAACAAAAGGAATTCCATCTTTGCCGGCGAGCATCCTGAGCCAGGCGTACTGAATAGCGTTCGTGTCCTGAAACTCGTCGACCAGCAAATGTTGAAACCGTCTTTGATAATGCGAGAGCAGTTCAGCGTTATCCCGCCACAATTCATGAGTGCGTAACAAAAGCTCGGCAAAATCGACGAGACCACCACGATCACAAACTTCCTGGTAGCCCTGATAGAGAGAAATGAATTGCCGCCGGTTCGGGTCGCCTTCGTCATCGAGATGCTTCGGCCGCAGGCCCTCGTCTTTCTGTGCATTAATGAAGTATTGAATCTCCTTTGGCACCCAGTGGCTGTCGTCGAGGCCGAGGCCCTTGAGAAGCCGCTTGATCAGACGCAGCTGATCGTCGGAATCGATGATCTGAAAATTCTGCGGCAGCCCGGCTTCAGCCCAGTGACGCCGCAATAATCTGTGCGCAAGTCCGTGAAAAGTCCCGATCCACAGGTGATTCACGGGCATTTGCAACAGGCCCTCGATGCGCCCGCGCATCTCTGATGCGGCTTTGTTGGTAAATGTGACAGCGAGCAGGCTCTGCGGCGAGACACCGTCGACGTCTATGAGCCACGCTGCGCGGTGAGTCAAAACCCGTGTTTTTCCGCTGCCGGCGCCAGCAATAACGAGCAACGGCTTCATCGGCGCTGTAACAGCCTGCCGCTGAGCATCGTTCAAGGACTCCAATATAGCTGTGACGTCCATCGATGGTTTTTGAGGGAACTTTTCAAGCGGCGCGGAAGAGGCGCGCTAGTCTAGCAAAAATTATCGCAAGCCGGCCGGCTCAAAGAACAAGTTTCGAGGCAATATGACTGGCGGCCGATCAATATGACCTTGTTGGATCACTAAAATCGAAAAACGAAACCCGCCAGGGTTTCGAGCTGCCAAAGGATAGTGCCTTCGGTGTGAATTACACAGATGTTTTCGCCAGGGCCGGTTCGACAGAATAAATCGGTGTCAGATTCCAAAACCGTACCGTAGGCCCTCGCCTCAAGCCGGATTCCGAGTCTGTCGTTCGGCCGAAGGTGAAAGCCTGCACCGATTGAAAACGAAAAAAAGGTCTCGCTGTCAAAGTCAGCCAGACCCGGCTCGAAATGCGTCGCGCCAATCGTGGCGGCCAAAAACGGACGGGCGCGATTACCTTCTCCCAGATAGGTGCCACCAAAATGAATGTAGTGAACATCGAGGTCGAAAGATGCACCGCCGGTCAGCAGTCCCGTCGTATCGGCCTGTGTCGCCTGTCGGGAATATAGAATCTCCCACTGGGTATTCGCTGATTCCCGAATATCCAGAATCAGCCCGAAACTGGCGCCGTCATCCAGCTTCAGCGAATCGCCGCTTGTCATGTCCTCGAACTCGCCGCCGAAAGTAAATCCGGCAAACGGCGTCAATTCGAATCGAGATGTGTCTGTCTGTGCGTCAGCGGCGGTGGCCGCAAGCAGCACCACACAGGCAAATATGGTTTCTATATTATTCATCGATAGCCCGGTGGACTCAGATCAGTCGGCGTCTCATGCGTCGCTACTGTACAGATTTTGTCCAGGCGCCGCAGCAGAAGTGAAATGGTGTCCAGCACCAGGAAAAAATGTGGTCCAACCCACTGCTGTCCCATATAGAGATTGCATCATTGACTGGATCGCAGTCGTAGCGAGGGGTTCCGATGGGATGAATCATTACGGACATGACCTGGCAGCCTTCACTTTGAGACACGCCGCAAGTACGTCCATGTAGGCTCGGGGCCCGCATCCCTGCGGGCCACGGTCTCAAACTGAAGGCTGCCAACCCATGTCCTTGATCGTTGTACCCGGTTTATGGGACAGCAGTGGGTTCAACCCTTTCTCAGTGTTGCCACGTGAGCCCGATTACGTACTGGCTGCGATCGTAGGCGATGCGCGTGTCGTTGGAGTCGACCTGTCTGTAGTGATACTGTGCCACCAGCGTCAAATCCCAGGCCATCCCGTAACTCGCGACCAGGCTGCCGTTTACGGACTCAAGCGTTTTGCGCCCGGCGGCGGGATTGTGAAAGGCGAACGCGTTTTCGAAATCATAGACACGATAATACGCGCTGGCTTCCAGCCTGAACTTTCTGCCAGGCCGCCAGTTGACATCCACCTGGTAGGTATCTCGCGTGTAGTTGTTATAGCCGAGGTAAGTGTCTTCACGCTCTGTCCGGACATAGTTGAAGCCAAACCAGAACCTGTCACCGATTCGCTGTCTGGCCGTCAGGCCGAGTTGCAGGTATTCGTATTCGATTGGCGGGTTGCCGAGTAGCTGCCTGCCGTCGAGTTCAAAAGATGGCCGATCGCCGAAACGGCGCGAGTAGGCGTCTGCGGTGAGGCGCAGCAATGAAGATTTCGTAAACCGGTACTGGGCGTTCAAGCCCACCAGTATGTATTCGTGATCGTATTCAGGAACGGTCTCGACGTCTTCGTAGTTCCAGAGCTGCGCTTTCATGCGTCCACCGAATGAAAATCTTTCGTACGACTGACGAAACCAAAGCTCCGGCCCATAACGGAGATACGACATACGACCCGATATGTTCTGCCCACCGGCCACACGCTCCGATCCGTCGTCAGGGTCATAGTAGGTATCATGGTGTTGTGCAATTGCGAACGCGCTGAATATCTTACGTTCCCGCGATTGTTCCCGGCGGTGATACTCATTACCGAACCTGAACTCGTGGCTGTACTCGTCGGCGTTGCCCAGAACCGTATCCTGATACAAGCGCCCGGAAAAACGATAGGCTCCGTAAAACAATTCGTTCTTCAGGCTGTTGATAGAGTACTTCGCCCAGAAATCGTAAGGAGTGAACATGCCCGATTGCACAACCGGATTTACAGTCGGCATATTCGGATCGGACAGATCGACATAACTCTCTGACGGCGAGCGAAAGACGTTAGAGTCGTTGCCGAGACTGACCCGAGCCCGAACATCAAGATCGAATAAGTCTCTTGGTTCCTTTCTGGCCGCTGCGCGAAGCATGACAGGATCGGCCTCGCTGGCTGTGCGTTGCAAACGGGTGATCGCGAGCACTGCGAGCTCGCTTATTTTCTTATTGCTTTGCTGGTTCCGCGCCATGCGAAGCCAGTGCAGCGCGTCATCGATATCATCGGCTGCATAACTATTCAGACCCAGGTTGTAATGCGCGATCGCCCGCAGCCGGGGTTCGCGGGCGGCCTTAAGCAGTGATTCGCGGGCGCGGATGTGCTGCTGCGCGCGATAGTGCGCGATGCCGGTGTTGTAATGAAGCAGCGGCGTATTCATACCCGCTTCGCCCGCCTGCTGATATCTTAGAAGCGCCGCCCAGTAAAGATCATCGCGAAAGAGCCGGTTGCCATCTGCAAACATATCGATTGCGTTTGCGGCCAGGGCGCCGCTCGGCTGAACGAGGCAAAGGAAAGCCGCGATAAGGCCAGCAACAGCCACCGCGGTATGGCGTATCTTGTGAATAAAAGCCTGAATAGCCGATCTCCTGTCTGCCCAAGTCGCCAGGATGTCCGGGCCACAGTCACAGCTTAACGATGTTGGGACCTGCAAAACTATGACGTGGCGCAAACAAATCCCCCCCAAATTGGCTCATAAGCGGGGGAATTTGACTTATGGCCGGATTGCCCTCCGAAAATCGGCATTCCGGCGCATAAACCGCGGCCGCGAGAATTATCCGGCAATTCCCTAAACGTCGGTTATGTCGTCTCCGCCTTCCTCACCATCATGCTCTTCGTCATCGAACTCATCGGTATCGACATCGTCGCCTTCGTCATCGTTCTCACCCGGTTCCAGATCATCGTCAGTGTCGCCTTCGTCGTCGTGCTCGAAGCCGTCTTCTTCATCGTCGGCAGATCCGTCACCAAAGTCGTCCTCGTCTTCACCGGACTCGGTGTCATCGTCACCGTCATGGAAGCCGTCTTCCTGACCTTCGTGATCATCACTGCCATCGTCTTCGTGATCATCGCCTTCGTCGTCGCCGCCATCGCCACCCTTGTCATTGCCGTCCGGGCCAGGCATCTGGAGAACAACACCCTCGAGTTGAGCGAGGTTGTCCAGGATCTCCATCGTCACATCAAGGTCGTCGTCCGCAAGCGACGCTACCGGGAATAACGTAAAGCAGGTAAGCACCATGCTTGCTATCAATAATTTCAAACTTTTCATCACACTGCTCCATTCGATACTTGCAGGCTGCCCAACGGCCTGAAGCTCCTTAAGTTACGGTCACGCGAATTCGAAAGGTTCGATCACGATTGTCATGTTCAAGCCTGGCCAGCAACTCTCCGCCGTGTGCTGTGGTTGCAATCAACGTTAACGGCAAAATGTTCTTGCCGGCCTTGAGGCTGGTTATCCAGGTGATTTCCCGTTGTCCGGCAAATCCCTCAATTTCGACCCCCGGTGGAAGACTGACAGTCAGCACTGCGCCATCGAGTTCGGTCGCTGACGAGAATACGAGGTTTACGGTGTACGGCACTTCGAGTGCTATCACAACACCAGGTATTGATGCATCGGAGTCAGGGAGGTCCGGTGTCTTCAGCAACACGCCGCCGATAATCCAGGCAATCAGACCGGCAGCAAGCGCGCCGCCAAAACCGGTCATGATCCAGCGATTGCGCTGGTGGCTGGTACTGACCCGAGTTGCTTGCGCAAGCGCCCGGTCAAAATATGCAGCGTCGGGCATGGGCACGGGACAGTCCTGCAAAAGCTTACGCAGGCGTTGCGCGCTCTTGAGCGTTTGCTGGCAGGATTCGCAGGACTCGGCATGGCTTTGCAACACAGCCATCTCTGTCTCATCGAGAGTGCCGTCCATGTAGTCATCGAGCTTTTCGTTTAATTGCTTACAAAGCATCATTTTCTTCCTGCTTACCCATTACACGCATTAGCACTTCAAAAGGTTGCACCGGCTGACAGCAGTGCCCTGAGCCGCGCCCGCGCCCGGTGTAGCCGGGACTTGAGCGTACCGACGGGATCACCCGTAATAGCCTGAATTTCTGTCAATTTATAGCCCTCGGTGTCGTGCAGGAGCACGACCAGGCGGTGGTCGTCACTGAGTTCGGCAAGTGCTTTGCCAAGCCGGATTATGTCATCCAGACGCTCTGCATCCTGCTCCGGATCGTCCACGCCAGGCAGGGACTCAATGCTCTTCTGCGGCAGCTGACTTTCGTCAACGCTGAGGAGCCGCTGGCGGGCAAAGCGCCGCCGGTTATCGATGAAATGGTGGAACATGACGCGGCTTGTCCATGAGCCGGGTTCTTCGATTGCTGCGAGGTCCTCGAGCTTGCCGAAAAGCTTCACCAGCACGTCCTGAAAAAGGTCTTCGGCCTCCGCCTTGCTGCCCGTTAAACGGTAGGCGAGCCGGTACAGGCGCTCGAGATACGGCCGCAGAAGACGCTCGAAGATTGCATTACGATTATGGTCAGAAATATCCATGGGCTCACTCGGGCAAGGCCCGAGTGTATAAGCCGTTTGCTATTTCACAAGAACAACGTAGCGATTATGAGACCTGGTCGAGCGGATAGATTAATTGCGCCAGCAGGCCGCCGAAAAACAGAGTTTTTCAACATCCTGTCAGAAATCGACGCGAATCATAAAATAGTGATCGATGAGGAGTGCTGCGAAAAGAATCATCAGGTAATCAATCGAGTAACGGAAAACCCGCATCGGCAGCTCGATACCGGTGTCTTTCCTGAGGCGGACGGCATAAGACACGAACGTTACGCTGAGCGTGATGGCAGTAACAAGATAAATCAATCCGCTCATGCCTGACGAGTACGGTAAAACAGTGATGAATACGAGCAGGATTGTGTAAAGCAAAATGAACAGGCGTGTAAGATCGTTACCATGTGTTACCGGCAGCATTGGAATGCCGACTTTGGCGTATTCGTCTTTTTTGGCGATTGCGAGTGCCCAGAAGTGAGGTGGCGTCCAAACAAAGATAATAAGGAATAACAGCAAAGCATCGCCGTGAATTGCGCCGGTCACTGCCGTCCAGCCGAGAACCGGTGGTGCGGCGCCAGCGGCGCCGCCGACAACGATGTTTTGCGGTGTCGCACGCTTCAGATAAACGGTATAGATAATGGCATAGCCAATCAGAGACGCGAACGTCAAAACTGCGGTGAGCGGGTTAACCAGAAACCACAGCATCAACATTGAGATCACACACAGAGCTGTAGCAAATGTGAGAGCCTGGAATTCCGACAGTCTGCCCTGTGGCAAAGGCCGCGCTTCCGTTCTGGACATTTGAGCATCGATCCGGGCATCCAGCACATGATTGACTACCGCAGCCGAAGATGCGGCCATACCGATGCCAACCGTACCGAAGAGCAAAGCGTTGACCCCCGGCCAGTCCGGTACGGCCAGAAACATGCCGACAACGGCCGTAAATACGATCAGCATTACGACGCGCGGTTTCGTCAGTTCGTAATAATCTCGCCAATCGGCGACAGTTTGTACAATGCTGATGTTCAGTTGCCTGCCCTCGTTATTCACCCGTGCGCGACAAGCCCGGATGCTTCTTGTATACGCGCTTGAGCGGACGCATATCGTAACCGGGGATTGTGATTCAGGGAAGCAGTCCGGGAGGCCGATTCGCGGATCGGACCTTTACCGCTGCCTCCTCTGGATCTGTGCCGCTTCTACAAGATATTCTCCGGCCGCCGGTCGGGGGCCGCCGCCCCAGGCATGCCCATAGACGATCTCCAGTCTGAGCTCCAGCAAGCCCCCCCTGAAGCGGCTGCTGAGCTGTCGGTCCATATTGCGAAAGCGGCCCTTCCCCGTCAGCGTTTTTGCACGGCCAGCAAGGCTGTTTCGAGCCCCAATCAGAGTCAGGTCGCGAAAAAGCGAAGCCGTGTCCCTGTAACTCACGTTCAGGAAGTCGGTATCGAGCACCGGGTCACGCAGGCCCGCGTGAACCAGACCGTCTCCGATATCGTGCATGTCTGCAAAGCGGTTGACGTGCGGGTCATTGTCGACGGTTGCCCAGGCTTCCCGTAGCTCCGACAAACTATCCCCCGCAAGTGTAGAGAAGACAAAAAGCCCGCCCTTGCGCAGCACCCGCGTGACCTCGGTAAACATGGCTCGCACATCGTCAATCCAGGGCAAAAGCAGGTTCGAAAAAACCAGATCAACCGAGCCGGCTTGCACGGGCAAAGCGAGTGCGTTGGCCTGCAGCCCGAACACGCGTGAAAACCACGTCTGTTTCTTCCTGGCTTGTTGCAGCATTTCGTGCGAGGCGTCAAGAACGATAACGCGGCTGCGTTTGAACCGCCGGCAAAGATGGCGGCCTGCTGATCCGGTTGCACCGCCGATGTCCAGAATCCATTTTGCATCAATCAACATCGGGTCCAGTCGGTCCATAAGGCCGTCTGCGGTTTTTCGGTGGACGAAATCCGCCTGATCAAAACCTGCTGCCGCGCGATCGAAGCGACGCTGTAAGTCCCTGAATTTAAGCATGCCTGGCTGCGAGTTCATTACGGCAACAAGCATAACCGTTCTTTGCCGTCTGGGCCGGACGGGTAACAGCAGCTGTTTGTGCCCGGACAGGGAACTTACGCCGGCTGCGCATCGCCGTGGTTCGATGCGAGTGTACCGGCATGAAAGGACAACCGGTCATTGCTGCAGTCAGCAGCTTATTGAGGCTTCTCTTGCCGCACAGCTGTGTGATTTGTGGATTAAGCCTGGCGGAGGGCCACTTTTGCGGGGCATGCAGATCCGACCTGCCATGGACGGGTATTGCCTGTGAGCGTTGCGGGAAGCCACTGGCTGTGCCGTTGCCGCCAGGCGCGTATTGTTCCGACTGTCAACTGCGGCCACCGCCTTTTGAGAAGGCCTTTGCGCCGCTTCTCTACATATTCCCGGTAGACGGCGCGCTGAAAGCGCTGAAGTTTCGGCGACAGCTTTTCTATGCGCCCGCCTTCGGCAAGCTTTTTTTGCCCCTGCTCGAAGAAATATTCGCGGATGTGGATGCCCTGCTACCTGTACCGCTTCACCCAAGGCGACACGCGCGCAGGGGGTTCAATCAGGCTGCTGAACTGTGTCGGCCGCTGCGCAGGAAATCCGGGTTGCCAGTGATCGGCAATGTCCGCCGGGTAAGGTTTACGAAGCCCCAGTCAGGACTTGACGCGCTCGAGCGCCGCCGCAACATGAAGGCGGCGTTTGCAGTCCGCGGTAGCTTGTATTTTCGTCATCCACTTGTGGTCGATGACGTCATAACGACGGGTGAGACCTGCCGCCAGCTTGCCGGGACGCTATTGGCCGCCGGGGCGGAGAGAGTCAGCGTGCTGGCCGTAGCGCGCGCGGTACCGGCCTGAGCCGCTGCCCTGACGACTCAGTTGTCCCGGGTTTTTCCGCACTCGAACAGGCAGCCCGCCAGCTCTTTTTCCGGTACCTCGTCAAGCCATTCGGGGCGCGCGAAATTTCGATGGATCGCCCGGCCCAGCTTGCCGATCTGCATGCCGTCGACAATCCGATGATCGAAGGTGCCCGTGAGGGGGAGAATGGTCCGAATGACAATTTCGCCATCGCGCACGACGGGTTTCTGTTCCATTTTGCCCATGATGATGACGGCAGGAATTTTGGCAGCGGGGAAGAGCGCTGCCATACCGGTTGTGAGGCCGAAACTGCCGATATCGGAGACAATGAATGATCCGAAGCTGTCTGATGACAGTCCCAGCCGCGGCAGTTCGATGCCGAGATCCATACTCAGCCACTTCAGAAATTTGAACACGGCGCGACGGAACGGCCAGGGAATGCTGTTGAGCAAATATTTATTCCTGGAGGCCTGCGATTCAGTGCCACCACGACTCTTTTTTGCAAGCTCACGTATGTCCTGCGCCAGATCACTTGCCGGCCTCGCGTGCGCATCATTCACAATAACGGAACTTACACCGGCCTGACTATCGAGCATTACCGGCAGCATTACGTTGAGCCGCCTGCGCCCGATAATCCTGCCTCGTCGAATAAAACAATTGAGCTCCGGGACGTCGAAGGCGATTGCTCGAGCGAGTACTGCGGTTGTCAGGTGGACCATCGTGATTTTCACACCGGCCCGACGCTGTTCGTCCATGAAGCGTTTTGCATCGGTCACATCAATGTCGAGAGTGCCATAGACACGCGAATCCGACGGTGCCGTATATATTGCGGCGGCAGTTACACGCCACGGTGTATTGAACCGATCCATGCTGGCGAGGATAGCCGATTTCTGTGACAAGGGACCCTGGATATGATATGGACTGCGCTGCTTGTCCGAATTCGCCCGTCCTGACGGGCAAATGAACGAATACCAATAGCCGATAGCCATACGCCGAACAACACTGCGGGCGGCCTGCACCCTGACGGGCAAACTTCGATATCGGCAAAATATTGGATAGAACAATAAGGGCCTGATCATGGAATCATTCGTTAACCAGGTTAACGCAGTCGTCTGGAGCCCTGCGCTTGTTTATCTGGCGCTGGGCGCCGGACTGTTCTTTTCCATTCTTACCCGATTTGTTCAGGTCCGGCTGTTCCGGGAGATGGTTCATCTCCTGTTTTCCTCGAAGAGTTCGGACCAGGGCATTTCATCCTTCCAGGCATTGTCCGTATCGCTGTCAGGGCGGGTCGGCACCGGTAACATCGCAGGCGTTGCGGCTGCAATCGGTTTCGGCGGGCCGGGCGCCGTTTTCTGGATGTGGGTGGTGGCATTCCTTGGTGCATCTACCGCCTACGTCGAATCCACCCTTGGTCAGATTTATAAAGAAGAGGACGAGGGTCAGTACCGTGGCGGGCCTGCTTTCTATATCGAAAAAGCCATGGGGCAAAAATGGTATGCCTGGCTATTCGCGGTCACGACGATCATCGCTACCGGGCTGCTGTTGCCCGGTGTTCAGGCGAACAGTATCGCCAATGCCGCAGAAGTTGCTTTAGGCCCGGGACAGATGATCCATACTGGCTTCGGCAGTCTCGGCGTCACGAAAATCGCCACAGCCGTTGCTGTCGTGACAGTTCTGGGCTTCATCATCTTCGGTGGTGTGAAGCGCATTGCTCATTTCACGCAGATTGTCGTTCCGTTCATGGCGCTGGCATACATCGTCGTGGCTGTCGTCGTTGTTTTCCTGAACATTTCCGAGTTGCCTGGAGTGGTCAGCCTGATTTTCAGGGACGCATTTACGCCGATGGCGGGTTTCGGCGCGGCTATCGGATGGGGCGTCAAAAGAGGTGTTTATTCCAACGAGGCGGGCCAGGGCACCGGGCCGCATGCGGCAGCCGCGGCCGAAGTGCAACATCCGGCCCAGCAGGGGCTGGTGCAGGCGTTCTCGGTCTACATCGATACTTTGTTCGTTTGCTCGGCCACGGCTTTCATGATTCTGATCACCGGTGCTTACAATGTTCACGCGGGTGAGGGCGCCTTCCTTATTCAGAATCTACCGGCCGACCTTGCGGCGAACAGCCCGGCATTTACACAATATGCAGTGGAAGGCGTCATGCCCGGTTTTGGCAAGCCGTTTGTGGCGATCGCGTTATTCTTTTTCGCGTTCACCACATTGCTCGCTTATTACTATATCGCTGAAACCAACGTCGCTTATCTCAGGCGAACATTCAAAATCCCCGGTGAGATGATGATTTTGAAAGTGGCGTTAATGGCCTCGGTATTTTATGGGGCAGTGAGGACCGCCAACCTTGCCTGGGGGCTGGGTGACATCGGCGTCGGTCTGATGGCCTGGCTGAACATCATCGCCATATTAATTCTGTTCTTGATGGGCAGGCCGGCGCTCAAGGCGCTGAAGGACTACGAAGCACAAAGGAAAGCCGGCGTCAAAGAATACAGTTTCGACCCCGATGCTTTGGGGATCAAGAACGCGGACTTCTGGAGCAACAAAAAGTTGTGATGCCTACCGGCAGGCAGACGGCAGGTGTTTAGCCTGAATAACGCCACCACTTGCGCAGGCCCAGCCCACACTGCCGCCGTTGTCTAACGCCGTCAAAATAACTGTCTCGCCATTTATCAATGGATGGGCATCGTTGCCGTAAAGAATTGTAATGACGCCACTGCTGTCAGCGGATACTGAAACAACGTATTTACCGGTAATGTTGCCGGGGGCGTCCAGGCCGGCTTCGGCGTTGTTGGCCGGAAACGTGCCACGGTCCTGGTAAAACTCGGTCACGGCAGATTTTGCGCCCCCCGCGACGCTGAGGCCCTCCGCGATCTGGCTGCGGGTCGAGTAATCCAGGTACATCGGAATCGCGATCGCCGCCAGAATGCCGATAATGGCGACCACAATCATTAATTCGATCAGTGTAAAACCCCACTGATTTTTTCTCATGTTCCGCTCCTTGAAACGCAGGCGCATCGGCTTTCATTTGATACGCGGTTTTCGGCCTCCACCCATATCTAAAGCGATACTTGTGCCAGAATCGCAGCGAATTCCATAAGTGTCTGTTCTAAAAGGAAATAAAAAATTATTCATCAGCGAACAGGATTTGAAAAGGGCAGGATTCAGTCGGTCGATGTGCCAATTTTGGTCACAATCTGACCGAAACTGTCGTCTGTGTCGCTGTACTGCGTCACAAGCTTTATGCCAATGCCTGGTGCCAAACAGGCATCGACGCCAGGGAATGTCACAGGACCTCCGGGTGAAAACAGTGCTGTGGGAGCAGCTGCCAGGGTGGCTTTTTATTGCCTAGGCTGTCGCTCGATAGCCGCGATTTCTGGCGGCTGAGAGAAAATAGAAAAGCAAACCGGCAGTGATAATTCCCAGGCCAAACAGTCCCTCTACCGGCTTGTTGATGAGCACGAAAGTCAGGGTCCACCCGGTCAGTGCCAGATAAATCAACGGCGTCAGGGGATAAGCAAACGTGCGGTAAGGGCGTGGCAGATCCGGCTGACGCCATCGCAGCACGAATACGCCGAGCACAGTGGCGAAACTGTTCAGCGCCAAAGTGAAACCGGCGAATATGAGTATGGATTCGAAACTCGACGTCAGGATGAAAAGTACGGCGAGACAGGACTGAACAAAGATCGCAGTTGAAGGTATGCCGTCCTTGTTTGTTCGTGACAAAAGCCGTAGGGCATGAAAGTCCTCCCCTATCACCTGTAATACACGCGGGCCGGCGAGGGTCATGGCGCTGACCGTGGACACCAACAACAAGGCGAGCACCAGGCCGGTAAGTCGGCCCCCCACGTCACCGAATGCAGATCGTGCCGCGATGTAGCCGACTTCAATCTGACCCGCCATAGCGTCCATGGGCGCGACCCACAGGAAAACGAAATTCAGCGCCAGATACAGGAGCATGACGACCAGGGTGCCGGTCATCAGAATACCGGGAAGCGTACGTTGTGGATTTTCGAGTTCGCTGGAGAGATAGGTTGCAACATTCCAGCCGGTGTAAGCATAACTGACATAGATAAGGGACACGGCAAATGCGCTGCTCGTCAGTAACACGCTGTCGCCAGCTGCAGGCCAGAAATGAACTGGCTGAGGCACTTTGGCAAACGTGACTGCGGCAATACAGAAACCGACGATGACGCTAACCTTCAGGATCGTGAAAATTACCTGCAGACTACCGCTATTTCGCCTCGTGCTCGCGTGAACGAGCGTGAGTGCAACCACGAGACTGCAAGCCAGTGTCCTCTGCAGGGCATCGGACGACTCGCCGGGCAAAGCCGAAGTTGCGTACGCCGCAAATGTGATTGCCGCAAGGGCAGTTGGTGCAGCGAAGCCGATGGTGACAGACACCCAGCCGGATATGAACCCGGCAGCAGGATGATAGATCCTCGCCAGGAAATTGTACTCGCCACCGGATCGTGGCAACGCGGCGCCGAGTTCGGCGTATGTTATGGCGCCGCAGAGCGCGACGATTCCGCCGACAGCCCAGAGCATCAGCAGAACGAAGCCGGAACGAATCTCCAGAAGCTGAAAACCAAGGCTCGTGAATATGCCAGTGCCAACCATGTTGGCGATGACGATGGCAATGACGGTCGTAAAACGAAACTTGGCCATAAGCTTGTTGGACCACTAGACAGGTAATGCGGGATTAAATGTGTAGTGCAAAACTATGCCGATGAACACTGTCATGCCGATGTAGTGGTTGTGCAGAAATGCGTTAAAGCAGTTTACCGGTTGCCGGTTCCGGGCCAGCCACTGGTGATAGGCCATGAGGATCCCCGTAATAAGGACGGACGCGTAGTACCAGGCACCCATCTCGGCCATATTGCCGATAAAAATAAGCGCCACGAGCATCAGGATTTGCAGTCCACTGATGACAAAAAGATCTGCGTCGCCGAACAGAATGGCCGTTGATTTAACGCCGACCTTCAAGTCATCTTCACGGTCTGCCATTGCGTAAAACGTATCGTAGATGACCGCCCAGACCAGCGCCGTTCCGAACACCAGCCATGCCAGCTGTGGCGTCTGTCCTGTTTGTGCGGCAAAGGCCATTGGCACGGCCCAGCCGAATGCTGCGCCAAGCACGAGCTGCGGAATGGAAACAAATCGTTTGATAAACGGATAAAGGACAGTCAGTGCGGCTGCTATAAAGGCGAGGAGCTGTGCCGGCCGATTGAGCATTGCGGCAAGGCCGATAGCAACCAGTGCCAGCGCAACAAACAAAGTCAGCGCTTCCATCGGCGCCACAGCCCCTGAAGCAATGGGGCGGGTACGCGTTCGCTCGACGTATGGATCGATTTTCCTGTCCGCAAAGTCGTTCAGGACGCAACCTGCCGAGCGCATGACGACGACGCCGAGCATGAATACGAAGAAGATACCGCCGTCCGGGTGGCCTTTTCCGGCGAGCCAAAGTGCCCAGAGCGTCGGCCATAACAGAAGCCAGACACCGATCGGCTTATCGAGCCGCATCAGCTGAACATAGTTCGAGAGCTGATTGAGGAAGCCGGGGATATTGCTGCCGCCTGCCTGCCCTTTTTTCATTTTCTGAAAGCCTTCGCGGATTGCCTGGTCACGAAGATTATCAGACCTTGCCGTATCGTCCCGCATCGCCGAGCCAGCGGCGGACGATTTCATCGCCTTTGCCGGCCGCCGATCTTCGTATCGATTCCGCGGCAAGCTGCACTTTGGGCATGAGCCCGGCATCGCGTACCAGGTCGGCAATTCGGTACTGCGGCAATCCCGTCTGCCTCGTGCCCAGAAGCTCTCCGGGACCGCGGAGCTCGAGGTCTCTCTGCGCAACGAGGAAGCCATCATTGGTGTCCCGAAGGATAGCCAGCCGATTGCGGGCAAGCTGACCGAGCGGTGGTTTATACAACATTACACAATGGCTCTTGGTGCTGCTGCGCCCCACCCGGCCGCGGAGCTGGTGCAATTGCGATAGCCCCATGCGTTCCGCGTTTTCGATGATCATCAGGCTTGCGTTCGGCACATCGACACCGACCTCGATCACCGTTGTTGCAACCAGGAGCTGAATCTTGCCGTTTTTGAACGCGCGCATTAGCGAGTCTTTTTCAGCCGGCTTCATGCGGCCGTGTACAAGACCGACCTGCAGATCCGGTAGCGCCTCGGCCAGCATTCTGTAACTCGCTTCAGCGGCCTGGTAGTCGAGGACATCCGATTCTTCGATGAGCGGACAGACCCAGTAGGCTTGTTGGCCGTTTTTGCAGGATGAACGCACGCGTTCGATGACTTCGGCACGCCGCGTCTCCGGCATCGCGACAGTTTGTACGGGCTGTCGGCCGGGCGGGAGTTCATCGATGATTGATGTATCGAGGTCCGCATAAGCAGCCATGGCAAGCGTTCTGGGTATCGGCGTCGCAGTCATAACGAGCTGGTGGGGGTGTCCCTGGCCCTGCTCGCCTTTTTCTCGCAAAGCCATGCGCTGATGCACACCAAAGCGGTGCTGCTCGTCGATTACGACAAGGGCGAGTTGTTTGAATGTAACTCCCTCCTGAAATAGCGCGTGTGTGCCGATGACGAGTGATGCATCGCCACTCGCGATGGCTTCCAGTGACTCACGCCTTTCCGCCTGCCGCTGGCTGCCGCTCAACCACGTCGGTTCGATGCCGAGCGGCCGAAACCAGTCAGAGAAATTTCGGTAGTGCTGCTCGGCAAGGAGTTCCGTTGGTGCCATGACGGCGACTTGTACGCCGCTGGCAATCGCCCTCAGACATGCGACTGCGGCAACAACGGTTTTTCCGGAGCCGACATCGCCCTGAATCAATCGAAGCATTGGATAAGGCGTTGCAATATCGTCCGTGATCTCGTCGATAACGCGTTGCTGGGCAGCGGTCAGCTTGTATGGAAGCCCGCTGATAAAGCGCTCAGCCAGTTTCGCGCCTTCGCGTAATTGAGGCGCGCCTGCGGTTCTGGCGATGTCACGAAGATTGCGGAGGCTCAGATAATGTGCGAGGAGCTCTTCGAATGACAGTCGTTGCTGACAGGGGTGTCTGCCCGCATCGATGCTCGCGAGATCTGCATCTGGTGGGGGTTGATGCAAGTAGAGCAAGGCATCGAACAACGCGGGCATGTCGTACTGTCGGCGAATTTCATCGGGCAACAATTCATCGGGCGGCGAGGCCTTCGCAATCTCTAATACCTGAGTGGCAAGATTTCTGAGCCGGCCCTGCTGCACGCCTTCGGTGGCCGGGTAGATCGGCGTTAGCGAGTCGCTAATGACCGGATGCTGGCCCGGCTTGAGAATCCGGTATTCCGGGTGGACCATTTCCAGGCCAACCGGACCCGTGCGGACATCGCCAAAACAACTAAGCACGACGCCTGTTCGAAACTGCGCTTGTTGCTGCCTCGAAAAATGAAAAAACCGGAGCGTCATCTGGCCCGTACCGTCACCAATACGGACGAGCAGATTTCGTCGACCGCGATATACGGTTTCCGCAAGCAGGACTTCGCCGCTGACGAGACAGCGGCTACCTGCCTGCAGCGAACCGATTTTGGCCAGGGTCGTGCGGTCTTCGTAGCGGTTAGGCAACAGGAACAACAGGTCTTCCACGCGGCGCAGACCGAGGCGAGCAAGTTTTGTGTCGAGTGCCGGGCCGACGCCCGAGAGAACGGTTAACGGCGAATCAAGATTAGCGTCAGATTTCTGCACCGGACAGGTAAAGGGCTCACACGGCGAGAACTGCCTCGGCCTCAACATCGGCGCCCTTGGGCAGTGCAGCGACCCCCAGGGCCGCGCGCGCGGGATAGGGCTCCTGGAAATAATCCGCCATTACGCTGTTTACGGTCGCGAAGTTATCGAGATCGGTAAGGTAAACCGTAAGTTTCACGATCTGATCGAGCTCTCCGCCCGCTTCTTTCGCGATGGCCTTGAGATTATCGAACACACGCCGGGCGCGGGCTTCGAAATCACCTTCGACAATCTCCATCGTCGCCGGGTCAAGAGGAATCTGGCCTGAGATGAATACGAATTGGCCCGTCCTGATGGCCTGGGAATAAGCGCCGATCGCTGATGGTGCACCCTCGCTAAATATTGCTTCTTTGTTCAAGGTTCTCTCCGTGGTTTTCCGTGTCAGGCGCAGTCTCGCGATACTCGCATGACGTTTTGCATGTTGCGCACATTTCGCATGACTTTCGCCAGGTGCGTCCGATCCTTCACCTGCAAGAGAAACGTAAGCGTGGAGCAGTCTTCGTGCCGGCTCAGTACGGCGACCTGCTCGATGTTCGACTCGGAGTCGGCAATTTTTGCAGCCACTTCTGCCAGCACTCCCGTCCTGCTTTCAGTTTCCACCTGAACCTGGCTGGAGAAGTCACGATCTATGTCTTTTTCCCAGCTAATGGCAAGCCACTTTTCCGGCTGCTTTCGGAAATTAATCAGGTTGCCGCAGCAATTGCGGTGAATCACGACGCCCCTTCCAGAACTCAGGTATCCCATGACATCGTCACCGGGGATCGGGTAACAACACTTTGCATAACTTACGACCATGCCTTCGGTGCCGGCAATGACGAGGCTCGCCGCGGCAGGCTCGGTGTCGCCTTCTTCGTTCACGCCGATCAGGAAGCGTGCGGTCAGCGGTGCGAGCCTCTCGCCCATGCCGAGTTGTTCGAAAAGCTCGGATGTATCCTTGAGGGCCAGTTCGTCGAGCCCTTCCCGCATTCGAATCTTGCCCACCTTTCGAAGCGATGAACCGAGGTCTTTCAAGGACCGATCGAGCAGGCGCTTGCCCAAATCGATTGACTCGCTCGAGCGCATATTCTTCATATATTGGCGAATCGCAGACCGCGCTTTGGCTGTAACGACGAAAGTGACCCAGTTCGGATTCGGCTTGGCGCCGCGGCTGGTAATAATTTCGACCGTCTGGCTATTCTGCAGCTGTGTTCTCAGTGGCACGAGATGGCGATCGACTTTTGCGGCCACGCAGCGATCGCCGATTGCGGTGTGTACCGCATAAGCAAAGTCGACCGTGGTCGAGCCCTTGGGTAAAGGCATGATGTCGCCTTTCGGCGTAAATACATAAATCTTGTCGGGAAACAGGTCCACCTTGACACTTTCGAGAAACTCTTCCGAACTGCCGGACTGCTGAATCTCGACGAGGTGGGTGAGCCACTCCCGTGCCCGGCGCTGCGGCGTTGCGCTCGTCTTGTCTTCCGCTTTGTATTGCCAGTGTGCGGCAACGCCGGATTCGGCGACCCGGTCCATCTCCACGGTGCGAATCTGCACCTCGAGCGGCAGCCCTTTGGGGCCGAACAAGGTTGTATGCAGAGACTGATAGCCGTTAAGGCGCGGAATGGCTATGTAGTCTTTGAATCGACCCGGCATGGGTTTATACAGTCCGTGCACGAGACCCAGCACCTGGTAACAGGTATTGACGTCATTGACGACAATCCGAAAACCGTAAACATCGACAACGTCGCTCAACAGGCGCTTCTTCTCCGCCATTTTCTTGTAAATGCTGTAAAGATGTTTTTCCCGGCCGACGACCTCTCCCTCAATACCTTCAGTTTCCAGAGCCTTCTGCAGGCCTTCGGAAATTTTCTTGACGATTTGACGTTGATTGCCCTTGCTTTTCTTCAGCGTGTTTTTCAGCACGCGATGACGGAACGGGTATAGATAACGAAAGCCGAGTTCCTCCAGATCAACCTTCATGTGGTTGATGCCGAGGCGGTTTGCAATCGGCGCATAAATTTCGACTGTTTCACGCGCGATGCGTGCCTGCTTTTCGCGGGGCATTGCATCGAGTGTTTGCATGTTGTGCAGGCGGTCGGCGAGCTTTACCAGAATAACCCGGATGTCCTCGATCATGGCGAGCATCATTTTGCGGAGGCTCTCGGCCTGCGCTTCGGCGCGGCTGTGAAAACGAATTTGATCGAGCTTGCTGACGCCGTCAACGAGGGCCGCAATCTCCTGGCCAAACTGCTCTTCGATATTGTCGAGTGTTGTGGGCGTATCCTCTACCACATCATGGAGGATGGCCGCGGCAATCGTCTGGGCATCCATGTGCATGTCGGCCAGTTCCTTGGCGACAGCAACGGGATGGGAGATGAAGGGTTCGCCCGACAGGCGCGTTTGTCCCTGATGCGCCGCCGCACCGAACTCGTACGCGTGCATGACCTGCTCGATATGATCGGCAGGCATATAGGATTCAAGTTTTTCGAACAGCCGCCTTAAGCCCCGGTCACGTCGCGAGGACGTGCCAGGTATCTTGGCGAGAATTGATGCGGCGTAGTCCATGACTAATCATACCCGGTTGCGCAATCCATCTGCGAACCGATGCGCACTCTGTCGGCCGGGGGCGGATTGATCACGATCATCCCTGGTCGTGACCTTCGTTTCGCGGAGGTGCCCGCTGGGCATCCAAATTCGCTCCCGGCGAATTTGTGATCACGGTTGTCCATGGTCGTGAGCTTCGTTTCGCGGAGGTGCCCGCTGGGCATCCAAATTCGCTCCCGGCGAATTTGTGATCACGGTTGTCCATGGTCGTGAGCTTCGCTTCGCGGAGGTGCCCGCTGGGCATCCAAATTCGCTCCCGGCGAATTTGTGATCACGGTTGTCCATGGTCGTGAGCTTCGCTTCGCGGAGGTGCCCGCTGGGCATCCAAATTTTTTGTAAGTTCGGCATCCTGCCTCACTAACAACTCCGGCCTTTGCCTTCCATGGCTGCGGCGTTCGGTGAGCCAATGCCATGCATCGGATTTTCACCTCACCCCGGCGTAGTGGGAACTTCAGTACCCAGGTATTTGACAACTGGCGCTTCGAAACGGCAGGCGCCGTGATTGTCGTGGAAAGTATGTCTCAGTTGCCGATTGAAATCCCACGCAGCGGAATGATGTCGTCAGCGGCCTCTGCTTGCATGAATTCGTCTGTGGACGGCTCATCAATTTCTTCGAGAATTGCCGAGGTGATGTGTCCGGCAGCAATTTCACGCAATGCAATTACCGTCGGCTTGTCATTTTCAAGCTCGACCAGGGCGTCGGCACCATGAGCCAGTCGTCTGGCGCGTTTGGCCGCGACCAGTACCATCTCAAAAATATTGTCGATGTTTGCCAGACAATCTTCGACCGTAATTCTGGCCATGTAGCATTTTCTCCATTGTTGACCGCGAAGGCCGTTTGATAACCCAGACCCACCAGTGTAGTCGAAATAGGGCCAAAGAAGGAAGCCTTAGTGTGATTTTTCGCGGGTGCCGGGCGCGCTGCAAAGACCATCGATGCCTAAGCGGCATGGGGAGCGGTTTCAGCCCGGATTCATTTCTAAGGGGCAGGACGCGCGCGCGAAATAAGTACCTCCATGTACAAGAAGTCGCCGCGAAGCGGAGTTATCTTGCACGGGATCAGCTGATAATTTTTTCAACCTGCGCCTGCAGGCTTTCGTTGCCGACCCGGTTGGCTTCACCCTCTCCATTCAGTACCGATTCGAGTTCAGTGACGGCGAGCGTCAGGTCGTCATTGATGATGACATAGTCAAACTCGCTCCAATGCGACATGTCGCCGAGAGCATCGTTGAGACGCCTTTCGATAACATCATCGTTATCGGTGCGCCTGTCCCTGAGCCGCCGCTCCAGTTCGTCTCGCGAGGGCGGCAGGACAAAAATCGTAATGCAATCGGGTTTTGATTGCCGTACCTGCTGTGCGCCCTGCCAGTCGATTTCAAGAATTACGTGATGGCCGTTGCCAAGATGTTGTTCGACCTGTGACCGGCTTGTGCCGTAGTGATTGTCGAATACGCGCGCGGATTCAAGCAGCTCCCCTTTTGCTTGAAGCTTCTGAAACTCAGCCTCTCGCACGAAGAAGTAGTCTTTGGCTTCGACTTCGGTGACCCGCTTCTTACGCGTCGTATATGAAATTGAAAACCTTAGTCCAGGTTTCCTTTCGAGCAGCTCTTTAACGAGCGTCGTCTTGCCGGCACCGGATGGAGCCGCAATAACGAACAGACTGGCCCTATTCGACATTCTGAATCTGTTCGCGCATCTGCTCGATCAACACCTTGAGCTCTACAGCGGCCTTGGTAGTCTCGGTGTCTGCCGATTTCGACCCCAGCGTGTTGGCCTCCCGGTTCAGTTCCTGCGCGAGGAAGTCGAGCCGTCGCCCGACAGGTTCGTCGCTGGTAATCACGTCGCGAATCTCGCTGATGTGACTCTCGAGGCGATCGAGTTCTTCATCGATATCGAGTTTTTGTGCGACCAGCGCCAGCTCGGTCTCGAGGCGGGCAGGGTCGGCCTCGACGTCCAGTTTATCGATGCGCTCCTGCTGCCGTGTGCGGACAGCAGCAAGAACATCCGGCATGCGCGCCCTGACAGTCTCCGAGACAGCCATTATGCCGGCGCAGCGTGATTCGAGCATTTCGGCAATTCGCCTGCCTTCGCTTGCCCGCATCTTGCCGAGCGCGGCCAGGGCCTCGTCAAGCAACCGGCCTGCCTCTTCAAACAGTGACTCGGTTTCAACTTCCGCTTCGGAAATGACGCCGGGCCACCGAAGAACATCGATCGGGTCAACCGCCTGGGTTTCGGGCAACAGACCGGTCAGCTCTTCGATCTTCGCCCTGATCTGCCGTACCAGTTCATGATCGAGTTTGAGCTCCGCAGCAGCGGAAATCGCGTGGTGAAAGTGCAGCGAACATTCGATTTTGCCTCTTTTCAAGCAGGTGGCGACCTGCTGCCGAAACTCGGCTTCCTTCGGGCGCAGTTCATCAGGCAGGCGAAACTGAACGTCGAGAAAACGATGGTTCACCGTACGGAGTTCCCAGGTCAGCGTACCGACAGGAGACTCGGCGGCTTGTCGCGCAAACCCTGTCATACTGTGTAACATCGATTACTCCGTTATTGTTGCTCTTGTCACAGACTTCGAAGCCGGAAGCGAGCCATACTTACACTGATCCGACCATGAAATCGAGCGCGCACTTCGCTTGAGGAATCAATTATTCTAAGCTGCGTTAGCCCGGTGCTGCCAGCCTAAGCAAGAAAAAGCAGTAAATCCCACCATGCGAATCGAATACGCCAAAGTTTCTGCGCTCGGAGACCGCAGCGACAACCAGGACCGCGCTGCGATCGTTGTCGCCGAGGACGCGGCGCTCATGCTGGTATTCGACGGCATGGGAGGGCACGCGGATGGCGCGCTCGCCGCCGAGACCGGTCTCAACATCATCCAGGACATGTTCATGGCGGTAACGCTGCCGGTGTTCGACCCGCAGGGTTTTCTTTACACAGCGCTCGCCCGCGCACATGACGAGGTGGTGAAGCTGGGCGCCGACCTGACGGTTGATGCTCGCCCGAGAGCGACCTGCGCGATCTGCCTGATTCAGGAATGTGGCTCATACTGGGGACATGTCGGTGATAGCCGGATCTATCAGATGCGCAGCGGCGAAGTCATTTCGAGGTCACGGGATCACAGTCACGTTGAAGTATTGATACAGGAAGGCGCGATTACAGAGGAGGAAGCGCTGGACCATCCCATGCGAAACTTCGTCGAATGTTGCATAGGCGGTGATGCGGCCGTGCCGGATATGAGCATTACGGCGAAGCGGGCACTTTCGCCCGGCGATGTGCTGCTCGCCTGCAGCGACGGTCTTTGGTCCGGCGTAAGCGACGAGGAGATGGCCGAGATGGCAACGCGCACGTCTGATAGCCTGGCCGAAAACCTGAAAGCGCTAAGCGTCAGGGCGCTGCATGTGAACGCACCGTACAGCGACAACACAACCGGCACTGCGTTGCGGTGGCTGGGGGAGTGACCGCGCCGATTGAAGTGCGCGACAAATCGCAGGCCGGAACAGCCAGGAAAAACAGGAGACAGCAATGCGTCCAAGCGGCCGCGAACCGGAGCAGATGAGACCGGTGATTTTCACGCCCAATTTCACCAAACACGCTGAGGGAAGCGTGCTGGCGGAGTTTGGCGACACACGCGTCCTGTGCACGGCAAGCGTCGAGAGCCGCGTGCCGCCATGGATGCGCGGAGCAGGTCACGGATGGGTGACTGGCGAGTACGGCATGTTGCCGAGATCAACCCACTCGCGATCGGCTCGTGAGGCAGCGCGAGGAAAGCAGGGCGGCCGAACGTTGGAAATCCAGCGCTTGATCGGACGCTCTTTGAGGGCAGCGACCGACCTCGACGCGCTCGGCGAACGAACTGTCACGCTCGATTGTGATGTGTTGCAGGCAGATGGGGGAACCCGAACGGCGGCGATCAGTGGCGCCTATGTCGCACTTCTGATAGCGATGCAGAAACTTTGCAAAGACCGGCAACTGAAGACGAATCCTGTCCACGGTCAGATTGCTGCCGTTTCAGTCGGCATATATAGAGGTGTTCCAGTGCTTGATCTTGATTACGAGGAAGATTCGCAGGCCGAAACGGACATGAACGTCGTGATGAATGAAGCGGGCCGCTTCGTCGAGGTTCAGGGTACAGCGGAAGGTCACGCGTTCACTCGCGAGGAATTAGATACGCTCCTCGAGCTGGCGAGCGCCGGTGTCAGTGAAATAATAGAGGCGCAAAACGTAGCCATCGCAAAGGCTTGAGTGCAAGCGTGAAGTGGCGATTTACCGTCCCCGTGAACGATGCAATGAAGAAGGTCGTTATCGCCAGTGGCAACAAGGGGAAACTACGCGAGATCGGCACAATTCTCAGTGATCTCGATTGCGAAATAATTCCACAGAGTAAACTCGGCATTGCTTCTGTTGCCGAAACCGGTGCGACCTTCGCTGACAATGCAATGATCAAGGCGCGCCATGCCGCGGCCGAGTCGGGCCTGCCGGCGATAGCCGATGACTCCGGACTGGTCGTCGATGCGCTGGATGGACGTCCGGGCATCAATTCCGCCAGGTACGCCGGAACAGGCGCGAGCGATGACGACAACATTGACAAGCTGCTGGCGGAGCTGCGGGACGTTCCACGGGAGGAGCGGGGCGCTCACTTTCATTGTGCCGCGGTCTGGGTCAGTCCGGACGACTCAGTCAGACCGCTGGTCGCGGAAGGACGATGGTGCGGCCGAATCCTTGCCGAGCGTCGAGGGCGGGGCGGATTTGGCTATGACCCGGTTTTTTTCGACCCAAATCTTGGCAGAAGTGCTGCCGAGATGTCCGACGAGGAAAAGAACCGTCAGAGTCATCGAGGCAAGGCCTTTCAGCAACTTGGCGAGCAGTTGCATAGCGTGCTCAAGCGCTGACGAGCAGCCCCCTGACATGAGCGCAAGCATCGAACCTCCCCTGTCTCTTTATGTTCACCTGCCGTGGTGCGTCAGCAAATGTCCTTACTGTGACTTCAATTCACACAGGGCCGGAGATGCGCCACCAAGGGAACGGTATCTCAGGGCGGTGGAGACCGATCTCAAACAGGAAGCCCGACGCACGGAGAACCGGTCGCTGGTGAGCGTGTTCATCGGTGGTGGCACACCGAGCTTTTTCAACGGTGCCGAAATCGGACAGCTCATCGATGTCATTGCGGCGGAATTCAGCTTGCAGCCGGACATTGAAATAAGCATGGAGGCGAATCCGGGCACTGTGGAGCACGGCGATCTTCGCGACTACTGCACCGCAGGTGTCAGCCGGCTTTCATTGGGTGCCCAGAGTTTCAACGCGGAGTCGCTAAGAAGGCTCGGCCGAATTCACGGCCCCGACGAAATCTATTCTGCCTATGCAGATGCTTCGAGAGCCGGCTTCGACAGCATTAATCTGGACATCATGTTCGCACTGCCAGGCCAGGACCTTGAAATGGCGGTTCGGGATGTCGAACAGGCAATCGCGCTCGGGCCGGCGCATATCTCCTATTACCAGCTGACGCTGGAACCGAACACGGTATTTCACAACAACCCACCGCCCGGCCTTCCCGGCGAGGAGGAAAGCTTTGTCATGCAGCAACAATGCCACGCCTTGCTGGCCGAAAGCGGCTATGAGCAATATGAAATATCTGCTTTCGCCAGGCCAGGCCGGCGTTGTCGGCACAATCTGAACTACTGGACATTCGGCGACTATCTCGGCGCCGGTGCCGGGGCACATGGCAAGGTTACCGACTGCGGGGGCGAAATCCTGCGGTATGAAAAACCGAGGCATCCGCTAAGCTTCATTGAGCAGGCGGAATCACAGTCCATTGAGACCAGGGAACATGGGGTCTCCGGCGCCGATATCGGCTTCGAATTCATGCTGAATACCATGCGCCTGCCGGAGGGCTTCCTGGCGTCGGACTACAACGCCCGAACGGGGCTATCTGTCGATACCCTGGAAGAGCGTCTGGCAGTGGCAGAGGCCAAGGGCCTGATTGAGTCCTTCGATGGGCCCGGTTGGCGGCCGACGGCACTCGGTTTACGCTTTCTCAACGACTTGACCGCGATCTTCCTGCCGTGATTTTGCGCCGATCAGCCTGCCTCAGGTGCTCTGGCGCGGCTGCCCTTTATGCACAGTACTTCAGGGATACCTATTTTTTCCGTGTGATAAGGCCGATAATTCAGCCTGACTGTCCAAAACCCCTATAAATCATTGAAATAAAAGAGTTTGTTAAATTGGCGATAAAATAGACATTTTAATAACGTTGCTTTAAAAACCCGCACTTAGCGCACTCACTCAATTTTCTTCCACAGAGTTATCCACAGCTTTTGTGGATAAGAAATGGCTGTAAACAGAGGGCTTGCGGCAGGACAGGCTTCCCGATATCCTACGCCGCCGCTGACACCGACTCTGGACACCGGAGACTCTCAATGAAAGCCGATATTCATCCCGACTACAACGATATCAAAGTGACCTGTAGTTGCGGCAACGAATTCACGACCCGGTCTACCCTGGGTCAGGATCTGACTATCGAGGTCTGTTCGGCATGTCATCCGTTCTACACGGGCAAGCAGAAAATCATTGATACGGGTGGCCGGGTCGACAAATTCCGTCGCAAGTACGGCCTGAGCTAGTACTCCATCAATATTGACGGAGTACTAGTCATCAGAAGCCAAAGACCCACATACGTATCATCCCCAAGTTGCCCGGTATTTGAGCTTCCGGCACCATAGCGTGTTGGCGGTTTGCTCCCGTGCATGCCGCCTTCAGAAGAGAATGACGACTGATCGCCTGCTATCGCAGGGCGCAGGCCCGAGAGTGGCCGGCGGGGGGAGCACAATGTCCGGCCGATTCGGACAGAGGTAAGAATGAGCAAAGAGGCATATAAACTGACCAGCCCGGACGGATCCGAGATCGAATTACCGGTCCGCAGCGGAACACTTGGACCGGATGTTTTGGAAATCGGTCGCCTTTATCGGGACCAGCGTGTATTCACCTACGACCCCGGTTTTATGGCTACCGGAAGCTGTGAAAGCACCATCACCTTCATCGATGGCGACGAGGGTATCTTGCTGTATCGTGGCTATCCGGTTGAGCAGCTCGCGAAGTACTCGAGCTTCCTGGAAGTGGCTTATCTGCTGTTGCATGGAGAGCTGCCCACGCCAAGCGAGTTGGAGAAGTTCGATACAACCGTCCGCACGCACACGATGCTCAACGAGGGCATGCTGCGTTTCTTCACGGGATTCCGCTACGATGCCCATCCGATGGCCATGCTGTCTGCCGTCGTCGGCTCGATGTCCGCTTATTATCACGACACGATGGACATCGACAACGCGGAGCAACGCGATATTTTTGCGCACCGCATCCTCGCCAAGCTACCAACGATCGCAGCCGCGGCACACAAACTCAATGCGGGGCAACCGTTTATCTATCCGCGTAACGACCTGGGTTACACGGAGAACCTGCTGCAAATGCTCTTCGCCGTGCCGGCCGAACCATACGAGATCAACTCGGTGGCGGCGGAAGCGCTGGACCTGCTTTTCATATTACACGCCGACCATGAGCAGAACTGCTCGACCTCGACCGTGAGGATGGCCGGTAGTTCCGGTACCAATCCGTACTCGGCAATCGCGGCTGGAATATCCGCCCTGTGGGGACCGGCCCACGGCGGGGCGAACGAGGCCGTGCTACGCATGCTTCGCGAAATCGGTGACGCGAAAAACATCCCGAAGTTCGTCGCCAAGGCAAAAGACAGGGACGACCCGTTCAGACTGATGGGCTTCGGTCATCGCGTCTACAAGAATTTCGATCCGAGAGCCACGATTATCAGGGAGATGTGCCACAAGGTCTTGAAGCAAATGGGCCGCAAGGACGCGCCGTTGTTCGATCTGGCGCTGGCACTGGAAGAGGTGGCGCTGAAGGACGATTACTTCATCGAGAAGAACCTCTACCCCAACGTCGACTTCTATTCCGGCATTATCTATCGGGCTTTAGGCATTCCGACCTCGATGTTCACCGTTATGTTCGCTATCGGCAGGACCGTGGGTTGGGTAGCGCACTGGCGCGAGATGATTACGGAATCCAATCGACGCATCAGCAGACCGAGGCAGCTCTACAGGGGTCCGGTTCAGCGGGATTACGTGGCGATCGAAAAGCGCAAGTAAATGGGGTCGAACCGCTAAGAATCGGGTTCAAACGACATTTCTAAACGATTCGACCGCATTTACCTGGGCTGAGACTGATGGGTCCCGGCAGGATCCGTCTCCCTTGGCTACGGTTCTTCGCCTCTTAGAAGCTTCAGGACAGCCTGAGAATCAGCCCGCCGCATCGGCTTGCCGTTTACCGGGCTGATCGGTGCCTGCCGCATGCCATTCAATGGGAACACGGTTGCCTCTATCGATGAGTTGTCCTGTGTAAACTGAAATCCGGAAAATGTTTCAGCACGATCCCGACGGCTTTTCAGGCGCCGGTCGTATGGGCGGTATTGCACACTGCTCTCCTGCAACCTGACCGCGACGAGCTCAGCGCTGTCTGAGAACACGTGCAGATTGACTGCGGAGTTCGCAGCCGCGGTGCCGTGCAGGACCGGGCCGACCAGCCGTGGCGTAAAAGGCGCGAGAAGTTCCATGGCAGACAGAGCTGCTCTTCTGAGAACACGCAGCAAATCGAGATGCGATTCACGACCAAAGAGCTTGAGGTGTTCGCTCACCGCGTGTTCGATCTCGGGATTCCCCGGCAGCGAGCCGCGCGCGGTCATGCCCAGCCGCTCGGCCGCTTTGATCTTGGCGACGCGGTAATCCTCGATGCCCTGCTCGACGATTATGCGGGCGGCTTCCTGAGCCAGGACTGTTCTGGCCCGGTCGTTTTCGTTGGATGCTTGCCTCGCCATGACTAAAAGATTTCTTCCGCTGCCTGCTCTTCTTCATTCAGGGCGTTGGGGTCGTTGAAGGGGTCAGGCACGGTCTCGGCGACGTCGCAGACCGGAACATGGCCTTCGCGGAAGACTTCGAACATGACATCGAAGCTGGCATCAAGGGCGCTGGCCGGACAACCGGTGGCCTTGGAAATCAACACGCTGACGATGCCCTCGGGAACCGGGAGCTGATGCAACGGTACTCCCCCGAGTGCGATGCGCATAAATTCGATCCAGATCGGCAGGGCCGTCCGTGAGCCTTCTTCGCCCGGGCCGAGCGGCAGGTCGTCGTCGTATCCAACCCAGACCACAGCGACCAGATCGCCGTTGTAGCCGCCGAACCACGCGTCACGTCGGTCGTTCGATGTACCGGTCTTGCCCGACAGGTCACTGCGCTCAAGAACGCGCGCGCGCCGGCCGGTGCCACGTCTAATGACATCGCGCATCATGTCCTGTATCAGAAAAGCGTTTTGCTCAGAGATCACCCGGGGCGCCGCAGGTATGTCGGCAAAAAGCTCCGGGGAGATTGAAGCATCTGGCCGGTAGCTCTCGCCTACCTCGGCCATCAGTTCGAAAGACATCGCTTGTGCAGGATCACGTGGTGCCGACGGGAGGGCATCGTCGTCGTCGGTCTGGCACTCCCGGCAAACGATCGCCGGTTCTGCGCGATACAGCAATTCACCATCCGGGCCGCGGATCGAATCGATCACATACGGTTTGACGGCATAACCGCCATTGGCGAAGGTTGCATAGCCCTGGGCCATGTCCAGCGGTGAGGCATTTCCACCGCCGAGCGCCAGGGAACCGTTCGGCGGCAGTGCAGCGTCAGGAAACCCGAATGGCTGCAGGTGCCTGACGGCATTACTCACGCCGGTTTTGTACAGCAGCAGCCGCACGGAAGCCAGATTCATGGAACGAACCAGCGCCTCCCGGACCCTGATCGGGCCGTAGAACCTGCCGCTGTAGTTGAGGGGCCGCCACACGTCTTCCAGTTCTGACGATCTGATCACAACGGGCGAATCATCGACGATCGTGGCTACCGTGTTGCCCTGCTCGAGCGCCGCCGAATAAATAAAGGGCTTGAACGACGATCCGGGCTGTCGGGCTGTCTGGACCACACGATTCCACTTGCTCAGCGTAAAATCAAAGCCGCCGGACAGGCTGGTAATGGCGCCGTCGCGGGGATCGATGGAGACAACCGCCGCCTGTGCTTCAGGCATGTGCGCCAGTGCAAAGCTACCGAGCGTTGTCGGCATGACGTGGATAATCTGGCCGGGTGCAAGTACATCAGCAACCGTTTCAGGAGCCTGCCCCGTAGTGGCACGATCCACAAATGATTTGGCCCAGGAGATGCCGTTCCAGGGAAGGGACGAACGTGAGCCGTTTTTCAATACAATCTCAGCGCTGTTGTCTTCGTTTAGCGCTGTCACGATCGCAACATCGAGACCGCCCGGATTCGGCTGGTCGGCCAATGCGAGCCGCAGGTCTTCCGGCCATTCATCATACGGTGCCAGCAGAATTTCGGCATCGACGTCCAAAGTTGCAATCGGTCCTTTATATCCGCGCCTCCGCGTGAACTCGAACAGGCCATTGCGTAAGGAGTAGATTGCCGCGCGTTGCAGCTTGGAATCGAGTGTGGTTACCACCTCGTAGCCTGCCCTGTACGTGTCCTCGCCGTAGCGGGACAGCATTTCCCGCCGAACCATTTCGGCAACATAAGGGGCCGACAATTCCGTGGCGGTACCATGCAGCATGGACTCCATCGGATACATCATTGCTCGCTGATAGGTATCGTCATCGAGGTATCCGAGGTCGAACATACGTTCAAGCACATAGGTCCGGCGCGCTTTTGCGTTGGAAGGACTGCGAACCGGGTTGTACTGTGACGGGGCCGGCAAAACCCCGGCAAGCGTCGCGGCTTCGGCAACATTGATGTCCTTGAGCGCCTTGCCGAAATAGACTTGTGCAGCCGCGGCAACACCATATGCTCGCTGACCGAAAAACATTTTGTTGAGGAACAGGGCGAGTATCTCTTGCTTGGAAAATTCCTGCTCGATCTTGTAGGCGAGGAATGCTTCCCGGAGCTTGCGCGTAAACAGCTGTTCGCGGGTCAGGAAGTAGTCACGCGCGAGCTGCTGCGTGAGTGTGCTACCCCCGCCGCTGATTTCACCTGTCCCGATAATCCTCACCCCGGCTCGAAGGATGCCCTGGTAATCGATGCCCGGATGTGCAAAAAAGCGGCGATCCTCCGCGGCGACGAACGCATCGACCACGTGCGGCGGCAACTCGTCGAAAGTAACCAGGATCCGGCGACGCTCACCGACTTCGGCAATCAGCCGCCCGTCGCGGCTGAAAATCCTCAGGGGGATCTGTAAGGGAATCTCACGAATCGTCTCTGCCGGCGGCAGGCCGGGAGCCACAAAGTAATAAGCCCCGAGAACGGCAGTCGTGGTAGCCATGCCGGACGCCAGACCCAGTCCCGCGAACAGTATGAGCCACTTCGCATGGCGGCCCTTCCGCCTGCGACCGGTTTCTTTGTGCGCTGTGCCTGAGTTCTGCATAGTTTCGAGCGTTCTGGTGATCCAACAAGGCTATATTGATGGACACAGAGCTGTCCAGATGATCCAAGACAAGATGCAGTCCGCAGGGAACGGCATGTCCTTTTCAAGGGCAGCAACGCCGTATTGAATCATCTGGGCAGCTCCCTTCGGGCGAGCCGTGAAGCGATCGTCCGCGGTGTTGCGCCTCTTGGCAAGGACGCGCCATTACCCGGCGAGGCGCGCCTGGCGGTTTTTTATGCCCTCTGGGTGCAACCGCTTCACGACTCGCTGAGCCTATCAATATAACCTTGTTGGACCACCAGGCCAAAGCCTGAAAATAGTCGATGTGAGCCGCCATGCGGCCAGGCCCATTTTGGCTTACTGGTGGATGAAAATATTCGATTTCAAGGCCATGCCTCGAGTCGATTCGAGTATATAGCGCAGAATAATAGCCACGTATGGTGATGGGCTGCAATGGACTCATGGGCAAAGTGTGTCGGCCGGACAAACCGGGCCTATATATAAGGTGAAGCGCAATGCGTGGTAAAATAGCGGAAAAAGCGGCCGGGAGCCCCGATTGGGCGGCTTTCTCGAGCCGGCACCGGCCATTTGAGAGCCGCTTCAGCGCCCGGATTTATTGACGAAGCTCTGGTCCGAGCCGCCAACCAGTTCACGGAATGGTGGCCCATCTCGGCATTACCATACGGATCGCCGGATCGTGAACAAAGTCACGTTTTATTTAACATTTTATTGATATATAGTTAAATCGCAAAGCTTAGGTCCAGCCGAATTTTGGCCCGCAACTTACCGACTTAGAAGGAAAAAATACGTGTTTTTTGGCAGAAAAACCCAACCATTACTGGGGCTCGACATCACGACCTCGTCGGTCAAGCTCATAGAGCTTTCTCAGAGCGGAAAGCGCTTTCGGGTCGAATCGTATTCAGCCGAGCCCACGCCGCCGAGCTCGGTAAACGAAAAAGCGATTGTCGATGCGAAGGCCGTTGGCGAGGCCATCCGTCGGGCAGTCAAGAGATCGGGCGCGAAGGCGACCGACGTAGCGATTGCCATCAGCGGCGATGCGGCGATAACGAAGGTTATTCAAATGCCCTCGAGCCTGTCCGAGCGCGACCTCGAAGGCCAGGTCGAGATTCAGGCGGACCAATACATACCCTTCCCGATGGAAGAAGTCAGTTTCGACTACGAGATAGTCGGCCCGAACGAAAATGATCCCGAGTTGATGGACGTTCTTCTCGTGGCAACCCGTACCGATAATGTCGAGCAGCGCCAGATGGCCGTTGAGGCAGCCGGGCTGAGAGCTCACATCGTGGATGTCGAGGCTTTTGCTCTGGAGAATGCCTGTCAGCTTCTGAGCCACCAGATTCCTGACGGTGGCATGGGACAGTCTGTCGCGATCGTCGACATCGGTGCCAGCAGCACGACGTTTAGTGTCCTTCAGGACCTCAAAGTAATTTACACGCGTGATTTCGCTTTCGGCGGGCAGCAGCTTACCGAGGAAATCATGCGCACCTACGGGCTCTCGATGGAAGATGCCGGCCGCGCGAAAAAACAAGGTGGCCTGCCGAGTAACTATCAGCCTGAAGTCCTCGAGCCGTTCATTGACGATATGACTCAACAGGTCAGCCGTTCCTTGCAGTTCTATCTGGCATCCGGCGGTGGACGCGAGCAACCGGACATGATTCTCGTGTGTGGCGGCTGCGCGAATATTCCGGGTATCGCCGATGTGATATCCAGCCGCGTCGGGATACCGACTGAAGTTGGCGATCCGCTCGGGCAAATGAAAATTTCATCAAAGGCCAAGTCTCAGGGCGTGCACAAAGACGCCACCGCACTGCTGACGGCTTGTGGTCTTGCATTGAGGAGCTTCGACTAAAATGCCACGCATCAACCTTCTCCCATGGCGCGAAGAGGAGCGCAAAAAACGCCAACGTGATTTCATGGTTGCGATGGGCAGTTCATTTGTTGCCGGTCTTGTCATCGTTGGTCTGACAAACCTGGCTTTCTCGCAGATGATCAATCACCAGGGCGATCGCAACCAACGCCTCGAGGAGGAAATCGTCATACTTGAAAAGAGCATTACCGAGATCGACGGCCTGGAAAGACAGAGGGAAAGACTTCTTGCCCGCATGGAAATCATCGAGCAGTTACAGAGAAGCCGGCCCGAGATCGTTCATCTCTTCGACGAGGTGACCCGCCAGCTGCCCGAGGGCGTATACCTTACCGGCATGAAGCAAAACGGCTCCACAGTCGAAATCAAGGGCGTCGCTCAGTCGAGCACGCGTGTGTCGGCACTGATGCGGCAGATCGATTCATCGGAATGGCTGACAGATCCGGATGTTGTGAAAGTCGAAACAACCGAAAAGGGCCCCGCCCGGCAGGCTGAATTTGTTGTCACCCTGAAACAGATTCGTGATGACGATGCGCTTGACCTGGAGGACGACGGATGAACCTCATTGAAGAACTGAGAATGCTGGATGTCAATGACGTTGGCCGTTGGCCATTTGTGTTTCGCGCCGGCGTAATCGGCATCGTTTTTGCAGCGGTAATCGGCCTGGGCATTTTCTGGACCATCGTCGAAAACAAGGCGCCGCAGCTCACGCGGGCGCAGGATGACGAGGCCACGCTTCGCATCACGTTTATGAACAAACAGCGCAAGGCCGCGAACTATGATGCCTACAAGGCACAGCTGGCACAAATGCAACAGTCGTTCGGTACGATGCTGCGCCAACTGCCCGGCAAAACCGAGATTCCGAGCCTGATCGTTGATATTTCGCAGACCGGTCTTGCTGCAGGGCTGCAGGAAAAGCTTTTCCAGCCGCAGTCGGAAATTCCCAAGGATTTCTATGCGGAGAAGCCAATCAAGATCCGGCTGTCAGGCGGTTATCACGAGATTGCTAATTTCGTCAGCGGTATTGCTGCGCTGCCGCGCATCGTGACGTTGCATAACATAAATATTACACCCGAGGATAAAGACGTGTACGACAAGCTGACGATGGAAGTGACGGCACAGACCTATCGTTACCTCGACGAGGAGGCAGAATAATAATGGCTGGTTCGAACTTGAAACGTTTGATGCTGTCGATTCTGGTCATTGGATTCGGTGTGGCGGGCTGTGGCGGCGACATGGACGATCTGGATCAGTTCATTAATGAGACCAAAGCACGTCCGGGAGGCCGGATTGAGCCACTGCCTGAAATTACGCCCTACGAGGTATTCACCTACCGCGCTGATGCGGAAGGTTTTCGCTCACCGTTCGTACCCGATTCCCCGCAGGCAGCAGCCGGCGCGGGCGCTGGCGGCACCCGGCCTGACCGGGACCGAAGCCGCGAGTTCTTGGAGCAGTATCCGCTCGACACTTTGCGCATGGTCGGCACGATGGAGTTGGGCGATGCGAACTACGGTCTTATACAAACCTCTGACGGTCTGATTCACCGCGTCGTGGCCGGCAATTATTTGGGGCAAAACGACGGACGAATCATTAATGTGAATGAATCAAAAATTGAACTAGTCGAAATTATTTCGGACGGGATCGGCGGGTATCTGGAAAGAGAAGCCGCCGTGGGTCTCGCGGACTGATGCCTGAATGAAACTGGGAGTATTTGGAATGACGCTCAAAATCAAGCCGGCTACCGGCATAAGTAACCGGCGTTCGTTGCTGCGACTGACGGCTGTATTACAGGCGGCAATTCTGCTGTTGTGGGGCCCGAGCGCAAACGCGCAGGACAACAATCGCCTGCAGGATATTCAGGTGCAGAGCCTCCCGGGACAACGGGTGGAGGTAAGGTTGATCTTAAGTGGCACGGCGCCCGAGCCACTCACTTTTACGATTGACGACCCAGCCCGAATCGCGCTCGACTTGCCTGAGACCACTCTCGGGCTGTCTTCACGTCGCCGGGACGTCAATCTCGGTCCACTGGATACTGTCCTGACCGCTGAGGCAAACGGCCGCACGCGCGTCGTGCTGAATCTCGATTCGATGGTACCGTATGAAATGCGCCGCAGCGGTAACACGATAGTGATAACACTGGGCGTTGAAGACGAGGGTGGCCCGATGACCACTCAGTTCGCGGGTTCCGCACCGTCTGCTGCCCGGCCCTCTTATGCAAGTACAGGCGGCCGCTCGATCACGGGCGTTGACTTCCGTCGCACACGCGGCGGCGGCGGCCGGATTATGGTCACGTTGAGTGACCCGTCTACGCCGGTCGACATTCGCCAGGAAGGCGGCCGTGTCATTGCAGTATTCAAGGACACGAGCCTGCCGGCAGAATTGATGCGCCGCCTGGACGTCGTGGATTTTGCAACACCGGTTATAACGGTCGACACGCTGCGAACCAATCTGGACACGCGCATCGTAATTACTGCGGAAGGTAAATATGAGCAACTCGCTTATCAGTCGGACAATGAGTTCACGATCGAAATCAACCCGAAAGCGGTGGATATCGAGCAAGCGAGTCTGTTCTCCGAGACCAAGGAATACAGCGGCCAGCGTCTGACCCTTAACTTCCAGGATATCGAGACGCGCGCGGTACTGCAGCTTCTGGCCGAAACATCGGGCCGCAACATCGTGGTCTCGGATACCGTTCAGGGTAATGTTACCCTGCGTTTGCGGAACGTACCCTGGGATCAGGCGCTCGATATCGTCATGACGACCAAGGGCCTCGATATGCGGCAGAACGGCAACGTGATTATTGTTGCACCGACCGAGGAAATTACTGCACGCGAAACGGCGGATCTCGAAGCCCGTCAGGCGATTCTCGAGCTGGAACCCCTTTATTCCGAGTTCCTGCAGGTTAACTATGCTAAGGCCGCCGATCTTGCAGGGCTGATTAGAGCGGACGGCAGTGAGAACTCGTTGTTGTCAGATCGTGGCAGCGTTGCCATCGATGAGCGGACGAACACACTGCTCGTTCAGGATTCGGCCGAGCGGCTGCAGGATATTCGTCGCCTCGTGCGTACGCTGGATATTCCGATTCGACAGGTATTGATCGAGTCGAGAATCGTCGTTGTTGCCGACAATTTCAGTCGTGAACTCGGCGTGCGCTTCGGTGCCACGGCCTACAGAGCGAACAGTACCGACGGAGTAACCGTCATATCGGGCACCGCCGGCGGTACCGATACAATGATCAATTCCGTACTGGGTAATCGGGATGATCCCGCCAACGGGACGATCTTCCCGGTTCAGTTTCCGGACCTGAACGACCGGTTCAACGTTAACGTGCCGATAGCGAGTCCGGCGGGGCGGTTTGCCATTGCTTTACTCGAGACCGAGTACCTCGTCGACCTTGAGCTGACTGCTCTGCAGACGGAAGGACGTGCGGAAATTATTTCGACGCCGCGGGTCATAACGGCGAATCAGAAGGAAGCCCGTATTGAACAGGGCGTAGAGATACCGTTCCAGGAGTCAGCCTCATCCGGCGCTACCACAACGCAGTTCAAGAAGGCCGTCCTGAGCCTGACGGTGACACCGCAGATTACGCCCGACGACCACATCATCATGGATTTGCGGGTAAGCAAGGATAATGTTGGCGAGCTGGTCCAGAGTGCGACGGGTGGTCTCGTCCCGAGTATCGATACCCGGTCAATTGAAACCCAGGTACTGGTCCAAGATGGTCAGACTGTCGTGCTCGGCGGCATCTACGAGACGGAACGCCGGGAAACGGTAAACAAAGTGCCGTTCCTTGGCGATATTCCGGGACTCGGCTTTCTGTTCCGCTCGACGCAGAATGAGAGAAGAAAGGCAGAACTCCTGATCTTTGTAACGCCGAAAATACTGTCAGAAGGATCGAGCGTCTATTAGATGTGGCCGTACATGCGGAATTGCAGCAGATAGATGAAAGCCAACCTCCGGGTTGGCTTTCTCCTTCGTAGATGAACAAACCAAAGAACCTGTTTCTGGTTGGCCCGATGGGTGCCGGCAAGTCTGCGGTCGGCCGTCACCTCGCGCGGCTACTGCATCTCGAATTCGTCGACAGCGATGAAGAGATAGAGACACGGACGGGCGTCGATATTCCTTTCATATTTGAAAAGGAAGGCGAAGAGGGTTTTCGAAGGCGTGAGGTTAAGGTTATCGACGAGCTGTCGCAACGGGAAGGCGTCGTACTTGCAACGGGCGGCGGTGCAATCGCCGATCCGGAAAGCCGTAGCCGCCTGGGCGCCCGAGGTTTCGTGGTCTACCTGCATACCAGCGTCAAGCAACAGCTCGAGCGTACACAGAGAAGACGCAAACGGCCGTTGCTCGAGAATGGAGACAAGGAAAAAGTTCTGCGGGAGCTGATGGAGCAACGGGATCCCCTGTACCGGGAGATCTCAGACCTGATCATCGAGACCGATGGGCGGAGAGTACAGACGGTCGCTCGCGAAATTCACGATGCCTTGTAAAAGGATCACCCGCCAGGATATCGGCGCATAAACTGCCGTCAGAAATCGCCCGTCAGGACGGGCGCCAACAGGTAGCTGCCAACGCGTCGCAGGAGCCCGTCCTGACGGGCGATGTTCGCCATACTGTGTAAATCAGGTAATCTTGACCGCTCCGTAATGCTTTGGAACGGGCCTTGACCGAACCGCGCACTTTAGAAGTAGATCTCGGCGCCCGCAGCTACCCTATTATCATAGGTGGCGGCCTGCTCGGCGGTGCCTTCGACCTGTCTTCCCACCTGGTCGGTTCAGATTGTCTCGTCGTCAGTAACGAGACGGTCGCGCCGCTCTACCTGAAGAGTCTCAAAAAGAATCTACCGGATCGTGCGGTCCACTCGATCAACCTGAAGGATGGTGAATCCTTCAAGACGATGGCCAGCGTCGAATCCATCATCGACTGCCTTGTCAGCGCGCACACAAACCGCGATACGACCGTTATAGCGCTAGGTGGCGGGGTCGTTGGTGATATTGCCGGATTTGCGGCTGCCTGCTACATGAGGGGTGTTGCGTTCATACAGGTGCCGACCACGTTGCTTGCACAGGTCGACTCGTCAGTCGGCGGCAAGACCGGGGTCAATCACCCGGACGGGAAAAACCTGATTGGTGCGTTTCATCAACCTCGCCTGGTACTTATTGATACAGACACGCTGGTCACTCTGCCAGACCGAGAGCTGCGGGCAGGGCTCGCCGAAGTGATCAAGCACGGTGTGATCAGCGATGCGGAATTTTTCGAATGGTTGGAAGTGAATATCGATGCACTGCTTGCGAGAGACGCCGATGCGCTCGCTCATGCGATACACCGGTCATGTGAAATCAAGGCCGCAGTCGTTTCTGCAGACGAACAAGAAAAAGGCAACAGGGCGTTACTGAATTTCGGTCATACGTTCGCACATGCGATAGAGAATTGTCTTGGCTACGGCGAATGGTTGCATGGTGAGGCGGTTGCGGCGGGCATGGTAATGGCGACCGATTTAAGTGATATAGAGCAGCCAGCGGGGGAGCGCATACGAGACTTGATTGCGGCGGCAGGCCTTCCCGTCCTGCCTCCGGCAATGGACGCGAAAAAACTGCGAGCAGCCATGGAAATGGACAAAAAAGTACGGGCGAAGCGGCTCAGGTTCGTACTCCTTAAGTCAATTGGCGAGGCCTACATAGGCACAGACTATTCAGAGTCGCTGCTGAACAAGGTTTTCCAAAATGCCGGCTTATAGCCCGGATATCGCAGCAGTATGACGCGCCCACGCTTAGACCTTGACTGGCTCATCAACAGCCAAGTGATGCAATATACGGCTGGGCGATGGACACACTGAAACCTTACGCGGCACATGAGGAACAGAGCCTCGGCCGTCGATTCGATGAACCGAAGGCCCCGTATCGCGGGGAGTTTCAGAGAGACCGGGACAGGATTGTTCATTCGACGGCGTTCCGCCGGCTTATGTACAAGACACAGGTATTCGTGAATCACGAGGGCGACCTTTATCGAACGCGGTTGACGCACTCCCTGGAAGTTGCGCAGATTGCCCGGACGGTCGCACGTGCACTCGGCCTCAATGAGATGCTGACGGAAGCAATATGCCTCGCTCACGACCTGGGCCACACGCCGTTCGGCCACGCTGGACAGGATGCGCTCAATGCCCGCATGAAGGATTTCGGTGGCTTCGAGCATAATCTTCAGTCGCTGCGCGTCGTCGACGAACTCGAAGCGAAGTATGCGAGTTTTCACGGGCTCAATCTGACTTATGAAACTCGCGAGGGAATACTGAAGCACTGCTCGAAAAAGAACGCCCGCGAGCTCGGTGAAGTCGGTAAGCGCTTTCTCGAGAGAAAGCAGCCAGGGCTCGAGGCGCAGCTCGCGAACATTGCTGATGCGATCGCGTACAACAATCATGACGTTGATGATGGTTTTCGCGCGGGCCTTCTAAGCCTCGAGCAACTATGCGAGGAACGCCTGTTCGACGATCAATACCAGGTCGTTCATGCAGAACACCCGGGTCTCGAAGATCGCCGTCTGATCTACGAGATCATCCGTCGGATGATCAACACCGTGGTGACCGATCTGATTGATCAGACAGCATCACGTCTTGACGAACTCAAGCCATCATCGATAGACGATGTCAGGTCCGGGAGGGCAGCGATCGTTGGCTTTACCGATGAGGTTTTCGAGAAACACACGAACCTGAAACACTTTTTGAACAAGAACCTTTACCAGCACGAGAAAGTGTTGGGCATGGTCGGCGAGGCGAAAGGCATGATCGAGGTGCTATTCGACCTTTACATGACTGATCCGGAGGAGATGCCTGCTGAGTTCGCGGGGCGTGCGTCCGCCGACGACAGGGATCAGACAGGTAAGGCGCGCGTTGTAGCCGACTACGTTGCCGGCATGACGGATCGTTTCGCGATCGCCGAATACGAGCGGCTCTCTTGATTCGCCCGTCAGGCAGGTGAATGCTTCTGCAACTTCTGCCTGACGGGCGATATTCCAAAGGTCGATAAGCTCTACGAATGATAGAATGCGCCGCGGCCCGTCTGGAGAAATAAACACGTGACAGGACAATCGATACCCGCCAATGAGCGACTGATATTCGCCATGGACGTGCCAGAGTGCGACCAGGCCAAAGCGCTCGCTGAAGACCTGGGCGATTCAGTCACTTTTTACAAGCTTGGCTTGGAACTCATGATGAGCGGCGGCTATTTCGAGTTGATGGAGTGGATGCTCAAGCGGAACAAGAAAGTATTCGCGGACCTGAAGTTCTTCGACATTCCAGCGACGGTCGGTTCCGCAGTACGACAGCTAAAGGATCGTGGCGCAAGTTTCCTTACCGTGCACGGCAACCAATCCATGATGGAGGCTGCGGCCGCAAACAAAGGCAATGATCTGAAAGTGCTCGCGGTGACGGTCTTGACGAGTCTCGACAGGGGCGATCTCGATGACCTTGGTTTCGACTGTGACGTCGAAGCGCTGGTCGTCTCCAGAGCACGCCGCGCGTTCGAAGCAGGATGCGACGGCGTCATCTCATCCGGACTCGAGGTCCCGATGTTGCGCGAACATGTCGACGACAAGTTGCTGGTTATTACACCGGGTATTCGGCCGGTCGATAACCGCCCAATCGGCGATCAAAAGCGCGTCGTTACCGTAGAGCAAGCATTTTCCAGCGGGGCGGACTACATCGTTGTCGGTCGGCCGATCCGCGACGCCGAAAGTCCTCGTGCTGCGGCCGACTCCATTCAGCAGACGATTGCGGCGCAGTTCTGACATGACGCCGTTGAAAAATGACTTATTGATTCGGGCGCTCTTGCGTCAGCCGGTACCGCGCACACCGGTTTGGATAATGCGTCAGGCAGGCCGTTATTTGCCGGAGTATCGGGAGATCAGGGCAAAGGCAGGCGACTTCATGAGCCTCTGCAGTAATCCCGAGCTCGCCTGCGAGGTCTCGCTGCAACCGTTAAGGCGCTTCGACCTGGATGCTGCAATTTTGTTCTCCGATATTCTGACAATTCCGGATGCGATGGGCTTGGGACTATATTTCGAAACAGGCGGAGGGCCGCGATTCGAAAGACCGGTGCAAACTGTTGCAGACATAAAGAAACTTGCGGTGCCGGATGTTGGCGAAAAGCTTGGCTACGTATTCGATACCGTCGCGCTCATCCACCGCGAACTCGATGACAAGGTGCCGCTGATCGGTTTTGCAGGAAGCCCCTGGACAGTTGCCACCTATATGGTCGAAGGGCGGTCGAGCAGGGAGTTTGAGAAGATCAAAGCCCTGGCGGCGGACGAACCGTCGATGATGGAGACACTGTTGAACGTCATTACCGCAACGACGATCGAGTATCTCAACGCCCAGATCGAGTCTGGAGCACAAGCCGTCATGATCTTTGATACCTGGGGGGCGACACTCGAGGGTGATGACTACCGCCGGTTCTCGCTATCCGCCATGCAGAGGATACTGGACGGGCTGAACCGGCAGAAATACGGCCACACTATTCCGATCATCCTGTTTACCAAAGGCGCTGGGTCGCTGCTCACTGATTTGGCCGATACTGATTGTGACGCGCTGGGAGTCGACTGGACAACAGACCTTGGCACAGCCCGCGAGCTGACCCGCGACAAGGTTGCGCTGCAAGGAAACCTGAATCCGGACGTACTACGGGAGTCGCCGGAGGTCATTGAAGAGCGGGTAGCAGAAGTACTGCAAAGCTACGGCCAGGGTCCGGGGCACGTGTTCAACCTGGGGCACGGAATAACGCCGGACATCGACCCCGACCACCTGGGCGTGGTAATCGATGCCGTGAGAAAACTAAGCCCGCAATACCATTAAGTAATCCAGGGTCGAACCCACTGCTGTCCCATAAACTAATGTATCAGCGGCTGGAACGAAGTGATTGTGTGGGGTTCTGCCGATGCATCTCGCTACGGACATGGATTGCAAGGCTTGTCTCAGAGACCGTGGCCCGCAGGGATGCGGGCCCCGAGCCTACATGGACGTACTTGCGGCGTGTCTCTGAGACAAGCCTTGCAACCCATGTCCTTGATTGTGGTACCGGCGTTATGGGACAGCAGTGGGTCGAACCGAGGTTTCTCCCTTTCTCACTTCAATTCAATCTCCAGAAGGCTGCACTGTTCGATGACGCTGGCAGTGATGCCGCCATGAATTTCGGCAGGCGCCCAAACCGGTTCACCGAATTTGTACGATCGCATTCGCGTGCCGCCCTCTCCGTCTTTCTCGAGCCAGGCGCAGGGATTGAGGTAAACGATGACGCGATCCGGATGAGCATGCAACGGTGGTGTTTCGCCGTTTCGAATCGTCGCCTTCAATATCCGGACCTTGTCATTTTCAAACGCAACGTGGTACATGTGCGGTGCGACTTGCACCGGATCTAAAGCGGATGGTATTGCCACCGTACCCGCCACGAACAGTAGCAGTAACAGCGGCAACCAGAATTTCACGTTGCTCTTTCGCATGCCTGACCTCGTCAATGTTCGAGCGGCCGTCGGGCGACGGTTCGCGATCATTCTTCACGTAACGCGCGTCTCAGTATTTTCCCGATATTCGTCTTTGGCAGATCGTCGCGGAATTCGATTTCTTTGGGCACCTTGTACCCGGTCAGATTTTCCCGGCAGTAACGCATGATGTCGTTGGCGGTGACTGACTCGTCGTTCTTTACGACATAAAGCTTGACGGTTTCCCCCGACCTCTCGTTGGGTACGCCGATGGCGGCTGCCTCGAGTACGCCGTCGATCTCGACGACAACGCCCTCGATCTCGTTCGGGTAAACATTAAAACCGGATACGAGAATCATGTCGTTCTTGCGATCCTCTATATAAACGAATCCGCCTTCATCCATGCGGCCAATGTCTCCGGTGCGGAACCAGCCGCCCGGCAACATGACTAATGCCGTTTCGTCCGGTTTTTGCCAGTACCCCTCCATGACCTGAGGGCCCCGTATGCAAATCTCGCCTGGATCGCCGAGTGGAACATCATCGCCGTCATCGTCGCAAATACGGACTTCGGTCGACGGAATTGGCAAGCCGATCGTGCCCGTGAAGTCCTCGCTTTGCAGAGGAACGACGATTGCGGACGGCGAGGTCTCCGTCAGACCGTAGCCTTGAATGATGGTCGTGCCCGTAACCGCTTTCCATTGCTTTGCGACTGCCTCCTGAACAGCCATGCCACCGCCGATGGTGAGTCGCAGAGAGGTGAAATCCAGATCGGCAAATCCGCGCGTATTCAAGAGCGCCGTGAAAAGCGTATTCACACCGGTGAAATAAACGAATTTGTGGCGGGAAAGCTCTTTGACAAACGCGGGAAAATCTCTTGGATTGGTGATTAATATGTTTTCGCCGCCTTTATGCATTATCGACAGGCAATTGCTCTGTAAAGAGAAGATGTGATAGAGCGGCAATGCGGTAATGGCGACCAACGGGACTGCATTATCGAAAACTCCCGCTTCCCAGGCTTTCGTCTGGTGCACGTTAAATACCATGTTGCGATGGCTGAGCATCGCGCCTTTGGCAAGCCCCGTGGTGCCGCCTGTGTATTGCAAAAACGCAATGTCGGCATAGCCGAGCTCGACCGTGGCAAGCTGGCCGTGTCGCCCCGTCTTGAGGGCTGATCGCAGCTTGATGCTGTTTGGAAGGGAATAGGGCGGAACAGCCTTCCTGATTCGCTTCAGTACGAAGTTGGTCAGGATATTATTCGGGAACTTCAGGAGATCGCCAACCTGAGTCGTGACAACATGGTCCACGCCGGTGTCGTCGATAACTTTCTCAAGCGTATGGGCGAAGTTTTCGAGAACGACAATGCATCTGGCGCCCGAATCGGACAATTGATATTTGAGTTCGCGGGCCGTATATAAAGGGTTGACGTTAACGGCGACCATGCCCGCGCGAAAAATTCCGCACAGAACCACCGGGTACTGCAGCACATTGGGCAGCATGATTGCCACCCGTTCACCCTTGATGAGGCCCAGGGTCTGTTGCAGGTAACAGGCGAATTGCATCGATAATTTGTCGACATCGCGGTAGGTCAAAGTCGTGCCCATGTTTGTAAAACACGGGCGATCCGCGAACGCGGACAGGGCCGAATCGATCATGTCCCGGACAGACTTGGCCTCGGGTGTTGGAATTTCCTCGGGTATGCCCTCCGGGTAGGACTCAAGCCAGATTTTGTTCACGTTATCCGCTTCCTCGATGAAGCAGGCTCTCTACAGTGATCCATCAATATAGCCTTGCTGGACTATTAGCAGGATGTTGAAAAAGTCTTCCATGACTTTTTCAACGACGTGATCCGAAAAGTGCGATTTTCGGATCCCTCACATTTTCAATGGCTTATAGCCATCGAAAATGACGGTACATCCCTGTACAGCCTGTTAGCTTGTCGCATTTGCCTGTTCAAGTGCTTGCTGAATTATAGGCCAGGCGTTGTCGAGAAGTATCGGTTGTGCGTTGGCGTTGGGATGAATACCGTCGTCCTGCATCAGCTCCTCGTCTGTTGCGATGCCGTCCATGAAAAACTCTATCCACGGAACATCGAGTTCACTCGCGAGTTCGCGAAAGACATTCTCGAACGCCTGTGTATAGCGGGCACCATAGTTAGTCGGTATGCGGATGCCGAGAAGGACAACCGCGGCGCCGCTGGATTTGCTGCTTTCGATGATCAGCTTGAGATTGCGTCTCATGCGCTCCGTGGGAATCCCGCGCAGGCCGTCGTTGCCGCCCAGTTCGAGAATGACGACTGATGGCCTGAAGCGCTCGAGGGCGCTGTGAATGCGGCTGGCGCCGCCCTCAGTCGTGTCCCCGCTAATACTGGCGTTTACCACCTGATGTTCGTACCCTTGTCTCTGCAGTCGGGATTGCAACAAAGCGGTCCACGATTGGTCAACGTCAATGCCGAAGCCCGCGCTCAGGCTGTCGCCGAACACCAGAATGGTTGGCGCTTCCGTGCCCCGCGCGGGCATGGCAAGCAGAAACAAGAAAAGGGTTACCAATTTTCGCATGTCGAACCATTCAGCAAATGACAACACGGTGCTGGCCGCGGAAAACGTCACCAAGCAGGTTATCAGCCCGGAAGGCAGTCTGACCATTCTTTCCGATGTCAGTTTCAGTGTGAATAAAGGAGAATCGGTCGCAATTGTCGGTGCTTCAGGGGCAGGGAAATCCACACTGCTGGCCTTGCTGGCCGGGCTTGATCTGCCCACGGAGGGCCGGATCTGGCTGAACGGCGTCAATCTCAATGATCTGGACGAGGATGGCCGGGCGGACGTCAGGGCGACAAGTGTCGGCTTCGTGTTTCAGTCGTTTCACCTCGTGCCATCCTTAAACGCCCTTGAGAATGTCATGTTGCCGCTCGAGCTGTCCGGCAGGGAGAGGCCCCGACAAGCTGCCTCGGAAATACTCAAACAAGTCGGTCTGGCCGATCGCTGGAGCCATTATCCGGCCCAGCTCTCCGGTGGGGAGAAGCAGCGCGTGGCAATTGCCAGGGCCTTCGCAACCGAGCCGGCAGTTCTATTTGCCGATGAGCCGACGGGCAACCTCGATAGTCGTACCGGCGATCGTGTAATGGATCTGATGTTCGAGCTGAACAAGACCTCATCGACAACGCTGGTTCTCGTCACGCACGATCAGGCGCTCGCAGCGCGCTGCGAGCGTGAAATCGGCCTCGATGCGGGCCGCCTCGTCTCTGACAACAAGCTGATCGCATGAAGGCTTTGACCTATGCGATACGAGGCTTCGGGCGTGAACTGCGTACTGGAGAAGTCCTGGTGCTGCTCGCGGCGGTTGCGCTTGCCGTGGCCGCACTCACGGCCGTCGGATTTCTGACGGACCGGATCGGGCGGGGCGTCGCGAGACAGGCCAACGAAGTACTTGCTGCCGATCTTCGCTTACGCTCGCCGGACCCCGTGCCCGGGGAATGGCGTGACGCCGCCCTGGAGTACGCGCTGCAGACTGCCGAAACGCAGACATTTCCCAGTGTTGTTTTTGCCGGTGATTTGAGCGCGCTTGCCACCATAAAAGGTGTTAGCGATAACTACCCACTCCGCGGCAGCGTTCGTGTTTCGGACCGGCTGTTCGGAGAACAACACGTCGCCGACGGCATCCCGTCGCGGGGCGAAGTCTGGGCAGATGGTGCACTGATGGCGCGTCTCGGACTCCGCGTCGGTGACTACGTAACGGTGGGTGAGTCGGATCTCAGGGTCGATGCAGTCCTGACGTATCGTCCGGACCAGTCAATCGGTTTTGCGTCGCTGGCGCCGTCTTTGCTTGTTAATTTACTCGACCTGCCGGGGACCGCACTGATTAACGAAGGCAGTCGAGTTGGCTATGCCCTTCTCGTTGCCGGGGATGAGTCCGCCATCGACGAGTTTTATGCGGCGGTCGAAGACGAGTTGCCGCAGTCGGTTCGCGTACGCAACCAGGAGGACAGCAGTCAGCGAGCGACGAATGCAGCTGACCGAGCGCAGAGGTTTTTGTCCCTGACAGCAGTAATCAGCCTGTTACTGAGCGCGGTCGCGATCGCCATGTCGGCGAGAAGATTTGCACATCGCCGAATGGATACTGTCGCATTAATGAAAAGCCTGGGCGCAAGGCAGCGCTTCGTTATTTCTGTAAGCTGTGTGCAGATCGTGATGCTCGGCGTTCTCGGGATCCTGATTGGCAGCGCCGTCGGGTATGCGGTCGAAAACGGTTTGACGGTAATACTTGCTGACCTGTTTGCAAGCGAGCTGCCCGGTGCCAGTCTCAGGCCAGTAGGCCTGGCAAGTGGCAGTGCGCTGATACTGCTCGTTGGTTTCGCACTACCATCACTTATTCAGCTGCGTAACACCCCATCATTGCGCGTTTTGCGCCACGATGAAATGCCGCCGCCGCCATCACGGATGTTCGTCGCCGGCACCTCACTGGTCGCTGTGGCCCTGCTTCTTTACCTGACAATCGGTGATGCGTTGATGCTGGTTATTGTGCTCGGTGGCATGCTTGTCATTTCTGCAGCGCTATATGGTGTCGGGCGTCTCCTGGTTTCGGCCATGGGCCGTTCGCGCGGCGGCGTTGGCATTGCGTGGCGATACGGCCTTGCAAACATCTCGCGACGAGGGCGCGACAGCGCGGTACAGGTTGTTGCTTTTGGTCTCGGTCTCACGGTCTTGTTGCTGCTTACATTTGTGAGGACAGATTTACTTGAAGGGTGGCAACGCACGCTCGATGAAGACGCGCCTAATCACTTCGTGATCAACATTCAATCGCATGAACGGGGCTCGATAGCAGAAATTTTCCAGAGCGGCGGCATTGCCGCGCCGCGATTCGTACCGCTCGTCAGGGCGCGCATGACAGAGATAAACGGCGAGTCAATCAAGACGCGCGAGTATCCGGAGGAGAATGGCCGCTGGATGGCAAACCGCGAGCAAAATTTGAGCTGGGCCGAATCCTTGAGTTCGAGCAATGAAATCATTGAGGGCACCTGGTGGCCACCGGACTATGACGGCGAGCCACTCGTTTCCCTGGAAGAAGAGGCGGCCATGGAGCTTGGCGTGGGATTGGGCGACAAGCTGAACTTTCTGGCCGCCGGCCAGGAAATTTCACTGATAGTATCGAGTATTCGACATGTCAACTGGGATTCATTTCAGCCAAATTTCTTCATGGTTCTTTCACCCGGCGCGCTGGATGGTTTTCCGACGACATTTGTTGCCAGCCTGAAAATCGAGGAACAACAAAATAATGTTTTGCTGCGACTTGTGAGGGCGCACCCCAGTGTCTCGGTCATCGACCTGGAAGTAATTCTCGAGCAGGTCAAGGGAATTATCGACAAGGCGAGTCTTGCTGTACAGGTGGTGTTTGCTTTCACGATCGCGGCCGGTGTTGCAGTGCTGTTCGCGGCAGTTCAATCGACGATCGATGAGCGGCGGTTCGAGAGCGCACTGCTACGAGCGCTCGGTGTCAGGCGCCGGACTGTTTTAGCCGGTGTATTGACGGAGTTTGCCGCGCTGGGATTCGCAGCAGGGCTTCTTGCGTCGGCAGGCGCCTCCATACTGGCCGCCGTCATCGCCGTACAGCTATTCGATCTCGACTACAGCTTTAATCCCATGTTGTGGGTAGGTGGTCTCGCAGGTGGGGTTGTTCTTGTCTGCGTGAGCGGCTTTGTTGCGGTGCGCGGCGCAATCAATGTGCCGCCGATCGATGTGTTGCGGGCAGCATAAGGACTCCGGTAGTGAATGAGGCATCCAACAGGCTGTCGTGCGGGGCGGTACTCGCTCGCAAAACAGATGCGGGATGGTTGACCCTGATGTTAAGGGCCTATCACAACTGGGACTTCCCTAAAGGATTTTGTGAGGCAGGAGAATCGCCGATCGATGCGGCCGTTCGGGAAGTCGGCGAAGAAACCAGTATTACCGATCTCGAATTCGAGTGGGGCGAACGCTTCATGGACACTGGTCCTTACAATCGCGGCAAGATTGCACGCTACTATCTGGCCAGGACGAATCAGGAGTCGGTCGAAATGGGCATTGCGCCCGAACTGGGCCGCCCGGAACACCACGAATATCGCTGGATCAGTTTTGACGAGGCTTTCGATTTATCGGCGCCTCGTGTGCGCCTGGTCGTGCAATGGGCCCGTCAAATCATCGGTACGTAATTGGGGACAGACCCCGGGACAGACCCCGGGACAGACCCCCGGCCCACCCCTATCCTCCGCGATTCACGAATCCCCCAAGACTGTACTGCTGTTTATCGCGTATCGAATTCTATTCAAAGTGTCCTCGTTCAGCCCTGATTGGACTAACGCACGATAACGTCGCCGTCGTGCCAAGTCGTCTGTTCCCAATGCCAAATAGACAGAATGTGGGCGCACCAGAGAATTTGTCCGACCTTCTGCGTTTGCTGAATAGCTAGACCATTGATATTCAATGGGATGTTGGACCATGTTTGCTCTAACAGGATTCAATTCGATATATCGATAGCAAGCCAGCGCGTAGCTATCAGAAAGAGTCAAACAAGATCTAAATCGACCTTCCCAAAGCGTGCCGCTTCGTTCATATACCCTATTTATGTACTGAACGTAGCGCTGACTTAAATTCTTCATCATCAAAGATACACCTTCTCTAGTATCTGGCGTTACCAACATATGCACGTGATTGGTCATCAGGACATAGGCGTGTATTGAACATCCGTGCTGGCTTGCCTGTTCTTTCAAATGGCGTAGATAGAACTGATAATCTTCGTCAGTGAAAAAACAAGCATGACGATCATGCCCTCGCTGAATAACGTGCCACGGTATGTCAGCAACAGCTTGGCGGGCCTGGCGTGGCAATTTCCTTCTCCCAATTACATATCAGGCAGACACCATAATCGGCAGCTGTGGGTTACTCTTTTCGTATTTCTTAGCGAACTTTACGGTTTTGGGGACGGACCCGGGGTCTGTCCCCAGTTAGACGACGCGGTTTCTTTTTTCGCCCTTAAGAAACGCTTCAACGTTTGCCGCAAGCTCGTCGATTGCATTCTGCCTGGCTTCCTTTGTTGCCCAGGCAACATGCGGCGTGACTATCAGGTTCGGCCCATCGTAGTCGAGAAGCGGATCGCCATCCACAGGCGGTTCATTCGGTAATACATCGACGGCGGCCGCGCCGATTTCCCCGCTGCCAAGCGCGGCCGCCAGCGCAGCAGAGTCGATCAGCCCGCCACGCGCCGTATTAATTAGAATGGCATCCGGCTTCATCAATCGAAACTCTTCTTCGCTGAACAGGTTTTTCGTGTCATCACTCAACGGACAATGCAGAGTGATTACATCGGCACAACCGAGCATCTCGTGAAAGTCAGTCCTGCCGTCATCATGCTTCGCGGATATTCCCGGTCGCCTCGCGATGAGAACGGTCATTCCAAACTCTCGGGCAGTCTTTTCAACACTGCGGCCAAGCACACCGTGACCAACGATGCCGAGGGTCATGCCGGACAGCTCTCTGATTGGATATTTGAGCATGCAAAATTCATCTGACTCCTGCCATTTACCTTTCCGTACAAGTTCCGCGAACCGGCTGATATTGTGTGAAAAATTCAGAAGTACGCCAAAGACGTGCTCAACTACTGACTGGGTGCAATACGCGCGAATGTTGCAAACGGCTATGCCGTACTTGTCTGCACCGGACAGATCGACATTGTCTGTGCCTGTTGCAGTGAGACCGATGAAGCGAAGTGACTTTGCGCCGCCCAGCGTTTCTTCGTTGAACCTGATTTTGTTTGTGAAGACGAATTCTGCGTCCTTGATGCGCTCCGCGGTCAGCTCTTCCGGTGTGACATCGAAGAACTTCAGGTCCGGCAGCAGATCGGTGAGGGGCGACGCATCGAGATCGTCGGCACCCATCGTCGCGAAATCAAGAAACACGGCTTTCATGGCGTTTTCAGTTATTCTTCCTTGCGGAAACACCGACGATGAACGATGAATTCTGGAAACGCAAATCGCTCACAGAGATGACGCCTGAAGAGTGGGAGTCTCTTTGTGATGGTTGCGCACTTTGCTGTCTGCAGAAAATCGAAGACGAGGACACGGGCGAGGTGCATTTTACGGATATTGCATGCCGGCTGCTGGACACCAGTACATGCCGGTGCACCGACTACCAGGCCCGGGCAAAAAGGGTCGCTGACTGTCTCGAGCTCGCGGCCGATAAGCCGGAGCTCTATCGCTGGCTGCCGGCAAGCTGTGCGTATCGCCTGCTTGCCGAAGGCCAGGACCTGCCGGAATGGCATCCCCTGAAAACCGGCGATCCGGATTCGGTGCACCAGGCCGGGATATCGGTCAGGGGCAGGGTCGTTTCGGAGACCGAGACCGAAGAGTGGTCAATCCTCTGGCGTCTCAGCGGCTAATCCTTAACCGGTGTTTTGCAGACCCTGTGCGATCCCGTTTACGCTGGCGAGCAACACCGAAAATAATTGTTCATCCTCGTAATTCGATGCGCGCCATCGTTCGAGCAAGTCAACCTGCATGAAGCTCATTGGATCGATGTAAGGGTTCCTGAGCATGATGGCACGCTGCAATGTGGTGTCGCCGTCGAGCAATGCTTCGTGCCCCGAGAACTCGAGTATGAGATCGCGAGTCAGTTCGTATTCCTTTTCGATTATCGGGAAAAACTCGTCATGCAGGTCACCAGCAAGCTCGGAATAAAGTCTTGCTATAGTCAAGTCCGCTTTTGCAAGCACCATTTCGGCGTCCGCTGTGAGGGCGCGCATGAAATACCATTCGCGGAACATGTCCGTGAAAGCTGCGGCATCGAATTCTTTGGAAGCGGCTTTCAATCCTGTACCGAAACCGTACCATCCAGGTAATACATACCGGCTTTGAGTCCAGGCGAACACCCATGGAATCGCTCTCAGGTCTTCGACGCCTGTGCCTGTGCGCCTGGCCGATGGCCGTGAGCCGATTCTCATTCGCTCGATCAGATCGATCGGCGTCGCTTGCCTGAAGTACTCATAGAACCTCGGGTTCCTGTAAATCAGGTCGCGATAGGCGCGACGGCTTTCGCGCGCGATAACATCCATCATCGCGTGCCACTCGGGCATGTCGTTGCCGCGGTGTTGCGGCATGGCTGTGGCCAGCGCCACCGAGCCGGCGACCTGCTCGAGGGTGCGCAGGGCGATGCCCCGCAGGCCGTACTTTTCGTTGATGATCTCGCCCTGCTCGGTGACCCTGAGGCGGCCGTTGACCGTGCCGGGCGGGGCGCCGAGAACGGCCGCGTGCGTCTTGCTGCCGCCGCGGCTGATAGAGCCGCCACGTCCGTGGAACAGGGTAAGTTCGATGCCCTTTTCTGATACGGACGCCGCCAGTGCCACCTGAGCGTTTTGCAGGGCCCAGCGCGCCGACGCCAGGCCACTGTCCTTGTTGCTGTCGGAGTAGCCGATCATCACCATCTGCCGGTCATTGCGAAACCTGAGGTGTTCACGGTAGATGTCATTTGCAAGCAGGCTGTCCAGTATCTGCGGGCCTTTTTCCAGGTCCTCGACGGTTTCCAGCAACGGCGTTATATCGAGCGGTATTTCCTCGCGGCGGTTGTGTAGTTGTCCCCAATAAGCCAGCAACAGCACTGACAGAATGTCATCCGCGCCCTGCGTCATGCTGATGATGAACGGGCCGATCGCGTGTTTGCCGTACTTGCGGCGGCAAGAAGCAATAGCCTGGAAAACCGCGAGGGTTTTGCGCGCCTGTACTCCCTGGGCGTTGACAGGAGATTCTTTGCTGTTCAATGCTGTCTCAATGCGGCTGAGGCGTTCTTGTGGGCTCCAGTCGAGCCAGTCGGCTTCGCCCAGACACTCACCGACCACCTGACGGTGAACGAGCGCGTCCTGTCTCACATCCAGCGTGACCAGATGGAAGCCGAATGTCCTGATTCGCCTGAGCAGGCGGCGAACGGCAAAAAGGCCGGCATGTTCGCCTTTGTTTGCTATAAGGCTGCTCTCGATCAGGCAAATATCAGCCTCGAACTGATTCGCCTTCTCGTAGGGATAGACGTCATCGTCGTAGGTTGCCTGCAAGCGTTGCTCAATCAGCCTGAGGAGGACCCTGTAGGGCATGTCCCTGTGCCTTGACGGTACAGCGTGATACGCATTCGGAAAAATGTGGCTGTACTCAGCCAATTTTTCCTGAATAGCCTTGTCTATGTTTACTCGCTGGCTCGACTGACTCAATTTGCCTGAAAGTCTCGCGCATTCATCGTAATAGAGGTTGAGAATCAGCGACCTTTGTCTCGCCATCGTCGCGCGGATGGTTTTCGCGTTAACGTTCGGATTACCGTCCATGTCGCCACCGACCCACGATGCGAAGCTGAGGAGGTTGGGCACCTTTAGACGCCGCCCCTCCTCGCCATAAATGCGTATGGCAGCGTTCTCGATGTCTTCATAAAACGGGGGCATCGCAGGATAAAGAACGTCCGTTACAAAAAACAGCACGTGCTCGAGCTCGTCCGAGACGCTCATCTGCTCAGATGGGTGTTCGTCCGTTTGCCATCCCGTCGTTACTTCGAGTTTGATGTTCTCCAGGGAAACATGCATCTCCTGCGCCGTCATTGTCGGGTTCAACATGTCGATCAGGCGCCGTACGATGTTCTGTTCCTTTCTTAGAATCGTGCGTCGCGTCGGTTCCGTAGGATGTGCCGTGAATACGGGCTCTATGCGCATTCGGTTTAGCAGCTCCTGAAGCGCATCCAGGCCGAAACCGGCGGCCTTCAATTTTACGAGGGTCTCTTCGAGACCGCCCGGCTGGAATTGGCCTGGTTTCTGGAGGTACTGCCGGCGCCTCCTGATCCGGTGTACTTTCTCGGCGATGTTGACCACCTGAAAATAGGTCGAGAACGATCGAATGACCTCCATCGCCAGCGACAGATCGAGGTTCTTGACGATGTCCACCAGTTCCTCGCCGGGCTTCTCGTTGCCCTCGCGTCGCCGGATCGAACGCAGTCGCGCGTTCTCTACGAGGTCGAACAGCTCGTCGCCGCCCTGTTCCTTTATGAGTTCGCCGACAAGCGCGCCAAGCGTGTGCACATCATGCCGCAACGCCTGGTCTTTATCCTCGAAAGTTATGTCCTGTCTGCGCAGTACTCTTCGCATGATCTTGTCCGGACTACTTCAATCGCGAAAGTTCTCGTATTGCAATGGCAAATCGACGTCTGTGTCTTTGAGCAGGCTGATGACAGCCTGGAGATCGTCTCGCTTCTTGCCGCTCACTCGCAGCTTGTCGCCCTGGATCGCTGTCTGCACCTTCAGCTTGCTGCTTTTTACTGTTTTGACAAGACTCCTTGCGAGCGGCATGTCGATTCCTTTGCGCAGAAGAACTTCCTGCCGCGCCCGGGTGCCGGTAAGCTCGGGTTCCTCTTCCTTCATGCAGCCGATATCGACGCCTCGCTTTGCGAGTTTCTGGCGAAGGATATCCAGCATTTGCTTAAGCTGAAAATCAGACTGTGTCGTGAGTGTGAGCAACTGCCCTTCAAGCTCAAACTTTGAACCCGTTCCCTTGAAATCAAAACGCGTGTTGACTTCGCGGTTCGCCTGATCGACCGCGTTGCTTGCTTCGTGTGCGTCAAATTCGCTAACTACATCAAACGATGGCATGTGTTCGAACCTCTTTCATGTTTTCTGACCAATTGTCGCATCGTTTGACAAGCGTCAGCGATCCGACAAGCTTGTCCGCCCTCGCAGGCAGGTGGGGCGCCGCGACAATAGCAAAAACTCCGCAAGCTGCCCAGTTAGTTGGGCGGCACAGGGGCGCAAATCAGATGACAATGCAAAAAAGTCCAGGGACGGACCGATATGTTACAAAAATCGATAGCATTTGATGCTCTTCCAGCTCGGCAGGAGACCTGCCGGCGCCCGCCGGAATCGGTAACAGACATGGCCTGCAGCCTGGTTGCCAGCTTGCGCGGTCTGGGTCTCCGGCCGGGCCTGCTGCGGGGCAAATCTGGCCTTACGGCCGGTGGCGCAGACCTTCAGGTGTGGCCACGGGAACTCGACCAGTCCAAGCTGGCGGCCGGGCACTTCCTGGGCCGCGTCGCCGCGCTGATTGACGGTGGCATACCGGTTACGCTGTCGCTGAGAGAGCTGGGCCCGTGCGACAGCGGCATACAGGTTCTCGAAGACTTTTGTTCTCGTCTGCGGAACTCCCTGGGCGCGGACAAACCGCTGATGTCGAAAATCGGCCTCAGTCTGCGTTCTCATCAGATACCGCTCCAGGCTTATTTTCTGATTTCGCGCACGCTGCTTGGTTGCGGGCCACGATACGTGATCCTGGACAGCCTGCAGATGCAGCGTCACAAGAACGACAGGGTTCAGGAGGAAACGGACAGGAACTGGTCGTTTCTGTGGCGGCAGCGAACAGCGGAGGCCTCCTTGATACCCGCTTACGGAGCGGGCGTCAGGACGGGCTGTCCGCTGCTGGGCGATGAATCCGCAGAAGCCATACTGCCACTCCACGGCATACAGGTGCCAGCGGGCTCCGCCTGGTTGCCAATCGGTCTGCACTTGACGCGCTTTGCCGATGGCAACGGACAGATCAACTGGCCACTGTTGCAAACTGCACTTGAAGGCTGCATCGACCTTGGGGATCAATTGCTGGATGTCCTTGGCTGGCCCACGGCCTGTCAGCGGAGCGACGCATGGTTGAACCGCAGACTTGGTATTGTAATTAGCGGTATCGGCGACCTGGTGCAAAAACGCGGCGTGGATCCTGCCGGCTTCAAGTGCCTGCAATGGCTCGACCAGATCATTCTGCGAGTACGAAAAACCCTGTGGGACCGGTCGCGAGTTATCGCTGGCCAGACCGAGCTACTGCCGGCACTGGCACGCTCGGATCCGTCGGCGGACTTGTGCGACCACGCGCACAGACAAAACTGGCAGCGCCGGTGGCGTCTGGCCCTGGCAAACTCGGCCGTAAGACATCGGAACCTGCTGGTCATGTCACCGTATTCGGTACTGCCGGAGGGAGGGGACGTCGAGGCGGGCTTTACCGATCTCCTGCCGGTTCTGGCGCACGCCGATGCTTATGCATTTGCCGGCAAACCAACCCTAAGTGGTTGGAATATCAGGGATTTTAAGAATTTTCACAGCAGGGCATGGGCTGTTATGCAAGGTCGAAATGCCCGTTCGCTCATTGCGGGCGGGGTATGAACTGATATACGGTCTATCGCCGGAGGAATTTTCGGGGACGGTGTGCTTAAGCGAAACGGTCAGGTTCAGATCAATCGGAGCCTCCCCGGGTATTGAGCATACCGTCCCCGGAAATTCCAGACAGTGTTGCGTTGAGTGATGACGCAATAAACCCTGAGTTCGCGAGGATCCGTTGCACCAAATAACACCAGATGCTCACGGAATTGCTGTCCTGCTGCTTACCGTAGTAGCCCTCTTCCTGTTTACGCGTGACCGCATCCCGCTCGAATCCTCGAGCCTGGGAATTCTGATTGTTCTTGTCGCGGGTTTTCAGTTCTTTCCGTACGCAAGCGACGGCGTTCCCGTCGGACCGGTCGAGTTTTTCGCCGGATTCGGCAATGAGGCGCTGATAACGATCTGCGCCCTCATGATCGTCGGCAAGGCACTCGAGACGACTGGCGCGTTGCAGCCGTTGGCAACAATTGTTGCACGCGCATGGTCAACGCGGCCGGTACTTGCATTGCTTTTCACGCTTGTGGCGGCAGCCGTGCTCAGCGCATTCATGAACAACACGCCCATCGTCGTATTGCTGATGCCGATACTGGTCGGTGTATCGCTCAGGGTTAAGTTTCCGGTCTCGGGTGTCATGTTGCCGATGGGCCTCGCCACGATTATCGGCGGGATGTCTACGACCATCGGGACATCGACGAACCTTCTGGTTGTCGGCATTTCAGAAGATCTCGGCATGGAGCGCCTTGCGATGTTCGACTTCATGCTGCCTGTCATTCTCGTCGGTGGCGTCGGTCTCGCATTTCTATGGCTGATTGCACCCCGCTTGTTGCCGGAGCGCGATCCGCCGATGGTGGATACGTCACCGCGAGTGTTTTCAAGTCAGCTTTACATCAAGGAAGGCAGTTTCGCCGATGGCAAGACTCTTTCCGAAATACTCGCAAAAACCGATGGGCACATGCGTGTGGACAAGATACAGCGTAGTGAATCCCTGTTCCTTGCCAAATTGCCGTCGGTGACGCTGCAGCCCGGTGACCGCCTGTTCGTGAAAGACTCGCCGGACAACCTCAAGCACTTTGAACGCGTTCTGGGTGCAACGCTTTACAACATTTCAGACATCGAGCACCCGGTCGACGAAGATACGCCGCTGGAAGCCGAGGGACAGCAGCTCGCGGAAGTGGTCGTGACCCGCGGTTCTCCATTGCATTTGCGAAGTCTGGCCGCGGCGCGGTTCAGCAGCAGTTTCGGGCTTTTGCCGCTGGCATTACACAGGGCGCGGGCGCCGAGCTCTCAGGTCACCGGTGACCTCAACACGATTCGCCTCCGCGCCGGTGACGTCCTGCTGGTTCAGGGCTCGCGCGAGTCAATCGATAACCTGAAAGCCAGTGGCAACATGCTCGTACTGGACGGCACGACCGACCTGCCGCATACACATCGTGCCAACCGGGCCCTGGCGGCCATGGCATTCGTGGTGCTCGCGGCCGCTGTCGGCATCATGCCGATTTCCGTGAGCGCAATGATTGGCGTCGGCCTGATGATGTTAATGGGTTGCCTGTCCTGGCGGGATGCGGCACACGCGCTGTCGACGCCGGTGATCATGATTATCGTGACGAGCCTGGCGCTCGGTAAGGCCCTGATGGGCACTGGCATGGCCGACTATCTCGCGATGAGTTTCGTCAATGTTGCCTCAGGTATGGAGATCCCGTTCATATTGAGTGCCTTCATGCTGATTATGGCGATCCTGACCAATGTCGTCTCCAATAATGCCGCAGCCGTCATCGGCACGCCGATTGCGGTTGCGATTGCCCAGCAGCTGAACGCCAGTCCGGAGCCTTTCGTGCTGGCTGTGCTTTTTGGTGCCAACATGAGTTATGCCACGTCGTTCGGTTACCAGACCAACCTGCTTATCCGAAGCGCCGGCGGGTACAAGTCTTCGGACTTTCTAAGGGTCGGCATACCTCTCACGGTCATCATGTGGGTCGGCTTCTCACTCATTCTGCCGCTGCTCTACGAACTCTGATGATGGTCTTTTCCGCTTGACGGAGATACAAGTCGAGGAGATACTCGGCTGCATGAATGCTCGCTACGCGCAAGACCGGAACTGGTCATGGCTGTCCCCGGGGGAGTGGGCGGCTGGCTGACGTTTAGCAGAGCAAAACGAAAAAAAAGCCCATCTCCGCCAGATCGTGGGGGGTGGGTTTTTTTATGGATGAGCCCGGGTGTTGCAGCAGTGTGCTGCGCTCTGGCTCAATCAGTTCCCTGACCGGTCCCGGGTGGCCCGGCAAGGTCGTATTGAGGGACCACCAGGCAGAAACTGGCACAAGGCACGAGCGAGTAGGCACATAAATGCAGGCACCTTTCGACATAGCAGCAGATCTGGATACGCCGGTATCGGCGTATCTCAAGCTTCGAGACCTCAAGCCGAGGTTCCTGCTCGAGAGCGTCGAGGGCGGCGAGCGGCTCGCGCGGTATTCGTTCCTTGGCTTCGGTGATGCGCTCGAGGTCCGCCTCGACGGCCAGGAATTGTCGATCGGCGACGAGGTGTTCGAGTGCCCGCGGAATCAGTCGGACTACCTGAGCCTGCTGCGAAAGGCATTGGCGGCAGCACCGAGACCGGAGCCGCTCGTCGAGGGCCTGCCATTCTCAGGCGGTCTGGTCGGTGTATCCGGCTATGACGTCGCGCGTTTATTCGAACGGTTACCGCGAAAAACCACACCGCAAGCCGGCATTCCGGAAGCGGCATTCACTGCGCCATCATCTACCCTGGTGTTCGACCACCTGACTCGACGCGTTGCCCTGCTGCACGATGGCCCTGCTGCTGAACGCGCAAGCCTGAGAAAGGAAGTGATCAAACTTCTGCGCGGGGCGATACCGTCAAACGGCCATGCCATATCGACATCTCCGGCCATCGGCAGCATGACCGACACGCAGTTCGCGGAACGGGTGGAGGCCTGCAAGGAGTACATAGCGGCAGGTGACATTTACCAGATTGTCTTGTCTGTTTTGTTTCGTGGCGAGTCGAACGTCCCGCCGTTCGAGGTCTATCGTGCGTTGCGTCTGCTCAACCCGTCGCCGTACATGTTTTTTCTGGAGTTCGGCGATCTGAAAGTAGTCGGGTCTTCACCGGAAGCACTGGTCAAATTGAACGGCAGAACCGCTTCTCTAAGGCCAATTGCCGGCACTCTACCGCGTGGCAGAACACCCGAAGAGGATAGAAACAACGAGATCTCGTTGCTGGCCGATCCCAAGGAGTCCGCCGAACATGTGATGCTGGTCGACCTGGCTCGTAATGACCTTGGACGCGTCGCGGTGGCGGGCAGTGTGCATGTCGACCCGTACCGCGCGATCGAGCGATACAGCCACGTAATGCACATCGTCAGCGGCGTGCAGGGCGAACTCGCCCCCGAATACGATGCGTTCGATTTATTTGCCGCGAGTTTTCCGGCCGGCACTCTCGTCGGTGCGCCCAAAGTGCGGGCTATGGAAATAATCGAGGAAATGGAAGAAGTTGGTCGCGGCCTTTACGCTGGCACGGCCGGTTACTATGGCAGTGGCGGTGATATGGACCAGGCGATCACGATCCGCACACTCGTATTCAACGGCAACGAGTACAGTTATCAGGCCGGCGCGGGCATTGTCGCAGACAGCGTGCCTGAGCGGGAGTTCCAGGAAGTCCTCGCCAAGAGCGCGATTCTTCGCCGGGCTCTCGAGATCGCGGGGGAAGGCTTATGAAGCATGCAGACGTGCGCATCCTGCTGATCGATAATTATGATTCGTTCACGTATAACCTCGTGCAGGGATTTGCAGCACAGGGAGCAGAGGTTCTCGTCTATCGAAATGACGCGATTGACACAGACGAGGCGCTCGAACTCGAGCCTAGTCACCTTGTTATCTCACCGGGCCCCGGGCGGCCCGAAGATGCCGGCGTGTCGCTCACGATGATCGGCGTGTTCGCGAAAAAAGTGCCGATGCTCGGCGTCTGTCTCGGGCACCAATGTCTCGTCAGTCACTTCGGTGGCGAGATCGTGCGCGCCGAACGCCTGATGCATGGCAAGACATCCATGGTGAAGCACGACAACAAAACCGTTTATGCCGGACTATCCCAGCCGTTCGAGGCCGGCCGCTATCATTCACTGTGCGCAGACCAGGCATCATTGCCGGATGTTCTCGAGGTGACAGCACAGACGGAAAGGGGGGAAATCATGGGCGTTCGACACAAGGAGCTGCCGCTCGAAGGCGTGCAATTTCATCCCGAGAGCGTGCTGACGCCTGAGGGCGATAAATTGATGCATAGCTTCATGCGGATGACAAGAAGATGAGCAATCGCCAATTGCTGGAACGCATCCTCGACGGCGAATCACTGACGGAGCCGGAGGCCGCCGCGCTCATGCACGAGCTCGCCGACGGTGAAATGGCGCCGGCTCTCGCGGGCGCGTTGCTGGCCGGCTTAAGGGCGAAAGGAGAGACGGCGGACGAGATACGCGGCTTCGCGATTGCCATGCGCGAACTCGCGCTGCATCCGGCGATACCTGACGGCGCGCCGACCGTAGACACCGTCGGCACCGGGGGTGATGGCTCGGGCAGCCTGAACCTGTCTACCGGCACAGGGCTGTTGGCGGCTGCCTGTGGCGCGCGCGTCGTCAAACACGGCAATCGGGCGATCTCCAGCGAGTCGGGCAGCGCCGACGTGCTGGAGCATCTTGGTATGCCACTGCCACTCGATGAACAGGCAGTCATCGATTGCCTGGCAGCGACCAATTTCACATTTCTGTTTGCGCCGGCCTTTCATCCGGCGATGAAAGCGATCATGCCTGTGCGTGGCGCACTTGGTGTTCGCACCGTCTTCAATCTGCTCGGACCGCTGGTCAATCCTGCCGCGCCCCCGTTTCAATTGATTGGCGCGTTCAGCAAAGACACCGCCAGGCTCATGGCGGACACGCTGGCAGGTATGCCGATCGAAAGGGCATTTATCGTGCATGGCGAACCCGGATGGGACGAGGCGACGCCGGTCGGAGAGTTTGTTCTTTACGATACCCACAGGGGCTCAGTTGAAGAAACCTTCAGGACACCGGAACAATACGGGCTCAAACGCTGCAAGCCCGAGGAGTTGACTGGCGGCGACGCAAAATATAATGCCGGAGAGTTAATTCGCGTATTCGACAACGAAGACAAAGGGCCACACCGCGATGCCTTGCTGATGGGCACATCGCTGGTGCTGGAAGTGCTCGGCATGGTCGGGGACGCGCAAGAGGGCGTCGAAATGGCTGCAGCGGCCATCGACGGCGGCGCTGCAAAGAAACTGCTCGATGATCTGAAAGCACATTTTGCAGCCGCATGAGCGATTTTCTGAAAACGATGGCCAGACAAAGCGCTGACAGGGCATCGGCGGCGCAGGGCTCGGTGCGATCCATCGACCTGGACCTGCCGCTGGTGCCGCTGCAACTCGGTGCTTTCGACGTGATCGCCGAGATCAAGAACCGCTCGCCATCGGAAGGAGCGCTCGCCGCCGCGTCTGCGAGCCGCAGCGAACAGGCGGTTCGATACGTGGATGGCGGGGCTGCTGCCATATCAGTCCTGACTGAGCCGACACAGTTTGCCGGCGAGCTTGCACATCTGGAGGAAGTCGTCCGCGCTGTTGAGCATTCCGCCGTGCCGGTTATGCGAAAGGACTTTCTGGTCGACCCGATACAGGTCCTTGAGGCAAGGGCCACCGGTGCGAGCGGTGTTCTGCTCATTGTGACCATGTTGTCAGAAAAGCAAATCGAGGACATGCTGAACTGCGCGTACGAACATGGCATGTTCGTTCTGCTGGAATCGTTCGATGCGGAAGATCTGCAACGCTCGTCGGCATTACTCGATGAGACCCGGTATCGCGAACAGGCGGAGCGCGGCAAGTTGCTCTTCGGAGTCAACACGCGGGATCTCCGTACATTGCATGTCGACCCGGAACGCTTGAAAACACTCGGGCCTCATTTGCCGCAAGGGTGTGCGTGTGTTGCCGAAAGCGGCCTGCACAATGGACATGATGCTGCCGCAGCGGCAGGTTGGGGATATAGCCTGGCGCTGGTCGGCACAGCACTGATGCGCAGCCCGGATCCCGGACAACTGATTCAGGAAATGCTCACGGCCGGCCGCGAAAGGAGAGCCGCGTGAAACTGACGTCACGTAAAAACAAGCGCAGGAGCGGCTGCAGAGCGGCTTTTGGAACGGCTTTTGGAACGGCTTTTGGAACGGCTTTTGGAACGGCTGTAGGAGCGGCTTTAGCCGCGATTTTGCAGGGTATCGCGGCCAAAGCCGCCCCTGCAGCCAACCTTGAGTTTTTAAGAGCGCCATGTCCTGCCTGATAAAAATCTGTGGATTGAAGCACGCAGCATCCGTGGATGCTGCGGTAGAAGCGGGCGCCGATGCAATCGGTTTCGTGTTCGCGAAATCGCTGCGGCGGGTGACGGCGCGGCACGCGACATTCATCGCCGCAAATGTGCCGGAGCATATACTGCGTGTTGCCGTCATGAGGCACCCGAGTGTCGAAGAATGGGAGGAGGTGCAAACGATTTTCTGCCCCGACATCCTGCAGACGGACGCAGAGGACTTTCGGTACCTGGATGTGGCGGACGATATTACGAAATGGCCGGTCATTCGGGAAGGAAAGGTTCCCGGGAACGGAGACCTGCCGGGCACGTTTGTATATGAAGGCGTGGAAAGCGGCCAGGGCGAGACTGTTGACTGGAGTATCGCTGCCAGGCTCGCAGAACGTGCCAGGCTGATACTGGCCGGCGGACTTAGCCCTGAGAATGTTGCTGAGGCGATTCGGCAGGTCGGGCCATTCGGGGTCGACGTGTCGAGCGCTGTTGAGTCATCCCCGGGAGCCAAAGATCCGGACATGATACGGGCGTTTATCGAGACCGTAAGAGCTACGCCGAATCCAGGAAGCTAGTGGTCCAACAAAGTTATATTGATGGACAACTGAAAATCAGGGGCACTGTTGATGAAGTCGATACTGGAGGCCAACGAAGCTGCAGCGCTGCGGAAGGCCTTGATAAATGGTGAGCTGCCGGATGAGCGTGGCCGGTTCGGGCCCTTTGGCGGGCGCTATGTGCCGGAAACCCTCGTACCGGCGTTTGAGCGCCTGGAAGAAGGCGTAAAGAAACACCTGCACAGCCCGGAATTTCAGGCCGAGTTTCAGCAAGAGTTGCGTGAATGGGTAGGACGCCCGACTGCATTGAGTCGGGCACCGCGCCTCAGCGAACGCTGGGGTACGGAGGTATGGCTCAAGCGTGAAGACCTCGCGCATACCGGCGCGCACAAAATAAATAATGCCATCGGCCAGGCGCTGTTGGCTAAACGTCTTGGTGCAGAGCGCGTCATTGCGGAGACTGGCGCGGGCCAGCATGGCGTCGCGTCCGCCGCCGCCTGTGCGAGGGTCGGCCTGCCATGCAGTGTCTATATGGGGGTGGTCGACATCGAACGGCAGGCGCCGAATGTTGATCGGATGCATCGCCTGGGCGCCGAAGTGTTGCCGGTCGAAACGGGCGATAAGACTTTGCGGGCGGCCATCAACGAAGCCATGCGCGAATGGGTTTCGGATCCCGCCGGCATCTACTACCTCCTGGGCTCTGCGGTCGGCGCGCACCCCTATCCCTACCTCGTGCGCGAATTGCAATCGGTGATCGGTACCGAGGCGCGTCAACAGATGCTGGACCTGGCAGGCAGTCTGCCCGATGTGGCGTTCGCCTGTGTTGGCGGCGGCTCTAATGCGATCGGTCTTTTCTACGCGTTGCTCGCAGACGATGTCGAGTTGATCGGTGTTGAGGCCGGTGGCACCGGCGACGGGCTGGGGCAAAACGCGGCAACGCTCGCAACCGGCACGGCCGGCGTGTTGCAGGGTTGTTACTCGCTGATCCTGCAGAACGATGATGGGCAGGTCCAGGAGACGCATTCTATTTCCGCCGGACTGGACTACTCCGGCGTCGGACCGGAGCATGCCTTGCTGCAGGCGGTAGGCAGGGTGACGTATGTGACGGCGAGTGACGATGAAGCGCTCGAGGCTCTCGAGGAACTCTGTGAGACGGAGGGCATACTGACCGCGCTCGAAACGGCGCATGCTTATGCCGCGGCGAAACGCTGGTCGCAGGAGCATCCCGGCAAGCGGATACTGATCTGCAATTCGGGAAGGGGCGACAAAGACATGCCGACATTGACGAAATACGCGGCGAGAACACGAACTCATGCAGCCGCATGAATCGATAAGCGCAGCGATCGAAGCGGCCAAGGCCGAGGGACGAACCGGCCTCGTTCCGTTCTTTACTGCCGGATACCCGGAGCCTGCAGAGTTTCTGAATACTCTACGTGCAATTGCTGAAGTTGGTGACGTCGTTGAAATTGGCGTTCCGTTTTCCGACCCGATGGCAGACGGCATGACGATTCAGAGGTCCAGTTTTGTTGCAATCCAGAAAGGTGTCACGCTGAAATGGATTTTCGATCAGCTCGAATCGATCAAGGGCGAAATCAAAATACCGATTGTTTTCATGTCCTACCTCAATCCACTGCTCGCTTTCGGATTTGAGGCCCTTGCACAACGCGCACTCGATACCGGCGTATGCGGGTTCATCGTGCCGGATCTGCCGTTTGAAGAAAGCGGCGAAATTCGGCACGCACTCGAACAAAAAGGCATCGGTCTTATCCAGCTGGTTACGCCCGCAACCCCTGCCGAAAGACTCAAGTTGCTGGCCAGGGAATCGCGCGGCTTCCTGTATGCGGTAACGATCACCGGCATCACGGGCGGAGACAGTGGGCTACCCGCGGACCTGGCCGGCTACCTCGATTCGGTGTCGGAAGTATCGACGCTGCCGGTTTGTGCGGGCTTCGGCATACGCTCGGCTGAAGACATCGTCAACGTCGGCAAACATGCCGCCGGCGCGATCGTAGGTTCTGCGCTCGTCGAAGTGCTGGAGCAAGGCGCAGACCCGGCCATTTTCCTCAGACAGCTCCGCTAAAAACCAGGGTAATTCGGGGACAGACCCCGAGGGGTCCGTCCCCGAATCGTGACTCCGGTCACAGACCTCAGCCACCGGACGCGTAAAAAGGGTCAGAAGCCTTTTTTCGGTGGCCCTGATGAGCTTGCAAAGAGCCTTTACATTCACGGAATTGTTGATAGTGGTAGCCGTGCTGGCGATGCTCGCGGCCGCTGCCGTGCCGCGTTTTGCTGCAATCAACAAGGACATCCGGGCCGGCGCTGTAGAAGCGCTTGCCACCAACGTTCAGAGTTCGGCTCATCTGACCAACCGCATCTGGTTGTCGAATGGTCGGCCGGCCAGGCTCACCGTCGATGGACGGATGCTCGAGATGCGCTTTGGTTATCCGACCGAGAGTTCGATCAGGGAGGTCGTCGTCACCAGCGGCGATTTCCTGTTCAAAGTCGGCTACTGGCAGCACAGGGAGTTGCTGTCGGCACCGGGCTGCGCCGTTTTGTACATCCCCCCGCCGAACCCGGAGTCCGAGCCAGTCGTTATCAGTTATACCGACGGCTGCTAATAAAATCGGGAACAGACCCACTGCTGTCCCCTAAAGCCGGTACCACGATCAAGGACATGAGTTGCAAGGCTTGTCTCAGAGACACGCCGCAAGTACGTCCATGTAGGCTCGGGGCCCGCATCCCTGCGGGCCACGGCCTCTGAGACAAGCCTTGCAACCCATGTCCGTAACGAGACACTCCACCAGAACTCCATACAATCACTTCGTTCCAGCCGCAGCAACATTCGTTTATGGGACAGCAGTGGGACAGACCCGATTGTTGTCAGCGGGACTGCTCACGGCCTGTGTCGCGTATATCCCGCTCGCTCGGGCTTTAAACTCGCTCGTGGAACACACCCGACGCAAGCCGCTCGCAAAATCAGCAAGTATTGGGGTCCGGCCGCTTTTTTTGCTACGGCATGCCTCGACTGAGCAATTGCGTGCCGGCAATCTCGCTTCTCAAAATTGACGACACTTTATCGGCCTGCATGGGTTTGCTGATCAGAAAACCCTGCGCGAGATCGCATTGACAACTTCTCAGAAACTCGAGTTGCGTGATTGTTTCAACGCCCTCCGCTGCCACTTCGATATCGAGCCCCCGCGCCATCGCGATGGCGGCGCGGACGATGCGCTGATGGCTGCCATTGATTTCGACATCCTGGATCAGCGACGGGTCGAGTACAAAACTGTCGATCACCCCCGTATCCAGCGAACTGAACGAAAGGTCACGGGTGCCGAAGTGGTCCAGCGATAGCCTCACCCCGAGTTTCCGAAGGCTATGCAGCGTTTCAAGCTCCGAGGACCGTCTGCTGACGATGTCGCTGTCACCAATTTCAAATTCGATACAACCGGGATCGAGTGCAGTATTTTCCAGAGATTTGGATACTGCTTCGACAAGCCTGCCGTGCATCAATTGTTGCCGCGAGAGATTAATGGCCATCGCGAGGTCCGGCAGTTCGAACTGGTGTTGCCAGGCGGCCAATTGGCGGCAAGCGGTATCGATAACCCACTCGCCAGCGGAGTGGATGAGACCGCTACCCTCGAGGATGCTCAGGAACCGCGCCGGAGGCAGTAAACCGAATCGCGGGTGTTGCCAGCGCAGCAAAGCCTCAAGACCAATCAGGCGTCCCGAGCCAACATCGATTCGCGGCTGGTAGTGCAGGATGAACTCATCTCGGACCAGCGCGTGCCGCAGGCCAAGTTCCAGTTCCTCACGCTGCTCGAGCTTGGTATTCAGTGCACTCGAGTAAAACTGGAAGCGACCGCCGCCGCGTTGCTTTGCCTGGTACATGGCCAGATCTGCCGCCTTGATCAAACGTTTGGCCTCCGTGCCCGACTCCGGATAATTCGCGATACCGATGCTCGGTGTGGCATAAACTTCGCTGCCACTGACGAGATATTTTTCCGACAGGACCAACACGAGTTTTTGAGCCGCTGCCGCCGCATTTCTTGACTCTCCAAAGTCTTCGAGCATGACGACGAACTCGTCGCCGCCCCAGCGGCCCGAAAAATCGCCAATACGCAGATTCTTTGTCAGCCGGTCGGCAACCTGCCGCAACACTTCGTCCCCAACGTCGTGACCGAGCGTATCGTTCACCGACTTGAATTTGTCGAGATCGATGAAAAGCACAGCCAGTGCTCTTGACGCTCGCTGACTGCGGCCGATTGCTTTTTCCAGTTGGCGAATAAAGAGACGACGGTTCGGCATCAGCGTCAGTTCGTCGTACTGGGCACGCTTCTCGAGCTCGACCGTCCTCTTCATCGTGTCAGTGACATCGCGAAAAGTTATGACGCCGCCGATCAGTGCATGGTTGCCGTCGAACAGGCCCTGCCCGTTGATGCTGAGAATCGTGTCCTCCTGATCGGGAACGCGATAGATAGCGATCTGGCTACTGAATTTCTGACCTCTGCGCGCCCTGACGAGCGGCATGTCTTTGGCGTTGAGTAGGGTCTGACCGTCGGGCGCGATATTGCAGAAATTGTCGGCCCACTTGTCGGCCGGACGCTGTCTGGGCCCGAGGCTGAGTATCGAACGGGCGGCCGGATTGATATCCAGCACATTGCCATGGCGGTCAACGACGATGACACCGTCGTTAATGCTCTTGAGAATGCCGAGTACGGTGCCGTCGGTGTCCGACAGGCGGGTCAGAAGCCGGAATCTCTGTATTGCGTGGTCAAAGACGGCTTCCTGCTCTGCGTCGGAAATATCGTCCACACAAACGAAACTCTGTGCCCCCAGGCGAACAGCAGCGATCCCACGGTGTTCTTGCTGCCGTGTGGTAGCCGCGACAACCGGATAGTCGCCCAGGGAGTGGATAAGTTCTTGCAGCGTTTGGCCGGACTGCGCGATAGCCGGTCCTGCTTCGAACAAAACCAGATCGATCAGTTCCGGCGCGTCGTCCGGGATTGTCAGCGTCTCAGACCGGCTTAGCTGGCTGCAGCAAGGCGAAACCTTCAGCTTTTCGAGAAAATCGGCTGAAAAATCACCACGTCCCAGATATAGAATCGAATGCCCCGCCATCAGTTCCAGGTTGTCTCCGCAGGTAACTTGCCGCTGGTTTGGCGCATGCGCCCGGAAACCGGACAAGTCGTCATTATTCTCATAGTTCTTTTTGTTCGGCTTGTCGCCGCAGCGTTAGCCCGGGTGTTTCGCCCGGTGCTGTGTAAGATCGGTCAAAGTCTGAGCGAGGGCACAGCAGCGGGCGAAACACCCGGTCGGCAGCGTCAAAAAAGGGCCTGACGCATAATACCAGAATCGCCGTAAATCTCAGTCTGACAAAGGAACTTTGACCGTGACGGGCCAATGGGACTAAACCATTACGCAGTGATCGGCATCAAAGTAGTAAAGCATGGGGAGAAATAGTCTTTGGAAGCGCTTATGGCAGCCGGTGCCGCAGCGGGTGACGCGGTGACGGCGGTGACCGAACAGGGTCTTGCCGACGAGCTTGAGTGGGTGGAGCGCGCCCGGCAGGCGGATACGTCTGCCTTCGAATCGCTCTACAGGCTGCACGTCGATAAGATCTACGGCCTTTGCCTGCGTATGACGGGCAATGCGAGCGAGGCTGAGGACTGTACCCAGGATGCATTTATCCAGGCCTGGAGAAAGCTTGCAAAGTTTCGGGGCGATAGCGCGTTCAGTAGCTGGTTGCACCGGATCGCCGTGAACGCGGTACTCGTGCGCATGAGAAAGTCGAGGCGCGAGCAGGATCGCATCCAGGCTGTGACGGACATCTCGCCCGCAGCAAAAACGGTGGGCGACAGCGGTAATCTCGAGGACCTGCAAAAAGCAGTCGATGAGTTACCGGCCGGAGCGAGACGTGTTTTTGTGCTGCACGCCGTATACGGCTACAGCCATGATGAAACGAGCAGCATGCTCGGCATAGCAGTAGGCACGAGCAAGGCACAATTGCACCGCGCGAAAAGACTACTCGCGCAGCAACTGAAGCAAAACGGATATGAGTCATGAATGAGAATCAAAGCTTCGACGACAAACTGATGGAAGCGGCGCGTGCGCTCGAGACGGAGGTCGCTCCCGAGCACGATCTGTGGCCAAACATTGAAAACGCAATTGCCAGGCCTTCGCGGACACGCTGGAATACCGTGTTTGCACAGGCCGCGGCAGTGCTGTTGCTTGTCGGCGCCTCATCGGGCCTGACGTATCTGGCGATGAATGAGAAGACGCCGGTCGGGACGCTTATCACAGACAATACGGGGCTCAATTATGAGCGGGCAAGCTTTGGCGGCCACTACACGCTCGGCCCTGGTTATCAGGATGCGCGCAGCGGTCTGAGAGCACAACTCGAGGAAGAACTCGAGCGCCTGTCGCCTGAAGCACGCGCTGAGGTGGAGAAAAACCTCAATGCAATTCGTGCAGCCATCAACGAAATCAACAGGGCCCTGGCCGATGAGCCAGATAACGTATTGCTGCAGGAACTGCTCCTCAGCACATATCGTGAAGAGCTGTCGGTAATGATGAAAGTTGACCGCGTCGTGAACGCTGCGATGTTGAGAACGGATATTTGAGGCAGTGCGACAAGGGTAAGCACCGCAGAACCCCGCCTAAGATGAAGAGACTGATTATGAAAATTTTTACCCTGACTTGTTTGAGTTTAATTGGCGCCACAGCGATGGCAGACAGCATAGATCAACGGCTGGATGCAGCTCCGGATGGCGTGGTGACCATTTCCAATATTTCCGGATCGGTTGAGGTCACTGGTTGGTCGCGCAATGAAGTTGAAGTAAGCGGCGATCTCGGTAGCGGCGTTAAGGAGCTGATCTTCGAGCGTGACGATAATGAAATCGAGATTACGGTCAAGGCTCCGGGTCGCGGTGATCACAATATTTCCAGCGACCTGGTCATTCATGTGCCGGAGATGAGTGCGGTCAAGGTTGCCGGCGTAAGTGCCGACATTGATATAAGAAACGTTCTCGGAGTACTGAACTTGCAATCTGTCAGCGGAGATATCGACAGCGAGGTTCATGCTGCCGACATTGAGATCGTGACCGTGAGCGGAGACATCGAAGTGCAAGGCGATGATAAAATGGCACATGCCGAACTGAGCGCTGTCAGCGGCGATATTGAAATTCAGAATCTTGCCGGAGAAGTTTCCGTCGACTCCGTCAGTGGTGACCTCGTTCTGGTCAACAGCAGCCTGGAGCGAGTCCGGATGGAAACGGTAAACGGCGACATCGTTTTTGATGCAGCGCTGACAGAGGATGGAACGTTCAGCGTCGAGACGATCAACGGGGATCTGGATATCAATTTCAGCAATTCAGTCTCTGCCCGCTTCGATATCGAGACTTTCAACGGCGATATTCGAAACTGCTTCGGCCCGGATCCGGTCAGGACCAGCGATTACGGCCCGGGTACGGAACTGAAGTTCAGCGAGGGAGACGGTAAAG
>JACZWL010000086.1 GCA_022572185.1 Pseudomonadota bacterium | reverse complement strand
AAATAGCCTGGGTACTTCTCACCCAGCGTTCCCATGAGGCCGGGAATCTGCGAAGCCACGACAGGCACCGAGGAAATCAGGGCTTCCGAGAGAACATTGGAACTCCCTTCCATCCGGGAAGTCAGGGCCACCAGATGGCTGTCAGCCACCAGGCGGCGTGTCTTTCCATAGGGTAAGGCCCCCAACCAACGATAGCGTGGGTTCCTTTCATCCTCGTCCAGAGCTCTCTTTTCCATCTCCGGTCCGAGCGCTGCGCCCAGGTGACCCATATCGATCTGCACACCGAGATCGATAAAGAAGAACAGGAGTAAAAAGTCACGCAGGCTCACCAGGCGAGCTGCGAGTAATGCTCTGTACGGTGTAGCCGCGAGCGCAACACCGGCAACGAAGGCGCCCACCTCCATACTAAATCCCAGGCCGGTGCCGAGTGATGCCAGACCGATGGCCCAGGCAATCGCAAACAGCGTCAACAATTCAGGCGAGCGCGCCAGCGACCGTAACAAACCTGGTAACAGATAGCGGGTAGCGACCGCCACCAGCGCCAGGAAACCGATTCCCTTGCCGATCACCGCCAGCATCTGCTGGCCAAAGTGCGACTCCGGAGTCTCCCCGCCATAGGCGGTCAATCCGATCATCAACATAATGACGACGATGTCTTGCATGATCAGGATACCGAGCGCAATGCGCCCGTGCAGCGCATCGATCTCTCGTTTGTCGGAGAGCAATTTGACGATGATGATGGTGCTGGAAAACGTCAGGGCCGCCGCGACATAGAAGGCGGTCATCGACGTCATCCCAAGCGCGAGCGCGATGCCATAACCAAACGCTGCCGTCATGGCCATCTGACCCAGGCCGGCCACCATGGCAACCGGGCCCACTGAGCGGATCAGATGAGGGTCGAGTTTCAGGCCGACCACGAACAGCAGCAGCCCGATCCCCAGCTTCGCGAAGAGGTCCACCTGATCAAGGGCGTGTACCCAGTCCAGTCCCGCAGGGCCGAGCAAGATGCCCGCGAAAATGAACGCAATGATCAGGGGTTGGCGCAGCCAGAGCGCGAGGGCACCGATCCCGGCTGCCACGGCAAGTACGGCAGCAATCTCGGAGAAGGGGTCAGTAAACAAGGTCATCGAAGGCGGTGCCCCAAAATATAATGACAAGCAAGTACGGAAGGAACGTATGTATTTCCATTCGCTTTGTTCAGCCGGAACTCAAATGCCGGGATGTTGGCAGAACAATATCACGACGACACGGCGCGCAATGTTGAGACCTTTTTCTCGATCTCGACGACGGTATAGATGACTATGCCGACAGCAAAGATGAGCAGCCACTCGGTGACGCCCAGGCTGGCCGTACCGAACACATGCTGCATGGCTGGCAAATAAGTAAACAGCAACTGCGAGGCGACCATTGTGATGACGCCGACGAATAGCCACGGGTTCGAAAACACACCGAGCGTAAACATCGAGTCGGTCAATGAACGGCAGTTGAAGAGATAGAAGAGCTCTCCGAAAACAAGCACGTTAACGGCGGCGGTGCGGGCGGCCGGGTCACTTTCACCCTGGTACAGCTCCCACTCAAACAAACCGAACGCCCCCGCAAATAGCAACAGTCCCACCAGCAGAATTCGGCGCATCAGCGCTTGCGAAAGCATCGGTCTTTTTGGATCTCGGGGACGACGGGTCATGATCCCGAGTTCCTTCGGCTCGAATGCCAGCGTGAGCCCCAACATCACGGTCGTGGTCAAATTGATCCAGAGGATCTGCAGAGGAAGGATCGGTAAGGTGAGGCCGGCGAAGACCGCGACCAGAATGACCAGCCCCTCACCGACGTTCGTAGGCAGTACCCAGGTAATAAACTTGACGAGGTTGTCGAACACACCACGGCCTTCGTCCACGGCTGCTTCGATGCTGGAGAAACTGTCATCGGTCAACACCATGTCGGCGGCCTCCTTGGCGACCTCCGTGCCGGTGATGCCCATTGCGACACCGATATCTGCCTGGCGTAACGCCGGGGCGTCGTTGACGCCATCACCGGTCATCGCCACCACATGGTTCCTGGCCTGGAGCGCTTTGACCAGACGCAGCTTCTGCTCCGGCGAGACTCGAGCGAAGACCGCGACCCGCTCGGCTGCTTCGATCAATTCTGCATCCGATAGCCTGGCAATCGCTGCGCCATTGAGTGCAATGCCTGCGCCGTCGGCATCATCGGCACCATCCAGACCGATTTGCCGGGCAATCGCCGATGCCGTCCCGGCGTGGTCACCGGTGACCATCTTGACGCGGATCCCAGCCGCCTGGCAGGTATGCACGGCTTCGACTGCCTCCGGTCTGGGTGGGTCGATCATGGCCTGGAGTCCCAGAAATGTGAGTCCACCAGCGACGTCTCGATGCGTTATCGAGCTGCAGTCAGCGTGCAATTCGGCTCGGGCGAAGGCAAGCACACGCATTCCCGTCGCGGTCATTTGATCCACCTGGCAGTCGATAGCGTCAATATCGAGATCCACCGGTCGCAGATCCGGACCTGCTGCCTCGCCACAGCGCGCGACGATCTGCTCCACTGAGCCTTTGAGATACAGTAAACGCGGTTGCCTGGGTCCCCCATCGTGAAGGGTCGCCATGTACTGATGTTGTGATTCAAACGGCAGCGTGTCGAGCTGCGGCCGTTCGCCTGCCATCGCATCCGGCGAGACACCGGCTTTGCTCGCCGACGTCAGCAAGGCACCCTCCGTGGGATCGCCTTCGACACGCCATCCGTCTTCCGCCGCGACCAGGCGGGCGTCATTGCAGAGCACCCCCGCGGTTAAACACTCCAACAACGCGCGGTGAGTGCGGGGATCCACGGTCACGCCGCCCTTGCTGAATTCCCCCTCGGGCACGTAACCAACACCGGAAACAGCAAATAACTCACCGCCCGCCAGGACCTGTTGCACCGTCATCTGATTCTGCGTCAGTGTCCCGGTCTTGTCAGAGCAAATAACTGTAGTGCTACCCAGTGTCTCGACCGCCGGCAGCTTGCGGATAATCGCACGTCGTTTGGCCAGACGCGCTACGCCAATCGCGAGTGTAATTGTCATAACTGCCGGCAAGCCTTCCGGGATTGCCGACACCGCCAGAGCCACCGCAGTCATGAACATGTCGAACAGCGTTTCGCCGTACAACATGCCCACGATCATGGTCACACCGGCCAGACCAAGAATGATCCAGAGCAGCACAGCACTGAAGTGTGCGATTTTTCGGGTCAGCGGCGTCGCCAGAACGTCTGCGCCGGCAATCAGTTTACTGATTCGACCTACTTCGGTCTGATCGCTGGTAGCGACAACCACACCACTGCCGGTACCGTAGGTTACCAGGGTCGACGAGTAAGCCATGTTACGTCGATCGGCCAATACGGTTTCTGCCGGAAATGTTTCGGGGCTCTTGCCCACGGGCAGTGACTCGCCCGTCAGTGCGGACTCATCGATCTGCAACTCCCGACTGCTGAACAATCGGACGTCGGCCGGGACTTTGTCTCCCGATTGCAATAGCACCAGATCTCCCGGGACGAGATCCGTGGAGGACACCTTTTGCTTTTGCCCGGCCCTGATCACCGTCGCCTCGCTTTCCATGCTCCGCGTCAGTGCCTCCAGGGCTTTTACCGCCTTGGACTCCTGCACAAAACCGATGAGTGCATTGATCAATACAACGCCGAAGATCACGCCAGCGTCCACCCATTTCTGGAGGAATGCCGTGATCACGGTGGCACCGAGCAGGATGTAGACCAGTGGCTGGTGGAACTGCAGTAAGAACGAGAGCAAGGGACTTTTGCCCCTTTTCTGCGTGAGGACGTTAGGACCAAAGTCCTGCTGACGGCGCCTGACTTCAAGCTTATCGAGGCCCCGATCACGGTCCGTTTCCAAAAGACCGAGCACCTCAGTATCGGGCAAATGATGCCAGTGCTTGCCGAGAATCGTCTGCACCGACGGCTATGCCTCTAATGTAACGGGACTGACAAATCCTGCTGGCTTGACTGTTGAGACGGAGTAGTCGAGTTGAGTGAGGATGCTCTCAGCTGTGTTACCCATGGTGCGTGTTTGTATCCTTAATAGTGGGCGCGAGTATCCCCCATCCAGTACGGCTGGCCCACAACTCTATCTTAAATGACCCTACCCCCTCACCTATCACTCGGTGGCTATTCAATTCAATACGATATTGCCGCAAGAAACTCCCGGAAGCCCCTGCTCGCCGACTCACTATTGTCCCACATTTCGTACGATGCGCTGCATTCTCCGGTCGTTTGCACGCGGATCTCTTGCGCCGCGGCCAGCAAGCGTATTTGATCAATGCTCGCTTCTATAATTAAGTGTCAGCCAGATCCTTGGGCGGTGCCAACCCGAGCAATGTTTGCTTCCTGGCCTCTGGCGATCGATTCCAAGCCTGAAAACCAGCGCCATCGCGATCAGCGGCTAATTCGGGCAAACTCCTTTGTCGCCACCGGCAACAGCAAGTAGAGCAATCCAATGCGGCATCCTGATTCCCTCGAATTCTCCGCTACCGAGACACGTCAACTCATCGACGCGGTCGCGGAGCGAATTGAACATCAGATTCGCACGCTGCCCGGGCAACCGGTCGACACATCCGGCGAGGTCAGTGCGGACCTGGTGCGTTCATTCAGGGAGGGGCTGCCCGAGAGCGCAACAGACTTCGATGAACTGTTGAACCTGATCTTCGACAAGGCGGCGCCTGCGGGCCTTAACCCTACCTCGCCCGGCTTCATGGGCTACGTGCCGGGCGGTGGACTGTTTCACGCGGCCCTGGCCGACCTGATTTCGAACACGCTGAACCGCTATGTCGGTGTAACGATGGTGGCACCAGCCTTCGTACAGATCGAGGCCAATGTCCTGCGGTGGTTCAATGAGATCATCGGTTACCCGGAGCAGGCGCGCGGTTTCCTGACGAGCGGCGGATCAATGGCGACCTTGAGTGCCGTGATTACCGCGCGGCACGTGCGACTCGGCGAAGATTTCTCGAAGGCAGTCATCTATTTGTCGGATCAGATTCATCACTGCCTGAACAAGGCGGCCCGGCTGGCGGGATTTCCGGCATCCGCTTTGCATGTACTGCCGGCCGACGAGGCGTTCAGGCTCGATCCCGATGCGCTGCGCAAGGCGATGGAGGAAGACCGGTCGAGAGGTCTTGAGCCGTTCATGATCGCGGCGAGTGCCGGCACGACGAACACCGGCGCTATCGATCCGCTGCCTGAACTCGCCGCCTTAGCGAAAGAGGAGCATCTCTGGTTGCATGTGGACGCAGCCTACGGCGGATTTTTTTGCCTCACCGAACGGGGCAAGCAGAAACTGAAAGGGCTCGAAATGGCCGATTCGGTCGTGCTCGATCCTCACAAGTCACTGTTCCTGCCTTACGGAACCGGTGCCCTGCTGGTGCGCGAAGGGCGCGACCTGAAGGCAACGCACAGCTCGGGCGCGGATTACATGCCGCTGATGCAAGAGGGCGATGAGCTGATGGATTTCTGCGAGCTGTCACCCGAGCTCACACGGCCGTTTCGTGGCCTGCGGGTCTGGCTGCCGATGAAAATGCATGGGGTCGGGGTCTTCAGGGACTACCTCGACGAAAAGCTCGATCTCACGGACTGGATTCAGCAACAAATCGCGCAGCTACCGGAGCTGGAAATAATTGCGCCGGCCGAGCTATCGATCATGGCGTTTGCGCTGCGCGACACGTTCGAGACGCTCGAGTCCAGAAACGCGGCGACACGCAAGCTAATGTCATTCATTAACGAACAGCAGCGTGTCAGCCTGACCGGCACAACGGTCAGAGGCCTGTTTGTTATTCGTATCGCCGTACTGGTGTACCGCGTCCACCAGGAGCGCATGGAAATGTTGCTCGAAGATCTCAAGGCAGGTCTCGCCGCGATGAACTGAAGCTGTTTGTTGTACATCGCCATCCTGAGAAGGACAGATGTCAAACAGCCTACTTCGACAGCATCAAGTTCTCGAACGGCTTGCGTTGCTTCCAACGGTAAGTCCTGAAATCCCGTTGATCCGTCGAAAGAATTCGACCGTGTCCCAGGTGCTCGGCAAGAATGATCAGCGATGCATCGGCCAGATCCATGGGGAGATCAGCATACTTTTTCATAAACTTGTGGATATCCGAGGTGTGATCACGGGTGAGATCGAATACGTCGAAGGCGCCGGTGCTGTAAGCCTTGATAAGCTTTTGCTGTGCTGGATTACCCAGGTGTTGCAGCAATAGGTGACAGGTCTCTGTCATGACCGGCCAGGTCGTGATGAGAGGCTCGTCTAAGGCAGCGAGGCTCGCCCCGGCGATCGCGTGATATTTGTCTCTTCGGT
>JACZWL010000044.1:2336-24492 GCA_022572185.1 Pseudomonadota bacterium | reverse complement strand
GGAGGAAAAGCCTTGCTACGACCAGGCGGCGTTGATGCGCCGTTTCGATGTGATCAGTGAAATCTGTGACGCGATGCTGAATCTCGGCTGGAATCCCTATCAAAACGACCATGAGGACGCCAACGGCCAGTTCGAAATGAACTGGGATTATTCGGATTGCCTGACAACAGCCGATCGTCATACGTTTTTCAAGTTCATGGCCAAATCGATAGCCGAGAATCACGGTTACCGCGCGACTTTCATGCCGAAGCCGTTCGGACATTTGACCGGTAATGGTTGCCATGCACACGTCTCCGTGTGGGACAAGACCGGCAAGAAAAACCTGTTCATGAACAAGCGCGATGAAATGGGCCTGTCAAAACTCGCTTATCAGTTCATCGCCGGCATTTTGCACAGCGCTGACTCGATGGCGGCGATGTTCATACCGACGGTAAACAGCTACAAGCGCATCGATGCCGCAGTTACCGCATCTGGTGCAACATGGTCGCCGAACGCAATCACCTACTCGGGGAATAATCGCACCCATATGATACGCATTCCGGATCCGGGCCGATTCGAGATCCGCCTGATGGATGGCGCGACAAATCCATATTTATTGCAGGCAGCAGTTGTTGCCGCGGGTCTGGACGGCGTTGCGAACAAGCGCGATCCTGGCAAGCGAGTCGATCTCAACATGTACACGGAGCAACACAAGCTCAAAAAGCTTCGCAAGTTGCCGGCGAATCTGCTGGACGCGATTCGTCTTCTGGACTCGAGCAAGGTCGCAAGGACGGCGTTCGGCGACGAGTTTATCGACAGCTACGTCAAGCTGAAGAACGAGGAGTGGCAACGATTCACGAGGGCCATCACGTCATGGGAGCGTGATCATACGCTTGATTGCTGATCAGGCGTTGGCGCCAACCTAAGCCGGAGCAAAAGTGCCGTTAGCCCTGCTGAAATACGGAATCCAGCGAAAGTACAAAGGTAATCGGTACTTTCCTGCGGCAAAGCCGCTGCGCAGTGCATACGACGTCGTGATCATCGGCGGTGGCGGGCACGGTCTGGCCTGTGCCTACTATCTGGCCAGGGACTGGGGCATCAGCGACGTTGCCGTGCTCGAAAAGGGCTGGCTGGCGTCGGGCAATACGGCCCGCAACACGGCGATCATACGTTCCAACTACCTGACGCCCGAAGGCGCCTTGTTTTACGAGGAGTCCATGCGGCTCTGGCGTTCGCTGGCGGGCGAACTGGGCATCAACCTGATGTATTCGGAGCGTGGCCACCTGACCCTGGCACATACCGACGCCGCAATCCGCACATCGAGGTGGCGTGCGGAAGTCAACCAGCATCTCGGCATCGATTCAGAACTCGTCGGCAGAGACGAGCTCGCGAAACTGTGTCCCGAACTCAATTTGTCCGAGGACATTCGTTACCCTGTGCTGGGCGCCCTTTACCATCCGCCGGGTGCTATCGCACGACATGACGCAGTTGCCTGGGGCTACGCCCGCGGCGCGATGCAGAGCGGCGTGGAAATCCATCAGCAAACCGAGGTAACGGGAATACAGAGTCTCGACGACGGATCGATAGAACTGGAGACCGATCGCGGTTCCATATCCGCGGGCCAAGTCGTGCAAGCAGTTGCCGGAATGAGTTCCGAGCTTGCCCGCATGGTCGGGATCAAGCTGCCGATTCGTTCCGTCCCATTGCAAGCCTGCGTATCGGAAGCACTGAAGCCATTTCTCGACCCGATCGTGGTATCCGGCTCGCTGCACATTTACGTCTCACAATCTGCGCGCGGCGAACTCGTGATGGGCGGCGCCACGGATCCGTATCCGTTGTATTCAACAAGATCGACGCTGGACTTTACCGAAGGGTTGATGGCGAACATGCTTGAGCTGTTTCCCTTTCTCGAAAACGCCAAAGTGTTGCGCCAGTGGGCCGGGATCGCCGACATGACGCCAGACTTCAGCCCGGTGATGGGAATAACGCCTGTGAGCAACTATTACATCGATGCGGGTTGGGGGACCTGGGGCTTCAAGGCTACGCCGGTGTGTGGAAGTTGCATGGCCGAATTGGCAGCGACCGGCAAAGCGCCGGAATTGATCAAGCCGTTCGAACTAGAACGTTTCAGCCGGATGGAGCAGGTCGGCGAGCGCGGCGCCGCGTCGGTCGGTCATTAGTTCGATGAAAATAATCGACTGCCCCTTAAACGGCCCGCGCAACGCACAGGAGTTCATCTGCGCCGGCGAGGTAAAGCAGGAACCCTCGCAAGATGCCGCAATCGATGAATGGGCCGATTTTGTTTTCCTCGAAAATAACCTGAAAGGCGTGGTGCACGAGTGGTGGTGTCATGTTGCAAGCAGCTACTGGTTTGTCGTAACGCGCGATACGGCGACGGAGCGAATCATAGCGACATACCGGCCGGATGAGTTTTTTGCCAGTCAAAGACAGACGGAAGGTGCCGACAGTGAGTAAATTCACGACAAGCCGGTTACCGGAGCCCTGGGGATCAGTCATCAATCGTGACCATACGATTTCATTTCGGTTCGAGGGAAAGGGCTACCAAGGATACGAAGGCGATACTTTGGCCAGTGCACTGGCAGCAAACGGTGTAATGCTGCTCTCGAGATCGTTCAAATACCATCGACCGCGAGGCGCATTTACTTTTGCCGGTTTGGATGCCAACAGCTATGTGCAGGTTGGTGACGAGCCCAATGTACTCGCTGACATGCTGCCGATCTCGGCTGGCCTCAGCGCCATGGGTCAGAATTACCTGGGGTCGCTGTATCGTGATCACGCGGTGCATGCTGGCCGCTTGTCACGTTTTCTGCCGGTCGGTTTCTACTATCGGGCATTCTTTCGGCCGAAAGGCATATGGCCGCTGTGGGAGCGGTTCTTCCGCCGTGCCGCGGGCCTTGGAAAAATAAATTGCAATGCTGACGAAGCCTATTTCGACAAGCAATATTTATTTGCCGACGTTGCTGTCATCGGCGGTGGTCCGGCCGGGCTGAGTGCGGCTTTAGCAGCAGCCCGCGCAGGTGCCAACGTGTTGCTCATCGAAGAGGCGGCGACACTCGGCGGCTCGCTGAATTACGCACGCTTTCAACGGCATCGCCGTGACGTCGATTCATTGCGCGATAGTCTTATAGGGCAAGTCGAACAAAACGACAACATCCGGGTTCTCGTCGGGGCAACGTGTAATGGCTGGTTTCCAGATAACTGGCTGGCACTCAGCAGGCCGAATCGACTGTACAAACTCCGCGCAAAACACGTTATTGCCTGTACGGGTAGCGTCGAACAAGCGATGGTTTTCCGGAATAATGACTTGCCGGGCGTGTTGCCGGCATCCGGCACGCAACGCTTAATGCGCCTCTATGGCATCTGCCCGGGAAGTCGGGCGGTCGTCGCAACGGCAAACGCCGAGGGCTACGACGTCGTCCTGGATTTGCTCGAAGCAGGCATATCGGTTCAGGCAGTAATCGACGTCAACCAATCCGCTGCCAGTCCGGAACTTGTTGAGCAGGTATCGACAATGGGCGTCGCCGTACATCAGGCATGTACGGTTGGCGAAGCTATACCCAGGACTGGCCTGCGCTCAATCACGGGTGTCGTCATCAACAAGCTGGCCGAATCAGGGGAGGCCACGGGCGAGAGTTGGCAACTGGATTGCGACCTTTTGGTAACGAGTGTTGGATATGCACCGCTCGGCCAGCTTGTCTGCCACGCCGGTGGTGAGTTGATTTATGACGATGCACTCAATTCGTTCATTGTGACAAACGTGCCGCCCGACTCCGGCCTGGCAGGATCCGTGAATCACAGATACGCGCTTGACGCGGTGCTGGCAGACGGCCGTACCGCGGGCCTGGATGCTGCGCGTGCCCTCGGTCTGAATCCTGAGGCCGATTCGCAGATCATGCCGGATTCCGGAGCTGGCGGCATCAATCATCCCTACCCGATTTATCCGCATCGCAAAGGCAAAGACTTCGTCGATTTCGATGAAGATCAAACGGTTGCCGATTTACAGAACGCCGTGGCGGACGGTTTTGAGCATCCGGAACTCGCCAAGCGATACAGCACGGTGGGAATGGGTCCCAGCCAGGGACGACTGTCATCATTAAATGCGTTGCGAATCGTACAGAGGGTCAGCGGCGACCATCTGGCCGGGGCATCCGTTACTACGCAGCGCCCACCGTTCAAGCCGGTGTCATTCGGGGTGCTGGCAGGAAGGTCGTTCGAACCGGAACGATTGACGCCGATGCACAGGTGGCACGCTGACAACGGCGCTGTGTTCATGCCCGCGGGCATGTGGAAGCGACCTGCCTACTATGCGGGTAATAAGGATCGTGCTGCGACTGTTGCTGAACAAGTTGCCGAAGAAGTGGCTGTAATCCGTGGAAATGTCGGCGTGATAGATGTGTCGACACTGGGAGGCATCGAGATTCGCGGACCAGACGCGGCGGAATTCCTGAACCGCATGTACACGTTTGCCTACAAGAAACAGCCTGTGGGTCGTGCCCGTTACCTGTTGATGACGGATGATACCGGGGGAATTGTCGACGATGGTGTCGCATGCCGTCTCGATGATGAACATTTCTATATTACGACGACGACAACGGGATCGGACACAGTCTATCGCAACATGCTTCGCCGCAACGCGGAGTGGGGCTTGGAAATCGACGCCCTCAACGTTACGTCAACGTATGCGGGCATGAATATCGCCGGGCCGATGTCCCGGCAGGTAATGGAGAAAATAGAGTCCGACATGGATTTCTCGAAGGACGCATTTCCATACCTGGCGGTTCGGCAAGGCACAATCAACGGTATCCCGGTCATTGCAATGCGCGTCGGTTTTGTTGGTGAGTTGGGGTATGAGCTTCACGTACCGTGGACGCAGGCGCTCGCAATGTGGAAAAAATTGATAGCAGTTGGCGCGCAATTCGGCATTCGTCCCGTGGGAGTGGAAGCGCAACGAGTTCTGCGGCTGGAGAAAGGACACATCATTATCGGACAGGATACCGACAGTCTTACAATGCCGCGGGATGCGGCGCTCGACTGGGCCGTCACCTCCAGCAAGCCGTACTTCATCGGTAAACCTGCGATTGGCCTTTCAGAGACCCGCCCCCAATCGCGACTGCTTGTCGGCTTTCGCCTGCTGAACTCGGATGGCCCGGTACCCGAAGAATCCCATCTCGTCGTTCGCGACGACGCTATCGTCGGCCGGGTGACATCCGTGGCCTGGTCGGAGGCACTCGATGAGGTAATCGGACTGGCCTATGTCGCACCGGAGCAGGCCGAGTCGGGCGCTAACTTCCAAATCAAAGTCAGTCAGGGCCTGATGGTGGCCGCGCAGACAGTGCAAACACCGTTTTATGACCCCGAAAATCTGCGACAGGCTCTGTAGAAGCTCATGGTTCACTTTTCGCTGACAACTGAATCAGGGCTTGCCTTGATTGACTTGTCGGTCCTTCCACGCGCCGGCATCAAAGGCAAGTGTCTGTCGCAATGGATCGAATCGAAGCGCTATGAGGTCGACGAGGAGCCCAATCGCGCCTACGCACAGCGAGATGGCGTGCTGATTGCTCGTCTGTCACCAGGTGAGCTGATGTTGTTAGCGAATCCGGCTGATGCTTCGATGGACGCGATGACGTATTCGCTTGAAGCGACATACAATTGCTATCCCGTGCGGCGGCAGGATAGCCATTACTGGTTTGCACTGACCGGTGTGCGTTGCCCGGCGATGCTCGCGAAACTCTGTAGCGTCGACTTGTCGCCTGATATTTTTGCTGACGGTACAGTCGCCCAAACATCCGTGGCGAGGACAAGTGCTGTCATTGTGCGTCATGATATCGAAGACGTGCTCTGCTATTACCTGTTGGGCGATAGCTCGACGATCCTGTATATGTGGACCTGCCTGGTCGATGCAATGAAAGAATTTGACGGTCAAATTCTGACCCCGCCAGCGTTAGATAATCTGGCACACAAAACATGAGTTCAAAAAAGATTAATGCGATTCAAGCAGAACAGGTGGTCCTGATTTCTGCCGGGGCCTCGGGTATTGGCCGGGTGATTGCGGAGACCTTCCTCGCCCATGATTGTCATGTACATATCTGCGATATCAATGCGGATGCCATAGCAGACTTTCTCGAAGACAATCCAGCTGCGTCTGCAACCAGAGCCGACGTATCGACCGTCGCCGAGGTGGAGGAGGTTTTCGACGATCTGGCTGGCCGTTACGGCCGGCTGGACGTGCTGGTCAATAATGCCGGGATCGCAGGGCCGACGGCTCTCGTGGAGGATATCGAGCCGGCAGAATGGGACAAGACCATAGCTGTTGATCTTAATGGCCACTTCTACTGCTCGCGTCTGGCTATCCCTTTACTCAAGGCTTCGCGCGGCTGCATTATCAGCATAGCGTCGAATGTTGCGTTTACGGGTTGTCCCGGGCGAGCGCCTTATACGGCCAGTAAATGGGCGATCGTCGGCCTCACCAAGACACTGGCAATGGAACTGGGGCCGGACGGCGTCCGCGTCAATGCGATTTGTCCCGGCAGTGTCGAAGGCGATCGCCTCAACTCGGTCATAGAGAGGGACGCAAAAGAACGCGGTCAATCCATCGAAGCAATTCGCGATGTTTATCTGCGCCAAAACTCGTTGCGCAGCTTCATCAGTGCGGAAGACGTCGCCAATCTGGTACTGTTTCTTGCCTCCGATCTTGGATCCAAAATATCCGGACAGGCGATCGGCCTGGACGGACATACGGAGACGCTGGCGAACTGGCTCGATTAAGTTGCACAGGCGGCGAATATGAGAGCAGCATGGTTTGAAAAGTTTGGTCCGGCGGCAGACGTGCTTCTCGTTGGCGAGCAGCCGCGGCCGGACCCACAGCAGGGCGAAGTGCTGGTCCGCTTGATGACCAGCGGTGTCAATCCCTCGGATGTGAAAAAACGGGCGGGCGCGTTTCCCAACCTGCTTGATGATGGTCTCGTCATTCCACATAGCGATGGCGCCGGTGTCATAGAGGCTGTCGGCGCTGGCGTCGACGACCGTGAAGTCGGGGAAAGGGTCTGGGTCTATCAGGCACAATATGGCCGACGATTTGGCACTGCAGCCGAGTATGTCTCCCTAGAGAGTTCCCGCGCGCCGCCGCTTGCCGATAAGGTGAGCTTTGAGATCGGCGCCTGTCTGGGGATCCCTGTTATGACCGCACACCGATGTGTATTCGCAGATGGCCCGGTGGATGGTCAGAGCATTCTCGTTACCGGCGGCGCCGGCCGCGTGGGTCATTACGCCATTCAGTGGGCGAGCCAGGCAGGCGCTTCAGTGATCGCCACGGCCAGTTGTCTGGAAGATAATCGCGCCTGCGTGGAGGCTGGTGCGAAGGTGGTCGTCAATCACCGCCAGCCGGGGTGGGGCAATGAAGCACTAAGAATCAACGAGCAACAAAAAGTGGATCGGGTAATCGACGTCGAGTTCGGTACCAATCTGCCGGAAGTACTGAATCTGATCCGCGTTGGCGGCACGATCGCTACCTATTCTTCAACCCAGGTGCCTGAACCGAAGCTGCCGTTCCTGAAGATGATGTTCATGGATCTGACGATACGGTTCGTTATCGTTTATGCGATGCCTGAAGAAGCAAAGCGGCAGGCAATAGCTGATATTGAAAAGCGACTGCGAGACGACCAGTGGCAGCACAGAGTGACTCATACTTTGCCTCTGGCTGACATCGCTCGTGCGCAGGAAATCATCGAACAAGGCGAATGCCGGGGTTGTGTTGTTGTAATGCTGGAACAATGACGCGTCCAGCAATCGCGATTGCGGTTGCGAATAAGGTGGCGGTAGTATCCGCATTTACGGCCTCCACAAGACCCCCGGCGTGCGTCAGTTCAACTTTGCGTCATTTGTCAAACTGAATCGCTGTAATGTAAGCTCCCGCATCTCGTTGCATGGCTGATCATCAAGCGGAGAAAACGTGACATCTTCACCCGAAAACAACAATGGTGGCATCCAGGTATTGCGGACAACCGGGGCCAGGCCCGAAGTGACTCACGGTGCTTGCTCGACGGAGACTGACACTGTGGGTTCATGGCCAAGTCGCAGCCGCCCAAAATTGAAGCCGCCACCGGGATTCGCCGAATGACTTGGGATGCCGATGCCCCGTTAATTTCAATCGGACCACGTGTGCGCAGGTCACCGTACTTCGAAGGGACGCGCCGATACGGCGCCAAGGCATTCACCATCTACAACCACATGTATATGCCGACTTCATATACGGATCCGATCACGGAATACTGGAACCTGGTTAACGATGTCACGCTTTGGGATGTCGCCTGTCAGCGTCAGATCGAGATCAGCGGCCCGGACGCTTTCCAATTCATGCAACTATTGACACCACGTGACATGTCGAAGTGTCAGGTCGGTCAATGCCAGTACATGCTCATCACGGACGAAGTAGGGGGCATTGTCAATGACGCGGTGATGCTTCGACTCCAGCCACAGCAGTTCTGGTTGTCTCCGGGTGACGGAGATGTATTGCTCTGGGTCCTGGGCGTAGCAGTCAACAGCAGTATGGACGTCAACATCGTTGAGCCCGACGTATCGCCCTTGCAACTTCAGGGTCCCAAATCACCGTACGTCGCACGGGCGTTGTTTGGTGACTGGGCGCTGGAACTGAAATATTACCGGCTGAAGGAGACAACGCTCGATGGAGTTCCTCTGGTCGTTTCGCGCACGGGCTGGAGTGGAGAACTTGGCTACGAATTTTTCCTGCGCGACGGCAAGTACGGAGAGCAATTGTGGGAGCGCGTGATGGAAGCGGGCAAGCCTTATGGTATTGCCGCGATTGCGCCTTCAACCATACGCAGTATCGAAGGTAGCTTGCTGGCCTATGCTTCTGACATCACGCGTTTTGATAACCCGTTTGTTGTCGGCATTGATCGCCTGGTTGACCTGGACCAGCCTGGCGATTTCATCAGCAAAAAGGCGCTGGAGAAAATCAAGGCGGAGGGCGTGAAGCGGCGACTTGTCGGTATAGAAATGCGTGGCGAGGCGCTAAAGGAGACGAATCCGGAATTCTGGCCGGTCAGCGATGGTGAGCTGGAAATCGGGCACGTTACTCGCTGTGTAAACTCGCCACGGCTGGAGAAAAACATCGGCTTCGCCAATGTTCCTGTTGAGCATGCCGCCATAGGCAGCGAGTTTGTCGTGGCAACCCCTTCAGGAGAAAGACAAGTGACCGTGTGTGAGGCACCGTGGTTCCCGGCGCAGAAAACCATCCCGGAAGGGATATAGATCAATACATGGGTTTCTGCTGTTAGAAATCCCCTACGTTAAACTCCATGGCCAGTTGACCGGCGATATTAATCCCAACCCTAAAAGGATTGATTGAGTGTTTAGCTTGACGGGTTATTGGCAAATATGAAGGTCTTCAGAAGCTGTCGGCAAATATTCGGTGCTTCCTGCGGAATCATATGTCCGCTCTTCGCAATGATATGCACTTCAGGGCTGTTCAGGTGTTCGACCAGCTGCATGGTGGCCTTACGCGGTGCCATTCGATCCTTATCCGCGACGAGTACCTGGACCGGGACGGCAATTTTCGCGGCTGCTGCTTTGCCGTTCTTATAGGCATCGCAGGCCTTCAGGTCGGTGGCCAACGCGTGGGGCACATTGCGCCGCATTACTTTCCACCCGCTGGCCACCATCGAATGTCCAGGAATCGGACCCTGGTGCAGATGCCCGGCAGAGCCGAATCCCCAGCCCACCATCATGGCAATCGCTTTTTCCGGATTGTTTTCGGCGTTCTCAATCAAAGCCGGATTGACCGGTGTGGCCAGGCCGCTGGCGATGAATGATACGGTACGGATCCTGTCGGGATAACGTGACATGAATTCGAGCGCGTTGAGGCAACCCTGTGAGTGCGCCACCAGGGAGATATTGTCAATGTCCAGCGCTTCGGCAACATCGTTGAGCCAATCCGCGATCGCTTCGATGGATGTGAGCGCGGGACCTTCAGAATGCGTGTGTCCGGGGAGATCAGGCACCAGCACGGCATAGTTCCTGAACGCGAAGAAACGGGAGTGCAAACCCCAGAAGGTGTGGTCGAGGGCGCTACCATGCAGGAAGATGACCACAGGCTTCTTGTTATCGAACGGCTTGCCGCCGGTGGTGGCGAACACCTGTTTGCCGTCGACTTCAAAATACATGCTCAAGCGTTCGCAATTTTCTTCGCTGCACGGAAGCCGTTCTCGAAGTCGGCCTTGATATCCTCGATGTCTTCGAGCCCGACGGACAGCCGGACCATGTCCTCGGTAATACCTGCAGCGACAAGCTGCTCGGCGTTGATGCGGGAGTGCGTGGTGGTAGCCGGGTGGATGATCAAGGTCTTGGCATCTCCGACATTGGCCAGGTGAGAGGCGAGCTGGACGTTCTCGATAAAGGCCTTGCCGGCGTCCCTGCCGCCTTCGACGCCAAAGCTGATAATAGAGCCTGCCCCTTTAGGCAGATACTTCTTCGCCAGTTCATGGCTCGAATGCGAGGGCAGGTCGGGATGACTGACCCATGTGACCAGCTTGTGACTGGTCAAATAGTCGAGCATGGCCTTCGTATTGGACAAGTGCTTGTCCATGCGTAGCGACAGGGTCTCGATGCCCTGTAGTAACAGGAATGCAGTCATCGGGCTCATGGTTGCGCCGAAGTCCCTCATGGCCTCGGCTCTTATACGCATCGCGAAGGCGCTGGGACCGAATTCCTCCCAGATATTCATGCCGGAAAAAGGTGCGTAGGGCTCGGTGATGGTCGGGTACTTGTCGGTCGCGCCCCAGTCAAAGTTGCCGCCATCCACGATCACGCCACCGATGGCGAGGCCATGACCACCCATCCACTTGGTCAGGGAATGAATGTTTATGTTGGCGCCGAAATCGAAACACTTGCATAGATAAGGTGTGTTGAACGTGGCATCCACCATGAAAGGGATCTGATTGTCCCCGCATATTGAGGCGATGGCCTCGAGGTCCAGGATATCGAGACCGGGATTACCGATCAGCTCCCCGTAGATCAGCCGCGTGTTGTCCTGGATTGCTGCCCGGAAACCGTCGATGTCCATCGGGTCCACGAACGTCGTCGTGATACCGAATCGTGGCAGGGTGTTTTTCATCAGGCTGATGTTGCCGCCGTACATCTGCGTAGACGCGACAATGTGGTCGCCCTGTCCCAGGATCGCAGTAATCGCGCAAAAGGTGGCTGCCATGCCGGAGGCCGTGCAGACTGCTGCCGAACCTCCCTCGAGTGCGGCGATGCGCTGCTCCAGGACGCCTACTGTGGGATTGGTGATGCGGCTGTAGGCATGTCCGCCGCGCTCCAGATTGAAAATGGATGACGCTGTGTCTGTGTCAGGAAAGACATAGGACGTGGTCTGATATATCGGCGTGGCGCGAGCGCCGAACTCGGGATCTATCGTCTGTCCGGCATGCAGGCTAAGTGTGTCAAAGAGATAAAAATGCGACATGTTTCGGTTACTTGTTTATTTGGCGCGTAGTTGCAATGGATCATGCGGATCGATTCCGGGCATGAACTGCACTTTGCGATCAGGGCTAGTGAACTGGTATACCAGTCCGAGCCAGTTATTGACAATCGCCTTGCCGGTATCACCCCAGGTATTATCCACGAGCGATTCCAGGTCCTTTTCGGGAAACTCCGGCAGAGCCTCGCCTCTGGCGTCAGACTGTAGCGCCTTTTCGATATAGCGCGCGGCTATTTCAATCGCCTCATCCGAAAAATAGTGCTCCGGATAACGTGGCACTGCCTCGCGTTCACCATTGAAATAGCGAGTGACCTCTCTCTTGTATTCCTTGAGCAGGCTGTTGGAGTTGTATTCGGGGTGCCCCTGGAAATAGACGATATGAAGCTGGTCGGGACTGACTGCCAGGTGGACACCCGCCTCCTGGCTTTCGATGAGGACAACCAGCCCGGCCTCTTCGAGTTGCGATCTGGTGATCTCGTTGTACCGTGAATGCGGCGCATCAAAACGCGTATTGATACCTCTCATCAATGGGTGCTCAGGCCGGCTAATTCTGTGACTGTAAACACCCCACCGCTTTTGTGGCAATAGCTGCCGCTCGATGCCGTAATGATGCTTGACCAGTGCATGGGTAGCGAGACAAGAACACAGGATGGAAGCGACATTGTCCTCGGCCCAGCGCACCACCTCGATCAGGGCATCCCAGAATGGTTCCTGGTCCAATGATGGATTGGCTACATTGGCGCCGCTAATGATCAGTGCATCCAGGCCCTGGTCTGCCAGATCAGCAAAGTCAAAATAGTATTGATCGATATGTTTCCTGGCTTCTGCTCCGCGATTCAGTTTCCGTATGGAAAACGGATATACATAGAACTGGGCTATCTGGTTAGAGCCTCCGACCAGGCTGATGAATTGCCGCTCCGTAGCTGTCAGGGCCGCATCCGGCATCATGTTAAGCAGGCCGATATGAAGTTCCCGTATGTCTTGGCGCTTTGCCCGCTCGAGCGTCAACACTTCGTGACCGAGCTCCCGCAGCCGTGAAAATGTAGGCAGTTCGTTATGTGCAACCAGGGGCATGATTTTCCGTTATTGTTCACCGCGAAAATAAGCGGCGTTTGACTGCGAATCATAGGTGATGTGAATCGGTCCGTGATGCGGCGAACTGATTTGGAACTTCGCCCGGCACATTGGAAATTGGCAGCAAGTCAGGGCCAAAGTACTATGAATGCTGGCGCGATGCTACGCCGGTTTTAGGTATCGTTGCTGCATGCTCGCGAGCGGTGGAACCCAACTGGTAGCAACGTGCCCGGCACTTAAAAGGACAAGCATTACCGCGCTAATTCCCACTAAATTTCCCACAATGATTTGTGGGATATATTATGGTTCACCTGAGTGGGAAAAATGGGGTAAGTTGCGGTGGCTGGAGATAGAGGCAAAGGCGCTCGTGTCATGAGCGCGAACGAGTTGCTTGGCGTGATCCGGGCATTTTGTCGCGAGCACGGCATGGCTGAAACGACGTTCGGGCGGCGCGCCGTCAATGATGGGAAGTTCGTCGGTCGGGTACGAGACGGTGCCCGGATTAGGCCTAAGACACTCGAGAAGGTGGAGGCATTCATGGCCAGGTCTGCAAGCCAGGTCGAAAAACCGTTTGTGATCGGGTCGGACACCCAAACCGAAGCAGACGCACCAGGGGTGGCCGTCGATAGCGGTGCTGCTGAGCAGGACGATGATGCCCATCATTTCCGCTTCTTCGACAACCGCCAGAAATATCTGCTCTTCGTCAATACCTGCAGCGAGAAGACGGTTGTGGCCAAGCGCGTCGGCATGGAGATGTCACAGTTGCAGCCGCGTCCGCCTGCCATGCGGATATTTGACGCCGGCGCAGGTGACGGCACGGTGCTGTCGCGCGTCCTCCGGGATATGCACCGCCGGTTTCTGACGATGCCGTTTTACGTTGCTGCGAAAGAAGTGAGCCTCGAAGACGTCCGACTGACGCTGCAGAAAATGCCCGATCGTTTCTTCGAGCATCCGGCAATGGTCATGATCATCACCAACATGTATTACGCGGAGGCACCGTGGTTTACGCCAAAGTCTTCCGCGGCCGCCGGCGCGATGATATGGCGCGAAGTTGCCCTGGCCGGATCGACCGCACATGAGTTTGAGGTGCAGATCGAAGAGCAAAACGAGTTTTTGAGCGAGAACTGGGGTGCGCACGCCAGCGAGAAGACCGGCAATCCACTCTATGACCGGCCGGTGGTGTTGGTGCTTTACAGAGAGGACTATCGGTTTCTGTTGGACGATGTCATTCCTCGCCGCGGCGCGCAGCGAGCCGACTACGATCTCGTCATTGCCTCACAACCTTATCGACTCCGCGCATCAAACGAATTCAAAGCCGGTAAAGTTCTCGTGCCGCTCGCGCGTTCACTTGCCCCGGGCGGGCGCTTACTCGGCATCCATTCGTATGGTAACGACCCCGGAATGGAGATCATCGAACGCGTCTGGGGAGCCGACGAAAACCCATTTACAACCAGTCGCCAGAAGTTACTTGCGACCGTAAAATCAGAACTTGGTCGCGGCGCGCGGAATTTCAAATTCAATGCATATTCCGACAAACGATCGATCTTTCGTTACGAAATGCATACGCTACCGACCGAGATCAATCCAAGTATCGGGACATCAACACTGTTTGCGGCCTGGAACGCAGCAATATATGTGGCGCAGATCGAAGAGCAGCGTCTGAGCGAAGCGCTTGCGGATCCAAGCTATCTGCAGGCGACTCAGGACGTGTTGGAAAAACATAACGGTCTTTGGTTTTACGATGAATCGTACGTCATATCGCGCAACCGGAATTAGACCGGATGCCAGGCAAAAAAATGGAGAGCCAGTGGTAAGAACCCAAACCACCCCAGATCCTGAACGTACAGATCCGTTTACCATCGCGCTGCAAGGACTTTCGCTGGAAATCGGTGTGCACGACCTGGAAGCGCTCGACCGGAATCGGCATCTATTGCCGACGAGAGGGCGAATATACGTCAATGCGGTTGCCGGCGAGGGCGCGGAAGCACGAATAAGGACAGCAGCCCAGCTCGCGGCTTTAGGATATCAGCCCGTTCCGCATATTGCGGCACGGCGGATGCGAACGGCGGAAGAGCTGAACCATTATCTGGGCAGCTTTGTTGAGCGTGCCGGCGTCAGCGAAATTCTTGTAATTGGCGGGGACCTGGCCGAGCCGCGGGGACCGTATGCGAGTGCTCTTGACGTGATTAATTCAGACGTGCCGGCTAAACATGGGATCAGACGGATCGGGATTGCCGGCTACCCTGACGGCCATCCCAACATCGACACGACAGTGCTGAATCAGGCGCTGGCAGCCAAGGTCGCGGCTTGCAGGACTGCCGCGATCGAGCCTTATATCGTTAGCCAATTTTCCTTCCAGGCCGAATCAATTATTAACTGGTGTCGTGCGATACACGAAGAATATCCCGATCTCCCCATTCAGGCTGGCATCCCCGGCCCAGCCAAGCTTCGGACGCTATTACGCTTTGCCAGAATATGCGGAGTTCAATCATCCGCAAAGAAACTCCTGGCGAACAAGAAAGTAGGTTTTGAACTGCTGCGGCGCGCAGCGCCCTGGAATCAAATGGAGGCGATTGGGAAATACCGTCTGGAGACGGGTCGACCGCTCAGCGCACATGTGTTTACTTTTGGTGGAGTTAGCGAGACCGTGAGCTGGTTGCAGAAGGTCCGAACCGACAGCAGACCAAACAGCGGCGTCGTAAGATTCTAGCTGATACGAAGTTAATGTCCGTCTATGGACTCGCGAAAGACACGGCACAGAATGCGTTCCGGAGCGGCTGTCGGCGATGGGATATTCGTGAATTCCATGACCAAGTAGTTCGGTGCATCGAAAAACGGCCAATCCGGCAGGCCATCTGCATTCGGGTCACGCATGGTCGCAAACTGTGTCCAGTACGCGATCATTTGATCGGATAATCGCCAGTCAACGGCTGTCGTCGTCATCCAGGGATCGTGCGTGCCAAATACATACGGCAGCTCTGCGCCATGATAGGCACGAACTTGCGCGCCTGCTCCACCGTCCCGAATTCGTGCGAAGTAGTACATCCATGCGTTGTCGTTCGAGGCTGACTGAGTGGCGGCCAGGTATTGTGATGGGCACAATATGCCGTCCGCTGTCAAAATGCGATCGATCGCTTTGCGATGGTCAGTTTCAGATTGCATCGCAGCAAGCGCTTCGGGTGTATTCAGGTGGTCCGAAGATGCAACGGCTTGCACGACGTCGTCTTCGTCGACGTCTTTCGGCGTGCTGTCATACCACTCATCGGCGTTGCTGCCGATAATAAAGGGTATGCCGGATAGCTCACCGTCCTTGATGATTTGCCACACGGGCTTCTTCAAAAACTGCCCGTCTACAGCAGGTGAATGATAATACTCTGGGAATCGTTCTTCGTATGCATTCAACAAGTCCTGCGCCGGGACAGATCTGAGCTTTTGCAACGCATCAGCGCCATCGAAACCGAATATTTCAGCCGTTTGCACTCCCCGTTGTCGTTCGTCATCAAGTGTAGGCGAATTGCGATTACTGATGCCGAAGCCGGCGTTGCTTTGCAGGATTGCACCATGGAACAATCCGGCCGCTTTGTCTGAGGCCATCAGGGTCAGGATGTCCTGTGCACCGGAGGACTCACCGAAGACCGTTACGCGCTCCGGGTCCCCGCCGAATTGCCGGATATATTCCTGTATCCACTTGAGCGCCGTGACCTGATCCCAGAGGCCGAAGTTGGCAATGCCGTTATCGTCATCGAGATCCGGGTGAGACAGGAAACCGAAAACGCCGAGTCGATACGCGATGCTGACGAGCACAACTCCTCGTTTAGCAAGTGCATGTCCGTGGTAGTTCGGTTCATACGACCAGCCGCTCTTATTGCTTCCGCCGTGAATGTAGACCATGACCGGGAGCGCAGCATCTTCGTGCAGGTCGGGGGACCAGATATTCAGGTAGAGGCAGTCCTCGCTCGTGACCAGGTCTTCGAACACATCGGGTGAGCTGCCAAAAATCTCAGCCATGTCACGATACCATTCGAGAATTCTCGGCGACTGCATACAAACTGGCGCAAACGCAGTCGCTTCGCGGTACGCAAGTTTCATTCCCAGAGGCTGTGGTGGTCGCCATCGCAGATGGCCAAGCGGCGGTTCGGCGAATGGAATACTTCGGAACACCGCAACGCCGGTATCTGCAAAATACTCACCGTGGAGCACCTCGCCATTCACTTCGACTTCCGGCTGAATGTTACAGGCGGTTACTCCAACACATAGGAGAGCCAGGGCCAGTCTGCACATAATCAAGTGTTGGCCTGCAGTGACTTCACAAGGGCTACAGACATTACGACGCCAACGACCAGAATCGGTGCCGAAACGACGAGTAATATGACCTGCATGACTTTGAGTCCGCCGATGAACATCAGTGTTATCGGCAGCAGACCCAGGGCGAACGCCCAGAATACGCGGTGCCAACGTGCCGGATCGTCACCGGCTGCAAGATGCAATGTGGCACCGGATGCCAATACATACGAGGCAGAATCGTACGTCGTTGCCGAGAATATAATTGCGATGATCGAAAAAACCGCGATGACCACGGCTGCGAGGGGCAACTGCTCCAACATCGCGACGATTGCGGCGTTACCACTATCCGTGCTCATGATTTCCGTAATACTGACGATTCCTTCGAGTTCGAGGAACAGCGAATAGTTGCCGATAATCATGTAGAAGAGCCAGCTGCCCAGCGAACCGAAGATCATCATGCCGAGTATGACCTGGCGGATGGTACGGCCACGGGAAATGCGGGTGACGAACAGACCGACATAAGGTGCATACGCAATCCACCAGGCCCAGTAAAAGACGGTCCAGTCCTCTACGAACCCTGAATCCGTAAACGGATCGGTCCAGAAATTCATGCGCAAAAAATTCTGCGCCATCATGCCGACTCCGTTGAGACTGGCCTTAAGCAGGAACGCGGTAGGCCCCACCACCAGGATGTAAAGCAACAAACCGAACGCGAGCATCAGGTTTATGTCGCTCAATTTCTTGATGCCTTTCTTGAGCCCAAGCCACACGCTGGTCGCGAAAAGCATCATGCAAAGGACCATCACAGCCACTTCGAGGCCAAAACTGTGCTCGATGCCAAAGAGCCGAGCTATGCAAGCGGCGATCATCGGCGTCGAGAAACCAAGTGACGTGGCTGCGCCGCCGATCAACGCAATCATGAAAAGAAAATCGATGCCGCGAGCAATGAAGCCGTGTTCGCGACCGGCGAGAAAGTAATGGCAACTGTTGCTGAAACGCAGGTGATCAAGCTTCTTGACATAATAAGGATATGCAATCGCGACAGCAGGCAGGCAATAAAAAGCCCATGCAGTAAATCCCCAGTGAAAAAGTCCGTAGGTGGAAGCCCATTCGGCAGCTTCCGGGCTGTACGGTTCAACACCGAACGGCGGTGCCTGATAATAATGTGCCCATTCAATCGCGCACCAATACAGCAATCCTGCGCCGATGCCGGCGCAGAACAACATCGCGATCCAGCTCAGCGTTGCGAATTCCGGCTTCTCATCCGGCTCGCCGAATCTGACATGGCCAAAACGGCTGCTTGCAAGCCAGACCAGGAAGCCAATCGCTGCCACACTCGCGAGTAGGTACGCAATGCCGAATTCCTGCGCGATAAAATCATAGGCCCGTTGCAAAAGTGCGCCGCCAGATTCCGGTGATGCCGCAAGTGGAATGCAAACCAGCACAATAATTGCGACGCAAGCAGCAAAATTTGGCCAGTCGATTCTGCTCTGCTCCATGTTGTAATCTCGCTTTTTTCAATTGATCCTAAGAACGACGACACCCCGTTTGCCGCCCCGCTCGACGAGTTCATTGCTCTTGGCGATTTTATCGGGCAGAGACGCATGCGCGATGCGATATTGTAACAAGTTAAGGGAAAGTGCCCTGTTGGAGTGCCCCCCGAACTTTGGACCAGAGCTATGTTAGGTTTTCCTCAATCTGAGGAGAACCGAGGTGAAGAAGAGTCGCTATAAAGAAGAACAGATCGTATCGATATTGCGTGAAGCAGAATCGAATACGGTGACGGCCACGGCGCGCAAGCACGGCGTAGCCGAACAAACGATTTATCGATGGCGCCGGCAGTTTTCAGGCATGGAGGTGTCGGATGTGCGCGAGCTCAGGCGATTACGCGATGAGAACGCCAGGCTGAAAAAGCTGGTGGCGGAGCGGGATCTGGAAGTTGAGGTGATGAAGGAAATTCAGGCAAAAAAGTGGTGAGCCCGCCGGCACGGCGGGCGATGGCACGATTGGCACTGAATCGGGGATTGAGCCAACGCCGAGTGGCTTGGCTTTGTTCGACACCGCGTTCCGGGATCCACTATCAGTCCGTGCGTGCACGCCAGGACCGGTGGCTGTCAGCCGCGTTGCAGATCGTGGCACGGGAAGATCCGAGCTGGGGCTACCGACTGGCCGGTGGATACCTGCGGCTGCGAGGCTGGCAGCTCAACGACAAACGAGTGTACCGGCTGTGGCGCTTGAATGGCCTGTCATTGCCGCCGTATCGGCCACGCCGCAAGGTGCGCACCGGTGACAAACTGGAGGGACCTGCGAAGTATCGTAACGATGTTTGGGCTTGGGACTTCGTGCATGATCGCTATGGTGATGCCGAACCGCTTCGTTGTCTTACCGTCAAGGATGAGGCAACCGGCTACTGCCTGGCGATCAAGACCGGCCGGCATTTACAACATCATCACGTCAAAGCAGCGCTCAGAGAGATGGTCACACGCTTTGGAATGCCGAAAGCGATCCGCAGCGACAACGGCAGCGAATTGCTCGCCGGGGCGCTGCAGGAGCAGATGAAAAACTACGGCATCAAGTTGGCGAACATCGAACCGGGCAAGCCGTGGCAGAATGGCAGCAATGAAAGTTTCAATGGCACCTTTCGCAAAGAATGTCTGAACGCAGAAATCTTTGCTAGTCTGGCCGAGGCCAGAGTGATTATTGAAAAGTGGCGCCGTCGATACAATGAACGACGGCCACATAGTTCGCAGAACTACATTACGCCAGCGATGGCCTATTTTGGAGTACGGGAAAAACGGAAAACCTAACAAGCCAGGTGGCCAAAGAACAGGGGCAGTTCACAGCTGATAACTGAGTCACCCAAAACTCCCACAGTAGATAAAGGGTTACCCAAAAGCCCACAGCCCAGGATTCTTTCATGCGTCTGCCCGACAAGTGCTGGCCCAAGCTTTGTCGGGACTATTCCATACGCCTGCAGCAGCGTGAATACTAATTCGCCAGGGGCAGGCTGTTTAGCAACACCAATGGAGTTTTTGCGCCCTAACAATGTAAACCCGAAAAAATCGTGAGTTAAAGAAGCCGAATATAGTCGCACTCTCGGGAAGCAACCTTCGTCATCGCTTTGCAGCGTGTGTGTGGCGAATTGTTAGTTTGTCGCATAAATCAGTGTTATTTCCAAGTCTTGCAATGCCGCGGCTGATCGTCACAATGATTAGGCAATGCGTGATCTCGCCATCTTGTTCGCCCAACTGGTAGCACCATCACGAAACTGATGGGCCCCGGCGGCGCCCGCGCCATGTTCGCAGAATCTCTGCCCGTGAGACAGCAACTGCTGACCCTGAACCGGAGCCGCGAACGCGCACCGAATCTGAGTCCGCTGGATCGCGTCATTGCCGGTCTGTGCACGCTCTTCATGCTCCCGAGCCGCGTGGTCCAGTCTGCTGTGATTCTGAAGACTTCGACGCTCCTACCTTTCCATGCCGCGTTTGCGCAGGTCATTTCAAGGATATGGACGGAAACAAGCTGAATGCATATTACGAGCGAGAATAATTAGGACAGTGCGGGAATATCAAAACCCCGCAAAAAGGGGGCTTCTTAGCGTGAAATGGAGCGAATCAGGTCACGCGTATTCGTCCAGGCCAATCTGCGACTTCTGTCGTTTCACATTTTGACGCCTAAGATATTAGAAGGTATCTCATAAATACCAATAACTTATGCTAGCATGTTGAACCCGATTATGAAGATAATCGTAGATCACCATGTCCAAAGACCTTACCGACGCCCAATGGGCGTGTGGGGTGCGAATTCCAATTTTGAATGGAATTTCCTAGCTTGACGACCAAGCAAGCTGACGAAGCGACGGTGTATCCATGGCAAGGTGATATTCACCCGCTATGCTCCGGTTTCGGCACTGTGTGAGAATCGTGTGACACGGCTGTGCACGGTCGTGATAGGTACTGCATTTGCAACGGACGCCTTACGCCCTACTGTTAATTAAATCAAATACTTACAAGTCGAATTCCGTTTTCGGGAGGCAGGGGCCGGAAGTTCAAATCTTCTCACCCCGACCAATACTTTCAAATAGTTACAGCGGAATGCCCGAGATCACGGCTCCCCTATTTCGCCTCGTAAGTCCACAGTAAGTCCAAATGAAGATGCAATACTGCCCTCTTTCGACAATTCGATCGAGATTGCAGAGCCGCTGCGAAATGCGCAGGATTTTGCCCTGAATTACGCCAAGCAACCACGCAAAAGGCACGCAGCGGCTTGCCGGATCATCCGCCATTCGTGCTTGAACGATCTATATAGTTGCCAGGCTGTCTTCCTAATCCTTGATAGTGATTGAGCACTACCTTGGTGAGTATTTCCACAGGCGAAAATCGGGCTCTTAACTACCTTGCGGGGTCATCCGAAGGTGTTTAGATACAAAAGTTTATGCGTGGCTAGCGGGCAAAGAAAACAAATAATAAAATCCAAAAGGAAATTTGGGCCTTTAACGCAGTTGGAGACTCTTAACTTCTTGGCAAGTAGGGCAGAATAAAACCGGATAACAAGAGCTTAGACAAATATATCGGATTCATTTACGGTAGCACTTACGGGAATTTTCGGGGGGGGGGAGACTAGCTCAATTGGCAGAGCATGCGGCTCTTAACCGCCCGGTTCGGGGTTCAAGTCGCCGGTGTCTCCCACCAATTCTTCAGTAGGTTTTAGTCCTCGTGGGCTTGGGGCACCCCAATATGTCGAGGATATGGCAGATCCTTCGAATACCGAGGAAAACTTCGCAAGGATAGTCATCTTAGGCATAATGATTCACATATAGGAAATAAAGCGCAAGAGAGATCGAAATGGCCGATTCAACAGACGACGATAACGAATCCACGGGCTCGAAAAAGACCACTAATCGCAAAACCAAATTCGCGCGAAAGAAGAAGGCCGCCAAGAAAAAGAAGGGAAAAGACGAGGACAAGAAGTCGCAGGACGCTGACGCTGAAGAGAAAAACGACAAGGACGATCAGAAAAGTGACGCCGACGACAAGAAGGAAGACGTCAAGGACGATGACGACGACGAGTTTGCTGACAAAGTCGGCAAAAAAGACATGACGATTGAATTAGAGGATAGGCACCTCTATGCATTTGATCGCGCCTTGCAGGCCGTGCACACATCTGGCCTTTCTCTGTCTGACCTCACTCACAAGCACTTTGATCTCGCGGACATCGCCGGTGATGTGTTGCACTGGCGTAATGAGATCATGGACGGTTACGGTTTGGTGGTCTTAAAGGGCTTTCCGATTGAGCAACACAGCC